>NZ_CAJFCI010000069.1 GCF_904061905.1 Zestomonas carbonaria
CAACGCGCAGAACTGCGTGCACTGCAAGACCTGCGACATCAAGGACCCGGCCCAGAACATCACCTGGGTCGCCCCGGAAGGCACCGGCGGGCCGAACTACCCCAACATGTAAGCTCTGGTAGGGTGCGCCATGCGCACCGTTTACCGGGAACGACCGGAAACATTGGCGCTGCCGCCTTATCGGTGCGCGCGGCGCACCCTACAAGAAAGCGTCGATGGAACAAAAAGGCTCCCTGGGGAGCCTTTTTTCATGGGCAGCCAACTATTCTGGCTGCGGCCCGATTGGAAAGAAGGTTCCGGCGCTCCACACTCCCAGCCAGGGCTCTCCTTCGATTTCCCGCTCCACCGCCAGTTCCACCAACTGGTAGAACACGTTGCGATGGATCAGCGCCTCCAGGTTGCCGCGCACCAGCACATAGGGCGATGGCTCGCCACTCTCCGCATCGACCTCGACACGCAGCGGATGCCCGGCATCGGCCACCACTTCATCCTCGACGTTGGTGACGAAGCGCAGTACCTGCCCCTCCCCCTCTCCTTCCACCTGCAGGCTCACCGCGACGAACGGCGCATCGTCGACGGTGATACCGACCTTCTCCACCGGAGTGACCAGGAAATAATCGTCGCCATCGCGGCGGATGATGGTGGAGAACAGCCGCACCATCGGCTTGCGGCCGATCGGCGTGCCCATGTAGTACCAGGTGCCATCGCGCGCGATGCGCATGTCGATGTCGCCACAGAAATCCGGATTCCACAGGTGCACGGGCGGCAAGCCCTTCTTCTCGGATTTCGGGATCTGCGCCAGCAGGTTATCGGCCTGGCCGGGTTTGCTCATCGTTCCTCCCTATTCACGCACGCCCAGCAGGCGGCGGGCGTAATCCTGCAACGGCGGGCCGAGCAGGTCTTCCGGCTGGTTGTCGTAGAAAGTCAGAAAGCCGCCACGGCTTCGGATGGTCGCCGTGTCGACCAGATAGCGGGTATTGGTCTCGACCAGCATCATCTGGATCACACCCTTGTCGACCCCGAGCCGGTCGAGCGCTTCCTCGTCGGCCCACTCGTCATAGGTTCCGATGCGGTCGTCGGCAGAAGCGAAGCGGCTGTACAGCAGGTAATGCGCCCCGGCCGCGCGGGCTTGCCCCATGGCCTCTTCGAGCCCCGCCGGCCCACGGGCGCGGCGCACCATGGGAAAGTATTCGACGAAGCCATTGAAGGTCTCCTCCGCCACCACGTTGGGCCGCGGATAGGCACTGCCCGGCGGCACGAAATGGCCCTGGGCGATGTAGATGAAGGAGTCCGCCTGCAGGCGCCACGGGCTGGCGCGGCGGGTTTCGCTGTGGTCGAGCAGCCCGGCATCGCTCAGGTGATAGCGAGTGCTGTCGGCCATATCGCTGATCTTCATGCAGCCGCCCAGGGCCAACGCCATCCAGAGCGGAATCAGGTATCGCATTGCAGTCCTCCCTATGCCGGTGACGAGAAACCGGCGGATAGGGTCCGTCTGCATCTTCCGCGCCAAATCCATCGTGATCAGCCGCCGATGACCTTCATGATCGTCGCACCGCCGGAGAAAGCCACTTCCTGCTTGTCCGCCAGGGCCTTGACCAGCAATCGTTGCAGCACCGGCAGGGCCTGGTGGCGCGGCTTGTCGAGCAGGTCGCCGATATAGTGCCGGTTGCTTGACGACAGGCAGCCATGCAACCAGCCGGTCGACGACAGGCGCAGCCGCGAACAGGTCCGGCAGAACGGCACGCTCTCGTTGGCGATCACGCCGAAGAAGCCGAGACCGGGTATCTCGTAGCGCAGCGCCGTGGCGTCCAGCGGTGCGTCGGCCTGCACGTACGGATAACGCTCGCCCACCAGATCCAGCAACTCCTGGATACCGACGAAGCGTTGCTGGAAGGTGTTCGCATCATGGGCCAGGTGCCCCATGCGCATCAGCTCGATGAAGCGCAGCTCGAATCCCCGCTCCAGGCAGTACTCCAGCAGCGGAAGAACCTGATCGAGGTTCTGCCCGCGCAGCGGCACCATGTTGAGCTTGATCTTCATACCTGCCGCCCGGGCCCGCTCCAGCCCATCGAGCACGCTGCGCAGATCGCCGCCACGGGCGATCTGGCGGAAACGCTCGGCGTCCAGGGTATCGAGGGAAATGTTCAGGCGGCGAATACCGGCTTCGAGCAGTATCGGCAGTTTGCGGGCAAGCAGTTGGCCATTGCTGGTCAGGCTGATATCGACCAGGCCCAGGCCGCGGACGCCGCGCAAGAAAGGCTCCAGCCTGGGGCTGACCAGCGGTTCGCCGCCGGTGATGCGCAGACGCTCGATGCCGGCGGCCTCCATCAGGTAGACCACCCCGCGCACCATGGCCTCTGCGGACAACTCATCCTGCGTCGCCACCAGGCGCTTGCCATCGGGCACGCAGTAGGTGCAGGCGTAGTTACAGGCGGCGGTCAGGCTGACCCGCAGGTTGCGGAATCGCCTGCCCTGGCGGTCGACGATCATGAAAGGCTCCGGCGGCTGTCACGTTGAGTATATCCCCTCGTGCGCCGGGAACCTTCTCAGTTGCCTGGCGCCTCGCCTTCGCGCTTGCGCTTGTTGCCCATGCGCACGCCAATGTCCATGAGGAACTGGAAGAAGCCCTCCTGGTCCTCCAGGACGCTGCTCCAGAACGGCGAGTGGTACAGCGCCACGGCGCCGTGCACCAGCGCCCAGGCCGCGCAGTAGTGGAAATAGGCGGGAACGTCCTCGAGCTTGCCTTCAGCGATGCGGCCTTCGATCAGTTGGGTCAGGCGCTGGAAGTTGGAGGCGCGGATCTTGTGCAGTTCCTCGACCATCTCCGGCACCTGGCTGCCCTTCACCACCTTCTCTTCCAGGCGGTCGAACAACCGGTAGCGCTGCGGATCGCGCATGCGGAACTCGAAATAGGCACGCGACAGCGCTTCCTTGTCGCGGTCGACATCCTCGGAATGGAACAGGGCATTGAGGTCGCGCTCATAGTCCAGCATCAGGCGCAGGTAGATCTCCGCCTTGGACTTGAAGTGCTTGTAGATGGTGCCTTTGCCAATGCCCACGGCGTCGGCGATCATCTCGACGGTGACGCTGTCTTCCCCCTGTTCGAGGAACAGCTTCAGCGCAGTGTCGAGGATCTCCTGCTCACGGCGGCGAAATTCACGAATCTTTCGGGGTTCTTTCTGCATAAATAGACTGCAAGGTCAAAAAGCGAAGGCGCGTATTATGCCTATTTAGCGTGAAATTGCACGGATCATAAGACCATGTATGGCTATCAAGACGAGTTTCCCCAAGCCCCGGGGCTGCGTTACCTGAATCACGCCGCCGTCGCGCCCTGGCCACGCCGGGCCGCCGCGGCCGTGGCGAGCTTCGCCGAACAGAACGTGCGCCTCGGCGCCCGCGACTATCCCGACTGGCTGGTACTGGAGCGCCAGCTGCGCGACCGGCTCAAGCGCCTGCTCAATGCGCCGACCAGCGCGGACATCGCCTTAGTAAAGAACACATCGGAAGCCCTGTCCTTCGTCGCCTTCGGCCTGGACTGGCAGCCCGGCGACCGGGTCGTCATCAGCAACGAGGAATTCCCGTCCAACCGCGTCGTCTGGGAAGCCCTGAAACCGCACGGCGTTGAAGTCGTACAGGTTTCCCTGAGTGGCGGCGACCCGGAAGGCGCCCTGCTGAGCGCTTGCGGCCCACGCACCCGGCTGATGTCGATCAGCGCCGTGCAGTACGCCAGCGGCCTGCGTCTCGACCTGGAGCGCCTCGGCCAGGGATGCCGCCAGCGCGGCGTGCTGCTCTGCGTCGACGCCATCCAGCAGCTCGGCGCCCTGCCCTTCGACGTGAAAAGCTGCGACTGTGCCTTCGCCATGGCCGACGGCCACAAATGGATGCTCGGCCCCGAAGGGCTTGGCGTGTTCTATTGCCGCAGCGACCTGCGCGAACAACTCAAGCTGCACGAATACGGCTGGCACATGCTCGAACATGCCGGCGACTACGACCGCAACGACTGGCAGCCGGCACGCAGCGCCAAGCGCTTCGAATGTGGCAGCCCGAACATGCTGGCCGCCATGGCCCTGGAAGCCAGCCTGTCGCTGCTGGAGGAAGTCGGCATGAAGAACGTGGGCAATGCCCTGCACGAACGCGTGCAGTGGTTGCTCGACGGGCTCGAGCGGATCAACGGTGTCACCCTGCACAGCCCACGCAATCCCGCCCGGCGCGCCGGAATCCTGACGTTCACGCTGGACGGCCAGGACAATCGCGAGCTGTTCGAGAAACTCCGAAGCGAGCAGGTGGTGTGTGCCCAGCGCGGGCCCGGCATCCGCTTCTCCCCGCACTTCTATACCGAAGCGCGGGTGATCGAGGAAACCTTGGCGCTGTTAGGTCAGATGGCAACGAGATGAGCACTCAACAGCCGTGCCAGTATTCCAAATCTGTTTAAAAAACGAGCTGGACAGCCTGGACGCGCGTCAATCTTCACCAATACTCAAAGTTACTGGTGTGCGGCACCTCCCCCCAAGTGCCCCGTCAGGCAAGGTACCGTGGACTGCGTACCTTGATTTACTCCTAATGGTCTTGACCCGGATTCATCCCCCAGAACCCGGGTTTTTTTTATCCGCGATTTACCCGGGCGAGCGGAAACAGGCGCTGGAAATTGGCGGTGGTCTGCTCCGCCAGTTTCTCGAAACTGGTCCCCCGCACGCTGGCCAGGAATTCCGCCACTTCGCGCACGTACTGCGGCAGGTTGGGTTTGCCGCGGTAGGGAATCGGCGCCAGGTAGGGAGAATCGGTCTCCACCAGCAAGCGGCCGGCCGGCACCCGGCGGGCGACCTCGCGCAGGGCGTCGGCATTGCGGAAGGTGACAATGCCGGACAGCGAGATATAGAAACCGAGATCCAGGGCAGCCCTGGCCATCTCCCAATCCTCGGTGAAGCAGTGCAATACCCCGGCCTGCGGCAAGGCCGCCTCGCGCAGCAACGCCAGGGTGTCGGCCCGCGCCGCGCGGGTATGCACGATCACCGGCTTGCCGGTGATCCGCGCCGCCTCGAGGTGCAGCCGGAAGGCCTCCTGCTGCAACTCGGCCGCTTCCGGCTCATAGTGATAATCCAACCCCGTCTCTCCGATCGCCACCACCCGAGGGTGCTCCAGCTCGCCCAGCAACCAGTCCAGGGCCGGCGCGGCGCCGGGTTCGAGGTCCAGCGGGTGCACCCCCACCGAGCAATCCACGTCCGCATAGCGCTCGGCCAGCGCCTTGACCGCGGCGGCATTGTCGGCGCTCACGCCGATGCACAGGAAATGCCCGACACCGCACGCTCGCGCGGCATCCAGGGCGGAATCCAGGGAACCGCCATGGGTCGCGAGATCCAGGCGATCGAGGTGGCAATGGGAATCGACCAGCATAGGGAGTAACTGCTTGGGATGGAGGAAAGGGGGAGATTGTAATGGAAAGAGGCTGGAGGCTGGACAGCGTTCTGGCCATGCACCTTCTGCGTCCCCCCCCTTTTTTGGTTCATCGCGCTTTCCCGGGGAAGGCGGCCTTGATTTTCAGGAAGAAGTAGTCCGAGTCCCGGAAGCCATAGGCCATGCGTTTGATCACCTT
>NZ_CAJFCI010000070.1 GCF_904061905.1 Zestomonas carbonaria
GTCGTCGTTCAGCTCCTTGAGGGTGGCGACGATCTTGTCGTAGCACTCCCAGTTGCGCGCGGCGCGGCCGATGCCGCCGTAGACCACCAGCTCCTTCGGGTTCTCGGCGACTTCCGGGTCGAGGTTGTTCATCAGCATGCGCAGCGGCGCTTCGGTCAGCCAGCTCTTGGCATTCAACTGGGTGCCGCGCGGGGCACGGATTTCGACGTCACGGAACTTGGTCATGACAGGCTCCTCGTAATGGATGGAAGACAAGGGGCGGCCGTCAGAGCCAACCCAGGAATTGCGCCAGGTGGGCCAACGGGATGCTGAACACCAGGCTGAGCAGGCTGCGTTGCAGCCACACCAGCAGCAGGTCGCGCAGGCGCAGGGGAATCCGCGTGGCGAGCATGCAGGGGATGGATGCGGAGAAGAACAGCACGCTGCTCACCGAGACGATGGCGGTGACGAAGCGCACCACCTGGTCGGCATCCTTGAGCAGCATCACCGGCAGGAACATTTCCGCCAGCCCGGAAGCCAATGCGCTGGCCACCTGCATCGGCTGCTCCAGGCCGAACAGCCAGGTGACCGGGTAGAACAGCAGGCCGATGGCGTCGAACAGCGGGGTGTACTTGGCCGCCAGCAGGCCCATCAGGCCGACGGCGAGGATGCTCGGCAGGATCGCGGAGGTCATGCGCAGGCCATCGACGAAGGTGCCCCACAGCGCCCGGCCCAGGGACGGGGCGCAGGCCGCCTGGGTCAGGCCCGCGCGCCAGGCGCTGCCGATACGGCTCTCACCCTGCTCCAGCTCGGGCTCGGGCAACCGTTGCGAAGGCAGCGAGGCCAACGGATAGAGGCGCGCGGTGACCGAGGTCACCAGGAAGGTGACCAGCAAGGTGCTCCAGAAGTACAGGTTCCATTGATCCATCAGGTCGAGGGTCCTGGCCACCACCACCAGGAAGGGCACCGAGACGGTGGAGAAACCGGTCGCGATGATCGCCGCGTCGCGCAGGCTGTAGTGGCCCTCGCGGTACATGCGGTCGGTGATCAGCAGGCCCACCGAATAGCTGCCGGCGAAGGAAGCCACCGCGTCGATCGCCGACTTGCCCGGAGTCCGCCAGAGCGGGCGCATCACCGGCTGCATCAGTACGCCGATCAGCTCCAGCAGGCCGAAGCCGATCAGGAACACCAGCGCCAGGGCGCCCAGCGGCACGATCACCGTCAGGCTGAGCACCAGTTTCTCGAACAGGAAGGGCAGCATGTCCGGCTGGTAGATAAAGGCCGGACCGACGCCGAACAGGTAGCTGATGCCAATCAGCAGGCCGAGCACCTTGAACACGCTGAACAGGAGGCGGGTCGAGTCCTGGCGCCAGGACCCGTTGCACCAGGGCGCGATGGCGCCGTAGAGCATGAACAGCAGCGCCGCGCCTATCACCAGCGGCCGGGCATGGGTCTGCAAAAGCGTGGCGGCATGATCCAGCAGCAGGGTCGAGCGTCCGGCCAGCTCCACGGGAACGAAAAACAGCACTATTCCAATCAGGCTGAAACCCAGCAGGCGCGCCAAGGCGTGCCCTTTCACGACAGTACTGCCCATGGCAAGTTCTTCCGACATGGCATTTCTCCGCAGTAACGGGCTGGCGGGTACGCCTGGCCCCGGACCGACCTAGATACGAGCACTCCTGGCGAGTAGCGGGGCTCTGCGTTGCGGGGTCGGATGGCGGGTAGCGGTGGTCATGGGTGTTTCCTCTTTACTTGTTCTTGTGTGGGAAGTGGCCGGCTGGGTCGGCCGGTCAGAAACAGCGGGGCGGGCCGTCGAAAGCGCAGGGTTCGCACCGGAACCCGTGCCTGGCAGGTCTTCCACCGCATATGTATATACAATATGAGTCGACAGGATGGCCGTCAATCCTCCGTCCGTCGGCGCGCCGCAAAGCGCGACTCCGGTCTTAACCTGGCGCCCAGCCAGCGGGCACCGGGGCATTCGCCCGCGAGATCTGGGATTGGAGTCGACCAGCCAATTGTATATACATAAGAATTATCTCAATAAAGAACAGCCCCTTTCCCCACGAATGCCCAAGACATAGCGGATCGCGAAGCGGTTCTTGGATACACTGCGACTCTCCTCCTACGAAGGGAAAACCATGGGTCGCCTGCTCTTCTGGATCGCGCTGATCGCCCTTGCCATCTGGCTGTGGCGCCGCTTCAAACGCCCCGCCGCTCCCCGCCCCAGCGAGAAGTCGGAGCCGGGCGCCACGCCCATGGTGCGTTGCGCCCATTGCGGCGTGCACGTCCCGCAGGACCACGCCCTGCCGCACGACGGGAACTGGTACTGCTCGAAGCTTCACCTGACCCAGGGACCGAAGCACGGTGACGGCTGAATCCCTTCCGCTCGGCAGCAACCAGAGCCAGCGCATCCTGCGGCTCTACAACCTGTACCGGCTGATCATCGGCCTGGCCCTGGTGCTGCTGATCTCCAGCGAACTGGACAACCAGTTGCTCGAGGTGACCAACGCCGACTGGTTCCGCTATGGAAGCTGGCTGTACCTGATCATCAACGTGCTGGTCGCCACCCTGATGCAGCGGCCGCACCACCTGGCCCAGGTGTTCGCCCTGGCGCTGATCGACGTGCTGCTGCTGTCCAGCCTGTTCTATGCCGCCGGCGGCACGCCCAGCGGTATCGGCAACCTGCTGATCGTCGCCGTGGCCATCGCCAACATCCTGCTGCGCGGCCGCATCGGCCTGCTGATCGCCGCCCTGGCGGCCATCGCGCTGATCTACCTGACCTTCTACCTCAGCCTCAGCCGCCCGTCCGCCGCCTCCCATTACCTGCAGGCCGGCGCCCTCGGCGCGCTGTGCTTCGCCGCGGCGCTGTTCGTCCAGGGCCTGTCGCGGCGCCTGCAAGTCAGCGAGACCCTCGCCGAACAGCGCGCCGCCGATGTCGCCAACCTGGAAGCGCTCAACGAGCAGATCCTGCAACGCATGCGCACCGGCATCCTGGTGCTCGACAGCCAGCGCCGCGTGCTGCTCGCCAACCAGGGAGCGCTGGGCCTGCTCGGCCAGGAACGGCTCGCCGGGCGGATCATCGATCCCTACTTCCCGGCACTGGTCGTGCGCCTGCAGCAATGGCACGACAACCCGACCCTGCGCCCGGCCGAACTCAAGGCCCAGGAAGGCGGCCCCGCGCTGCAACCCAGCTTCGTGCTGCTGCAACGCGGCAAGCAGCAACACACCCTGGTATTCCTCGACGACATCTCGCAGATCGCCCAGCAGGCCCAGCAACTCAAGCTCGCCGCCCTCGGCCGGTTGACCGCCGGCATCGCCCACGAGATCCGCAACCCGCTCGGCGCCATCAGCCACGCGGCGCAACTGCTGCAAGAGTCGGAGCATCTGGACGGACCGGACCAGCGCCTGCTGCAGATCATCCAGGACCACTCGCGGCGGATGAACCTGGTGATCGAGAACGTCCTGCAACTGTCCCGCCGGCGCCAGTCCGAGCCGCAACTGCTCGACCTGAAATACTGGCTACACCGTTTCGCCGGGGAATTCCGCAACAGCCTGCCGAGCACCCAGCAGCTCCATGTGGAAACCGGTGTCGGCAGCCTGCAGACACGCATGGATCCCAACCAGCTCACACAGGTGCTGACCAACCTGGTGCAGAATGGCCTCCGCTACAGCGCCCAGCGCAACCCCCACGGCCAGGTCTGGCTGCGTCTGTTCCGCGACGCCAGCAGCGACCTGCCGGTACTGGAAGTGCTCGACGACGGCCCCGGTGTATCGGCGGAACAGGTTCCACGCCTTTTCGAGCCATTTCACACCACCGAGAACAAAGGCACCGGCCTGGGCCTGTATATTTCCCGCGAGCTATGCGAAAGCAACCAGGCCCGCCTCGACTACAAACAGCGCGAAGGCGGCGGCAGTTGCTTCCGCATCACCTTCGCCCATCCCCGCAAGCTGAGCTGAACCCATGGCCACCCGACAACGCGCCCTGATCGTCGACGACGAACCCGATATCCGCGAACTGCTGGAAATCACCCTTGGCCGCATGAAGCTGGACACCCGCAGCGCGCGCAACGTCAAGGAAGCCCGCGAGTGGCTGGCGCGCGAACCGTTCGACCTGTGCCTGACCGACATGCGCCTGCCCGACGGCACCGGCCTGGACCTGGTGCAGCACATCCAGCAACGCCATCCGCAGGTGCCGGTGGCGATGATCACCGCCTACGGCAGCCTGGACACCGCGATCCACGCCCTCAAGGCCGGCGCCTTCGACTTCCTCACCAAGCCGGTCGACCTCGCCCGCCTGCGCGAGCTGGTCGCCACCGCCCTGCGCCTGCGTGCGCCCGAAGACCCCAGCCTGCCGGTGGACAGCCGCCTGCTCGGCGAGTCGCCGCCGATGCGTGAACTGCGCAAGCAGATCCACAAGCTGGCGCGCAGCCAGGCACCGGTTTACATCAGCGGCGAATCGGGCAGCGGCAAGGAACTGGTGGCGCGACTGATCCACGAACAGGGCCCGCGCAACGAACAGCCGTTCGTGCCGGTCAACTGCGGCGCGATCCCCTCCGAACTGATGGAAAGCGAATTCTTCGGCCACAAGAAAGGCAGCTTCACCGGCGCCATCGAGGACAAGCAGGGCCTGTTCCAGGCCGCCAACAGCGGCACCCTGTTCCTCGATGAAGTGGCCGACCTGCCGCTGGCCATGCAGGTCAAGCTGCTACGCGCCATCCAGGAAAAGGCCATCCGCACCGTCGGCGGCCAGCAGGAGCAAGTGGTCGACGTACGCGTGCTCTGCGCGACCCACAAGGACCTCGCCGCGGAAGTCGCCGCCGGGCGCTTCCGCCAGGACCTCTACTACCGCCTCAACGTCATCGAACTGCGCGTGCCGCCCCTGCGCGAACGCCGCGAGGACATCCCGGCCATCGCCGAGGTGGTGCTCAAGCGCCTGGCCGACAGCAGCGGCCTGCCTGCCGCCAGGCTCACCCCGGAAGCCCTGGACAAGCTCAAGAACTACCGCTTCCCCGGCAACGTGCGCGAACTGGAGAACATGCTCGAACGCGCCTACACCCTGTGCGAAGACGACCAGATCCAGGCCCGCGACCTGCGCCTGGCCGACGCCTGCGGCGCCGCGGAAACCGGCGAAGCCAGCCTGGCGCAGATCGACAACCTCGAAGACTACCTGGAAGACCTCGAACGCAAACTGATCATGCAGGCCCTCGAGGAAACCCGCTGGAACCGCACCGCCGCCGCCCAACGCCTGGGCCTGACCTTCCGCTCGATGCGCTATCGGTTGAAGAAGCTGGGGATCGATTGAGGGACGTTCGAGAAGAGCGCTGGAGGCTGGAAGGCTGGAAGGCTGGAAGGCTGGAAGGAAAAGCTTGATGCCGAATGACGTGGGGGGATCCAAAGGTCCGTAGCCCGGATGCAATCCGGGAGAACACCTCAACCGTAGGGTGGAAAACCGCGAAGCGTTTTCCACGGGGGCAACCACCCAGGGAGTGCCCACCCACCAAAGCCGGTGGATGTAAAAAGCGACATCCACCCTACGGCTGTTCATTGGGTCCCCGCATGCGCGAGGACGACGGTCGAGCGCTGAAGTTTCCTCCACGTCATCCCCGCGAACGCGGGGACCCAAAGAAAGTCCCCCAACCCCGAGCCGCCTTCTCGTCCAGCCTCCAGCGCTTCTATCGGCTTTATAGGCTTCCCCGCCCCGCCGGCGCATAAGGCGCCGGATCGATGATCGGCTCACGCCCAAGCAGCAGATCCGCCAGCAATCGGCACGACGCCGGCGCCAGCACCAGCCCATTGCGGTAATGCCCGCAGTTCAGCCACAACCCATCGAACCCCGGCACCGGCCCGATATAGGGAATGCCTTCGGGCGAGCCCGGTCGCAGCCCGGCCCACTGCTTCACCACCTCCGCCTCGGCCAGCGCCGGCAACAGCTCGATCGCCGAAGCCCGGAGGCTGACCAACGCCTCTTCCGTCGGCGTCTTGTCGAAGCCGACATGCTCCAGGGTGCTGCCCACCAGGATATGCCCGTCCCGGCGCGGAATCGCATAGCGCCCCTTGGCCAGCACCATGCTCGGCAGGAAATCCTCGGCACACTTGAAGAGGATCATCTGCCCCTTCACCGGCTCGACCGGCAGCTCGATTCCCAACCCCGCCAGCAACTCCCCGCTCCAGGCGCCAGCCGCCACCACCACCCGGTCGGCCCGCAACTCGCCATCCGCCGTACGCACCCCGACCACCCGCTCGCCTTCGCGGAGGAAACCCTGCACCGCGCAATGCTCGCGCAAGGTCACGTTCGGCATGCGCAACAACGCCTCGCGTAACGCTCGGGTCAGCCGTGGATTGCGCACATTGGCCACTTCTGCCATATACACGGCATGGGAAAACCCCGGTCCCAGCACCGGCACCGAACGATACGCCTCGTCGATCCCCACCACCGAAAGCGGCCGCCCCTCACGCCGCGCCCAGGCCAGCGCCTCAGCCTCGTCGTCCAGATCCAGCCAGTACAACCCGGTGACATGCACCTCCGGATCAACCCCCGTCTCAGCCAGCAACTGCTCGCCCAACTGCGGATAGAAATCCTGCGACCAATGCGCCAACGCCGTGACCGCCGGGCTGTAGCGCCAGGGATAGAGCGGAGAAACGATACCGCCGCCGGCCCAGGAGGATTCCTGGCCGGTCAACTCTCGCTCCAGCAAACTGACAGCCACCCCAGCCCGGGCCAGATGAAGGGCACTCAGCAAACCAATTGCTCCAGCCCCGACGACGATCACAGATTTACTGTTCATTTTTGGCGTTGAATCCATCCTGATAGACACGGAAATACGCAGTCCCTCACCTCACTTCTGGCAAGGAAGCTGGAAACATGAAAACGATGCACGGCCATAGCCTGGTCGAGCTGATGTTCTGCCTGTTGATCGGCGGCATCCTGCTCAGCCTGGCACTCCCCTCTTTCACTTCGATGCTGAACAGCAACACACAAACCCAATTGGTCAACCAGTTGCTGGGCCAGTTGCATTATGCCCGCAGCACTGCGGTGCAGGGAAAAGCGAGCGTCGCGCTTTGCTCCGGACACATGCAATGCAGCGGGTCCCCGAAATGGGAACGACATCTGCTGGCCTTCATCGACCGGAACCGCAACGGCCAGATCGACGCCGGAGAAGAGTTGCTTCGCCAGCAGGACATTCCTCCCGCCTACTCATGGCATTGGTCGAACTTTCGTCGCCGCCCCCATCTCTTGTATCAACGCGATGGCACTACCCGAGCACTCAACGGCACCTTCACCCTGTGTCGCGAAGGGCAGCCACTCCAGCAAGTTGTGATCAGTGTCTCGGGGCGGGCGCGAACCCAGTCACCCGCAGCCGGCGCAAGCTGCGGTTGAACTGCAGCTCGTCGGCTATCCGGCTCGCCTGTCCCATCCCAGCGGAAGCCTGCACGGCCACCCGTTACAGTCGTCATGGGCCCAACTGGATATCTACCATGCAACTGCGTAACGGCTTCACTCTGATCGAGTTGCTGATCGTCATAGTCATCGTCGCCATCCTGGCGACGATAGGCTTCCCCGGCTTTCGATCCCTGACACTCGATAACCGGCTGACCAACACGACCAACAGTCTGGTCGGCGCTCTGCAATTTGCTCGCAGCGAAGCCGTCATGCAGCGCGCCACCATCAGCGTCTGTGCCGCCAATGCCGACAACACGGCCTGTGCCAACAGTACCGACTGGAGTGGTGGCGCCCTGGTAATGCGAGGCAACAGCCTCCTCCGCGTTGTCGCTCCCGTCAGCGACGAGGTTACCGTGACCAGTTCGACCAGCAAGGTGGACTACAACTCCGACGGCACCACCACGGCCGCCACCGTCACCATCAGCGACTCTCGCCCGCAATCGCGGCAGATCAAGATCAACGCCATCGGCCAAGCCTGCGGTGGAAGCTCATGCTCATGAAAACCAGACGATCCACTCAAGGATTCACCCTGATCGAAGTCCTGGTTGCCCTGGTCATCCTCGCTGTCGGCCTGCTCGGCATGGCCACCCTGATGATGAGCAGCCTGCAATCGAGCCAGAGCGCCTACCTGCGCAGCCAGGCCAGCGTACTGGCCTACGACATCGTCGAGCGCATGCGCGCCAATCACACCCAGGCCGTCACCACCGACGACTACGAACTGAATGTCGATACCGAGGCCACCAGTGACCCAGGCTGCGCCAGCAGCGGTTGCAGTGCCAGCCAGCAGGCCCAGCTTGACCTTTTCCAATGGAGAACGGCATTGGCCAACGGCATCCCCGGAGCAACCGCCAGCATCGTGCGCGATAACCAGAACGAGTATCAGGTCACCATTTCCTGGAGCGAGGTAGGTACCCAACTCGAGAACCAGGACGGTACCGAGGTGAACCCATCCTTCAGCTTGAGGATCGATCTATGAAACGGCAGAAGGGTCTTTCCCTGATCGAGCTGATGATCGCAATCCTCATCAGCTCCCTGTTGCTGCTCGGCGTCATCCAGCTCTTCAGCAACACCACCGCCTCAGACCGCACCAATACCGCCATGGCCAGGGTGCAGGAAAGCGGCCGGATAGCCCTGGAAATCATCGGCGCAGATGCACGTCGTGCCGGCTACCAGGGCTGCAGTTCGGCAGCCAACAAAACCACCATCGGCAGCCTGACATTCCCCGATGCAGCGTTGGCCACCGCGACAGGCAGCATCACATTCCGCTACGCCACGCCCACCAACACCGGCACCCTGTTCGGTACCAACAAGGCCTGCGACAACACCACTTTGTACCTGAACAACGTGACCTATAGCAGTTGCCCGAGCGGGAACGTTCAACGCATCTGCAAGAGTATCAACGGCGGCGTGGCCGACCCGATTCTGGACAACGCGGCGATCACTGCCATCAGCTTCAGCATTCCCAGCGGTGGCAACACGTTGTGGAAAAACAGCGCCGATATCACCACCGCCGAGCTGGCATCGGCCCGCTCCGCGCGAATCACACTGACCATTACCGACACGCGCAATGAGATCTCTCGCGTGTTTTCAGGTACCTACGAACTCAGGAATCGCCTCTGATGACCACCTTACGTGCCCACCAGAATGGCATGGCCCTGCTCGTCAGCCTGGTACTGCTGTTGCTGCTGACCATCATCGCCATCACCGCCGCCACCCAATCATCGCTACAGGAACGCATGGCGGCCAACAGCCAACAGCAGAACGTCGCATTCCAGGCCGCGGAGAGCGGGATCCGAGGCTGGATCGCCGAATACGAATCCAACCCGAAGATCGAGCCCATCACGACCGGCAAGGTCAACCTCACCGACACGGTCCCCTATGAGGCAAGCGCCCCACAGCCCAGCGCCTGTTTCGACGTGGTCCCCTCCTACTCGCTGAATGCGGCGGACGATGGCGGCTCCTTCCAATACGCCTGTTTCAATATCGAAAGCACTGGGAAGTCTTGCGTGAACAGCACTTGTGCCGACACCGACAACCCGGCCCGGGCCAAACATCTCCAGGGCCACCTGGTTCGCTACTGAATTCAAGGACAAGGAATCATCATGAAAGCGCCAAACTTCCTGTGCAGCGCCCTTGCATCCACGCTGGCCACCGCACTGGTTCTGTATAGCGGGATCAGCTACGCCGACGACACGGAAATCTTCTTCGGCGGCTCAGCCATCGATGCGGGCATCCGTCCCAACGTGTTGTTCATCCTCGACGATTCCGGGTCGATGAACGACAGGAACACCCCTACCCGCATGGCGCAGCTCAAGACCGCCTTCAGCAGCATCATCAACAATGCAGGCAGCATCAACGTCGGGGTCATGGCGCTCAACAGCACAACAGGGGGCTCTCGCCTGCTCTCGCCTGTCCGGCCCATCGACGAATCGGTCAACGTCAAGCTGTCCAACCCGGTGCTTCTCGCCAGTGGCGACGACGCCAGCTATTCCAGCAATGGCACCACGAACATCAGCGACCCAACCCTGGTCATGGGATATACCGGCAACAGCGAGCAGAACGTTACCCGCTCGCTCGGAACCGGCTCCAGTTATTCGGCGGAATACTCTTCCTACTATGTCGTGAGGAGTGGTGGTGTCGACTATGCCTGCTCGTCCAAGATCGCAGCCCAAGGCACGGTCTGCCCGAGCGGCACCAAGGCCACGATCAACTCCACGACGGGCAGTTCCGGAAACGACGGAATCCTGCTGTTCCGCAATCTCAACGTTCCGGCCGGCGTGACCATCACGGCCGCCAGGCTGGTCGTGACTCGAGCTAGCACCAGCACGGGGACCGTCAGGCCATTCTCGGTCAAGATCGAAAACACGAAGACTGCCGCGGCCTTCAATAACGACGACACCATCGGCAGCGACCGTGATTTCGGCAATACCAACCTGAATATCGCCACGGTCACTCCAGACAGGAATGGGGAAGAACTCACCTTCAACCTCACGACCCAGTTCCAGAATCTGCGGGGGTTGCCGCCTTCCGACAACCCTATTGCCGATGTCGCTCTGCGACTGCGCGGAACCGGTAGCAACAGCTATTCCTGGTACCTCGGTGACGGCACCACCACATCTCCCGAGCACACCCCTCGCCTGGAGATCGAATGGACCGGGAGTACGGACATCAACCGCACAACCGGCCTGCGCTTCCAGAACGTCGCCATTCCCAAGGGGGCGACCATCACTTCTGCGCGCATCGACTTCGTACCGGCCGCCTCCGATGACCGCCCGGTGACCTTCAGCATCACTGCACAGAACATTGCAGACGCTCCCATCTTCACCGCCAATGCCAGCAACTTCACTGGTCGGGTCAAGACATCGAACAGCGCGACCTGGACACCCGCCGAGTGGCGCACCAGCAGCCCTCAGGTCTACGTGGAGGGCCCCACTGTCACAGCCCTGGTACAGAGCGTCATCAACAGCAACGCCGACTGGTGTGGCAACAACTCCATGGCTTTCTTCATCACGCCCACATCGGGAACCGGAAGCCGTACAACCTTCAGCGTCGATGCTGCCAAGGATCTCCAGCCGGTGCTGAACGTTACGTACGAAGGAGGAGAAGACGGCTGTCTGGACCCGATCCTGGATATTTCCGTGATCGACGCGAAGGATGACGGTTATCAGGCAGGAACCTCTTCAAGCACCAGAACCCCCAACCTGACCTCGACAACGCTGTCCTTCTCCAATGGCTACATCGCCAGTCGTTACCAGAAAGTGCCGGTCAAGCAAGGCGCGACCGTAAAAGAAGCACAGATCATCGTCACCCCCAACAATACGAACAGCGGCAATGCCACCGTTTACATCGAAGACGTCAACAACTCCGCCGAACTCACAACAAACAGGGAGAACATCAGCAATCGTTTCCCGAGCAGCGGCGGCGCCACCTGCAGCTTCGCACCTGTCGCGGCAGGAGTACCGATCACCTGTTCAGCCGAAGGGATCAAGACACAGCTACAGAATCTTTTCGCACGCTCCGGCTGGGCCGACGGCAATGCGCTCAGCCTGTTGATCCGCCCCAGCAGCGGCAGTCTGGCCGTGAGATCCCGAGACTATGGCGCAGGCAGCAGCATCACCTTGCGCGTCAAACTCGCCTCGGGCGGTCTGGGCGAGAACAGCTACACGATTCGCGACTATACCAACGGCATCGTGCAGGGCCTGTCAGCTAACGGCTATACGCCCATCGTGCCTGCGCTATATGAAGCCGCGGGCTATCTGGCCCAGAAGCCAGGCAAGCATATTGGCAACGTGCCCAGCCCCATCACCAGCTCCTGCCAAGCCAACTACCTGGTATTGCTGACCGATGGGGAAGCGAACACCAACCCCAGCTCGGCACAAACCGCAGCGCAAGACGGAATTGCCTCGCTGATAGGCTCCTCCTGCTCTGGCGACTCCACCTACTCATCCGAGAAATGCGGACGCAGCGTCGTGCAATGGCTCGCGACCGAAGATCAGGCTGACTATGACGGTCTCAACACAGTCACGACCCATACCATTGGCTTCAACACCAGCTCCAACAACCAGGCCACTACATTCCTGAACAACCTCGCCAGCCTCGGTGGTGGCAAAGCGTACCAGGCGGAAAACGCCGCCGATCTCGCCAACGCCTTCGACGATATCGTCCAGGCGGCCCTGGCAACCAACACCACCTTCGTGAACACCAGTGCTCCCGTAAACTCGTTCAACCGCGCGGATAACCTGGATGAGCTTTACTTCGCTCTCTTCCGCCCCTCTGAAACCGATCGCTGGGCAGGAAACCTCAAACGCTATCGCCTGAAAACCGAAGGCACCGTCGCCACCATCGTCGATGCCGACGATGCCGCGGCCATCGACGGCAACACCGGCTTCTTCAAGAGCAGTGCACGCAGCTTCTGGAGCGCCACCCAGGATGGCAGCGATATCTCGAAAGGAGGTGCCGGCTTCAAGCTGCCAGAGCCAGCCAATCGCAAGCTGTTCACCTATCTGGGCAACTCCCCGGCGGGTACCCCCGCAGCCCTGGAAAGCCTGATCTCCACCAATACCAACATCACCGCCGAAAGACTTGGCGACAGCAGCATGACCACGGTCGAGCGCGCCAACCTGCTCAAGTACATCCGTGGAGTGGATACCGACGACAGCGGCAATGACACGAATCGCCAGGCCCTGGGGGACCCCATCCACTCCTCGCCCCGCCTGGTCACCTACGGTTGCAACACCTATGCAAACGGCGAGTGCACCAGCCCGGACCTGAGCGCCATCATGGGCACCAACGAAGGGTTCATTCATGCCTTCAACACCAGCACGGGTGTTGAACAGTTCGCCTTCATGCCCGAGGCCTTGCTTCCGAACATCAAGCAGCTCAGAGCCAATGCGAAGTCCTCTTCGACCAAGCCCCGCCTGTATGGCATGGACAACACCGTGACCCTTTGGGTGAACGATGCCAACAACAATGGCGTCATCTACGGCGATCCCAGCACCGGAACCACGACGGGCCTGAACACCGGGGAATTCGTCTACGCCTATGCCACCATGGGACGCGGCGGTCGCAATATCTATGCGCTCGACATTACCAATCGCAACGAACCCAAGATGCTCTGGCAGATCCTCGGCGGAACGACCACTGGCTTCGAGAAACTGGCCCAGACCTGGTCTGCCCCGGTCAAGACCCGGATCAAGGTCGGTAGCACCATCAGGGATGTGCTGATATTCGCTGGCGGCTACGACAAGGACCAGGACGACCTCAACACCTCCACCAGCGTGTACGCCCAGGACGACATCGGCAACGCCATCTATATCGTCGATGCCAAGACCGGGGAAAAAATCTGGTCCGTCAGCAACAGTTCCGGCCATGACCTGATCCTGTCCAAGATGAAATACAGCATCCCCAGTGGTGTTCGGGTCATCGATATCCAGGAAGCGAACGGCGTCCTGGTGACCGACCCCGACAAGCTGGCGGACCAATTCTTCGTCGGCGACATGGGCGGCCAGGTGTGGCGTTTCTATATCAACAACGGCCAGAGCGGTGCGGGACTGGTAACTGCCGCCGGTACCAGTGGCGATGGTGTCTTCGCCACTATCGGCGGTACCACGACAGAATCGGCACGACGCTTCTACCACGAGCCTGACGTGGCGTTGCTGAACATCAACGGCAGCCGCTCTCTGGTCGTGAATATCGGCAGCGGCTACAGGGGCCATCCGTTGAACGAATACATCGTGGATCGCTTCTACTCCTTCCGCACCTCGGCTCTGTTCAAGACCACCGGCGAAGGCACACTGACGGAAGCCCACCTGTACGATGCAACCCTGAACCTGGTTCAGGCAGGTGATGCCACTCAGAAATCGGATGCCAATAACGCTTTCCGGAATATCACTGGCGGCTGGTACATAACCCTTACCAACTCAGGCGAGAAGGTCTTGTCCCGCGCGCTTACCGTTGGTGGTGAGCTGTACTTCAACACCTACGAGCCCAGCACCAGTACGGCGGCCTGCAGCGCGACAGTTGGCAAGAACCGCTCCTACAGAGTCCGTCTACTTGATGCCACTCCCGCTTCTGTACCGGTGAACGGCAACGGCACACCTGGCGATCGATCCGATCTCAGCAACAGCGGCGGTATTTCCGGAGACCCGCAACTGTTCTGTAGCGGCAACGACTGCTGGGTCCTTCCAGACCCATCCCTTGATCCCGTGAAGGCCAACATGCCTCCGCTCGGGAAAACCTACTGGATGGACAGCGCAGACCTCGACTAGCCACGCAACGCAAGGCGGGGTAATACCCGCCTTGCAGAGAGATACCCAAAAGGCATCGCATGAAAAGACAAACCGGTTTCACCCTGATCGAATTGCTGACGGCTGTGGTCGTTATCGGCATCCTGGCCGCCATCGCGATTCCCAGTTACCAGTCCTATGTCCGCCGCGCGGCCTGTGAGGACGCCAAGAGCGTACTCACAGGAGCCGCCAACGTGATGGAACGCTTTCGCGCGCAGAACAACACCTACACTGGGGCAACCTTGGGTGTCTACGCGGGCAGCCCGGTAGATGGCTCTACGAAGCATACGCAAATAGCAATTTCCGCTTCGACCGCAACCACCTATACCTTGACAGCAACCCCCACGAACGGTGGCCTGCTGGCAAACCGAGGCACCCTCACCCTCACCTCGACAGGCGTTCGCGGAGGCAGTGGCGCCCTGGCGAACGCCTGGGGCAGTTGCAGCGGAATCTAACAAACAAAAAGGTCGGCTTTGCCGACCTTTTTGTTTGTTGCCGTACCGATCAGTAAAGAATCACACCGCCTTAACCCGCAGCTCCTTCGGCATCGAGAACGTGATGTTCTCCGGCCGGCCATCCAGCTCCTCCGCCCCCGTCGCGCCCCACTCGCGCAGGCGTTGTACCACGCCGCGTACCAGGACTTCCGGGGCCGAGGCGCCGGCGGTGATGCCGATGTTCTGGCGGCCGTCGAACCAGCCGCGTTGCAGGTCTTCGGCGCCATCGATCAGGTAGGCCGGGGTGCCGATGCGTTCGGCCAGTTCGCGCAGGCGGTTGGAGTTGGAGCTATTGGGGCTGCCGACAACCAGCACCAGGTCGCATTCGTTGGCCAGTTGCTTGACCGCATCCTGGCGGTTCTGGGTGGCGTAGCAGATGTCGTCCTTGCGCGGGCCGCCGATGTTGGGGAACTTGGCACGCAGGGCGTCGATCACCCGGCTGGTGTCGTCCATCGAGAGGGTGGTCTGGGTGACGAAGGCCAGCGCTTCGGGGTTGCGGACTTCCAGATGGGCGACATCCTCCTCGTCTTCCACCAGGTAGATCGCGCCGCCGTTGGCGGTGTCGTACTGGCCCATGGTGCCTTCCACCTCGGGATGTCCTTCGTGGCCGATGAGGATGCATTCGCGGCCGTCGCGGCTGTAGCGCACCACTTCCATATGCACCTTGGTGACCAGCGGGCAGGTGGCGTCGAACACTTTCAGGCCGCGCCGTTCGGCTTCCTTGCGGACCGCCTGGGACACGCCGTGGGCACTGAAGATGACGATGACGTTGTCCGGCACCTGGTCCAGCTCTTCGACGAAGATGGCGCCGCGCGCGCGCAGGTCTTCCACCACGAACTTGTTGTGCACCACTTCATGGCGCACGTAGATCGGCGGCCCGAACACTTCGAGGGCGCGGTTGACGATCTCGATGGCTCGGTCGACGCCGGCGCAGAAGCCGCGGGGGTTGGCGAGTTTGATTTGCATGGTCGAGGATCTCGGCGCGCAGGGACGACACCAGTGTACTGCGGATGAGTCGATGGGTATCGCTGCGCTCAACCCATCCTACGGTTAACGGCGATTACAGCGCCCTGACTTCGATGATCTCCACCTCGAAGCTCAGCGTCTTGCCGGCCAGCGGGTGGTTGAAGTCGATGGTGACCTGGGCGTCGTCGAATGCCTTGACGATGCCCGGCAGCTCGGCGTTCGCCGCATCGTTGAAGATTACCAGCAGGCCTTCGGACAGCTCCATGTCCTGGAACTGGCTGCGCGGCATGACCTGGACGTTCTGCGGGTTGGGCTGGCCGAAGCCGTTTTCCGGCTCGACCTGCAGGGTACGCTTGTCGCCGGCCTTGAGGCCGAACAGGACGGCCTCGAAACCCGGCAGCAGGCTGCCGTCGCCGACCTTGAAGGTGGCCGGTTGCTTGTCGAAGGTGCTGTCCACCACATCGCCCGAGTCGAGCTTGAGGGCGAAATGCAGGGTGACTTCCCTATCCGGGCCAATGCGTAGCTCAGTCATGAGCGGGTTCTCCGGATTTCTTGGTTTTGAACATGTCCAGCGCCAGCATCACGGCGCCGACGGTGATGGCGCTGTCGGCCAGGTTGAAGGCCGGGAAGTACCAGCGGTTCTGCCAGTGCACCAGGATGAAGTCGATCACGTGGCCGTAGACCACCCGGTCGAACAGGTTGCCCAGCGCGCCGCCGAGCACCAGCGCCAGGGCGATGGCCAGCCAGGTTTCATCCTGTTTCAGGCGCTTGAGCCAGACCACCAGCACGCCGCTGACCACCACCGCGATGAGGGCGAAGAACCAGCGTTGCCAGCCATCGGCGTCGGCGAGGAAGCTGAAGGCCGCGCCGGTGTTGTAGGCCAGGGTCCAACTGAAGTAGTCGGGAATCACCACGATCTGCTGGTACAGGCGCAGCGAGCCTTCGAAGTACAGCTTGGTCGCCTGGTCGAGGACGAACACCAGGGCGCTCAGCCACAGCCAGGGGAGTCTGCCGAAACGAGCGGTCATGGGCGCGCCCCTGCCGGAACCTGCTTGCTGTGGTCCGCGATCGATCCGCACGGATCGCGAGCAAGCTCGCGCCTACAGCGGCGAGCGTCATCACGCATAGTGGCGCACCTCGCCGGAGCCATCGATGTTGTCGACGCAGCGACCGCAGATTTCCGGATGCGCCGGGTTCACCCCGACGTCCGCGCGGTGGTGCCAGCAGCGGCCGCACTTGGCGTGGCCGGACTTGACCACCTTGAGCTTGAGGCCAGCCACTTCGGTTTCCACCGCATCCGCCGGCGCGGCGCTGAACGGCGCCAGGGTGGCGGTGGAGGTGATCAGCACGAAGCGCAGCTCGTCGCCCAGCTTGGCCAGCTCGCTGCTCAATTTGTCTTCCACGAACAAGGTGACCTCGGCTTGCAGGTTACCGCCGATGGCTTTGGCGGCCCGCTGATTTTCCAGCTCCTTGTTGACCGCGGCCTTGACCGCCATCACGTGATCCCAGAATTCGCGGCCCAGCTCGAAGTCCTGCGGCAGTTCGCCCAGGCCCTCGTACCAGGTGTTGAGCATCACCGACTCGTTGCGCTCGCCCGGCAGGTACTGCCACAGCTCGTCGGCGGTGAACGCCAGGATCGGCGCCACCCAGCGCACCAGCGCCTCGGCGATGTGGAACAGCGCGGTCTGGCAGGAGCGCCGCGCGCGGCTGTCGGCCTGGGTGGTGTACTGGCGGTCCTTGATGATGTCGAGGTAGAAGCCGCCCAGTTCCTGCACGCAGAAGTTGTGCACCTTGGAATACACGTTCCAGAAGCGGTACTCGCGGTAGGCCTCCTCGACCTCGCGCTGCAGCAGCAGGGCGCGGTCCACGGCCCAGCGGTCCAGGGCCAGCATGTCCTCGGCGGGCAACAGGTCCTTGGCCGGATCGAAGCCGTTGAGGTTGGCGAGCAGGAAGCGCGCGGTGTTGCGGATGCGCCGGTAGGCGTCGGCGCTGCGCTGCAGGATGGTCTGGGAGACCGCCATCTCGCCGGAGTAGTCGGTGGCGGCGACCCACAGGCGCAGGATGTCGGCGCCCAGGCTGTCGGTCACCTGCTGCGGGGCGATCACGTTGCCGAGGGACTTGGACATCTTGCGGCCGCTCTCGTCGACGGTGAAACCGTGGGTGAGCAGTTCGCGGTACGGCGCGTGGCCGTCGATGGCGCAGCCGGTCAGCAGCGAGGAGTGGAACCAGCCACGGTGCTGGTCGGAGCCTTCCAGGTAGAGGTCGGCGGCCGGGCCGCTTTCGTGGGCGAGCCTGTGCGAGCCGCGCAGCACGTGCCAGTGGGTGGTGCCGGAGTCGAACCAGACGTCCAGGGTGTCGTTGATCTTGTCGTACTGCGCGGCCTCGTCGCCAAGCAGCTCGGCGGCGTCCAGTTTGAACCAGGCCTCGATGCCTTCCTGCTCGACGCGCCTGGCCACTTCTTCCATCAGTTCGA
Organism: Zestomonas carbonaria; assembly: GCF_904061905.1. GTDB lineage: Bacteria > Pseudomonadota > Gammaproteobacteria > Pseudomonadales > Pseudomonadaceae > Aquipseudomonas > Aquipseudomonas carbonaria. The sequence goes on from NZ_CAJFCI010000070.1 coordinate 18,139, forward strand.
GGGTGCGCGGGTGCAGTTCGCCGCTTTCCTTGTGCAGGAAGAACGGGATCGGCACACCCCAGTTGCGCTGGCGCGAGATGCACCAGTCCGGGCGGCCGGCGATCATGCCGTGCAGGCGCGCCTGGCCCCAGGCCGGTACGAAGCCGGTCTGGTCGATGGCCGCCAGCGAACGCTCGCGCAGGGTGCTGCCCTGCTCCGATTGCCGATCCATGCCGACGAACCACTGCGCGGTGGCACGGTAGATCAGCGGGGTCTTGTGCCGCCAGCAGTGCATGTAGCTGTGGCTGATGCTCTCGTGCTTGAGCAGCGCGCCGACTTCGCGCAGCTTCTCGACGATCTGCGGGTTGGCCTTCCAGATGAACTGGCCGCCGAAGAACGGCAGCGACTCGACGTACACGCCGTTGCTCTGCACCGGGCTGAGGATGTCGTCGTTGCTCATGCCGTACTGCTTGCAGGTACGGAAGTCGTCCTCGCCGTAGGCCGGCGCGGAGTGGACGATACCGGTGCCGGCGCCCAGTTCGACGTATTCGGCCAAGTACACCGGCGACAGCCGGTCGTAGAGCGGGTGACGGAACTCGATGCGCTCCAGCGCCTCGCCCTGCACGGTGGCGACCACCGTCCCTTCCAGGCCGTAGCGTTGCAGGCAGGACTCCACCAGTTCCTCGGCGAGCAGCAGCAACTTGTCGCCGACGTCCACCAGGGCGTAGGTGAACTCCGGGTGCACGTTGAGCGCCTGGTTGGCCGGAATGGTCCAGGGGGTGGTGGTCCAGATGACGATCTGCGCCGGCTTGGCCAGGCTCGCCAGGCCGAAGGCGGCGGCCAGCCTGGCTTCGTCGACCACGGCGAAACCGACGTCGATGGCGTCGGACTTCTTGTCGGCGTACTCGACTTCGGCCTCGGCCAGCGCCGAGCCGCAGTCGAAGCACCAGTTGACCGGCTTCAGGCCCTTGAACACGAAGCCGCCCTCGACCATCTTCGCCAGGGCGCGGATTTCCCCGGCCTCGTTGGCGAAGTCCATGGTCTTGTACGGGTTGTCCCACTCGCCGAGCACGCCAAGGCGGATGAAGTCGGCCTTCTGGCCCTCGATCTGCTCGCTGGCGTAGGCGCGGCACAGCTCGCGGGTCTTGTCCGCCGGCAGGTTCTTGCCGTGGGTGACCTCGACCTTGTGCTCGATCGGCAGGCCGTGGCAGTCCCAGCCCGGCACGTAGGGGGCGTCGTAGCCGGCCAGGGTTTTCGAGCGGACGATGATGTCCTTGAGAATCTTGTTGACCGCATGACCGATGTGAATGCTGCCGTTGGCATAGGGAGGGCCATCGTGCAGGACGAACTTCGGACGCCCGGCGCCGATTTCCCGGAGCTTCTGGTACAGGCCGATGCTGTCCCAGCGCTGCAGGGTCTGCGGCTCGCGCTGCGGCAGGCCGGCTTTCATCGGGAACGCGGTATCCGGAAGATTTAGCGTGGCTTTGTAATCGGTCATCTCAGGCTCTTCACTTAAGCGGTTGACCCTGCCAGAAGGCTCGGGCGGCGGCGACATCTCCATCGATCGCCGTCTTCAGCGCCTCTAGGGAGGCGAAACGCTGCTCGTCGCGCAGCTTGTGGTGGAAGGCCACCGTCAAATGCCGGCCATATAGGTCGCCGGCGAAATCCAGCAGGTGAACCTCGAGGTGCGGACGACCATCGCCGTCCACCGTCGGGCGCACGCCGATATTGGCGACACCCGGCCAGCGCCGGCCGTCCAGTTCGACACTCACCACGAACACGCCGGAGAGCGGCACGCGGCGGCGCTTGAGCTGCACGTTGGCGGTCGGCGTACCGAGCTGGCGGGCCAGTTTCTGCCCGTGCAGGATGCGCCCCTCGATCGTGAACGGCCGCCCCAGCAGGTGTTCGGCCAGCGCGAAGTTGGCCTCGGCCAGGGCCTCGCGCACCCGCGTGCTGCTGACCCGCTCGCCGGCCACTTCGATGGTCGCCGCCGCTTCGACGGTGAACCCCTCGACCGGCCCCACCTGGCGCAGGAACTCGAAATCCCCGGCACGGTCGCAGCCGAAGCGGAAATCGTCGCCGACCTCCAGGTGCTTGACGCCCAGCCCCTCGACCAGCACGGCATGCACGAACTCGGCGGCGCTCAGCTCGCGCAGGCGGCGGTTGAAGCTCAGGCACAGCACCCGGTCGATGCCCTCGGCGGCGAGCAGTTCGAGCTTGTCGCGCAGCCTGGAAAGACGCGGCGGCGCCGTGTCCGGGCCGAAGAACTCGCGCGGCTGCGGCTCGAAGATCACCACGCAGCTCGGCACCCCAAGCTCGGCCGCACGCTCGCGCAGGCGCGCCAGGATGGCCTGGTGTCCCCGGTGCACGCCGTCGAAATTGCCGATGGTGGCAACGCAGCCCCGATGGCGGGGCCGTAGGTTGTGAAGACCTCGAACCAGATGCATAACGCACTACTTGCTCAGAAAGTGGCCGATTATACGCACACCGTTCATGCTACGACAGGCGCTTAGGATACCGCCTTGCGCGAGAAGTCACGCGGCCGGAAGCCCAGCGCCGCCAGGCTGCCGAAATAGGCCAGCACGCCGGCGACCACCAGCGCGCCCAGGCGCAGCAGGCGCTCCGGCATGCCGCCCGTGCTCCAGGCCGGCATCAGGTGCATCACGCCGAGCAGCACGGCGCACATCACCGCCACCGCCACCAGCAGCTTGAGCAGGAATTTCGTCCAGCCCGGCTGCGGCTCGTACATCCGCCGCTGGCGCAGGCCCCGGTACAGCAGGGCGGCGTTGACGCAGGCGCCCAGGCTGATCGCCAGCGCCAGCCCGGCGTGCTTGAGCGGAATGATGAAGGCCAGGTTCATCAACTGGGTGAGCACCAGCACGAAGATCGCGATGCGCACCGGCGTGCGGATGTTCTGCTGGGCGTAGAAGCCGGGCGCCAGCACCTTGACCAGGATGATGCCGAGCAGCCCCACCGAATAGGCGATCAGCGCGCGCTGGGTCATCTGCGCGTCGAACTCGGTGAACTTGCCGTACTGGAACAGCGACACGGTCAGCGGCTCGGCGAGCAGCGCCAGGGCCAGCGAGCACGGCAGCACCAGCAGGAAGCACAGGCGCAGGCCCCAGTCGAGCAGGCGCGAGTATTCGTGGCGGTCGGCATTGGCGTAGGTCTTGGCCAGCGACGGCAGCAGGATGGTGCCCAGCGCCACGCCGAGCACGCCGGACGGCAGCTCCATCAGGCGGTCGGCGTAGTACATCCAGGACACCGAGCCGGCGACCAGGAAGGACGCGAAGATGGTGTTGATGATCAGCGAGATCTGGCTCACCGACACACCGAGGATCGCCGGCGCCATCTGCTTGAGCACCCGCCACACGCCGGTGTCGCGCAGGCTCAGGCGCGGCAGCACCAGCATGCCGACCTTCTTCAGGTGCGGCAGTTGATAGAGCAGTTGCGCCAGGCCGCCGGCCAGCACCGCCCAGCCCAGCGCCATCACCGGCGGGTCGAAGTACGGCGTGAGGAACAGCGCGAAGACGATCATGCTGACGTTGAGCAACGTCGGCACGAAGGCCGGCACCGAGAAACGGTTCCAGGTATTGAGGATCGCCCCGGCGAGCGAAGCCAGCGAGATCAGCAATATATAAGGAAAGGTCACCCGCAGCAGGTCGACGGTCAGGGCGAATTTCTCCGGCTCGGCGACGAAGCCCGGCGCGGTCACCCAGACCACCCAGGGCGCGGCAAGGATGCCCAGCAGGGTCACCAGCGCCAGCACCAGGGTCAGCAGCCCGGAGACGTAGGCGATGAAGGTACGGGTCGCCTCCTCGCCCTGCTGGGTCTTGTACTCGGCGAGGATCGGCACGAACGCCTGGGAGAAGGCGCCCTCGGCGAAGATGCGGCGCAGCAGGTTGGGCAGCTTGAACGCGACGAAGAAGGCGTCCGTGGCCATGCCGGCGCCGAAGACACGCGCGATGATGGTGTCGCGCACGAAACCGAGCACGCGGGACAGCATGGTCATGGAGCTGACGGCCGCCAGCGTCTTGAGCAGGTTCATAGGGTGTGATCGGGGACCAAATGGAGTTACCAGGGCTACCGTGCAAGCGGCCTTGGCCGCGAAGCCACCTCGAATCGGGGTGGCGCGCCCACGGGGCATGTCCGCAACCGCCGAAAAGCGTGGCTCGATGAAACCGCCGAGTGTAGAGTGCGGGCGCCAAGAAAGCACGCCTCGTACCACTCGTCGCCCTGGCCTATCGGCCTTGACAACCCCCGCGCTCGACGGCATCATTCGCGGCCTTAATTTGATCGGCAATCCCCTACAGTTTTCGAGGAGCTCGACGGTGGCAAATACACCTTCTGCCAAGAAACGCGCCAAACAGGCTGAGAAGCGTCGTAGCCACAACGCCAGCCTGCGCTCCATGGTGCGCACCTACATCAAGAACGTGGTCAAGGCTATCGACGCCAAGGACCTCGAACTGGCCAAGAACGCCTACACCCTGGCTGTTCCGGTCATCGACCGCATGGCCGACAAAGGCATCATCCACAAGAACAAAGCAGCTCGTCACAAGAGCCGCCTGAACGCCCACATCAAGGCGCTCGGCCAGGCTGCCGCCTAAGCTGCGATGTTCTTGAAAAACCGGCCCCAGGGCCGGTTTTTTATTGCCTGCGATTTGCCGCAGGGCTTCCGGGCTCAGCCGACCAGCATCGCCTTGGCCACCTCGTTGCGCCTGCCCTTGCCGACCAGTTGCTCGACCAGCGCCAGGGCAAAAGCCAGCGCGGTGCCGGGGCCCTGGCTGGTGATGCAGTTGCCGTCGACCACCACCGGCTGGTCGACGAAGGTGCAGCCGGACAGACGGTCGCTGAACGCCGGGTAGCAGGTCATCCGCCGCTGGCGCAACACGCCGTAGCGCTGCAGAGCCACGGCCGGCGCCGCGCAGATCGCCGCGAACAACCTGCCGCCCCTGGCCTGGCGCACCACCATCTCGGACAGCGGGCCATGCTCGGCCAGGCGTTCGGCACCAGGCATGCCGCCGGGCAGGACGATCAGGTCGAACTCCTGGGCCAGCACGTCGACCAGCATCGCATCGGCGGTCAGCCGGCTGCCACGGGCGCAGGTGAACATGCGCCGGCCTTCGATGCTGGCCACCACCACCTCGATCTCGGCGCGCCGCAGCACGTCCATCAGGGTCACGGTTTCCAGGTCTTCCACACCGTCGGCGACGGCGATCAGGGCGCGAGTGGTCATGGCGTTGCTCCTGCGGGTAAAAGTATCGAATCCGTATCGTTCCTGACCCATTCGCCAGCAAAATTCACCGGCCGCGGGCCAACTGGTATGATGCGCGCCCCTTGCGGCAGGCAGCGGAGCGACGTGCTTAGCTTGTGCCTGCCACCCCTGACGCCGTGGAGCCCGTCATGCTGGAAAGACTATTCCAACTCCAAGCCCATAACACCAACGTCCGCACCGAGATTCTCGCCGGGGTCACCACGTTCCTGACCATGGCCTACATCCTCTTCGTCAACCCGGCGATCCTCGGCGAGACCGGCATGGACAAGGGCGCGGTGTTCGTCGCCACCTGCCTGGCCGCGGCCATCGGCTCGGCGACCATGGGCCTGATCGCCAACTACCCGATCGCCCTCGCTCCCGGCATGGGCCTCAACGCCTTCTTCACCTACACCGTGGTGCTGCACATGGGCCACACCTGGCAGGTGGCGCTCGGCGCGGTGTTCCTCTCGGCGGTGATGTTCTTCATCCTGTCGATCCTGCGCATCCGCGAGTGGATCATCAACAGCATTCCGCTGGAACTGCGCTCGGCGATCGCCGCCGGCATCGGCCTGTTCCTCGCCCTGATCGCCTTGCAGAAGGCCGGCGTCGTCGCCGCCCACCCGGTGACCATGCTGACCATCGGCGACCTGACCAGGCCCGAGCCGATCCTCGCCGTGCTGGGCTTCTTCCTGATCGTCGCCCTGGAGGCACGGCGGGTCACCGGCGCGGTGCTGATCGGCATCCTCGCCGTGACCCTGCTCGGCATCCTGCTCGGTATCTCCGAGTTCGGCGGCCTGGTGTCGATGCCGCCGTCGCTGGCGCCGACCTTCCTGCAACTGGACATCATGGGCGCGCTGGAAATCGGCCTGATCACGGTGATCTTCGCCTTCCTGTTCGTCGACCTGTTCGACAACTCCGGCACCCTCATCGCCGTGGCCAAGAAGGCCGGGCTGATGCGCGCCGACGGCTACATGCCGAAGATGGGCCGCGCACTGATCGCCGACAGCACCGCGGCCATGGGCGGCTCGCTGCTGGGTACCTCGACCACCACCAGCTACATCGAGTCGGCGGCCGGGGTGAGCGCCGGCGGGCGCACCGGGCTGACCGCCATCGTGGTCGCCGTGCTGTTCCTCCTCGCGCTGTTCCTCTCGCCGCTGGCCAGCAGCATCCCGGCCTTCGCCACCGCGCCGGCGCTGTTCTTCGTCGCCGTGCTGATGGCCTCCGGCCTGGCCGAGATAGACTGGAGCGACCTGACCACCGCCGCGCCGGTGCTGGTCACCACCCTGGCCATGCCGTTCACCTATTCCATCGCCGACGGCATCGCCTTCGGCTTCATCGCCTGGGCGGCGATCAAGACCCTGGCCGGCCGCTGGAAGGAGCTCAGCCCGGCACTGGTGATCCTCGCCATTCTGTTCGTGATCAAGATGGGCTTTCCCCACTGATGAGTAGTCCGGTATTCGATCCGGCGGCCTACGCCGCCCAGTTGCAAGACAAGACCGCCCGCCTGCGCGAGCTGCTGGCGCCCTTCGACGCGCCTGAGCCGCAGGTGTTCGATTCGCCGCGCGAGCACTATCGCCTGCGCGCCGAATTCCGCCTGTGGCGCGAGGGCGAGGACCGCCACTACGCCATGTTCGCGCCGGGCGACAAGCGCACGCCGATCCTGATCGACGACTTCCCCATCGCCAGCGCGCGCATCAACGAACTGATGCCGCGCCTGAAGGCCGCCTGGCAGGCCAGCGCGACGCTGAGCTTCAAGCTGTTCCAGGTCGAATTCCTCACCACCCTGGCCGGTGACGCGCTGATCACCCTGTGCTACCACCGCCCGCTGGATGCCGCCTGGCAGGCCGAGGCCGAGGGCCTGGCCGGCGAGCTGGGCGTCAGCCTGGTCGGCCGTTCGCGCGGCCAGCGCCTGGTGATCGGTCGCGACTATGCGGAAGAAGAGCTGGAAGTGGCCGGCCGCCGCTTCCGCTACCGCCAGCCGGAGGGCGCCTTCACCCAGCCCAACGGCATGGTCTGCCAGAAGATGCTGGAGTGGGCCTACGCGGCGCTCGGCGAACGCGGCGACGATCTGCTGGAGCTGTACTGCGGCAACGGCAACTTCACCCTGCCGCTGGCCACCCGCGTGCGCCGGGTGCTGGCCACCGAGATCAGCAAGACCTCGGTGAACGCCGCGCTGGCCAACCTGGAAGACAACGGCATCGACAACGTGACCCTGGTGCGCCTGTCCGCCGAGGAACTGACCGAAGCGCTCAACGAGGTGCGGCCGTTCCGCCGCCTGGCCGGCATCGACCTGAAGAGCTACGAGTTCGGCATCGTGTTCGTCGACCCGCCGCGCGCCGGCATGGACCCGGACACCTGCGAGCTGACCCGCCGCTTCTCCCGCATCCTCTACATCTCCTGCAACCCGGAGACCCTGGCGGCGAACATCGCCCAGTTGCACGACACCCACCGGGTCACCCGCTGCGCACTGTTCGACCAGTTCCCCTACACCCACCACATGGAAGCCGGCGTGCTGCTGGAGCGCCGCTGAGGTTCCGGGTCAGGCTTGCGGCGGCGCCTCGTCGCCCGCCGCCGGCTGGGGCCGTTCATCTTCATCCGCCGGCGCCACAGCCTGCCGGTCCTCGCGATCCAGCCGCCACAGCGCCAGGCCCGCCAGCAGGGCGGTGAACAACTTCACCGCCAACGAAGAGAAGTCATCGAGCAGGACGTCGTCGCTATCCAGCCACAGCGCCGTCAGGCGCGCCAGGGCCAGCGTCGACTGCAACAGGATCAACAGCACCAGACCACCGCGTATCCTGTCGCGGTCGCGCATGGTCCACGCCAGGTACAGCGCGAGGCCGACCTGGAAGCCCCCATGGAACACCCGGGTGTTGATCACCGAGATGCTCTCCATCAGCAGAATACCGTTGAGGTTGGCCATTTCGTAGGGCCGCAGCCAATAGGCCAATCCCATGCCCCCCAGCACCACGACCTGAATGGCCAGGATGATTCGCGCGAAAATCATTGCGTCTTGCCTCTTTCCTAACCCTGCAAAGACCGGCCAAACGCGATTTCGTTCGCGCCGCTCGCCCGAATCCGCTCGACGAGAACATCCGGACACAGCCACGGCTTGGCGCCCACCGCGTCGGCGACTAAGCTGGACCACCCGCCTTCAGGATTCCCCCATGCGCCGTCTACTCCTCCTCACCGCCCTGCTCGCCGGCTTCGCCCAGGCTGGCGAAAAGCTCGCCATCGACGTCCATCGCGACGCCAACTGCGGCTGCTGCAAGGCCTGGATCAGCCATCTGCAGGACAATGGATTCCAGGTCAACGACCATGTCGAGACGGACATGGCGGCGGTCAAGACCCGCCTCGGCGTGCCCCACGGCCTGGGCTCGTGCCACACCGGCGTGATCGACGGCAAGTTCGTCGAAGGCCACGTGCCGGCCGCCGACATCCACAAGCTGCGCCAACGCCCCGACCTGCTCGGCGCCGCGGTGCCGGGCATGCCGCTGGGTTCGCCGGGCATGGAGATCGGCGAGCGCCGCGACGCCTACCAGGTGATCGTCCTGGACCGCGACGGGCAACAGCACGTACTGGCCGACTACCCAGCCGACTAGAGGACTGGCGCCGAGCCCCCGCAGGGGCAACACTCAAGAAGCTGAGCCCCCGAGGAAGCCGACATGCTCTGGAAAAAAGCCCGACGCAGCGACAACGTGGTGGATGCCCGTGGCAGCGGAGGAGGCCGTATGCGGATCGGCGGCGGCAAGGGCCTGAGCCTTGCCGCGATCGCCGTGGTCGTGGTGATCGGCCTGATCAGCGGCCAGGACCCGCTGCAGATCCTCGGCAACGTGGTCAACATGAGCCAGCAGACCACCAGCGTTACCGCGCCCACCCAGGGCCGCGCCCCGGCGGCCAACGACGAAGAGAGCGAATTCGTCCGCGCCGTGCTCGGCGACACCGAGGACACCTGGCGGGCGATCTTCCAGCAGGCCGGCCAGCAGTACCAGGACCCGAAACTCATCCTGTTCCGCGGAGGGGTGAACTCCGCCTGCGGCTTCGCCTCCTCGGCCACCGGCCCCTTCTATTGCCCCGGCGACCGCCAGGTCTACCTCGACCTCGACTTCTTCCGCGAAATGGAACAACGCTTCGCCGCCGCTGGCGACTTCGCCCAGGCCTACGTGATCGCCCACGAGGTCGGCCACCATGTGCAGACCCTGCTCGGCATCAGCTCGCGAATCAACGCCGCCCGCCAGCGCGGCGAACGCATGGAAGGCGACAACGGCCTGCTGGTCCGCCAGGAACTACAGGCCGACTGCCTGGCCGGCGTCTGGGCCTACCACGCCCAGCAACGCCTGAACTGGCTGGAGCCCGGCGACGTGGAAGAAGCCCTGAACGCCGCCAACGCCATCGGCGACGACCGCCTGCAACAGCAATCGCGCGGCCGCGTGGTCCCCGACTCCTTCACCCACGGCACTTCGGAACAGCGCGTGCGCTGGTTCAAGATGGGCTTCGAGGGTGGGCAGGTTGGGAAGTGCGATACGTTCAAGGTGGCTCGGTTGTAGTTTGTATGGCTCGTTCCTGAGTGCGATCGAAGACTTGGGGATAACGAGCCTCCGTCCCTCACCCTCTCCCAAAGGGAGAGGAGACTGGATCGGTGTAAGCCGTGACACGGTGCTCAAAAGGTGAGCACGGATAACTCCCCTCTCCCCCCCGGGAGAGGGGCCGGGGGTGAGGGACGGAGATTCGCTATTCCCCAACCTCCAGCAAAATACGCTCTAGCACAGCCGTCAGCTCCACCATCACATCCCGACTGCTGAACCTCAGTATGTGGATTCCCTTGGACCTCAGATAGCCGTCGCGTCGCTGGTCATATCGAACCCCATCCGCGCTGAGATGCTGCCCACCATCCAGCTCGATGGCGAGCGATCTTTCCTGGCAATAGAAATCCAACACATAGGGCGGAAAAGGATGCTGGCGGCGGAACTTGCAGCCTCCGATCTGCCGGGCGCGCAGGTGGCGCCAGAGCAGGTTTTCGGCGTCAGTGGCGCTGGTGCGGAGTTCGCGAGTAAATGCCAGCTTTTCGGTATCGAGCGGCAGCTTTTTGCGTGTCATGGGGTTTCCTTCCGTGGAAATCCGACATTCGGCCCCTCCCCCTAACCCTCTCCCAGAGGGAGAGGGGACTGGATCGGTGTGAGCCGTGACACCGTGCTCAAAAGGTGAGCACGGATATCTCCCCCTCCCTCCGGGAGAGGGGCCGGGGGTGAGGGACCGAGCCCGATACCCACACGAAATCCCCGCCCCTCACAACATCCCCAACAACTCCCCACAATCCCGCGCGAAGGCATCGGCCAGTTCCGGCCAGGGATTCTCCGGCAGGTTGACCAGCACCCCGAAGGCACCGGCGGCCCGCGCGCAGTCGAGGTCGAAGCGGTAGTCGCCGACCATCACCAGTTCACCCGGCGCCACGCCCCACTGCCCGGCCAGGTGCAGCAAGCCGCTGGGGTCGGGCTTGGGTGGCGCCTCGCCGCGGCCGATCACGTCGCAACTGGCGAAGCAGTCGCCGAGGCCGATGGCGCCGAGGGTCAGCAGGGCCAGTTCGTGGGCGTTGCGGGTGAGGATGCCGAGCCGGCAGCCGCGTTCGTGCAGTTCGCGGACCAGCGCCACCGCGCCCGGTGCGGCCTGCGAGCCGATGGCCAATTCGCGTTCGTGCTCCAGCAGCCAGGCGTGCTTGGCCGCCGCTTCGTCGTCGGGCAGGGCGGCCAGGTGGTGGAGGATGTCGTCCTCCGCCGGGATGTTCAGCGCGCGGCGGATCGCGGCGAAGTCATGCACCGCCACGGTCAGGGTGCCGTCCATGTCGAACACCCAGTGGCGGGCCTGGCGCAGTTTCACATCCAGTCCTCGCGCTTGCGGATCAGGCCTTCCTGGGCCACCGAGGCGACCAGTTGGCCATCGCGGTTGAACACGCTGCCCCGGGCGAAACCGCGCGCATTGCCGGACCAGGGGCTGTCCATGGCGTACAGCAGCCAGTCGTCGGCGCGCAGGTCGCGGTGGAACCACAGCGCGTGGTCGAGGCTGGCCACCTGCATGAACTTGTCCCACACCGAGATGCCGTGGGGCAGCATCGAGGTGGTCAGCAGGCCGAAGTCCGATGCGTAGGCGAGGATGTACTTGTGCAGCGCGGGGAGGTCAGGGAGGGTGCCGTCGGCGCGGAACCAGACGTACTTGACCGGCTCGCCAGGGGCCGGGTCGTAGGGGTTGTCGGCGGTCACCGGGCGGATCTCGATGGGCTTGGCGCAGAGCAGCTTGTCGCGCACGTGGTCGGAGACGCGCTGGGCGTTGCGGCGGGTGATCTCCAGCTCCGAAGGAAGGTTCTCCGGGCCCGGCACCTGCGGCATGGTGATCTGGTGCTCGTAGCCGTCCTCGTCGTACTGGAACGAGGCGCTGCAGAAGAAGATCGGCTTGCCCTTCTGGATCGCGGTGACCCGGCGGGTGCTGAAGCTGCCGCCGTCGCGCACCCGGTCGACGTTGTAGACCACCGGCAACGAGGCGTCGCCGGGGCGCAGGAAATAGCCGTGCAGGGAATGCACGTGGCGGTCGTCCTCGACCGTCTGGCTGGCGGCGGACAAGGACTGGCCGAGCACCTGCCCCCCGAACAACTGGCGGAAACCGAGGTCCTGGCTGGCGCCGCGAAACAGGTTCTCCTCGATGGCTTCCAGGCTCAGTAATGCGACCAGATCATCCAGCACTCGACTCATACGGCTACTCCTCTGCGCCACCGCTCTCCGGCGGTCTGCGTGGTTCTTGATAGGCCGGCAGGGATGTCAGGCGTTCGTCCCACTCCGCGCGGCCGAGGGTGAAATGGTAAAGGCTTTGCCAGCGGCTGTCGGCAAGACCGAGCAATTCGTGTACCGCATCGTCGAAGAAACAGCCGATCCCGGTGCCCGACAGCCCGGCCGCCTCGGCTTCCAGATAGAGCAGTTGGCCGATCTGCCCACATTCCCAGTAAAGCCGAGGGTATAGCCAGGCGCCCTCCTCCAGGGCCTGGTCGAAACGCGCCAGCATGGCCAGGGCCAGGCAGCCATCGGCAGCGATGTCCTGGCCGCAGGACAGGAAACCGGCCAGCCCGCGCGCGTCGCCCTCCAGCAGGCGATAGAGCGGCAGCTCGCCGTCCAGGCGCTGCCAGAGGAAATCCCCGCCCAGCTCCTGCGGTCGGTCCTCGCCGCGCACCAGCCAGTACAGCCCCGGCTCCAGTCCCTGCACACGGTGGACGAACAGCAGCAGGTCGACCCGTGGCGGCTCGCCGGTCAGCGCGAAAGGCACTGGCGAATGCGCCGGCAGCAGGCGGCGCAGCCAGGCGAACAGCAGTTCGGCATGGATGCCGGCCTTGCCGTCCAGGGACTGGGCGCTGCGCCGCCGGTGCAGCAGCGGGCGCAGCGGCAGGCCGGGGTTGTCGTCGCGCGGACTGGCGGATGGCTGGCTCCAGGGCAGCGCCGGCAATGCCGGGGCACGGCACAGCGCATGGACACGCGCCAGCTCCGGCCAGTCGCGGTACTGGCGCGAGAGGCGGTTCGGCGATCCGTACAGATCGAGCGCTTCCAGGCTGAGCAGCAGCTCTTCCGGCAGGTGTGGCTCCGCGTCCTGCGGCGGGCCGATCCACAGCAGGCAGTCGGCATGTTCGGCCTCGTGGAAACCATCGCGGTCCAGACCGAGCAGCGTGTCCACACGCACCTCGGCGATCCCCCTCAACAGGCGCACCTGCCAGCCCAGCTCGCTGGCGGCGGTGGCGACGCAGGCCAGGGCGTGGCCAAGATCGTGCTGGCAATAGCGGTAAGCGCGCTCGCCGTACTTCCAGGCCTCGCGCCAGGGAATGCTGGCCAGGGCGAGCAGGAAACCGCCAGGCGGAAGGCTTTCTCGCAGGCGCTCGCCAAGCATCGCTGGCAGCTCGGCGCGCACTTCCAGGGCATGGGCGTCCGGCGCGTAGTGGACCAGCAGCCCGCTCTCCTCCAGCGTGCCGGGCGGCAGCAGCAGGTAGGCTTCGGTCGGGTGCAGGTTGCCGGACGAGGGATTGACCCGCAGCGCCCAGCGGCTGCCGCCAGCCTCCTTCCAGGCGGAGATCGCCAGGCTGTCGTAGAGCAGTTGCGAGAGGCTGGCGCGATCCAGCGGGGCCGGTGCGCCGAGGGGACCGGCGAACACCGCGTCGTAGCGCGGCGACTCCTCCTGCGGGCGATGCCACAGCTCGATCGACCGCGCCCCGGCATAGCGGCGGAACGGCGCCGGCTGGGTCGCCCAGTCCAGGTGGCCGGGACCGGGCGCGAAGCGGTCCGGGCGGTGCTTGCTCAGCTCGTGGTAGGCGCGGACTTCATCCATGGGCGGCCTCCCATTCATCGCGGCGCAGCCGGTAGAGCACATGCGGACGCAGCGGATGCCCGGCCGATATCAGGGGATGCTCGAAATCGCCGGCCGGGTCGCGGCGCATGCCGATGGCCTCCATCACCCGCCGCGACGGCTGGTTGCCGGTCGTGGTGAAGGAGACGATCTCCTCCAGTCCCAAGCGACCGAAGCCGCAGGCCAGGGCCGCTCGCGCCGCCTCGCTGGCCAGCCCCTGGCCCCAGTGCATGCGAGCCAACCGCCAGCCGATCTCCACCGCCGGCGCGAAGTGCACCTCGAAGCTCACCTTCAACAGGCCAGTGAAGCCTATCAGTTCGCCGCTGTCGCGCCGCTCCAGCGCCCACAGGCCGAAGCCATGCTCGTCGAAATGGGCACGGATACGGCCGAGCAACGCCGCGCTTTCATCCTGGCCCAGCGGCGCGGGAAAGTGGCGCATCACCTCGGGATCGGCGCTCAGCGCGGCCAGCGCCGGCAGGTCCTCGTCGCGCCAGCGACGCAGGTGCAGGCGCGCGCTTTCCAGTTCGATCGGTTCGGCCATCTCGGCGCTCCAGCTCATCTCGGTCATACTGCGGTCATCGCCACGGAGCGCCCATTGTATGCCCCTTCCGCTGGTCTACCACGACGACTACAGCCCGCCCTTCCCGGCCGGGCATCGCTTTCCGATGGAGAAGTTCCGCCTGCTCCGTGACCATCTCGTGAACAGCGGCCTGACCAACGACGCCGACCTGCTGCGCCCCGAGCCGTGCTCGCGGGAAGTGCTCGCCCTGGCTCACTGCCCGGACTATATCGAGCGCTTCCTGAGCGGCGAGCTGACCGCCACCGAGCAACGCCGCCTCGGCCTGCCCTGGAGCGAGGCCCTGGCGCGGCGCACCGTGCGCGCGGTGGGCGGCTCGCTGCTGGCCGCCGAGCTGGCCCTGGAACACGGCCTGGCCTGCCACCTGGCCGGCGGCACCCACCACGCCCACTACGACCACGCTTCCGGCTTCTGCATCTTCAACGACCTGGCCATCGTCGCCCGCTACCTGCTGGAAGCCGGCAAGGTCGGCCGGGTACTGATCTTCGACTGCGACGTGCACCAGGGCGACGGCACCGCGTGCCTGCTCGAACACATCCCCGACGCCGTCACCGTGTCGCTGCACTGCGAGAAGAACTTCCCGGCGCGCAAGGCGCGCAGCGACTGGGACATCCCGCTGCCGACAGGCATGGGCGACGCCGATTACCTCAAGGTGGTCGACGACAGCCTGAACTACCTGCTGCCGCTCTACCAGCCGGACCTGATGCTCTACGACGCCGGCGTGGACGTGCACCGCGACGACGCCCTCGGGCATCTGCACCTCAGCGACGCCGGCATCGCCGCCCGCGACGAAGCCGTGCTGCGTCACTGCCGCGAGCGCGACATTCCGGTGGCGGGAGTGATCGGCGGCGGCTACGACAAGGACCGCGCGGCGCTGGCGCGGCGGCATGGGTTGTTGCATCACAGTGCGGCAAGGGTGTGGGAGGTGTGAAGTTGCCTGGGGTTTAGCACTGCGTGGCTGGTCGGTTAGGGCACATAGGACAGTCCGCCCCTCACCCCAGCCCTGGCTGCGCGCCCCGCTCCTGAGGGAGAGGGGGTTATATGTGCCCTGCCTGCAACCTCGAGCTATGCCCCATGCACGGATCAGCCCCCTCTCCCCCTGGGAGAGGGGCCTGCTCCGTGCATGGG
>NZ_CAJFCI010000071.1:0-3073 GCF_904061905.1 Zestomonas carbonaria
GTTGATGCCCTGGGCGCGAAGGACGCTGTCGAGGATCTGCGGGACGCTGCGCTGCTGGAAGATCCGCCAGTTGGAGCGCAGCTCGGCGCGGGCCAGGGCCGGTTCGACCACGGCGCTGTAGCGGGTGCGGCGAAAGCCGGTGTCGCCCTGGGCGAAGGCGCTGACCAGGCCATGGACATGGCGCACCGCCTGCTCGCCGTGCCAGAGGGTGAACAGCGCGGGCCGGTCGAGGATGGCGCCAAAATCCACGGCGGGGTCGCGGCTGGAGAGTTCGAGGGTCAACCGGAAGGGCGTGGACAGCCCTTCGTCCAGCTCGAAGGAGACGACCTCGAAGTCGCCGCTGGCGGGCGCGAAGGTGAAGCGCAGGTCGGATTGGCGGGGCATCGCAGGCTCCTTGCGGGATGTATAGCCTCCTGATTCCGGCACCTTCATGGAGTGTGCGGAAATGGGTCAATGGGACAAATCTGGAAAGCTTGGGAGGGAGTGCTGGTGCTCAATGGTTCCCGGGGAGGGGGCATGCACTGCCATTGTGCAGCGCTTTTCCGGGGCGTCCCGCCGTGCCGGGCATCGCGAATGGCTGCCACGATGCATGCCCGCAATCGGGGCATGCGACGCCATGCCGCAGGAAACTTGTGCACATTCGCGAAGCGTCTTGGCAAGTCGCTCGCAGAGTCGTTCGTAACATCTTGATTCTTCGTGGCGATTTTTTAAGTCAATGAAAAATATGAAATTTTTCACTGGTGAAAAAACCGCCAATTTGACCGGAAGCCCCAAGCGACCGGGCGTGGCGATCCTTGTTACCAAGTTGTCCACGGAGTTATCCACAGCTTCTGTGGATTGTCATGACAGTTTTGTGTGGAACGGATTACGGCGCGTCTGGCAAGTCTTTACCCCGCCGGGAAAAGGAGTAGAGTGCGCGCCTCCGTAGCCACTGCGCCTCTGTCCATGTCGCTTTCCTCGTCCATTCGTCCCGCCGAACCCCGTTTGCCGTTGCGCCTCGCCTTGTGGATGCTGGATCGCCCGACCCTGGGCCGCACGACCTGGGTCAAGCGCGTGGCCGGCAACCTGCTCAAGCGCCCGGCGCTGGAGGGCGTGGTGCTCGCGCAAAGCCGCCTGGGACAGTTGCTGTGCAGCGAATGCGGCAACCCCCGCGACCGCCGCATCGGCCTCGAACTGCTGCGCCAGGCCGCCCGTGGCGGCGACCTGCGCGCCAGGCAGGCGCTGGGGCGTTACGAACAGGCCTGAGGCCGGACACCGCCGCTCCATCTCCCGCTGGTTATACTGCCCGGCAGTCTTGCGCGGAGCTTCTTATGCCCATCGATCTGCCCAACCTCCTGCTCGGCCTGGCCATCGCGGCGCTGCCGTCGCTCGGACTGGCCTGGCACCTGCATCGCGCACTGGGCCGCCAGCGCACCGAAACGGCCCTGCTGGAAGAACGCCTGAGCCATGCCCAACTGGCCCAGGACGGCCTGGGCGCGCAACTGGACGACTACCGCAACGAAGTCGCCGAACTGACCGAACAGAAAGCCGCGCAGCAGGCCGAACTGGCCGCGCTGCGCCGCGAGACCGACCTGCTCCAGGTCGAGCGCCGCGCCAGCCGCGAAGCCGCCCAGGCCTGGTCCGCCGAACGCGAGCGGAAAGAAGCCGAACTGCGCCGCCTGGATGCCGAGCGCGCCGCGCTGCTCGCCGAACTGCGCGAACAGCAGGACAGCCACCAGCAACGCCTGGCCGATATGCAGGGCGCCCGCGACGAGCTGCGCGCGCAGTTCGCCGAGCTGGCCGGGAAGATCTTCGACGAGCGCGAACAACGCTTCGCGGAAACCAGCCAGCAGCGCCTCGGCCAGTTGCTCGACCCGCTGCGCGAGCGTATCCAGGCGTTCGAGAAGCGCGTCGAGGAGAGCTACCAGCAGGAAGCCCGCGAGCGTTTCTCCCTCGGCAAGGAGCTGGAGCGCCTGCAACTGCTCAACCAGCGCCTGAGCGACGAGGCGACCAACCTGACCCAGGCATTGAAAGGCCAGAAGACCCAGGGCAACTGGGGCGAACTGGTGCTCGAACGGGTGCTGGAACACGCCGGCCTGGAGAAGGGCCGCGAATACCAGACCCAGGTCAGCCTGCGTGGCGGCGACGGCGAGCGTTTCCAGCCGGACGTGCTGATCCGCCTGCCGGGCGACAAGCAGGTGGTGGTGGACGCCAAGGTCAGCCTGACCGCCTACCAGCAACTGATCGCCGCCGAGGACGAGCAGGTCCGCCAGGTGGCGCTGAAACAGCACGTGCTGTCGCTGCGCAGCCACCTGAAGGGTCTCTCGGTGAAGGACTACCAGCGCCTGGAAGGGCTGCACAGCCTGGACTTCGTGCTGCTCTTCGTACCCATCGAAGCCGCCTTTGCCGCCGCCCTGCAGGCCGACCCGGAACTGTTCCGCGAAGCCTACGAGCAGAACATCGTGATCGTCAGCCCGACCACCCTGCTGGCCACCCTGCGGGTGATCGACAGCCTGTGGCGCCAGGAACGCCAGAGCCAGAACGCCCGCGAAATCGCCGAGCGCGCCGGGGCGCTGTACGACAAGTTCGTCGCCTTCGTCGCCGACCTGGACGAAATGGGCAGCCGCCTCCAGCAACTGGACAAGGCCTATGCCTCGGCACGTAACAAGCTGGTCGACGGCCGCGGCAACCTAGTGGGCCGTGTGGAAAACCTCAAGCTGCTCGGTGCCCGCGCCAGCAAAAGCCTGTCCCCCGACCTCCTCGAACGCGCCGCGGTGCCGTTGCTGGACGAAGCGGAAGAGCCGATAGAAGCGCTGGAGGCTGGAAGGTTGGACGAAAAAGCATAGGGTTGTCGTTCGCCCAGGGCGCTTTTGTAGGGTGTGCTGTGCGCACCGAATCTCACGGGCCCTTTCGGCGGCGCGGCGTGCCGTCGGCGAACGTAGGATGGGTGAAATCCATCATCCGGACTAAGCGAGCCGGACATGCAGGAGCGGCCCATGGCCGCGAATCGCGCGCATGGCGCGCTCCTACGTGCCGGGTTTCACTCCCCCGCCAGCTTGCGATTGGGTTGTAGGATGGGTGGAACCCATCACCC
>NZ_CAJFCI010000071.1:3172-228266 GCF_904061905.1 Zestomonas carbonaria
CGGAAACGACGGGTTGGCACCCATCCTACGGACTCCAGGCGAGCCGGACATGTAGGAGCGGCCCATGGCCGCGAATCGCGCGCATGGCGCGCTCCTACGTGTCGGGCTTCATTCCCCCGCCAGCTTGCGATTGGGTTGTAGGATGGGTGGAACCCATCACCCGGAAACGACGGGTTGGCACCCATCCTACGGACTCCAGGCGAGCCGGACATGTAGGAGCGGCCCATGGCCGCGAATCGCGCGCATGGCGCGCTCCTACGTGCCGGGTTTCATTCCCCCGCCAGCTTGCGATTGGGTTGTAGGATGGGTGAAACCCATCACCCGGAAACGACGGGTTGGCACCCATCCTACGGACTCCAGGCGAGCCGGACATGTAGGAGCGGCCCATGGCCGCGAATCGCGCGCATGGCGCGCTCCTACGAGCCGGGCTTCATTCCCCTGCCAGTTTGCGGTCGTACTGGACGCGGCAGGTTGAAACCCATCATCCGGAAACGACGGGTTGGCACCCATCCTACGGGCTCCAAGCGAGCTGGATATGTAGGAGCGGCCCATGGCCGCGTATCGCGCGCATGGCGCGCTCCTACGAGCCGGGTCTCATTCCCCTGCCAGCTTGCGGTCGTACTGGAAGCGCCAGCGCACGTAGAGCAGGGCGGTGCAGAACAGCGCCAGGCTGATCAGCGCTTCGCTCCAGCCGAGCAGGCTGCGGTGCGGATCGAGGGCGGCCAGGACGCCCTTGATGAAGTACAGGTTGACCACGAAGCACAGCCAGGCGTGCGCCCGTGCGTTGCCCAGCAGCACGCCGGGGGCGAGGATCAGCAGCGGCACCAGTTCGACCAGCAGGATCACCCAGGTCCGCGCTCCGTGCAGGTCGGCGAAGGCCAGGTTCCAGATCAGCAGCAACAGCAGCAGGGCGAGAAAGAGCGCCAGGCTCAGGCCACGGGTGAGGCTCAGGCGTGGTTGCAGCCAGTCCAGGGAGGGCAGGGGTTTCGCTTTCTTAGCCACGGCCTCGCTCCAGGTGCTGGGCGGTTTGCGCCAGGCGCTGGCCGAGGGCGCGGCACAGGGCGATTTCATGTTCGTCCAGCGGCCGCTTGCCGTCGGCGCCCGCATGGTGGCTGGGGCCGTAGGGCGTGCCGCCGCCACGGGTTTCCAGCAGCGCCGCTTCGCTGTAGGGCAGGCCGGTGATCAGCATGCCGTGGTGCAGCAGCGGCAGCATCATCGACAGCAGGGTGCTTTCCTGGCCGCCGTGCAGGCTGGCTGTGGTGGTGAACACGCCGGCCGGCTTGCCGACCAGTTCGCCGGTCAGCCACAGGTTGCTGGTGCCGTCGAGGAAGTATTTCAGCGGCGCCGCCATGTTGCCGAAGCGGGTCGGGCTGCCGAGCGCCAGGCCCGAGCAGTGCCTGAGGTCGTCGAGGCTGGCGTACAGCGCGCCTTCTTCGGGAATCGCCGGTGCCACCGCTTCGCATTCGCTGGACACCGGCGGAACGGTGCGCAGGCGCGCTTCCAGCCCGCCCATTTCCACGCCGCGGGCAATCTGCCGGGCCATTTCCGCCGTCTTGCCGTGGCGGCTGTAGTAGAGCACCAGGATGTAGGCGGTGCTCATGGCAGCAGCTCCAGCACCTTCTCCGGCGGTCGGCCGATGACGGCCTTGTCGCCGGCGATCAGGATCGGGCGCTCGATCAGCTTGGGATGGGCGACCATGGCGTCGATCAGTTGTTCTTCGCCGAGGCTCGCGTCGGCCAGGCCGAGCGTCTTGTATTCCTCTTCGCCGGTACGCAGCAACTGCCGTGCGCCTATGCCGAGCTTGGCCAGCAGGGCGCGCAGTTCGGCGGCGCTGGGCGGGGTTTCCAGGTAGCGCACGATGGTCGGTTGCAGGCCACGGGCTTCGAGCAGTTCCAGCGCGCCACGGGATTTCGAGCAACGCGGGTTGTGATAAAGGGTCAAATCAGACATTGGCAAGTCGCATCCGCTAGGGGGTGGCGGCTATTCTAACCGCGTCGTCGCGCCTGTCTGCATTGCGTGGCGATTCCAGAACCGGCTAGGGAGAGGGCATGCGTCAACGTTTCGAAGATGTGGTGGAGTTCTGGCGGTTCCTCTGGCAGCGCTTCTTTGGCGACCGCGCGCCCGACAGCGCCGCGGCGCTGACCTATACGACCCTGTTCGCCGTGGTGCCGATGATGACCGTGACGTTCGCCATGCTTTCGGCGATTCCGGCATTCCAGGGCGTCGGCGAGGAGATCCAGAGCTTCATCCTGCGCAATTTCCTGCCCACCTCGGGGGAAACGGTGCGCGAGTACCTGGTCAGCTTCACCGCCCAGGCGCGCCAGTTGACCTGGCTCGGCGTACTGTTCCTGGTCGTCACCGCGCTGACCATGCTGGTCACCGTCGAGAAGGCGTTCAACACCATCTGGCGCGTGCGCCAGCCGCGTCGCGGGGTGGCCAGCTTCCTGCTGTACTGGGCGATCCTCAGCCTGGGGCCGCTGCTGCTGGGGGCGGGTTTCCTGGTCAGTACCTACATCACGTCGCTGTCGCTGATTTCCGGCCCGGACGCGGTGATCGGCGCCAAGACCCTGCTGCGCTTCATGCCGCTGCTGTCCAGCGTGGCGGCCTTCACGCTGATCTATTCCACGGTGCCGAATACCCGGGTGCCGCTCAAGCATGCCTTCGTCGGTGGTGCGCTGGCCGCCGTGCTGTTCGAGATGGCGAAGATGCTGTTCGGTCTCTATGTGCGCCTGTTTCCCGGCTACCAGCTCATCTACGGGGCGTTCGCCACGGTGCCGCTGTTCCTGCTGTGGATCTACCTGTCCTGGCTGATCGTGCTGTTCGGCGCCGAACTGGTGTGCAACCTGTCCAGTTCGCGGCTCTGGCGCCGCCGCAACCTGCCGCGCCTGCTGGTGTTGCTCGGCGTGCTGCGGATCTTCCATGACAGCCAGTTGCGCGGCGAGACGGTCAGCCTGCGCGACGTGCAACGGCAGGGCTGGCAACTGCCGGAGGACGAGTGGGACGAGTTGATCGGCTTTCTCGAGCGCGAGCAGTTGATCTGTCGCACCAGCGGCGGCGGCTGGGTACTCTGCCGCGACTTGGCCCACTACAGCCTGCATCGCCTGCTCAGCCGCAATCCCTGGCCGTTGCCGCGCTCCGAACAGATGCCGGAGTCCCTGGATGAAGCCTGGTATCCGGCCCTGCGCAAGACGCTGGAGCAGTTCCAGCAGCAACAGCAGACACTGTTCGGCGCGAGCCTCGCGGATTGGCTGCAAAGCCACGGGTCGGCCCCGGCGATGAATGCGACGGAGAGCGAGAAGTGACGAAAAGGGTCAGTTTGCGGCCCATGCCGTTACGGCTGCTCGTCCGCCGCTCGTAGGGTGCGCCGTGCGCACCGCCAGGGCGCTCCCTACGCACGCCGAGTGGCGCACCCTGCGTAAATTCGTTGCGCGGCGGGACTGCCTGGCATGTTTCTGGCTATGAGCCAGTAGGGCATCGATGCACATGGGCGGGCGAGATGAGTAGTAGGCAGGGCAGGGTTATCCGTTTGCAGCAGTGGAATCCCGAGCGAGCGCTGGAGGATTTGAACCGGCTGACCGGCCTGCGTTTTTCGCGGTGGCCCGACTCGTTGGTCGAGACGGGCACCGTCGTGGAGGGAGATGTCGGGGAGCAGCCGGCGTGCGACGAACCGGTCAGTCCGCGCGAAGTGGCCAGGGGCTGAGGGGAAGGGCTCAGGCGAGCGCGCGCTGTTCCTCGCCGACCGGTTGCTCGACGGCCTGGACGAACAATTCTTCGACAACCAGATTGCGCACGGCGACCGCGGAGCGCAGGTGGATCTGCATGTCGCGGATCTTCTGGCGGACCGTCAGGCGGGCGATGCCGGAGAGCAGGATCTTGTGCTGCGCGTTGACCTTGCCGTGGTCGATCGCCACCTCGCGGCGCGTCTCGCCATCCATGTAGCGCACCAGCAGCGACACCGGCAGGTTGGCCAGCCCCGGCAGGTGCAGCCAACTGGCGACGTTGTATTCGGCGACACGGCCTTCGTAGGGAGTCAAGATCAAGCGGGCGCTGTCGCTGATGCGCGATGGCACGCTGCCGATCAGCTTGTCGTGGGCTTGGGTCATGGCGGGTTCCCTGATGCTTCTGGGCTTGTTGGCTGGCGGGATTATAGGCACGCACGTACCGCTGAAACTGTGCGCTTGGCCGCCAGGCCGCGTGACCGGGCTCGCAGTTTACGTACAGAATCCAAGGGATTTCTGAAAGATCACCGACGTGGAGGCCCGTCCAGGGCGTCCCTAGGCCAGCTTCAGCGGGTAGCGGCTCACCAGCGGAGTCGTCAGGTTGGCGGCGGTCAGCGGCACGATGGCCTGGTTGTGCACGCTGGCCAGTTGCAGCCAGAGGTTTTCCCCTTCGACGAACTGCCCATGGGGCAGCCACAGGCCGTGGTGCCAGGCGCTGCCCTGTACGGGAGTGCTTTGCAGCACGCCGGGGTGGGTCTGCGCGCTCGGCGCCCGGCGCAGCCAGACGGGTCGGGGCAGTCCCTTGAGGTAGCGAATGCCCAGGTGCAGCCCCTCGTCGTTGATGTGGCGCCAGCGGATCATCGCCAGGACCGGTGTGTTGTTGCCAATCAGGAGCAGTAGCTGGCCCACCGGCAGTTGCGCGCCCTGGTCGGCATTGCAGAGCAGGCGCGCGCCACCGGGGCTGACGTCGAGGATGCGTGCGTTGCTGCTGCTCGGGCGCTGGTCGAGCAACTGCGCATGGATGGCCGGCAGGCCGATGACCAGCAGGCACTCGCTGCTGTGCTCGGTGCGCTCGTGGCGGCGCTGCTGGCGGCCCAGCCAGTGCTGGCGCACATGCTCGAGCAACTGGCGTTCCTTCAGGCTCTGTAGCGGCGCCGGGTCGTGCAGGGCGATCAGCAGCGGGCCGAGCTCGAAGCGCCGCAGGTATTGCGGGTCGCCTTCGGGGATCTGGTCGAGCGACAGGCACGGCTGCGCCTCGCTGAGGTCCACGGTGGGGCCTTCGCTCTCGTCGTCCTCGTCCCAGGGCGTCAGGCGCGGCAGGGCGGCCAGGGGAGCCAGTGCGCCGAACAGCAGGGGAGCCTCGCCCTCGGCCAGATGGAAGGGGTTGCTCAGCGAAAGCAGCAGCATCTGCTGGTAGAGGCCGCGCAGGGTGGTGGCCGCCTGGGGCTGGAACGCCGCCGCGACCGGTTCGTCCAGGCATTCCTGGCGCTCGCCTATCCAGTACAGCAGGTGGCTGTCGCGCCACAGGCTGGCAGGCGGCTCCTGGTAGAGCTGGTAGTGACGCAGCAGCGCCTGCGCCAGGAAGTGCTGGGCCATGTACAGGCACCAGGCCAGGTGCGGGCGGGAAGGATGGCGGCCTTGCAGGATCTGTAGCAGCAGGCGCTTGAACCCCGCCGCGGTCTCCGCGCACAGGCGTACGAACAGCGCCGATGGCGTACGATGGGCGTCGTATGCGCGGGCGTAGTGGCGATACTCCTCGGCGAAGCTTTGCAGCGCGCGCTGCCTTTCAAGTAAGGTCATGGCACTGCGGTTCAGGCGGAACAGGGTGCTCAGCGTCTGTTGCAGGCCGTGTTCATGGGGCAACTGGCGCGCATCGGCGAGCTGCTGGTGAAGATCGTTGAGCGAATCCGCGTTCTCTTCACGGATGTCCGGCACTTCCAGGCGCAAGGCATCCAGTGTCATATCAACCCTGCATTTTTGAGGATCGACTGCATGGGAGTGGGACTCCAGAGAGTGTTGGGTCGGTTGGTCATGGCGATGTTCGCCGGGCTTCTGCTGGCCGGTTGTGCCGAGGACGCGGGCGTCGATCAGCATGGACGAAAGGTAGCGGTTGAGCGCCTGGAAGGCCAGTGGCTAGTAATCAATTACTGGGCCGAATGGTGTGCCCCCTGCCGTACCGAGATTCCCGAGCTCAACCTGCTGGCCGAGCAGCTCGCGGGGCAGGCCGAAGTGTTCGGCGTGAACTTCGACGGTCTGCAGGGCGAAGAACTGGCCAAAGGGGCCGAGGACCTGGGGATCCGCTTCACCGTATTGGCCACGGACCCGGCGCCGCGCTTCGACCTGCCGCGTAGCGAGGCGTTGCCGGTCACCTATATTGTCGATGCCTCGGGCAAGGTGCGCGCGCGGCTGCTGGGCGAGCAGAATGCGGAAGGGCTGCGCAAGCGGTTGGTCGAGTTGCAGGCTGAGCGGTAACCCGCGAAGGAGAGATGCGATGGCGCGCAAATGCACGCATGGCTATGTCAGTGGCCGGGTACAGGGGGTTGGCTTCCGCCAGTACGCTGCCGAGGAGGCCGAGCGCCTGGATCTCGATGGCTGGGTGCGCAACCTCGACGATGGCCGGGTGGAAGTGCTGTTCGAGGGCGAGGAAGAGGCGGTCGACGCCTTCGTCGAATGGCTGGGGCGGGGGCCGAAGAGCGCCAGGGTCAAGGCCGTCGAGCTTGAAGAGCAGCCTCTTCAGGGCATCACCGGCTTCATCGTGCGGCGCTGAACCTGTGTGCTCAGCCGGGAGCGATTGTGTCGTTCCTGGCTCGGTACGCGCGGCACACCCTACAAAAGCTGCGTTATACCCCGAACTATGGGCTGGTAATCCCGCAGGGTGCGCTGTGCGCACCCTGTAAAAGCGAATCTCTGGTTAGTTGGCGCCTGGGTCTGCGGCCAGGCGTCCGGCGTCCTTCATCAGCGACTGGAGGAATTCCTGCTGCAATTCCGGATCGTTGCGGGTCAGCTCGATCAGGCTTTGCTCCAGCTCGCTGGCTTCTTCCTCCAGGCCCAGGTCGGACAGGCGCTTGACCCGGTGCACCCACTGCGACACTTCGTCGTCTTCCAGATCCTCGTAGATCAGGTCGTGGGCTTCCTGCAACTTGCCGCGCAGCGTGCGGCTGACGGCCAGCGTGGCTTCGGCGCGGGTATTGTCCTGTGGGTCTTCGACGCTCAGTTGCAGCGTGCCGATGCGGCTGATGTCGTGATCGGCGAAGGGGCCGTCGAGGAGGTTGAGGCGCAGGATGCCGTTGCGGTCGGTGGTCAGCTCGAGGGTTTCGCGCCCCGCCTTGACCAGCACCGGACGCTCGGCCCAGGGCAGGCTCGAATGCTCCGTGCGCTTGTCCAGTTGCTGTTCCTCGATGCTGGCGAGGTTCTGCTGCGAACGGCCGTTGGATTGCACGTTCATGAACGGGTTGAGGCCGGCGAAGCCGTAGCTGAACCAGCCCTTGGTGGCGCTGTCCGGCAGGTTGCCGAACGCCACTATGTTGGCCAGGTTGGCGCCGACGCCGGCGATCACCGCCACCGCGCCGAGGGGCACTTCGTAGATTTCGCGCCAGGGCTGGTACGGGGTGTAGCGGTCGTAGCGGCGCGTCACCTCGAACTCGGTGACCTCGAAGGTCTTCTGCTCGTTGATGCGAATGCGCCGTTGCGGCAGTTCCAGCACGCGCGGTTCGCCGATCTCGATCTGCAGGCTGTGGTCGAGCAGTTTGCGCTCGACGCGTTCCTCGTGCTCGCTGCGCTGCGGCAAGTGGTTGGCGCAGGCGCTGAGCAACAAGGCGCCGCACAGGGCGGCGCCGAGGAGAAGGGGGCTACGTGTGGACATGGCGTCTCGTGGATCAGCGCGCTATGCGGCCCTGGATGAACGACAGGATATCGGTGAGCGCGATGACCTGTGCCTCGGTTTCGCGCCGACCCTTGTATTCGACATTGCCGTCGGCCAGGCCGCGATCGCTGACAACGATGCGGTGCGGGATGCCGATCAGCTCCATGTCAGCGAATTTGATGCCCGGACTGGTCTTTTTGTCACGGTCGTCGAGCAATACGTCGAAGCCGGCGGCGGTCAGGTCCGCGTAGAGCTTGTCGGTGGTGGCGCGTACCTCTTCGTTTTCATAGCGCAGCGGCACCAGGGCGATCTGGAAGGGCGCCAGCGCGTCGTTCCAGATGATGCCGCGTTCGTCGTAGCTCTGCTCGATGGCGGCAGCCACCACACGGGAGACGCCGATGCCGTAGCAACCCATGGTCAGGATCGCCGGCTTGCCGTTCTCGCCCATTACCGTGCAGTTCATCGCTTCGCTGTACTTGGTACCGAGCTGGAAGATATGGCCCACTTCGATGCCACGGCGGATCACCAGGGTGCCCTTGCCGTCGGGGCTCGGGTCGCCGGCCACCACGTTGCGCAGGTCGGCCACTTCCGGCAGCGGCAGGTCGCGCTCCCAGTTGACGCCCAGGTAGTGCTTGTCTTCGATGTTGGCGCCGGCGGCGAAATCGCTCATCAGGGCCACCGAGCGGTCGATGATGCAGGGGATCCGCAGGTTCACGGGGCCCAGCGAACCGGGACCGGCACCGATGGCGGCGCGAATCTCGGCTTCCGAGGCGAACACCAGCGGGCTGGCGACCTGTTCCAGGTTGGCGGCCTTGATTTCGTTGAGCTCGTGGTCGCCACGAACGATCAGGGCGATCAGCGTGCCGGGCTCCGCGCCATGCACCACCAGGGTCTTGATGGTCTTCTCGATGGGCAGGTCGAAGCCTTCCACCAGAGCGGCGATGGTCTTGACGTTGGGCGTGTCGACCAGGCGCATTTCCTCGGTGGCGGCGCCGCGGGCGTTTTCACGCGGGATGGCTTCGGCCTTCTCGATGTTGGCGGCGTAGTCGGAGCCGTCGCTGAAGGCGATGGCGTCTTCGCCGGACTCGGCCAGGACGTGGAATTCATGGGAGCCGGTGCCGCCGATCGAGCCGGTGTCGGCCTGTACCGGGCGGAAGTCGAGGCCCAGGCGGGTGAACACGTTGCAGTAGGCCTGGTGCATGCGGTCGTAGGTTTCCTGCAGCGAGGCTTGGTCCAGGTGGAAGGAGTAGGCGTCCTTCATGATGAACTCGCGGCCACGCATCAGGCCGAAGCGCGGACGGATCTCGTCGCGGAACTTGGTCTGGATCTGGTACAGGTTGATCGGCAACTGCTTGTAGCTGGAGAGCTCGTTGCGCATGAGGTCGGTGATGACCTCCTCGTGGGTCGGACCGACGCAGAAGTCGCGGTCATGGCGGTCCTTCAGGCGCAGCAGCTCGGGGCCGTACTGTTCCCAGCGGCCGGATTCCTGCCACAGCTCGGCGGGCTGGATGGCCGGCATCAGCACCTCGAAGGCGCCGGCGGCGTTCATTTCCTCGCGCACCACGGCTTCCACCTTGCGCATGACCCGAAGACCCATGGGCAGCCAGGTGTAGAGGCCCGAGGCCAGCTTGCGGATCATCCCGGCGCGGAGCATCAGCTGGTGGCTGATGACCACGGCATCGGAAGGGGTTTCTTTCAGGGTGGAGAGCAGATACTGACTGGTACGCATGGTTGGCCGCTGTATCGATTGCGAAAGGGGGAAACAGGCCGGCATTGTACGAGGACTGTACAGTGGCGTACAGGCGCGGGGCGGGGAGATGTCGGGCGCGGAGGCGAGGCGGGGCGGTTTTGGGGCGTCGTGGATGAAGAAAGCCCGGCGGGAGCCGGGCTTTCGTTTTCAATCGAGCTTACGCGGGAATTACAGGATTTCCAGCGGGTACTCGACGAACAGGCGCCACTCGTTCAGGTCCGGGCCAACGCTGTTGGAGGAACGGTAGATCGAGTTGCGGGCCTTGAAGGACAGGTCCTTGGCCGGGCCGTCCTGGATGGTGTACTTCACCTGGTTGAAGATTTCGCGCTCTTTGCCATCGCTCTCGTTCAACACCTTGATGTCGTAACCGTAAACGTAGGCGGTTTTCCAGGTCAGCCCCGGAACGCCGTAGCCAGCGAAGTCCAGCTCGTAGCTCGCTTGCACGGACTTCTCGTCTGCGTTGTTGAAGTCCGAGTAGTAGGAGTTGGCTACCCAGATCGCGCTACCGCCGTCGCCCAGATCGTAGGCATAGCCGACATCACCGCTGTTCTGCTGGTAGGCCAGGATGAAGGCGTGGGCGCCAGTGCTGTACTTACCGGCCAGGCTCCAGATGGTGTTGTCATCGCCTTCGATGCCGTTGCCGAAGAAGCCATCGGTGGCGACGGTATCGTTGTCGTAGTCGGTCTTGTAGATGTTGAAGTCGAAGTTCAGCGACTGGTCATCGGAGAACGGAATGGTGTAGTTCACGTTCGCGTACTTCTTCTTGTACACGTCTTCGACGTCGGAGAAGTACAGAGCCGCGCTCAGGTTGTCGGTGAACTGGTAGCTGGCGCCATAGACGTCGATGCTCTTCAGCTTGGCGTCATCGCGGGCACCGGAAGCCATCGGGCTTTCCTGGGTGAAACGACCGACGTTCAGTTCGAGACCTTCGAGCTCGCTGCTGGTGAGCAGGGTGCCGGTGAAGCTCTGCGGCAGCAGGCGGGAGTCGTCATAGGCCAGAACCGGCAGGTTCGGCATCTGGTCACCGTATTTCACCACGGTGTTGGAGAGGCGGAGCTTGACTGCGGCGCCAGCTTGGGAGACGGAGTCTTCCCAGTCTTTTTCCTCGCCGGGGAACATGTCGCCCTGACCGCCGTCGAGGCGCAGGCCGAGCAGGCCGAAGGCGTCAACGCCGAAACCAACGGTGCCTTGGGTGAAGCCGGACTCGAAGGTGCCGATGAAACCCTGGGCCCAGGTGTTACGGTCATTCACGCCGTTCTTGTAGTCACGGTTCCAGTAAGTGTTGCGCAGCAGCAGGTTGGCGCTGGCATCTTCGACAAAGCCCTTGGAGTCGGACTGCGCACTGGCCATGGCCAGTTGGGTGCTGCCGGCGGCTACGGCCGCGGCGATTAGGCTCCACTTCATCACTTGCATGGTGATTGCTCCTTTGGTTTGAAGAGTTGTGCTGCCCATCGTAATTGTTGTTGGGCGGCTCTTTCTTTTTTTACGCGCGCTAACGTATAGCACGAGCACAATAATGGCGATAGTTGTTATTGATTAGTTGCGAGTTCTCTACGACGTTGTCGCAAAAATGGATGGGAAGCGTCGCAATTTCATATTTTCTGATGATTTCGCTCATCTTCCGACACCTGGTTTTCCTCGCATTTTCAATGCCTAAGTGACTGTAAGGGTGGGCAGTCCCTGTCGATATCCCCCCTGCCTGCCCTTATTGTCACTTAGATGCGATTGATTACTAACTCCATGGTTTTCAGCGTTCGCGCACCAGGCGCATTCGCTTCCGACTCCCTGCTCTAGCAACAACCGTGCACAAAACGCCATCGAGTGGATTGCAACCTGCTTTCCATATGCGCGCAGCCCCCGCCGTCCGCATGCGAGTAGCACCGGGCGGTGTTCGGCTGCACGGATTGTAGGCCAGTTATGGCGGGGTCGCCCCCTTTTGGTGCGCCGTCGCCGGATGATCGGTCGCCCAAGCACGGGTATCCTGAACGGTATGGAAACCAGGCGTTGCCCGGAAGGTCGGGGCTCTGGTCGGTTTGCTTCTTATTTATAGGAGGGAATTCGATGTTCGTTCTTGATTCTCGACTCGAGCAGGACACTCTGCTGGTCGGTGACTTTCCCCTTTGCCGCCTGTTGCTGATGAACGAGGCACGTTATCCCTGGTTCATCCTGGTGCCACGCCGGGAGGAGGTCAGTGAAGTCTTCCAACTGGATCTCGCCGATCAGCGGCAACTCTGGCAGGAAACCACCTTTCTGGCGGAAACGCTCAAGGATTCTTTTGGAGCGGACAAGATGAACATTGCCGCACTGGGCAATGTGGTCAGCCAGTTACATATGCATGTCATCGTGCGCCGGCGCGACGACGCGGCCTGGCCGGCGCCGGTCTGGGGCAAGCATCCGGCCGAGCCCTATACCGACGAGCAGGTCGCCGCCATCCGTTCCCGTCTGCGCCTGGTGCTGACCGAGAATTTCAACTTTGCCGAGGAGTCGGGCCGTGAGTCTTGAAGAGCGGATTACCGAACTGGAGAGCCGCCTGGCGTTCCAGGACGACACCATCCAGGCGCTGAACGACGTGCTGGTCGCCCAGCAGCGGGTCCTGGAGCGGATGCAGTTGCAGTTGGCCGCCCTGGCGAAGCGCCAGGAGGACATGCAGGGGTGGATCGATGGTCCCCAGGACGATGCGCCGCCTCCGCACTATTAAGGAGGGGTTTTTGGTTCCCCGCGTTCGCAGGGACGACGAGGGATAGCGAGTGCGTGCCCCAACCCCGTCATTCCCGCGAACGCGGGAACCCAATAAACAGAAATGGCGGGGTGGGCGGTACCGGTGGATGTAAAAAGCGACATCCACCCTACGGGACTTTACGTCCGGCATATCGGCATAACCGTAGGAGCGGCCCATGGCCGCGATGCGTTCGCGGGAATGACGTGGGAGTGGGGAAACCCGATGTATCCGTCGTCCTCGCGAACGCGGGGACCCAGTGAACAGAAATGACGGGGTGGACGGTACTCCGGCCGGTGGATGTAAAAAGCGACATCCACCCTACGGGGCTTTACGTCCGGCATATCGGTGAAACCGTAGGAGCGGCCCATGGCCGCGATGCGTTCGCACCTCGTCACTCCCGCGCACGCGGGAGCCCAGAAAGCACTGGGCACAAGACAAGCGCGTGGACATGAAAAAAGGCGGCCGGGAATATCCCGGCCGCCTTTTGCGTTCGAGTGCCTGGCGATCAGCGCCGTTGCGGCGGCAGGGTCACCACGTCTTCCGCCTGCAGGCCCTTGTCGCGCTGCATGACCGAGAACTCGACGCGTTGGCCTTCCAGCAGGATCCGGTGCCCTTCGCCACGGATGGCCCGGAAGTGCACGAAGATGTCGTCGCCGGAGTCGCGGGAGATGAAGCCGAAGCCCTTGGAGGTGTTGAACCATTTCACCGTGCCGGTTTCGCGATCGCCCGCCGGTTGTTCGCTGACAATACTGCGCGGTTTAAGACGCAGATTGGCGGCCAGGTGCAGTACCACGGCGAGCAGCACGGTCAGCAGGCTCAGCAATACGGCCGGCTGGCCGCCGATCACCGGCAGCGGAGCGAGCAGGATCAGGCCCTGCAGGAGGGTGGCGAATACCAACATGGCCGATACCAGGCCCTGCAACTGGTGGCGGGCACCGGCGTGGCGCACCGGCAGCAGGGGAGCCAGCAGCAGGTTCAGCAGGCCGATCAGGGCGAGGTAGAGCGCATCGGGTTGTTGCAGGTAGGGAGGGGCTTCGGCATGCAGACTGGGAACGAAGGACAGCAAAAGGGCGGCGACACCCGTCAGCAGGTGGACGATCTTCAACATGGGTCATGAACTCGCTTAATAAGATGTATCGCAGGTAAGAACGGGCGTGACGCTGCGCCGTGAACGGAAATGGCGTGCGCGGTGCGCGCGTGGCGTCATGCCCGGCGGCCACGCGGCGAACAGCGGCCGCGCGGCACGGGCGTATTTAACAGGAAAGCAGAGGGCTACTCAAATCAAGCGCTTAGCGCGAGGTAAACCTGGTTGCGGCCATTGCGCTTGGCCTGGTAGAGGGCATCGTCGGCGCGGGTCAGCAGGCTTTCCAGGTTGTCGCCATCCTGGGCCAGGGCCAGGCCGAAACTGGCGCTGATGCTGTCGAGGACTTCGTCGGTGCGCCGTACCTTGACGCGCAGTGCCTGGATCTTCAGGCGCAGTTGCTCGGCGAAGGTCCGGGCGCTGTGGGCGCTGTCGTTGTCGCGGAGGATGATGCAGAACTCCTCGCCGCCGTAGCGCGCGGCGATGGCCCGCGGCGGCAGCAGTTCGCGCAGCAGTTGGCCGACGTGCTGCAGCACCCGGTCGCCGAGGGGATGGCCGTACTGGTCGTTGAACTGCTTGAAGTGGTCGATATCCAGGATGACCAGCGCCACGCCCTGGTGCCCGGCGGCGAGGATCTGTTCGAGCAGGCGGGTGAAGGCGTGCCGGTTGAACACCTGGGTCAGGCTGTCCAGGTTGGCCGCCAGGTGCGCGCGCTGCAACTGGCTGCGCAGGTTGAGTATCTCGTCCTGGGCGGAGCGCAGGCGCTGGAGGAATCGCTCCTGCTCTTTCTGCATCTCTTGCGTGCTCTGTTGCAGGTCGTTGAGCACGTTGGGCAGGTCGTCGATGATCGGCTCGTGCAGGGCCGCCAGGCCCTGGCTGAGGCTGTTCTGGTAGGACTGGTTGTGGTTGAGGTTGCTGGAGACGTCGCCCTCGATGCTCTCGACCAGTTCGACCGCCTGGCGCTGGCCGGCGCGCGCCTCCTCGAGTTCGCCGTGGATGACGTATTCGCGAAACAGCTTGAGCGCGGTGTCCGGCGGGAAGGTCTCGAAATCCTGGACCACCTTGTCCAGGCGGCGGTTCAGCTCGGGGCTGCTGCCCTGGCTATAGGTGTACCAGAGCGCATAGTGCACCGGGTTCGGCGGAATGTCGTGGCGCACCATGAGCGGAACCGCTTGTTTGAGCAGGGCTGCCGATTCGCGGGTTTCTTCCGGGTAGAGGTCAAGAATGCTCGGGACTTTCGGCGGTTGTTTCATTCGCGTCACTGCGCAGGGGGCGGGCAGGCAGAGGATAGAACAGCCTGCTCGCCGATGCCTAGCAAAAGGCCTGTTCTCTTCGTTGAGCGGCTGTGCCTCGGGAGGGTGATTCCAGGGGCTGCCGACGGGCCTGGGGAGGCTCTGAGCAGCCGTCGGGGCCAGGAGTCCCATGTTCATTGGATTCCCGCGTGCGGGGGAATGACGGGGTCAGCGAATCCCGGGGGCGGATCGACATTCAGGCGGCTCGCTCCAACATGTACCGTCTGAACGTCGATTCAGCCCAGGACGCGCTCACAGCTTGAGCCTGCCGATCGCCGTGCGCAGCTCCTCGGCCAGCTTGACCAGTTCGGCGCTGGTGGCGGCGGAATCGAGGGTCTGGTGGACGGTCTGTTCGGTGACGTCGCGGATGCCGACCACCGAGCGGGTCATCTCCTCGGCCACCTGGCTTTGCTGTTCGGCGGCGACGGCGATCTGCACGTTGCTCTGGCGCATCGCCGAGACCGCCTGGGCGATGTGCGCCAGCGCCTCGCCGGCGGCGTTGGCTTCCTGCACGCACTGGTCGGCCTTGAGCGAGCTTTCCTGCATGAACTCCACGGCGTCGCGGGTGCCGGACTGCAGCTTGCCGATCACCTGGGTGATCTCGTCGGTGGAGGTCTGCACGCGCTTGGCGAGGTTGCGCACCTCGTCGGCCACCACCGCGAAGCCACGGCCCATCTCGCCGGCGCGGGCGGCCTCGATGGCGGCGTTGAGGGCGAGCAGGTTGGTCTGTTCGGCGATGCCGTGGATAACTTCGACCATGCCGCCGATCACCCGGCTGTCCTCGGCCAGTTGCTGGATCATTTCGGCGGTCTGCTGCACGCCTGTGGACAGGCCGGCGATGGCGGTTCCGGCGCGCTGCGCCACTTCCAGGCCGGCGCCGCTCAGGCGTTCGGCCTCGGTGGACTGGTCGCGGGTGTCGGCGGCGTGCTGGGCGATGTGGTGCACGGTGGTGGACATCTCGTTGATCGCCGTGGCGGCCTGGTCGGTCTCGCTCTGCTGGCCGAGCATGCCGCCGCGTACCCGGTCCATGCCGTCGGCCAGGCGCTTGGCGCCCTCGTCGAGATGCGCGGCGGCCTGGGCGACGATGCCGACGATCTGCTGGTAGCCGCTCTGCATGGCGTTGAAGGCGCCGGCCATCTGGCCGACCTCGTCCTGGCTGTCGACCCGCGCGCGGGCGGACAGGTCGCCGCTGCGCTCGGCGTGCAGCATGGTGTCCTTGAGGTGGTTGAGATGGCTGAGGATGAAGCGGATCAGCAACTGCGAAGCGCCCAGCAACGCCAGCATCAGCACCAGCACGGCCAGCGCGTAGGCACCGGCGCGCTGCTCGAACACCTGCCAGAGGCTCGGCGCCCGGGCCAGCACGGCGAACCGCTGGCCATTGCCGGCATCGCGGACCCAGGCGCCGACCACGGGAGCATCGCCCCACAGCAGGTCGTCCTCCAGTGCTGCCACCCAGCCCTGGGCGCGGACCAGCGCCTCGGCCTGCGCGGCGGGCAGCTCCGGGCGGTTGCCGGCGGAGAGGTTCAGCACGCCTGGCTGCTGCGGCAGCGCGCCCTGCGGCCAGGCGGCCAGCAACTCGGCCCGGGCCTGGGCGGCGGCGCGGGCGTCGTCGATGCGGCCGTTCTGTTCCTGGTGCATGGCGTAGAGCACCAGCAGCAGGGTGGTGGAGAAGGCCACCAGGTTGACGGCCCAGAACTTGTACTTGAGGGAGAGATTACGGATCCAGGTGCCCATACGATGTCTTGTTTTCTCGGAGGTAGGTGGCTGGCAGTTGGCCATATTCTGCCGCGAGCGCCTGCCCGCGCGTTGACCGGGATCAACGAGGCACGTCGCTCCTTGACTCTTTAGCGGTTGGCGATGGGGGATCTTGAGTGTGATTTGCTTCATATTTTTTGATGGATCGCACGAAGCCTCGGCCGGCCTGGATCTGGCACGGGTCGCGATGGGCGCGTCGGGTGGTCGGCCGCTTTGCCGTCCACCCGGCGACTGAATCTGCGACAATCGCCACCCGCTTCCGTCCTGCCCTGACCGCAATGACCGACATCACCGCCCTGCTGAAGAACCTCGACCACGCCCTGATCGCCGACCGCCACCGCCTGCGCCGCCAGCTCCACGAGCTGCAGAAGCAGGCCACGCCGGACGAGACGAAGCTGGCGCAATGGGCCGAGCGCTTCCAGGCCTCCTGCGCCAAGGTCGAGGCGCGCCGGAAGAGCGTGCCGGCGATGCGCTACGACGACGCCCTGCCGATTGCCGCCAAGCGCGACGAGATCAAGGCGGCGCTGGCAAAGCACCAGGTGGTGGTGATCGCCGGCGAGACCGGCTCGGGCAAGACCACCCAGTTGCCGAAGATCTGCCTGGAGATCGGCCGGGGCCTGCACGGCCTGATCGGCCACACCCAGCCGCGCCGGCTGGCGGCGCGCAGCGTGGCGACGCGGGTGGCGGAGGAGGTCGGTACGCCGCTCGGCGAGCTGGTGGGCTACCAGGTGCGCTTCGAGGACCAGAGCAAGGACAGCACGTTGGTCAAGCTGATGACCGACGGCATCCTGCTCGCCGAGACCCAGCACGATCGCTTCCTGGAAAAGTACGACACCCTCATCGTCGATGAAGCCCACGAGCGCAGCCTGAACATCGACTTCCTGCTCGGCTACCTGAAAACCCTGTTGCCGCGCCGCCCCGACCTCAAGCTGGTCATCACCTCGGCGACCATCGACCTGGAGCGCTTCAGCAAGCACTTCAACGATGCGCCGATCGTCGAGGTCTCGGGCCGTACCTACCCGGTGGAGACCTGGTACCGCCCGCTGGCGGCCGAGGTGGACGAGGACGGCGAGACGCTGATGGACGACCTGACCGTCGACCAGGGCATCCTCGCCGCGCTGGACGAGATTGCCGCCCATGAGCGCAGCGAGGGCAAGCGCCCCGGCGACGTGCTGGTGTTCCTGCCCGGCGAGCGGGAAATCCGCGACTGCGCCGAGGTGCTGCGCAAGGCCAACCTGAAGTTCACCGAAGTGCTGCCGCTCTACGCGCGGCTGACCCCGGCCGAGCAGCAGAAGATCTTCCAGCCCATGGCCGGCCGCAAGATCGTGCTGGCCACCAACGTCGCCGAAACCTCGCTGACCGTGCCCGGCATCCGCTACGTGATCGACAGCGGCACCGCGCGTATCAGCCGCTACAGCTACCGCGCCAAGGTCCAGCGCCTGCCCATCGAAGCCATCTCCCAGGCCAGCGCCAACCAGCGCAAGGGCCGTTGCGGACGGGTCGAGCCGGGTATCTGCGTGCGCCTGTACAGCGAGGAGGATTTCCTCGGCCGCCCGGCGTTCACCGATCCGGAAATCCTGCGCACCAACCTCGCGGCGGTGATCCTGCAGATGCTGCACCTGCGTCTCGGCGAGATCGACGCCTTTCCGTTCATAGAACCGCCGGACGGCAAGGCGATCAGCGACGGTTTCACCCTGTTGCAGGAGCTCTCGGCGGTCAACCGCGAGGGCCAGCTCACGCCCATTGGCCGCCAGTTGGCGCGGCTGCCCATCGACCCGCGCCTCGGCCGCATGGTGCTGGAGGCGGCCAGGCTGGGCAGCCTGGAAGAAGTGCTGATCGTCGCCAGCGCGCTGTCCGTGCAGGACCCGCGCGAGCGCCCGATGGAGCGCCAGCAGGCCGCCGACCAGGCGCATGCCCAGTGGAAGGACCCGGATTCGGACTTCGCCGCGCTGATCAACCTCTGGCGCGGTTTCGAGGAGCAGCGCCAGGCGCTGGGCTCCAACGCGCTGCGCAACTGGTGCCGGAAGAACTTCCTCAACTACCTGCGGATGCGCGAATGGCGCGATGCGCACCGCCAACTGGTGCTGATCGCCCGGGAGCTCAAGCTTTCCGAAAGCCAGCGCGGATCGGGTAGGAGCGAGCTTGCTCGCGATCAGCGCAGCGTCCCGAACTCTCAGGATCGCCAGCAAGCTGGCTCCTACAAAGAGCAGAAGCCTGACGCCCAGCGCTCCGTCGACTACGCCAAGGTGCACAAGGCCATTCTCTCCGGCCTGCTCAGCCAGATCGGCCAGAAGACCGAGGACGGCGACTATCTAGGCGCGCGCCAGCGACGTTTCTGGCTGCATCCGTCCAGTGTGATCGGCCGCAAGCGCCCGCAGTGGGTGATGGCCGCCGAACTGGTGGAAACCACCAAGCTGTTCGCCCGCATGGTGGCGAAGATCGAGCCGGACTGGCTGGAGCCGCTGGCCGCCCATCTGGTGAAGAAGAACTAT
This sequence comes from Zestomonas carbonaria, assembly GCF_904061905.1. Taxonomy (GTDB): domain Bacteria; phylum Pseudomonadota; class Gammaproteobacteria; order Pseudomonadales; family Pseudomonadaceae; genus Aquipseudomonas; species Aquipseudomonas carbonaria. The sequence continues at coordinate 21,843 of NZ_CAJFCI010000071.1, forward strand.
CTCGAACCGCACTGGGAGAAGAAGCGCGGCCAGGTGGTGGCCTACGAACAGGTGACGCTGTACGGCCTGATCATCGTCGGCCGCCGCGCCGTGCATTACGGCCCGCACGATCCGGCGGTGGCGCGCGAGCTGTTCATCCGCGAGGGGCTGGTGCGCGGCGAGATCAACAGCCGCGCCAAGTGCCTGTCCGCCAACCGCCAGCTCCTGGAACGCCTCGACGAACTGGAAGCCAAGGCGCGCCGCCGCGACATCCTCGCCGACGAGGAAACTTTGTTCGGCTTCTACGACGCGCGCCTGCCGCAGGACATCTACCAGACCGCCAGCTTCGAGAGCTGGTACAAGCGCGAGGCCGAGAAGAACCCGCAACTGCTGATCATGCGCGAGGAAGACGTGCTGGTCCGCGAGGCCAGGGAAGTCACCGCCGCGCAATACCCGGACAGCCTGCGCTTCGGCGAGCTGCAACTGCCGCTGTCCTACCACTTCGAGCCCAACCATCCGCGCGACGGCGTCACCCTGCGCGTGCCGGCGCCGCTGCTCCCGCAACTGCCGGCCGAGCGCCTGCAATGGCTGGTGCCCGGGCTGATCGAGGCCAAGTGCGTGGCGCTGGTGCGCAACCTGCCCAAGGCGATCCGCAAGAACTTCGTGCCGGTGCCCGACTTCGTGTCCGCCGCGCTGGCCAGGATCGTCTTCGCCGAGGGCAACCTGCCCGACGCGCTTGGCCGCGAGTTGCAGCGCATGACCGGCGTCCGCGTGGCGGAGGAAGCCTGGGACGAGGCCGAGGCCCAGCTCGAAAGCCATCTGAAGATGAACATCGAGGTCGTGGATGCGCGTGGCAAGTTCCTCGGCGAGGGCCGCGACCTGGCTGAACTGACCGCGCGCTTCAGCGAGGCCAGCCAGGCCGCCCTGGCCATCCCGCAGCAGGCGAAGGAACAGAAACCGGTGGAGGCCAAGGCCTTCGCCCAGGTCGCGGAAAAGGCCCAGCAGAAGGTCGCTGGCCTGTCCATGACGGTATTCCCGGCGCTGGTGGAGGAGGGCGGCGTGGTCAAGGAGGGGCGTTTCCCGACCCAGGCCGAAGCCGACTTCCAGCATCGCCGCGCGCTGCAACGGCTGCTGCTCCAGCAACTGGCCGAGCAGGCGAAGTTCCTGCGCGGCAAGCTGCCGGGGCTCACCGAGCTCGGCCTGCTCTACCGCGACATGGGCCGCGTCGAGGCGCTGGTCGAGGACATCCTGCTGGCCAGCCTGGACAACTGCATCCTCGACGGGGAAGCCACGCTACCGCGCGACGGCGCCGCCCTGGCCGCCCTGGCGGAGAAGAAGCGCGGCGACTGGACCGCCCACGCCGAGCGCCTGGCCAGGCTGGTGCTGGATATCCTCAAGCTCACCCACGGTTTGCAGAAGCGCTTCAAGGGCAAGATCGACCTGGCCCAGGCCATGGCGCTCAACGACATCAAGCAACAGCTCGCCAACCTGGTCTATCCCGGCTTCGTCCGCGAAACCCCGGCCGAATGGCTCAAGGAGATTCCGCGCTACCTCAAGGCCATCGACCAGCGCCTGGACAAGGTCGGCGCCCAGGTCCAGCGCGATCGCGTGTGGACCGGCGAACTCGGCGGCTGCAGGGAGCAGTACAAGGCACGCGCCGCCAAGCACGCCCAGGAGGGCAAGCGCGATCCGGAGCTGGTGCTGTACCGCTGGATGCTGGAGGAATACCGGGTGTCGCTGTTCGCCCAGCAACTGGGCACGAAGATGCCGGTGTCGGATAAACGCCTGGCCAGGCAGTGGAGCCTGGTCGAGGCCTAGCGCAGTAACTATTTCCCGCCGTGCCTGCACGGCGGCTCGGAACAAGGAGTGCTTCCATGGAAAATCGCTACGGAACCCTGGCTTCCTGGGTCTACGACCTGGACAAGCCCATCGGCCGCTCGTTCGGCGACATCGAATTCTATGCGCAGCGGCTGCGCGACTGCCGTGGGCCGATCCTGGAACCGGCGGTGGGCAACGGCCGGGTGCTGCTCCCGCTGTTGCAGGAGGGCCTGGAGGTGCTGGGCTTCGATGCCTCGGAGGAGATGCTGGAGCGTTGTGACGCGCATGCCCGGCACCTGGGGCTGAGCCCGTCGCTGAGCCGGCAGCGTTTCGAAAGCTTCGCCTACGAGCAGCGCTTTGCCGCGATAGTCGTGCCCGCCGGGTCCTTCCAACTGATCACCGATTTCGCCCAGGCGCGTGCCGTGTTGCGTCGTTTCCGCGAGCACCTGCTGGCTGACGGCCGGCTGATTCTCGACCTGGACCCCTGCGGCGCGCTGATCCGCAACGAGGGTGGCATCCGCAGTTGGATGGTGTCCGACGACGAGTGGCTGACGCTGACCGAACAGCCGCTGGAGACCGACTTCGTGAACCAGACCAGGCACAGCTACCTGCGCTACGAGCACTGGCGCCAGGGCCGACTGGTGAGTGCCGAACTGGAGCGTTTCAGCCTGCGCTGGTGGGGCGTCGCGGAGTTCGAGCTGTTGCTCCGCCAGGAAGGTTTCGGCGACATCCGCGTCTTTGCGGACTACCAGCCCGACCAGGCGCCGACCAAGGACAGCGGCATGATCGGTTTCGAGGCCCGGCGCTTCGCCTGAACGTGGCGGAGGCGGCTTCCACGGGGCTTCGCCAGCCGGCATGATTGCACCGATTCGACCACCAAGGAGTCCCATGTTCGAAATCCAACCCATGAGCCCCGAGACCTACCGGCAGCAGACGCGCCGCGCGACGCTGATCGTCGCCGGCCTCTTCGTGGTGCTGGCCATGCTCACGTCCACGTTCAGCGTGCAGGTGTTCGGCGAGCCGGGCGGCGACAACTTCCGCTGGAACCTGATCGGCGTGCTGGCCGGCCTGGTGCTCACCGTCGCCGTGGTGCGCATCAGCCTGTGGCGGCAGGCGTGGATGGCGCCCGCCGTCTATGGCTGGCGGCTCAAGCGCAGCCTGATGCGCGTCACCAACGTCATGCATGACGTCAAGGCCGGGGTCGCCGTCGGCGATCCCAGCGCCATGAAGCTGCTGCGTTTCTACCACCTGGGCGTGACCCAGATGTATCAGTTGGACGGCAACCTGTCCGACCTCAGCCAGATGGTGCGGGAGATCGACCAGCACCGGGAGGCGATGGAGGCGCAGGGGCTGGATATCGAGCAGAACAGGCTCGATCCGGCCTGGCTGGAGGCGGTGAAGCGGTTCGCGAAGAAGTAGCCGCCGGACTTCATCCGCCTGCACGAACGGCCCTCTCTCCCTCCGGGAGAGGGCTGGGGTGAGGGCGCGAAGTCACCGGCTTCCCCGGATTTCATCCGGGCTACAGTCGGTTCTTACGGGCAATGCCGCGCGACGGCTTCGGCCAGGTCGGCCGCCAGCCAGGCTCCCGGCGCCTGTTGCTCGTCGCCCGGGCGATACTTGCCGGTGCGCACCAGACAGGCGTGCAGACCGGCGTCCAGCGCGCCACGGACATCCGCCACCACGTCGTCGCCGATCATCAGTGCGTTGCCGGCAGCCACGCCGAGATCGTTCAGCGCGGCGGCGAAGAACGCCTTGTCGGGCTTGCCGAGCACCCGCGCGGTGCAGCCCGCCGCGTATTCGAGGGCGCGCACGAAGGGGCCGGCGTCCAGGTGCAGGGCGCCGGCGCTGTGGAAGTAGCGGTTGTCGCCCATGCAGATCAGCGGCGCGCCCTCGACCAGCAACTGGAAGGCGCGGTCCAGGTGGGGGTAGTCGAAGCGCGACCCCGCATCGCCGAGCACCACGGCATCGGGCTCAGGCTGGTCGAGCAGGTCGGCGAACTCTTCCTCGAGGTCCGGGTGGATCAGGCAATAGGGGCGCAGCATGCGTTCCCGCACATGGCGCAGCACGGCCTGCGGCGCGCTGAAGATCTGTTCGACGCCCACCTCGAAGCCCATCCCGGCCAGCTTCCGGTGGATGGCCGAGCGGCCCTGGCGCGAGGTGTTGGTGAGCAGGCGCAGGGGATAGCCCTTGTCCTGTAGCGTGCGCACCGCCGCCACGGCGCCGGGCAGGGGCTGGCCGTCCTCGTGGAGCACTCCGCTGATGTCGAGCAGTACCGCTTGCAGCATGGTTTCGCCCTCCCGCGCTGGGTTCCGGACTCTTTCGGCAATAGCACAGAGTGGCCGGGCCGGCCACCTCCTGGCCGGTTTCCGGACGTCGGGCAGCGCTATCTATAGTGATGGACATGGTCAGCGCCACCTTCCGCTTCTACGAGGAGCTCAACGACTTCCTCCCGCCCGAACGCCGGCGGCGGGCGTTCACCTGCGCCTGCGCTCGCGCGGCGACCACCAAGCACATGATCGAGGCGCTCGGGGTGCCGCATACCGAGGTGGAGCTGGTGCTGGTGAATGGCGAGTCGGTGGGTTTCGACCGGCTGATCGAGGATGGCGACCGGGTCGCCGTCTATCCCAAGTTCGAGGCGCTGGATATCAGTTCGCTGCTGCGGGTACGCGAGCGGCCGTTGCGGGTGACGCGCTTCGTGGCCGACGTGCACCTCGGCGGGCTGGCGCATCTGCTGCGCATGGCCGGGTTCGACACGCTGTACGAGACGGGCTTCGACGACGCGCGGATCGCCGCGCTGGGCGCCGATGAAGGGCGCATCGTGCTGACCCGTGACCGCGAACTGCTCAAGCGCCGCACCATCACCCACGGCTGCTATGTGCGTGCGCTGAAGCCGGCATTGCAGTTGCGCGAGTTGTTCGAGCGGCTGGACCTGGCCGGCAGCGCGCGGCCGTTCACCCTGTGTCTGCATTGCAACGTGCCGCTGCGCGAGGTGGACAAGGCGGCGGTGCTCGACCGGCTGCCGCCCAGGGTACGCGTGCTGTACCAGCACTTTCTCACCTGCGACGACTGCCAGCGGGTGTTCTGGGAGGGCTCGCACTGGCGCAGCATGCGCGCCTTGCTCGATCCGTTGCTGGCGGAGCGGGGGGATGGTTAGCCCGGGGCGGCGGGGGAGTGAGGTTTTTGGATCCCCGCGTGCGCGGGGATGACGATGCCTCAGGCAGTGCGAGAGGCGAGGATATCGTGGTGCTCAACTCGCCCTACGGAGGTCGTCAGTGCTGGTCGGGTTTGGCGGCGGGCTTCGGGGCGACTTTCGCCACGTACAGGCTTTCGACCTTTTCCCGGGCCCATGGCGTCTTGCGCAGGAACTTCAGGCTCGACTCGACGCTCGGGTCGCTCTGGAAGCAGCGGATCGGGATCAACCGGCCCAGCCGCTCCCAGCCATAGTGGGCGACCAGGGCCTCGACGATGGCCTTGAGGGTGATACCGTGCAGCGGGTCTTTCGGGGGGGGACTGGTCATCGGGAGGGCTCGGGCAATGGACGGGCAATTATCGACCAGAAGCCTGCCCCGCGTCGTGTTTGCTGCCGTGGCCGGGGGCGTTATCGGCTAGAATCCCCACCTCGCAACGAGGTGGACGAATATGGCTCTGGTGGGGCGTTACAACAGTTTGCAGGTGGTCAAGAAGGCCGATTTCGGCTTGTACCTGGATGGCGGGGCCGATGGCGAAATCCTCCTGCCCAATCGCTACGTGCCGAAGGACGTGCCCTGCGAGGTCGACGACTGGCTCAACGTGTTCGTCTACCTCGACAGCGACGACCGCCTGATCGCCACCACCGAGCAACCCAAGGTGCAGGTGGGCGAGTTCGCCAGCCTCAAGGTGGCGGAGATCAACAACTTCGGCATCTTCCTCGACTGGGGCTTGCCCAAGGACCTGCTGCTGCCGTTCTCCGAGGAGAAGCGTGAGCTCAAGGTCGGCGATTACTGCGTGGTGCACGTCTACCTGGACAAGCACACCAAGCGCATCGTCGCCACCGCTCGGCTGGACCGCTACCTGGACAAGACCCCGCACCACTACAAGGTCGGCCAGGCGGTGGAGTTCCTTGCCGCGGAGCGCTCGCCGATGGGAGTCAAGGTGATCCTCGACAACCAGCACTGGGCGCTGGTGCACAAGAACGAGCTGTTCAAGCCGCTGCGCCTGGGCTTCCGTGGCCAGGGCTACATCCGCGAGGTGCGCCCGGACGGCAAGATCAGCCTGAGCCTGCAACCGGTCGGCCGGCAGGCGGCCGATGCGCTGGGCGAGAACATCCTGCAGCAGTTGCGCGACAACCATGGCGTGCTGTTCGTCAGCGACAAGAGCGACCCGGCGGAGATCAGCCACCGCTTCGGCGTCAGCAAGGGCAATTTCAAGAAGGCGATCGGCGGGCTGTTCAAGCAGGGGCTGATCGTCATCCACGATGACCGTATCGAGCTGAAGCCCTAGGCCGAGTCCGATCTCCGGCTCGCTCCTACGAAAGCGGCGCCCCCTACGGGCCGACGACCATCAATCGCGTCGGGGAATCCCCAGGCCGCGCTCCACTGCCGGACGCGCCAGGAACTGCGCCAGCACCCGCTGCACGTTGGCGAAGCGCTCGAACTGCACCAGTTCGCCGGCCTCGTAGAAACCGACCAGGTTGCGCACCCACGGGAAGGTGGCGATGTCGGCGATGCCGTACTCGTCGCCCATGATCCACTGGCGGTCTTGCAGGCGCTGGTCGAGCACGCCGAGCAGGCGCCTGGATTCGTCGACGTAGCGGTCGCGCGGGCGTTTGTCCTCGTAGTCCCGGCCGGCGAACTTGTGGAAGAAACCGAGCTGGCCGAACATCGGGCCGATGCCGCCCATCTGGAACATCAGCCACTGGATGGTCTCGTAGCGGGCGGCGGCGTCCTTCGGCAGCAGCCGGCCGGTCTTTTCCGCCAGGTAGATGAGGATCGCGCCGGACTCGAACAGCGCCAGCGGCTCGCCATTCGGGCCATCGGGGTCGAGGATGGCGGGGATCTTGTTGTTCGGGCTGAGGGAGAGGAATTCCGGGGAGAACTGGTCGTTGCGTTCGAAGCTGACCAGGTGCGGCTCGTAGGGCAGGCCGATCTCTTCCAGCATGATCGATACCTTGACGCCGTTGGGCGTGGGCAGCGAGTAGAGTTGCAGGCGGTCGGGCTGGGTGGCGGGCCATTTGCGCGTGATGGGGAAGCGGGACAGATCCGGCATGACGACTCCAGGGATTTGACGAAAGGAGCAGGATAGCCGCTCCGCCCGGCGGCGACATCCGTGCCGGAAGCCGGTATGGTTTGCCCCACTCAGTCAACCGGACACGGAGAATCCCATGAGCCTGCACGGCACCTACGACCCGCAGAACATCTTCGCCCAGATCATCAAGGGCGACGCGCCCTGCTACAAGCTGTACGAGGACGACGACGTGCTCGCCTTCCTCGATCTGTTCCCGCAGTCCTACGGCCACACGCTGGTGATCCCCAAGCACGCCCAGGCGCGCAACCTGCTGGAGATCGACCCGGACAACCTGTGCAAGATGATGCTGGTGGTGCAGAAGCTCACCGGCGCGATCGTCGAGGAGTTGCAGCCGGACGGGGTCCAGGTGGCGCAGTTCAATGGCGCGCCGGCCGGACAGACGGTGTTCCACATCCACGTGCACATCGTCCCGCGCTTCGCCGGCGAGGGGCTGGGCATCCACGCCGCCAACAAGGGCGATCCGGTCGAGCTGGAGAAGCTGCAGGCGCGGCTGGTGCGGCGGATCAACGGGTGAGGTGAGGTTGGGTATTGGGTCCCCGCGTTCGCGAGGACGACGAGGGTGGGCCAGTGCCCGGCGCTTCTCCCGTCATCCCCGCGAACGCGGGGACCCAGAAGACCCGAACCCCCACACACTCGCCAGCGACGGCCGAAGCCCCGTCCGACTGAAACTTTTATTGAAAATCACTGTCTTGCCTAGCCGCACGGGGAGTCCTTATAGTCCGCCGGCATTTCAGCGACCCATCTTGCTGTGCGCGCGGATGGCGAGATGGGTTTTTCATCGGGATGGTGAGAGACCATGATCGACATAAGAAATCTAACGAAGCGTTTCGCTCAGCACACCGCGGTGGACAACCTGTCCTTCCGTGTTCAGGAGGGGGAGGTGCTGGGGTTTCTCGGCCCGAACGGCGCCGGCAAGTCCACCACCATGAAGATGCTCACCGGGTTCCTGGCACCGACTTCCGGTACCGCCAGCATCCTCGGTTTCGACATCCAGACCCAGACCCTCAAGGCCCAGCGGCAGATCGGCTACCTGCCGGAAGGCGCGCCCTGCTATGGCGACATGACGGTCCGTGGCTTCCTCGACTTCATCGCCGAGGTGCGCGGTTTCCGGGGCGCCGAGAAGCGGCAGCGGGTCGGCAGGGCGGTCGAGCAGGTGGAACTGGAGAACGTCCTCGGCCAGTCCATCGAAACCCTGTCCAAGGGCTTCAAGCGCCGCGTCGGCCTGGCCCAGGCGATTCTCCACGATCCCAAGGTGCTGATCCTCGACGAACCCACCGACGGCCTCGATCCCAACCAGAAGCACCAGGTGCGCGGGCTGATCCAGAGTCTGGCCAAGGACAAGATCGTCATCATCTCCACCCACATCCTCGAAGAAGTCAGCGCGGTGTGCAGCCGCGCGGTGGTGATCGCCCACGGCCGCCTGCTGGCCGACGGCACGCCGTTCGAGCTGGAAAGCCGCTCGCGCTACCACCAGGCGGTGACCCTGGTCGGCAGCGAGGCGCTGGACCAGGCCGCGCTGAGCGCACTGCCCGGTGTCGCCGGCGTGGAGGTCAACGAACTGGAGCACAGCCTGACCGTGCTGGCACAGCCCGGCCAGGTGATCTTCCCGCAGGTCAGCGCGCTGATCGGTGAGCGCGGCTGGAAGGTGAAGGAGCTGAACGTGGAGCGCGGCCGCCTCGACGAGGTGTTCCGCAGCCTGACCCGGGGGGAGATGGTATGAAGCAGTTGCCGGTGGTCTTCAAGCGCGAGCTGGCGAGCTACTTCGCCACGCCGCTCGCCTATGTGTTCATCCTGATCTTCCTGGTGCTGTCCGGGGTGTTCACCTTCTACCTGGGCGGTTTCTACGAGAGCAACCAGGCGGATCTGGCGCCGTTCTTCAACTTCCATCCCTGGCTCTACCTGTTCCTGGTGCCGGCCATCGCCATGCGCCTGTGGGCCGAGGAGCGCAAGTCCGGCTCCATCGAGCTGCTGATGACCCTGCCGATCACCCGCGCCGAAGCGGTGCTCGGCAAGTTCCTCGCCGCCTGGGTGTTCGCCGGCATCGCCCTGCTGCTGACCTTCCCGATGGTGATCACGGTCAACTACCTGGGCGAGCCGGACAACGGCGCCATCGTCACCGGCTACATCGGTAGCTGGCTGCTGGCCGGCTCCTACCTGGCGATCGGCTCGTGCATGTCGGCGCTGGCCAAGAACCAGGTGATCGCCTTCATCCTCGCGGTGAGCATGTGCTTCCTGTTCATCGTCAGCGGCTTCCCGATGGTGCTCGACGGCCTGGGCTGGGCGCCGCAGTGGCTGAGCGACGCCGTGGCCTCGCTGAGCTTCCTGACCCGCTTCGACGCGATCAGCAAGGGCGTGATCGACCTGCGCGACCTGCTCTATTTCATCAGCCTGATCGCCGCCTGGCTGGCCGCCACCGCCGTGGTGGTCGACCTGAAGAAAGCCGACTGAGGATGCCCGCATGAAGAAGTTGATGTATTCCAGCGCCGGGCTGCTTCTGATCGCCCTGGCGTTTCTCGCGTTCAACATGTTCTCCAGCCTGGTGCTCACCGATGCGCGCCTGGACCTGACCGAGCAGAAGCTCTACACCATCTCCGACGGCACCAGGAAGATCCTTGGCGAGCTGGACGAGCCGATCAACCTGTACTTCTTCTACTCCGACAAGGCCACCAAGGACATCGTCCAACTGCGCAACTACGCCAGGCGCGTGGAGGAGATGCTCAAGGCCTATGCGCGCGAGGCGGACGGCAAGATCAAGCTGCGGATCATCGACCCCGAGCCGTTCTCCGAGGACGAGGACCGCGCCGCCGAGTTCGGCCTGCAGGCGGTGCCGCTCAACCAGAGCGGCGACCAGGTGTACTTCGGCCTGGCCGGCACCAACAGCGTCGATACCACCCAGGTGATCCCGTTCTTCCCGCTCGACCACGAGGAGTTCCTCGAATACGACATCAGCCGCCTGGTGCAGAGCCTGGCCAAGCCGGAACTGCCGGTGGTCGGGGTGATCTCGACCCTGCAGATCAATGGCGGCTTCGACATGGCCACCCAGCAGCCGACCTCGCCGTGGATGGTGATGGAAGACCTGCGCCAGCAGTTCAAGGTCGAGAGCCTGCAAGCCAACGTCGACCGGATTCCCGACAAGGTCTCCGTGCTGCTGCTGGTGCACCCGAAGAACCTGCCGGAACAGACCCTGTACGCCATCGACCAGTTCGTCCTGCGTGGCGGCAAGCTGCTGACCTTCGTCGACCCGCTCAGCGAGGCCGACCACAGCATGCCGATGCCGGGCGAGATGGGCGGCGCCGACAAGGCTTCCGACCTCGAACCGCTGTTCAAGGCCTGGGGCCTGCGCCTGGTGCCGGGCAAGGTGCTCGGCGACGGTTCCTATGCCATGGCGGTGAGCACCGGCCAGGGCCAGCGTCCGGTGCGCCACGTCGCCTGGCTGAACCTGCCGAGGAACGCCATCGACCAGAGCGACGTGAGCACCGCCGGCCTGGAGAACATCACCCTGGCCACCGCCGGCATCCTCGAGCAGGTGGAAGGGGCGAAGACCACCTTCGTCCCGCTGATCCAGAGCTCCGAGTACGCCATGCCGTTCGACGCCTCGCGCTTCGCCGTGTTGCAGAACCCCGAGCCGCTGATGCGCGAGCTGCAACCCACCGGTGAACGCTACGCCGCCGCCGCGCGCATCAGCGGACCGGCCCGGAGCGCTTTCCCCGACGGCATCGAAGGCCACAAGGACGGCCTCAAGGAAGCGGACAACATCAACGTGATCGTGGTCGCCGACACCGACATGCTCACCGACCGCATGTGGGTGCAGGTGCAGGAGCTGTTCGGCCAGCGCATCCCGCAGCCCTGGGCCGACAACGGCAGCTTCGCGATCAACGCCCTGGACAACCTGTCCGGCTCCGACGCGCTGATCAGCGTGCGTTCGCGCGGCCGCTTCAGCCGCCCGTTCACCGTGGTCGAGGCGATCCAGCGCGATGCCGAGGTGCAGTTCCGCGAGAAGGAAGAAGCCCTGCAAGCCCGCCTGAGCGAGACCGAGCAGAAGCTCGCCGAGCTGCAACAGCAGCAGGACCCGAGCAAGGTGCAGGAGCTGACTCCCGAACAGCAGGCCGCCGTGCAGCAGTTCATCCTCGAGCGGGTCAAGCTGCGCAAGGAACTGCGCGAAGTGCGCTACCAGCTCAATGCCGACATCGAAGCGCTGGGGCGCACCCTGAAACTCGCCAATATCGTGTTGGTGCCGCTGTTGCTGACCCTGGGCGCGCTCGCCCTGGGGATGTGGCGCCGACGTCGTAGTGCCTGAGGGAGGATCGATTGATGGGACGCAAATCGCTGTCGTTGCTGGCGCTGCTGATCCTGGTTCTGGGCGGTGCCTATTTCTGGCTGCAGCGTCCGGCACCGGTGAGCACCGAGCGCGAGCCGTTGCTGCCGGCCTTGCAGGGGCGGGTCGCCGAGGTGGCCGGCATCGAGGTGGCGGGTCCCGGCCAGCCGCTGGTGCGCCTGGCGCGCAAGGAGCAGACCTGGGTGATGCCGGCCAAGGCCGACTACCCGGCGGAGCCCGGCGCCGTCGGTTCGCTGCTGCGCGCCCTGGTGGAGGCGCGCAAGGTCGAGGCCAAGACCAGCAACCCGCAGTTGCACGGGCAGTTGGGCCTGGCCGAACAGGGCGAGCAACAGGCCACTCGCGTCAAGCTCGAACTGCCCGGCAACCAGTTGCTCACCGTGCTGGTCGGCAAGCCGGCGCAGCAGGGGAGCGGTCAGTTCGTGCGGCTGGCGGACGACAACCAGGCGTGGTTGATCGACAAGTCGATCGATCTGCCGCTGGACGAGCTGCAATGGCTGGACCGCCGGGTCGCTGCCATTCCCTTCGAGAGCGTCCAGCAGGTCGAGGTGCGCTACGCCAATGGCGAGACCCTGACGGTCTACCGCGACAAGGCCGAGGAGCCCAACTTCCAGGTCAAGCAACTGCCGGCCGGCAAGAAACCGCCCTACGAGGCGGCGGCCAACGGCATGGCCACGCTGTTCGGCCGCCTGGACTTCGCCGATGCGGCACCGCTGGACCAGGTGAAGTTCAAGGAACCGGCTGCGCTGCGCTATGAGTTGCGCACTTTCGATGGCGGCAGCCTGAGGGGAGCGTTGTACGAGCAGGGCGAACAGTACTGGCTGACCCTGGCCGAGCGCGACAAGCTCGCCGACGAGGTCCTGCCGGGCAAGGCCGACTGGGCCTATCGCGTCGAGCAGCACCAGTACCGGGCCCTGGGCACGGCACTCAAGGAAGTGCTGGCAAAGAAATGAACACTTGTAAAGGCACAGATGACGGCTATTGCAGGCTTTTCGGAAAAAGTCCTTTGCACTTTCGTGCTTGCTTTATACACTCCGGACTCGCTGGTTCTTAATAACGTTGCGCGATTATCAGTACGTGCTGAAGTCGGTTAAGCGTTTTACCGAGCCGTCGATACCTCGAAAGAGGCAATAATAAAATGCGAGTTGGAGAGAGTTGTAATGGCTGATCGTGAGATTGGGACCGTCAAATGGTTCAATGACGCCAAGGGCTATGGCTTCATTCAACGGGAGAGCGGCGCCGACGTATTCGTTCACTACCGGGCTATCCGTGGCGAAGGCCACCGGACCCTGAGCGAAGGCGAGCGTGTCGAGTTCTCCGTGATTGATGGCCAGAAAGGTCCGCAGGCGGAAGACGTCGCACGGGCCTGAGGTCCTGCGAGCAGAAGGCCCGTCAGCGATGGCGGGCCTTTTGTTTTTCCGTCCCGGAATCCGCGCGGTGGGCTGAAGCCCACCGATAGAGTGCCTCTGTCTGTGCGTATCAACCGGTACGCCAGACGATCTCTTCCTCGCCGGCCGCGCTGACCCTGATCCAGCGGTCGGCCTCGTCCTCGCCTTCCTCTTCCTGCCAACCGCCGGGCGCGCAGCGTATCTCCACGCCGAGGGCGGCGAACGCCGCGTGGGCGCAGGCCAGGTCGTCGGCCCAGGGCGTGTTGGGGCTGTCCAGGTAGAGACTGTTCCAGCTACCCACCGCCTTCGGCAGCCAGGTCAGCGGAATGGGGCCGGCGGCGCTGTCGATCTCGCACTTGAAGGTCTGGCCCTTCTGGCGCCACTCCGTGCAGGGGCCAAGGGTCTGGCTGAGCCAGCGGATAACCGCATCGCGGTCGGCGTCCTTGAGGTAGATCTCGATATCCGGTTGGCGCATGGCAGGGTTCCTGTCACGGGATTGGAAGTGTCATCCCCGCGAAGGCGGGGGCCAGAAAGGGGGGCGAACCCACAGGCTCCGTCAGCCGAGTTGCAACCAATCGTAGCGTACCGCCACGCTGACCTCTAATGGCCGCTCGATCACCGCCGCGCGGCGTTCGGCGCTGGCCCGCCAGCCGTGCGGGGTCATCGCCAGCAGGTCGGCGCGGGCGGTGGGATCGTCCAATCGCAGCTTGAAGCTCAGTGTCTCGCTGTGGGCCAGTTCCACGCCGGCCGGCAACTGCGCCAGGTGTTTTTCGTCATCGTAGTCGCGCACCTCGTCGTAGAGCCGTTCGCGCAGTTCGATCAGGTGCTCGCGGGTGGGGCCGACACGCAGCACGCCGCCGCCGGCCGGCAGCAGGCGCACGGCCTCGGTCCAGTCCAGCGGGCTGAACACGCTGGCCAGAAACTGGCAACTGGCGTCGGCCAGCGGGATGCGCGCCATGCTCGCCACCAGCCAGGTCAGTTGTGGCGCACGCTTGCAGGCGCGCTTGACCGCCTCGCGGGAGATGTCCAGGGCATAGCCGTCGGCCCCGGGCAGCGCTTCGGCGATCCGCGCGGTGTAGTAGCCCTCGCCACAGCCGATATCCAGCCAGTTGCGCGGCGCCCGTTCGGCGGCCAGTTCGGCCAGCCGCCGGGCGATCGGCGCGTAGTGGCCGGCGTCGAGGAAACGCCGCCGAGCCTCGACCATTGCCTGGTTGTCGCCTGGGTCGCGGCTCTTCTTGTGCTGCACCGGCAGCAGGTTGAGGTAGCCCTGGCGGGCGCGGTCGAAGCGGTGGTTGGCCGGGCAGCCGACGCCGTTGTCGAGTGGGCTCAGCGGCTGCTGGCAGAGCGGGCAGATGAGCATCAGGCGAGCAGCCTTTCCAGGGTCTGCTGGTAGATGTCGGTCAGCAGGTCGAGGTCGCTGGCCAGCACGCGTTCGTCGACCTGGTGGATGGTGGCGTTGACCGGCCCCAGCTCCACGACTTGCGTCCCCAGTGTGGCGATGAAGCGGCCGTCCGAGGTGCCGCCGGAGGTCGAGGGCGTGGTTTCGCGCCCGGTGACCGAGCGGATGCTGGCGGCCACCGCGTCGAGCAGTTCGCCCGGTTCGGTGAGGAACGGCAGGCCGGACAGCGCCCAGTTCAGCTCGTAATCCAGGCCGTGCTTGTCGAGGATCGTCGCGACCCGTTGCTTCAGGCCTTCGACCGTCGACTCGGTGGAGAAGCGGAAGTTGAACACCGCCACCAGTTCGCCGGGGATCACGTTGGTCGCGCCGGTGCCGGCGTTGAGGTTGGAGATCTGGAAGCTGGTCGGCGGGAAGAAGGCGTTGCCCTCGTCCCAGTGCTCGGCGGCCAGTTCGGCCAGCGCCGGGGCCGCCAGGTGGATGGGGTTCCTGGCCAGGTGCGGGTAGGCCACGTGGCCCTGTTTGCCGCGCACGATGAGGGTGCAGCCGAGCGAGCCGCGGCGGCCGTTCTTGACGATGTCGCCGAGCAGCGTGGTGCTCGACGGTTCGCCGACGATGCACCAGTCCAGTCGCTCGCCGCGCGCGCGCAGGCGTTCGACCACCGCCTTGGTGCCGTGCTGGGCCGGTCCTTCCTCGTCGCTGGTGATCAGGAAGGCGATGGCGCCCTTGTGGTCGGGGTGCTTGGCGACGAAGCGCTCGACGGCGATGATCATCGCCGCCAGGCTGCCTTTCATGTCCGCCGCGCCGCGTCCGCAGAGCATGCCCTGGTCGTCGATCTGCGCCTCGAACGGCTGGTGCTGCCAGGCCGAATGGGGGCCGGTGGGCACCACGTCGGTGTGGCCGGCGAAGCACAGCACCGGGCCTTCGCCACCACGGATCGCCCAGAAGTTGTCCACTTCCTCGATACGCATCGGCTCGACACGGAAGCCCAGCGCAGCCAGGCGGCGCATCATCAGCTCCTGGCAGCCTTCGTCCAGCGGGGTCACGGACGGGCGGCGGATAAGGTCGCAGGCGAGCTCGAGGGTGGGGGAGAGGGTGGGCATGACGGTTTTTCCGAAAAAGCAGATCGAAGGGCGGCCAATCTTAAAGGAAAAAGGCCGGTAAGAGCGCTGGAAGCTGAAGGCTGGACGAACGAGCAGTGTGGAATTTTACGGGTGCCTTCCAGGCTCCTCGTCTGCTTTTGTAGGAGCCAGCTTGCTGGCGATGCTTTGGCGTTGCCGGGTATCGCGCGCATGGCGCGCTCCTACAACAGGACTCCGTCGTAGGAGCGGTCCATGGCCGCGAAAAAAGGTTGACGTAGAAGGTGGCTGTCCAGCCTCCACCCGTCAGCCCACCGGCACCTCGTCGCCCTCGGGGGCTTCCACTGGCTTGGGCAGCGACGACAGCAGCGCCATGATCAGTGCGGCCAGGTAGGGCAGCGATTGCACCAGCAGCATGCCCACCCAGAACTTCACGTCGGCGCTGGGGAGGCCCTGGACCAGGCCGATACCCAGTGCCGCGCCCCATAGCAGGAGCATGATGAACACTTCCTCGCGGGCTTCCGCCAGGGCCATCAGCAGGCCGTGGTTGTTGGCCATCTTCGGTGTGCGGAAGAATGGGATGGTCTTGGTGAACGTGCCGTACAGCACCGCCTTGGCGATGGTGTGCGACAGCGCGAGACCGGCCACCGCCGCCTGGAACGAGCGCTTGAGGTCGACGCCGACCGCCCGCTGGTAGAGGAACATGATCTTGCCGAACTTGAAGAAGAACAGCGCCAGCGGCGGGATGGCGAAGATCAGCAGCGGCGGGTCGACCCGCTGCGGCACGATGATCATCGCCGCCGACCAGAGCAGCGCGCCGAGGGTGAAGAAGATGTTCAGGCCGTCGGCGATCCACGGCAGCCAGCCGGCGATGAAGTGGTAGCGCTGGCCGGGCTTGAGCTCGGAGCCCTTGCCGAGGAACAGGCTGCGCGCGTGGCCCTTCATGATCTGGATGGCGCCGTAGGCCCAGCGGAAGCGCTGCTTCTTGTAGTCGATGAAGGTATCCGGCATCAGCCCACGGCCGAAGCTGTGGTGGGCGTAGGCGGCGGCGTAGCCCTTCTCGAACACCCGCAGGCCCAGTTCGGCGTCCTCGCAGATGGTCCAGTCGGCCCACTTGAGTTCGTCCATCACGCTGCGGCGGATCATGGTCATGGTGCCGTGCTGGATGATCGCGTTGCGGTCGTTGCGGGTCACCATGCCGATGTGGAAGAAGCCCTTGTACTCGGCGTAGCAGAGCTTCTTGAAGGTGTTCTCGTCGCCGTCGCGGTAGTCCTGCGGCGACTGCACCACGGCGATCTTCGGATCGGCGAAGTGCGGCACCATGTATTTCAGCCAGTTGCGGTCGACGCAGTAGTCGGAGTCGATCACCGCCACCACTTCGGCGTCCGGCGCGGTGTGCGGCAGGATGTAGTTCAGCGCGCCGCCCTTGAAGCCGGCCAGCGGGGCGACGTGGAAGAACCGGAAGCGCGGCCCGAGCTGTTCGCAGTACTCGCGCACCGGTTCCCAGACCGCCGGGTCCTTGGTGTTGTTGTCGATGATCAGGACTTCGTAGTCCGGGTAATCCAGGTTGGCCAGGGCGTCGAGGGTCTGCTTCACCATCTCCGGCGGCTCGTTGTAGCAGGGCACGTGGATCGACACCTTGGGCCGGTACGCCTGGTCGGCCAGCACTGGCTGGAACGGCCGGCGGCGATTGCGCACCCAGGCTGTCTCGGCCAGCTCGTGGGCCTCGGTGAGCAGCACGATGAACACGCCGAGGGCACCGACGCCGAGCAGCGCGCCGACGGTCAGGCTGAACCAGGTGCTGTACTGCTGGCTGTAGTCGTAGGCGATCCACACCAGCGCCGAGCCGCCGGCGAAGGCGACGAAGGTCAGGAAGGTGCGGCCGCGCTGGCGCAGCGAGCTGCCATCGATCATCAGCAGGGTCAGGGCGAGCAGGCCGAGGACTACCGACAGCACCGCCAGCACGCGCCATTGCGGGATCGCCACCACCGGCCCCTCGAAGGCGAACTTCTGCTGGCGCTCGGCGTCGTAGACGCCCCAGTAGGCGCCCACCGAACCTTCCTCGGAGGCTTTCCAGGGCTGGTCGAAGGCTTCGATGACGAAGTAGCTGTAGCCCTTGGCGTTCAGCTCGTGCAGCAGGGTGCGCAGGTAGATGGCCTGGTCGGCCTGGGAGGCATCGGCGCCGCCGCGCATGCGCCCGTTGCTCGGCCAGCCGACCTCGGAGAGCAGCAGCGGCTTCTTGGGGAACTGCTTGCGCAGGTCGCGGGCGCGGTCGAGGACGAACTGGGTGGCGGCTTCCATCGGTACGAACTCCCAGTAGGGCAGCACGTGGGCGGCGATCAGGTCGACGTGCTGGGCCAGTTCCGGGTATTCCTGCCAGATGTGCCACTGCTCGGAGGTGGTGACCGGCACCTTGACGGCGTCGCGCACCCGGTCGAGGTACTGGATCAGTTTCTCGACGGTTATCTCGCGGCGGAACAGCGCCTCGTTGCCGACCACCACGCGCACCACGCTGCGGGTGGTATTGGCGATCTCTATGGCCTTGGCGATCTCGCGCTCGTTGCGCTCCTCGTCCGGGCTGATCCAGATGCCCAGGGTCACGCGCAGGCCGAACTCCTCGGCCAGGCGCGGGATGTCGGCCAGGCTGTTTTCCACCGAGTAGGTGCGGATGTTGTCGGTCTGCCGGCTGACCAGTTCCAGGTCCGCGAGGATCTGCTCGTCGCTGGGGTACTGGTTCTCCTGCGGGTTCTGGTCGAGGCGGAACGGCGAGAAGGAGAAGCCGGAAATCTGTTCGGGCCAGTCGGGGGCGCTGACCGGGCGGTTGACCAGGGCCCAGAGGCCGGTGAACAGCGCGGCGACCGCCACGAATACCACGAGATTGAGTCCGAATTTACGCGAGGGCATGGGGGCTCGGAGTTCGATGCGTGCAGCGGAGGGAGAGAGGTGCCAGCGGCGGCTGGACGGCGCAGCATGCTACTCCTGCCCCCGATGACTGTACAGGTCCAGGGTTTTGGTCAGCGGCGGGGCGTGGAAGTTCGGTTCGTTGGTGTTGAAAGACGGGGCCGGCGGCTTCTCCCTTGTCCTTGTAGCCCGGAGTTTCAGGCCGATCCGAACGGCTCCCTCTCCCATTTATGGGAGAGGGCTGGGGAGAGGGAGCAGAGTCGAGGTCTGGCACGACCTTTCCACCGACACCAACTTCGCCCCTCACCCTGCCCTCTCCCGGAGGGAGAGGGTTCTATTCGCGTCGCCTGCAACCATGTAGCCCGGATGAAGTCCGGGGAAACCGATAGTCCTGCGTCCCGGATTTCATCCGGGCTACAAGGCACGCGCTGCCTGCCCCCTCTGATATCTACAAGGCATTCAGCAGAATCCGCTCGCAACTCTCCAGGTCGAGGTCGGCCTGTTCGCCGAGGGCGGTCAGGCCGCGGCGTTCCAGTTGGGCCAGCACCTGGGGGACCGTCTCGGCGCCGAGGCCGTGTTCGCTGAGGCGGATCGGCACGCGCAGGCGTCGGAAGAAGTCGCGGGTGGCGTTGAGTGCCGTGTCGATACGGATATCCGCCTCGCCGCGATTGAAGCCCCAGACCCGCTCGGCGTATTGCAGCAGCTTGTCGCGCTTGGCGGCGCGCCGTTCGTGCAGCAGCGCCGGCAGGATCACCGCCATCGCCTGGGCATGGTCGATGTGGTAGAGCGTCGCCAGTTCCTGGCCGAGGTGATGGGTGGACCAGTCCTGGGGGACGCCGCAGCCGTGCAGGCCGTTCATCGCCTGGTTGGCGCAGAGCATCAGGTTGGCGCGCACCGTGTAGTCCTCGGGTTCGGCCAGGGCCTTGGGGCCTTCCTCGATCAGGGTGCGCAGCAGGCTTTCGGCATAGCGGTCCTGCAGCGGCGCGTCGGCGGGGAAGGTCAGGTACTGCTCGAGGGTGTGCACGAAGGCATCGACCACCCCGTTGCCGATCTGCCGGGGCGGCAGGCTGAAGGTGCTGCGTGGGTCGAGGATGGCGAACCGTGGGATCAGCAGTGGGCTGGAGAAGCGCAGTTTCTCCTGGCGTCCGGCATGGCTGACCACGCCCCGGCCGTTGCTTTCCGAGCCGGTGGCCGCCAGGGTCAGCACGCAGCCGAGGGGCACGGCGGCGTCGATCGACCGGCCGGTGAGCAGGTCGAGTGGGTCGCCGGAATAGGGCAGGGCGGCGGCGAGGAACTTGCTGCCGTCGATCACCGAACCGCCACCGACCGCGAGGATGAAGTCGCAGCCGCTGTCGCGGGCCATGGCCAGGGCGCGGAGCAGGGTGTCGAACTGCGGATTGGCCTCGATGCCGGAAAAGCGCTGGATGTGATGGCCGGCCAGGGCGGCTTCCACTTCGTCCCACACGCCGTTCTGGAAGATGCTGCCGCCGCCGATGGTGACCAGCACCCGGCTGCCGGGCGGAACCTCCTCGCTCAGCCTGGCGATCTGCCCGGCACCGAAATGCAGCCGGGTGGGGTTGTAGAAGGTGAAATTGCGCATGCCCACCTCCAGCGGCCTGGTTGGCCGATATCGTCGCCCCCTCCACTGCAAGCTCCTATAATGCGCGCCCACAGGCCAGACAGGGAGCCCCCATCATGCAGATCGACGAACAGCGCTTTGGCGGCATCGCCCGCCTTTATGGCCGCGTCGGCCTGGAGCGCCTGGCCGCGGCGCACGTCGCGGTGGTCGGCATCGGCGGCGTCGGCTCCTGGGCAGCCGAGGCGCTGGCGCGCAGCGGGGTTGGCGAGATTTCCCTGTTCGACCTCGACGACGTGTGCATCACCAACACCAACCGGCAGATCCACGCCCTGGACGGCGCGGTCGGCCAGGCCAAGGTCGAGGCGATGGCCGCGCGCATCCGTGCCATCAACCCGGCCTGCACGGTGCATGCGGTGGCCGACTTCGTGACCCGCGAGAGCATGGCCGAGTACATCACCGAGCAGCTCGACGCGGTGATCGACTGCATCGACAGCGTCACCGCCAAGGCCGCGCTGATCGCCTGGTGCAAGCGGCGCAAGATCCAGGTCGTCACCACCGGCGGCGCCGGCGGGCAGATCGACCCGACACAGATCCAGGTCGCCGACCTCAACAAGACCTTCAACGACCCGCTGGCCGCCAAGGTGCGTTCGCTGCTGCGCCGCGACTACGGCTTCTCGCGGACCCCCGGGCGCACCTACAGCGTGCCCTGCGTGTTCTCCACCGAGCAGTTGCGCTATCCCAAGCCGGACGGCTCGGTGTGCCAGGCCAAGGGATTCGTCGGCGAAGGCGTGAAGCTCGACTGCGCCGGCGGCTTCGGCGCGGTGATGATGGTCACCGCCAGTTTCGGCATGGCCGCCGCAGCGAAGATCGTCGACAAACTGGTGGCCGGCGCGCGGCGGCCGGCGGAGCGGCGCGCCGTTTCGGATTGACATTCCCGGCGGGCTTTTCTACGGTGCCCGGCGATATCCGATCAGGTGCCCCATGACCACTAGCGAAGATCGCATCAAGCTCGAGCCGGGCTGGAAGGAAGCCTTGCGCGAGGAGTTCGACAAGCCCTACATGCGCGAACTGCGCGCCTTCCTGCTGCGCGAGAAGGCCGCCGGCAAGGTGATCTACCCGCCGGGACCGCTGATCTTCAACGCGCTGAATTCCACGCCGCTGGACCGCGTCAAGGTGGTGATCATCGGCCAGGATCCCTACCACGGCCCCGGCCAGGCCCACGGCCTGTGCTTCTCGGTGCAGCCGGGCGTGCCGGTGCCGCCGTCGCTGCAGAACATCTACAAGGAACTCAAGCGCGACCTGAACATCGACCCGCCGAACCACGGCTACCTGCAGCACTGGGCCGACCAGGGCGTGCTGCTGCTCAACACCTCGCTGACCGTCGAGCAGGCGCGCGCGGGGTCGCATGCCGGGGCCGGCTGGCAGCAGTTCACCGACCGGGTGATCGAGGTGGTCAGCGAGCGTTGCCCGCATCTGGTCTTCCTGCTCTGGGGCTCCCACGCGCAGAGCAAGCAGCGCCTGATCGACCCGACCAAGCACCTGATCCTGCGCTCGCCGCATCCGTCGCCGCTGTCCGCGCACCGTGGCTATATCGGCAACGGTCATTTCGGACGGACCAACAAGTACCTCGTCCAGCACGGCATGGAGCCGATCGACTGGAGCCTGCCCGCCGATCCTGGCGTGCGGCCCCTGGAGGCGGCGGTCAGCGAGCCGTCGTGACCTCCTGATCCTGGGCCGGCTCCGCGCAGCTCAGGCCCTGCAGGTCGTCGCGCAGTTCCGCGAGGCGGGTGGCCAGGCGGTTGCGCTGGGCCTCGCTGGCGCCGTTGAACAGGTCGGCGAGCAGGGAGGCCAGGTCGCTCCGGCTGTCCAGGAAGGAGCGGCGATATTCTTCCGTCCAGATGCTTTCCGGCTCCTGCAAGAGGCGCGCGATGCGCTGTGGGAAGCCGTCGTCCGCGCGCGAGGCCAGAACGGTCAGCAGGCTTTGCTGCCAGTGCCGGCGATTGTCCAGCCAGAGTTGCGTGCGGGCGTTCATGGCGGTCGCCCAGACCTGGATGCGTGCCCGCTGCTGCGGACTGAGGCGGCCCAGCCAGGGGCGCAGGCGCTGCTCCATGCGCTTGCCGCGCTGGGCGATCTGCCGCTCCGGCGACGGCGCCAGGTATTTCTTGTGCAGCTCGCGCAGGTTCTCGTCGAAGCGCCTGGCCATCCCGGCGATCTGCCGGTCGCTGAGCTGGCGCAGCAGTTCGACGGCGGACGGGGTGATGTGTTCGGCGATGGCCAGCAGGTCGGCATCGATGTCGTCGAAACGGGCTTCGAACTCTTCGGGAAGCAGCGACGGGCGTTCCGCCAGGCGGCGTTGTTCGTCGAGCCATTCGACATAACGGGGCAACTGGGTCGTGCAGTGCCAGGCGAGATCGTCCTGCAGGCGCGCCCGCATCCAGTTCTTCTGCTCGCCGCTCAGCTCCAGGTAGTCGTCGACCCACCAGAGGGCCAGGCGATCGAGATTGCGGTAGGCCAGGTCGACACGGCTGCAGGAGCCCAGCAGCAAGGCCAGCAGTACGAACAGGGCGATGCGGGGGACGCTGGCGAACATGACGATTCCCTCCTTGCGAAACGCTTGGCCACCGGCCGCGCGGTGGGGAAACGCGGCCGGCGGATGGGGTCAGCCGGCCTTGAAGAACGCCAGCTTGTTGCCGTCCGGGTCGCGCACGTAGGCGCCGTAGAAGGTCGGCAGGCGTGCGCCCGGAGCGCCTTCGTCGGTCGCGCCGAGGGCCAGCGCCCTGGCGTGCAGTTCGTCGACCTGCTCCTTGGAGTCGGCCGCCAGGGCCACCATGGTGCCGTTGCCGGAGGTGGCCGGCTGGCCGTCATAGGGCAGGCAGATACCGAACATCGGCTTCCCGGGGGCGTTGCCGTAGAGCGCCAGGCGGCCCATGTCCACCACTATCCTGGCGCCGAGCGGGGCGAGCAGTTCGCCGTAGAACGCCTTGGCCTTGTCCATGTCGTGGGTGCCGATCGTCACATAGCCAATCATTGTTGTCGTGCTCCAGTCCTGTGGGAGGTTGCCGGGCGCGTGGCGCCCGTATCCCGAGCTTGGGCGAAGCCGGCGGTACTGTCGAGTATGGCGTGATCCGCTATTCCCGGCCGGGGGAAAGGCGCTGCCAGAGACGGAACAGCGGTTCGGCGAGGAACATCACCAGGAACAGGCGCAGGACCTGCACGGCGGTGACCAGCGCCACCGAGAGTTGCAGGGCCTCGGCGGTCAGGCACAGCTCGGTGATGCCGCCGGGCATCATGCCGAGCATCAGCGCGCCGCGATCCGCGTCGGCCAGCCAGCCGAGCGCCGTGGCCAGCGCGGCGGCGACGAGCATGGCCAGAAGGGTGAACAGCAGTACGCGGCCGAGAAAGGCCGGCGCGCGACGAAAGAAGGGGCGGTCGAAGTGGCAGCCCAGCGAGCAGCCGATCAGCCACTGGCCCAGCGCCCCGAGGGTGGGCGGCAGGCCGAGTTGCAGGTCGAAACCGGCGCTGGCCGCCGCGCACAGGGCCAGCGGGCCGAGCATCCAGGGGTTGGGCTGGCCGAAGCGGCGCCACAGCAGCGCCAGGACGGCACCGCCGGGTAGCAGCACGGCGAGCCAGTGCCAGTCCACCGCCGCCGGCCGGGGCGCCTCCACTGGCGGCAGGCCCCAACTGAACAGCGCCGGCACGATCAGCACCACCAGCAGCAGGCGCATGCTGTGCGCGGCCGCCACTTGGTCCGGCTGCGCGGCGTGGCGGCGGGCCAGGTTGACCATCTCGCTGGCGCCGCCGGGCAGGCTGGCGAAGTAGGCGGTGGCGCGGTCGACGCCACCCCGGCGCAGCACTGCGATGCCGATCAGGCCGAGCAGCAGGGTGCCGAGGGCGGCGAACAGGATCAGCAGGAAATGGCCGGACACCTGTTCCAGCACCGGACCGCTGAAGTGCAGGCCGATGCCGCTGGCCACCAGCCACTGGCCGGTCTGGCGGCCGCCGGGCAGCTCACCCAGCCGCCAGCCGGCGCAGCGCACCAGGATCACCGCCAGCAGGGAGCCGAGCAGCCAGGGCAGTGGCCACCCTGCCAGGCTGGCCAGGTAGCCGCCGAGCGCGCCGACCAGCGGCGTGGCCAGCCGTTCAGGCATTACCGGTCATGGCCTGCTCGCGGGCCTGCTTGCCGCGGGCCCGCCAGGCACGCCAGAAGGGCAGGGCGACCATCAGCGCGATCAGGGTCCAGACGCCCCAGGTGATCGGACTGGCGAACAGGATGCCGAGGTCGCCGTTGGAGATCGACAGGGCGCGGCGCAGGTTCTGTTCCATCAGCCCGCCGAGGATGAAGCCGAGCAGGATGGCCGACAGCGGGAAGTCCATCTTGCGCAGCAGGTAGCCGAAGATGCCGATGGCGATCATCAGGAACAGGTCGAAGGTGGTGGCGTGCACCGCGTAGACGCCTATCGCGGTGACGATGGCGATGGCCGGCACCAGCGCCCAGTAGGGCACGGCGAGGATGCGGGTGAACACCTTGATCATCGGCACGTTCATCACGATCAGCATGATGTTGGCGATGAACAGCGAGGCGATCAGGCCCCAGACGATGTCCGGCTGGTTCTGGAACAGCAGCGGGCCGGGGGTGATGTTGTACAGGGTCAGGGCGCCGAGCATCACGGCGGTGGTGCCGGAACCGGGCACGCCGAGGGTCAGCATCGGCACCATGGAGCCGCAGGCCGAGGCGCTGTTGGCGGTTTCCGGGGCGGCCAGGCCGCGCAGGTCGCCCTTGCCGAACTGGTTGTCCTTGTGCGCCAGGCGCTTCTCGCTCATGTAGGCCACGGCGCTGGCCAGGGTGGCGCCGGCGCCGGGCAGGATGCCCAGGCCGAAGCCGAGGGCGCCGCTGCGCAGGTTGGTGGCCAGCACCGAGGCGCCTTCCTTGAGGTTGAACAGCATGCGGCCGCTGGCTTGGATGGCCTTCTGGCCGTGGTGGGTGCGTTCCAGCAGCACGAGGATCTCGCTGATCGAGAACAGGCCGAGCACCAGCACCACGAACTGGATGCCGTCGGCCAGGCCCAGGCTGCCGAAGGTGAAGCGGTACACGCCGCTGTTGGAGTCGATGCCGACGCAGGACAGGAACAGGCCGAGCAGCGCGGCGATGGCGGTCTTCAGCGGCTTGTTGCCGGCCATGCCGGCCAGGCAGGTGATGGCGAAGACCATCAGCACGAAGTATTCCGCCGGCCCGAAGGCCACCGCCCATCTGGCCAGCAGCGGGGCGAACAGGACCACGCCGATGGTGGCGATCAGGCCGCCGACGAAGGAGCTCCAGGCGGAGATCGACAGGGCCACGCCGGCCTTGCCTTGGCGCGCCAGGGGATAGCCGTCGAGGGTGGTCATCACGGCGGAGGCTTCGCCGGGGATGTTCAGCAGGATGGAAGAGATGCGCCCGCCGTACTCGCAGCCGAGGTAGACGGCGGCGAGCAGGATCAGCGCGGTTTCCGGCGGCAGGCCGAGGGCGAAGGCCACCGGGATCAGCAGCGCCACGCCGTTGATCGGGCCGAGGCCGGGCAGCAGGCCGACGACGGTGCCGATCAGGGTGCCGCACAAGGCGGTGAGCAGGTTGTAGGGGCTCAGGGCGACGCCGAAGCCCTGGCCGAGATAGCTGAGGGTTTCCATGGATCAGTTCTCCAGGGCCGAGAGGATGCCGAGCGGCAGGGGGACGTCGAGGGCTTTGTCGAACAGCAGGTAGAGACCGATGGCGAGCGCCACGCCGGCCACCAGGCTGGGCAGCCAGCGGCCGTCGTAGAGACGCGACATGGCGATGCCGAAGAGCAGGCTGGCGGGAATGAAGCCGAGTATCTCGAACAGCCCGGCGTAGGCCAGCATGAACACCAGGCAGATCACCACCTTGCGGATCACCGCCGCCGACAGCGGCAGTTCCTCGCCATGGCCTTCCGCGGCGGCCGGCTGCTTGAACATCAGGTAGAGCAGGCCGGCGCCGAGCAGGCCCAGCAACAGAATGGGATAGGCGCGCGGTCCGACCGGCTCGTAGGAGAAGGGGGCATGGTAGTCCCAGGCGATCACGCCCAGGCCGATGCAGGCGAGCAGCAGCGCGCCGGCGAACAGACGTTGGTACATGGCGGGTTCCTCGCGGGTCCCCCTCGGGGAGGGGGACGGATGGTGCGGTCGGTTGGGATCGTCAGCCGGAGGCTTACTGGCTCAGGCCGAACTCCTGGGCCAACTGCTTGTACTGGCCGACCTGCTGCTTGACGTAGGCGTCCAGCTCGTCGCCGGTCAGGGCGAAGGGATAGAGCTCGCGCTGCTCGCGCAACCTGGCGAACTCATCGGAGGCCAGCAACTGGTCGAAGGCGCTCTTCCACCAGGCATAGGCTTCGTCGCTGACCTTCGGGCCTACGTAGAAGCCGCGGATCACCGGCCAGACGACGTCGTAGCCCTGTTCCTTGGCGGTGGGGATGTCGGCCACGGCGGAGCTGGACAGGCGCTCCTCGGAGAGCACCGCGAGGATGCGCATGTCGCCGCTTTCGATATGCGGCACCGAGTCGGAGATATCGGTACTGGCGACCTGTATGTGCCCGCCGAGCAGCGCGGTGGCCAGTTCGCCGCCACCTTCCATGGCCACGTAGCGCAGCTTGCCCGGCTCGATGCCGGCGGCGCGGGCCACCAGCGCGGTCTGCATCCAGTCCTGGCTGCCGACCGTGCCGCCGGAACCGATCACCACCTTGCCGGGATCGGCCTTGATCGCGGCGACCAGGTCGTCGAGGGTCTTGTAGGGCGAGTCGCTGCGCACGGCGATGGCGCCGTAGCTGGTGCCGATCGCGGCCAGCCACTTCACCGCGTTCTCGTCGAAGCGGCCGAATTTGCCCTGCGCCAGGTTGAGCAGCGAGCCGCTGGAAAAGGCGGTGATGGTCCCGGCATCCGCCGGGCGCTGGGCGACCACCGCGTTGTAGGCCACCGCGCCGACGCCGCCGGGCATGTAGGTGACGCGCATGGGCGACTTGAGCAGCTTGCTGTCGACCAGCGCGCTCTGCGCCAGCTTGCAGGTCAGATCGAAGCCGCCACCGGGGGCGGCCGGGGCGATGCATTCGGGGCGCTTGGGCTCGGCCAGCAACTGGCTGGAGAGGAGCAGGCCGGAGGCCAGCAGTACGGTACGGGACAGGGCGGATTTCATCATCGATCTCCTGTGAGTTCTTATTGTGGCTTACCAGATCGGCAGGGAGTAGCCGACGATCAAGCGGTTCTCGTCCGCGTCGCGGGCGAAGTTGGAGCGGAAGGAGGCGTTGCGCAGGCGTACGTAGAGGTCCTTGAGCGGACCGCTCTGCACCACGTACTTGAACTCGATGTCGCGTTCCCACTCGCGGCCTTCCTTGTCGCTGCCGGCCACCTCGGCGTTGTCGCCGTGGATGTAGCGGGTGAGGAAGGTCAGGCCCGGCACGCCGAGACGGGCGAAGTCGAAGTCGTAGCGAGCCTGCCAGGAACGCTCGTCGGCGTTGGCGAAGTCGTTGATCTGCACGAAGTTGACCAGGAACGGATCGCTGCCATCGAGGTAGGCGAAGCCGGTGTCGCCGCTCATGTGCTGGTAGCCGAGGCTCAGCTTGTGGCCGGCCTGGGCGTAGCCGAGCATGCCGTTGAAGGCGCGGTTGTCCACCTTGCCGGCCCTGGCCGCGCCGCTGTCGTCGCTGATCGACAGACGCAGGTCGGCGCTGAAGGTGCCGTCGCCCAGCGGCTGGTTGGCGAGCAGGCCGACGAAGTGCTGGCGGTAGACGTCGTCCAGGTCGGCGAAGTAGTAGCGTCCGGTCAGGCCCTTGGCGAACTTGTAGTCGAGGCCGGCGAGGTCGAGGTGGTCGCCCTGCACGCCGCCGGGGAAGCGCCGGTTCTTGGCGTTGAGGACAAGGTCCTCGGAGTTGGTCGAGGCACGGTCGATCACCTTGTCCAGGCGCCCGCCGAGGAGGCTGAGCCCTTCGATCTCGCCGGAGGTCACCAGGGCTCCTTCGAACACCTGCGGCAACAGGCGGCTCTCGCTGGCCTTGACCACCGGCAGTTCGGGAATGTGCGAGCCGTAGCGCAGTTCGGTGGCGGAGACCTTGATCTTGGCGGTCAGGCCCAGGCGGCTGAATTCGTCCGGGGTGCCGCCGTCGTCCTGAACCGGCAGCAGGTCGGTGCCGGTGCGGCCGCCGCCGGAGTCCAGCTTGACGCCGAGCATGCCGAGGGCGTCGACGCCGAAGCCGACCGTACCTTCGGTGTAGCCGGAGCGGATGTCGAGCAGGAAGCCTTGGCCCCACTCTTCCCGCTTGCTCTGGCCAGGGTCTTCGCGGAAGTCGCGGTTCAGGTAGATGTTGTGGGTGTGCAGCGTGG
This sequence comes from Zestomonas carbonaria, assembly GCF_904061905.1. GTDB lineage: Bacteria > Pseudomonadota > Gammaproteobacteria > Pseudomonadales > Pseudomonadaceae > Aquipseudomonas > Aquipseudomonas carbonaria. The sequence continues at coordinate 49,960 of NZ_CAJFCI010000071.1, forward strand.
CGCTGCTGTCCGCCAGGAAGTCGGCCTGGGCAACGGGCACGATGGCGGCGGCGAGTGTAGCGAGGGTGGCGCGGTGAATAGGCGCCAGGGACTGGCGATTGGCAGTCTGCATCGATGTTGGTCTCCATTCTTGTTTTTGTCGCGCCGGATTGACCACTCGTTCGGCGCTTTCAAGGTGGTCCTTGCCACCCTGACGGCGATCCTAGGAGGCCAACCTTTCGCCAGGCTTTCAGTCTGAAAGAAAGTGGAAGGACTTCCGCAGAGAGGGGCGCCCGCCGTTAAACTCGGGCCAGAACAACAAGGTTGTGGAGTACTGCGCGATGCGAATCCTGCTGGTCGAAGACCACCTGCCCCTGGCCGAGAGCGTGGCCCAGGCCCTGCGCGGCAGCGGCCTGACCGTGGACGTGCTGCACGACGGGGTGGCCGCCGCGCACGCCCTGGTCTGCGAGGAATACTCCCTGGCCATCCTCGATGTCGGCCTGCCGCGACTGGACGGCTTCGAGGTGCTGGCGCGCCTGCGCGGCAGCGGCAAGACCCTGCCGGTGCTGATGCTGACCGCGCGGGGCGAGGTCAAGGACCGGGTCCACGGCCTCAACCTGGGCGCCGACGACTACCTGGCCAAGCCCTTCGAACTGGCGGAGCTGGAGGCGCGGGTCAAGGCGCTGCTGCGCCGTAGCGTGCTCGGTGGCGAACAGCAGCAACACTGCGGCGAACTGGTCTACGACCTCGGCACCCGGCGCTTCACCCTGCGCGACCAGCCGCTGGCGCTGACCTCCCGCGAACAGGGCGTGCTGGAGGCGCTGATCGCCAGGCCCGGGCGGGTGATGAGCAAGGAGCAACTGGCCGACCAGATATTCGGCCTGGACGAGGAGGCCAGCCCCGACGCCATCGAGATCTACATCCACCGCGTGCGCAAGAAGCTGGAAGGCAGCGGCGTGCGCATCGTCACCTTCCGTGGCCTGGGCTACCTGCTGGAGGCGGTCGATGGCTGATCGCGGCAGCCTGCGCGGGCGCCTGCTGAGGCGCCTGTCGCTGCTGCTGGCGGTGATCCTGGCAATCAGCAGCCTGAGCGCCTACTGGAGCGCCCGGCACGCCGCCGACACCGCCTACGACCGCACCCTGCTGGCCTCGGCGCGGGCCGTGGGCGCCGGCCTGTACAGCGCCGACGGCCAGCTCCGCGCCAACGTGCCCTACGTGGCCTTGGACACCTTCGCCTACGACATCGCCGGGCGCATCTACTACCAAGTGCTGGGCATGAATGGCGAGCTGGTGTCCGGCTACGAGAACCTGCCGCCGCCGCCGCCGAACACCCCGCGCACCGACAACTACCCGGCCCTGGCGCGCTTCTACGATGGCGTCTACCGCGATCAGGGGGTGCGCGTGGTGAGCCTGTTGCAGCCGGTCAGCGAACCGGGGCTGAGCGGCATGGCGGAAATCCGCGTGGCCGAGACCCAGGGCGCCCGCGAGCGCATGGCCCGCGCCTTGCTGGTGGGGACCCTGTGGCGGATAGGGTTGCTGGCCTTCACCGCGCTGGCCCTGGTCTGGCTGGCGGTGAGCGTCGCGTTGCGGCCGCTGGAGCAGTTGCGCCGGTCGCTGGCCGAGCGCGCCAGCGATGACCTGCGTCCGTTGCCCGACAGCGACCTGCCCCGCGAACTGCAACCGCTGGTGGGCACCCTCAACCATTTCACCGAGCGCCTGCGCCAGCAGTTCGAGCGCCAGGCGCAGTTCATCGCCGATGCCTCCCATGAGCTGCGCACGCCGCTGGCGGCCCTCAAGGCGCGTATCGAACTGGGCCTGCGCGAGACCCAGCCCAACCTGTGGCACAGCACCCTGGAAAAGGCGGCGCGCAGTGCCGAGCAACTGACCCACCTGGCCAACCAGTTGCTTTCGCTGGCGCGTATCGAGCGGGGCGCACGGGCCGTCGCCGAAGGTGGCGCGGAGCGGGTGGACCTGACCCAACTGGCCCGCGAGCTGGGGATGGTCCTGGCGCCGCTGGCCCATGAGCGCGGTATCGCCCTGGCGCTGGAAGCGGCGCCGTCGGTGTTCGTCCGGGGCGAACCGACCCTGCTCAACGAGCTGATCTACAACCTGGTGGACAACGCCCTCTCCCATACGCCCCGGGGCGGCAACGTGACGCTGCGGGTCCAGGCGCCGGCCGTGCTGGAGGTGGAGGACGACGGACCGGGCATTCCGCCGGAAGAGCGCGACAAGGTGTTCGAGCGCTTCTACCGGCGCGACCAGCAGCGCGGCGGGGCAGGGCTGGGGCTGGCCATCGTCGGCGAAATCTGTAGTGCCCACCGCGCGGAGATCGACCTGCTCGACGGCCGCGACGGCGGCCTGCGGGTGCGGGTGAGCTTTCCAGCGTCGGTCTAGGGCGCCAGGGTCACCGCCTGCTCGGCCTCGCGCAGGTACTGGGCGACCTTGCCGCTCTCCTGCAACTGCCGCAATCCCTGGTTGAAACGCTCCATCAGCTCGGCGTTGCCGGCGACCTGGCGGGACAGCAGCAGGTGCAGGCTGTCGCTGCGCAGTGGCTTGGGATGGAAGCTGAGCCTGGCCCGGTCGGCGGCGCTGAAGTGCTCGTGCAACATGGCGTAGGCGACCACCTTGTCGAGCGGGAGGGCGTCGAGTCGTCCGGCCAGCAACTGGCGCAGGCCGAGTTCGTCGCTGGTCTGGCGGCGCACCTGCAGGCGGCCCTCGGCCTCGGCGGCCTGGAAGGCTTCGCCGTAGTCATAGCCGGTGGTCGCGCCCAGGCGCAGGCTGGCGAGATCGTCGATCTCCTGCCAGTCGACCGGCCGGTCCTTGCGGTAGAACAGCAGGTAGTGGCTGTCGATCACCGGGTCGCTGATGAAGAACTGTTCCTCTCGCTCCGGGCTGCGCAGCCACACGGCGCTGCCAGCCAGCTCGCCGCGTTGCGCCAGGTGCAGCGCACGGGCCCAGGGGTAGAACTTCCAGTTCACGTCGATGCCTTCCAGGGCGAAGGCTTCGCTGATGATCCGCGACGCCACGCCCTGGTGCGGCAGGTGCTCGCCGAGATAGGGCGGCCAGTTGCCGTTGGACAACTGCACCTCATCGGCCAGGGCCAGGCTGCCACCGAGCAAGCTGAGAACGAGGATGAGCGAACGCATGCGATTTGCCCCCTGAGCCGACGGGGTCAGTCTAGAAGCAAATTGTGTAGTGGCAAAGTGCCTTGTTCTATTGAAGCATGCTCATGGCCGCTTCCATGGCGGCCGACAGGTCTTCGTCGGCGTGCATGTCCAGGTTCGGATCGAGGCCGAGCTTGGCGAATGCCGGTACCAGGTTCCAGTCCAGTTGGGTGTAGGGGTGCTCGCTGCCCAGGTAGCTCTGCAGGGTGGCGACCTGGACGATGTCGACGTAGTCGACCTTGGCCGAGTCGCGCTGGAAGTCCAGGTGCAGGCTGGGCACCAGGGTGATCTGCTCGGGGAAGTCCCAGGCGCGGAGGATCTTGTCGCCGATGATCGGGTGGATCTGCTCGATCACGTGGTTGAGGCTGATCGAGTCGGAAAGCAGGGCGTTGTTGTCCTCGGCGTAGGTGAGGATCGGCAGCACGCCGATCTGGTGGACCAGGCCGGCGAGGGTCGCCTGGTCGGGCATCAGGCGCGTGTAGCTCTTGCACAGCACGTGGCAGATGCCGGCGATTTCCGTGCTCTTGTTCCAGACTTCGCGCATCTTGCGGTCGACCACGTCGGAGGTGGCCTGGAACATCTGCTCCATCGCCAGGCCGGTGGCGAGGTTGCAGGTGTAGTTGATGCCCAGCCGGCCGATGGCCATCTGCAGGTCGGTGATCTCGCGACTGGTGCGCAGCAGCGGGCTGTTCACCACCTTGATGATCCGCGCGGTCAATGCCGCGTCGTTGCCGATCACCTTGCTCAGCGCCGGGATGCCGATGTCCGGGTCCTCTGCCGCCTCGCGCACCCGCAGGGCGACCTCGGGCAGGGTGGGGAGCACCAGTTCGTCGTTCTCGATGGCCTGGATCAGTTCCGCTTGGACTTTCTCGGCAAGTTTGCTCATGAAGGATCTCTATCGGGGAAAGGGGTCAGCGCTGGATCTCGCGATCGCGGTCGAGGGTGTAGGGCAGGTCGAGTGTGGCCAGCGGAGCGCCGTCGACGCTGCCGAGATGGATGCGGCCATCGGCGACGGCGTCTTCCTGCAGCACCGCGAGCAGTTCGCAGCCGTGTTCGGCGCGGGCGGCCAGCACCACTTCGCCGACGCTGCTGCCGTGCACCGGCGAGAACAGCTCGGTGGCTGGCGCCGGAACCGTGTCGGCATCCAGGCTCAGGCGATACAGGCGGCGCTTCAGGCGGCCGAGGTACTGCATGCGGGCGACGATTTCCTGGCCGGTGTAGCAGCCTTTCTTGAAGCTGACGCCGCCGACGGCCTGCAGGTTGAGCATCTGCGGGATGAACAGGTCGCGGGTGACGCCGAGCACCTGGCCGATGCCGGCGCGGATCTGCGCCAGTTGCCAGTCGTTCAGCGTGGCTTCGCGCAATTGCGTGGCCAGGCGGCCCTGGAGGGTTTCGGCGTTGCCCGCCGGTACCCAGAGCTCGACGCGCCCGTCGTTCAGGCGGATGGCGACCAGGTCGTTGCCGCGGGCGACCGCATCGGCCTCCCGGGGCAGTTGCAGGCCCAGGGCGACCAGCGCGCCGTCGCCATCGGAGAGGCCGAAGCGCGCCCAGTCGCGGCTTTCGTCACCGAGGCTGCATTTGGAGAACGCGGCGTATTTCTTCAGGTCGGCGAGTTGGGGCCCGACCAGCTCGGCGGCCATCGCCAGCAGGTAGCCGTCACCCTCGGAGAGGATGCGGAAGCTCGACAGCATGCGCCCCTTGGGGGTACAGCGCGCACCCAGGCTGCTGTGGCTGTCGTTCAGGTAGGCGATGTTGCAGGTGAGCTGGCCCTGCAGGAATTTCCCGGCCTCGGGACCGCGAACGGCGAGGACGCCCTCATGGGACAGAGGGCAGAAGAATGCGGAATTGACCATGAGCAATCGCTGGAAGAAAGTTAGGGGCCCATCATAAAAGCAGCGGTGAGCTTCAAGCTACAAGCTTCAAGAAAAAGCGGGGGGCGATAAAGGCCGGTAAAGCCGACAAGAGCGCTGGAGGCTGGAAGGCTGGACGAAATGGCGGTTCGGGGTTGGTGGTGGTCTTGCAGGAGCGAGGGGGACGCCTGGTTCTCTGCTCGCGAAGCTTTTTGCGTTGCCGGTGATCGCGCGCATGGCGCGCTCCTACAGGTCAGCATTGATGTTGACCTGTAGGAGCGGTCCATGGCCGCGAAAAAGGGGTTGACGCAGAAGGTGCATGGCCAGAGCCTTGTCCAGCCTCCAGCCTCCAGCCTCCAGCCTCCAGCCTCCAGCCTCCAGCCTCCAGCCTCCAGCCTCCAGCCTCCAACTGGCTGTTATACTGCGCGCCTGTTTAAAGGAGCGCCCGATGGCCGACGATATCGAACTCAACCGACTCTTCTGGCACAGCCGCCGCGGCATGCTCGAGCTGGACGTATTGCTGGTGCCCTTCGTCAAGGAGGTCTACCCCAGCCTGGATGCCGAGGATCAGGAGCGTTACCGCAAGCTGCTGGCCTGCGAGGATCAGGATCTGTTCGGCTGGTTCATGCAGCGTGGGGAGCCGGAAGATCCCGATCTGCTGCGCATGGTTCGCATGATCCTGGACCGTGTCCAACCCAAGTAAGGTCTTCGAATGCCGCTGGCGGGCCTCACGGTTGTTGCTGGTGGCCTATCTGGCGGTCCTGCTGTTGACCGTTCCGGCTTTGCTGATGGCGCGCATCCCGCCCTGGGTTGCGGGCCTGGGTATGGTCGTGTGCTTGGCGCATGCCGCCTGGGTGCTGCCGCGCCAGGTTCTCCTGCGGCATGCCGGGGCGTTCCGTGGCTTGCGTCACGACGAGGCGGGCTGGCAGTTGTGGAGTCCGCGCGATGGATGGCTGCCCGTGCAGTTGCGGCCGGACAGCCTGGCATTGCCGCTGGCGGTGGTGCTGCGTTTCCGGCTGCGGGGCGAGCGGCGGGTGCGTTCGCTGTGCATTCCGCGCGACGCCCTGGATGCGCAGACACACCGGCGCCTGCGCGTGCGCCTCAAGTTCAGTCGGCGGCGCTGGGCTGCTCCGTGGTGACCGGCGTCGATCCGCGCGGGTCGAGGATCGTATCGTGTGCCTCGGGAAGCTGCTCCGGATAATCCAGGCTGTAATGCAGGCCCCGTGACTCCTGGCGCCTCTGCGCACAGCGAATCATCAGGTAGGCAACCTGCGCGAGGTTCCTCAGCTCGATCAGGTCGCGGCTGACCTTGTAGTTGCTGTAGAACTCGTCGATCTCGTGGAGCAGCAGCCGCGCCCGGTGGCGGGCGCGCAGCAGGCGCTTGTTGGTGCGCACGATGCCCACGTAGTCCCACATGAAGCGCCGCAACTCGTCCCAGTTGTGGGCGATGATCACGTCCTCGTCGGAATCGGTCACCTGGCTGGCGTCCCAGCTCGGCAGCGGGCCGGGCAGTGTCACCGTCGGCAGTTGCTCGATGATGTCGGCAGCCGCCGAGCGGCCGTAGACGAAGCACTCCAGCAGCGAGTTGCTGGCCATCCGGTTGGCACCATGCAGGCCGGTGAAGCTGGTTTCGCCGATGGCGTACAGGCCTGGCACGTCGGTGCGGCCATGCTGGTCGACCACCACGCCGCCGCAGGTGTAGTGGGCCGCCGGAACCACCGGGATCGGTTCGCGGGTGATATCGATGCCGAAGCTCAGGCAGCGCTCGTAGACGGTAGGGAAGTGCGCCTTCACGAACTCCGCCGGCTTGTGGCTGATGTCCAGGTAGACGCAGTCGACCCCCAGGCGCTTCATCTCGTGGTCGATGGCGCGGGCGACGATGTCGCGCGGCGCCAGTTCGGCGCGTGGGTCGAAGCGTGGCATGAAGCGCTCGCCGTTGGGCAGCTTGAGCAGCGCGCCTTCGCCGCGCAGCGCTTCGGTGATCAGGAAACTCTTGGCCTGCGGGTGGTACAGGCAGGTCGGGTGGAACTGGTTGAATTCCAGGTTGCCGACCCGGCAGCCGGCGCGCCAGGCCATGGCGATGCCGTCGCCACAGGCGCCGTCCGGGTTGCTGGTATAGAGGTAGACCTTGGCTGCGCCGCCGCAGGCCAGCACGGTGAAGCGCGCGCTGAAGGTGTCCACTTCGTCGGTGGCGCGGTTCAGCACATAGGCGCCCAGGCAGCGTTGGCCCGGCAGCCCCAGCTTGGGCTCGGTGATCAGGTCGACGGCGACGCGCTGCTCCAGCAGTTCGATGTTCGGGCGCTGTTTCGCCTGTTCCAGCAGGGTGTTGAAGATCGCCGCGCCGGTGGCGTCGGCGGCATGGATGATGCGCCGGTGACTGTGGCCGCCCTCGCGGGTCAGGTGGTATTCGAAGCCGCCGTCTTCGGGCGAGGTCTTTTCCTCGCGGGTGAAGGGCACGCCCTGGTCGATCAGCCACTGGATCGCCTCGCGGCTGTGCTCGACGGTGAAGCGCACGGCGTCCTCGCGGCACAGGCCGGCGCCGGCGTCGAGGGTATCGGCGACGTGTGATTCGACGGTGTCGGTGTCGTCCAGCACGGCGGCGACGCCGCCTTGCGCCCAGTAGGTCGAGCCGTTGGCCAGGTCGCCCTTGCTGAGCACCGCGATACGCAGGTGCGTCGGCAGGGTGAGGGCGAGGGTCAAGCCGGCAGCTCCGCTGCCGATGACCAGGACATCGTGTTGGTAGTGTTGATTCATGCCGGAGCCCCGCGAAAAAGCGGTCCCTAGTATATAGAGGGGGGCGACGGCACAATAGCGTCGCTTGTGGTGGCCTCGCTCTGGAACTTTCCCTCGCAAGGATGTTCTATACCGGGCACGCCACGATGAAGCGTGGTGTCTGCTTGTCGATATAGGTCCTGGAGGCTCGCTCGGAGTCTTCGTTGGCCAACCATGTCGAGCGAGAAGATTTATTCGCGCAGCATTGCCGTGGGGCGGTGTTGCGCTGTTTCGTGCGGTACGGAAAGTACTCTGCAGGAAGCTTGCTTGGGGGGAGAACTTTTGCGCGGGACTCGAGTCTATCTTGGCAAGACGATCGACTTGCTGGCGCAGCAGCCCTCCGAGCCCATTGAGGAGAGTTCATGCTAACCCAGGAAGATGATCAGCAGCTGGTCGAGCGTGTGCAGCGTGGCGATAAGCGAGCTTTCGATCTGCTGGTGTTGAAGTACCAGCACAAGATTCTCGGGTTGATAGTGCGGTTCGTGCACGACGCCCATGAGGCTCAGGATGTCGCTCAGGAAGCCTTCATCAAGGCTTACCGCGCGCTGGCGAACTTTCGCGGCGACAGCGCGTTTTATACGTGGCTTTACCGTATTGCCATCAATACGGCGAAGAATCATCTGGTGTCGCGTGGCCGTCGTCCGCCAGATACCGATGTGAGTGCGGAGGATGCCGAGTTCTACGAGGGGGATCATTCCCTGAAGGACATCGAGTCTCCCGAGCGGCTGGTGCTTCGCGATGAGATCGAGAACGCGGTCCATCGCACCATCCAGCAGTTGCCCGAGGATTTGCGCACGGCGTTGACCCTGCGTGAGTTCGAGGGGCTGAGTTACGAGGATATTGCGAGTGTCATGCAATGTCCGGTAGGAACGGTGCGTTCGCGCATCTTCCGGGCTCGCGAAGCCATTGATAAAACCCTGCAGCCCTTGCTGCAGGACGCCTGAGACAGCGGCGAAAGCCAAGAGAGGAAACGCCATGAGTCGTGAAGCCCTGCATGAATCGCTGTCCGCGGTCATGGATAACGAAGCGGACGAGTTGGAGCTGCGTCGGGTGCTGAACGCCGTCGATGATGCTGAAACGCGTGACAAATGGACGCGTTATCAGATCGCCCGCGCGGTGATGCACAAGGAGCTGCTGGAACCGCGCCTCGACATCGCATCGGCAGTGTCCGCGGCGCTGGCCAGCGAGCCGGCCCATCACGTGCGCTCTCCTCGGTCGGTAACGAAGCGCTGGCGGCTGCTGGGTCGCGTAGCGGTCGCCGCGTCGGTGACCCTGGCGGTGCTGGCCGGTGTGCGCTTCTACAATCAGGATGGGATCGACGGCGGAGCGCAACAGTTGGCCCAGCAGGCCCCGCAACAACCGTCGGTGACCGTTCCGTCCGTGCAGGGCGCGGCGGTGCTGGCCGGCTACAACAGTGAAGGTACCGAGCCGGCTCCTTCCATCACCGCTCCGTTGCAGAGCGGGCCGAGCTGGCAGGAACAGCGTCTGCCGTCCTACCTGCGCCAGCATGCCCAGCAAGCCGCGATGAATGCCGGCGCTGAGAGTGCGCTGCCCTATGCCCGTGCCGCAAGCCTGGAAGGTCGCTAAGGAACAACATGCGAGCCATCTCCTTATTTCTGTTGTTGGGAAGTTGGCTGGCCACGCCAGTCCATGCCACAGAGGCTCGGGACTGGCTGCTTCGCATGGTCGAGGCGGAGCGCACGCAGAGCTTTCAGGGTTCGTTCATCTACCAGCGCAGCGGTAGTTTCTCCACCCACCGTATCTGGCACGGCGTCGATGCCGAGGGTCAGGTGCGCGAGCGCCTGCTGCAACTCGACGGACCGGTGCAGGAGGTCCTGCGCGTCAATGGCCGGGCCCAGTGCGTCAAGGGGGCGCTGGCGGACCAGGTGGCGGCCGACCAGTCCTGGCCTGCCCGGGAGTTCAACCCCGAACAACTGAAGGACTGGTACGAATTGCGCGTGGCGGGCGAGTCGCGGGTTGCCGGACGCCCCGCCGTGGTGTTGACCGTGACGCCGCGCGACCAGCATCGCTACGGTTTCGAGCTGCACCTGGATCGCGAGACCGGATTGCTGCTCAAGTCCCTGTTGCTCAACGAGAAGGGGCAGTTGCTCGAACGCTTCCAGTTTTCCACCTTCGATCCCGGCCAGCCGGACGAGGGCGACTTGCGGGCCGGAGCGGACTGCAAGCCGCTGCAGGCCGTCGAAGTCGCCAAGGGCAAGCCGGACAACTGGCGCTCGGAATGGCTGCCACCGGGTTTCAATCTCAGCAATGTGCTGGAGCGCAAGAGCCCCATTTCCAAGGAATTGGTCGCCTGCCTGGTGTACGGCGATGGCCTGGCGCGTTTCTCGGTATTCCTCGAACCCTTGCGCGGCGCGGCGGTCGAGGATGCTCGCAGCCAGCTCGGCCCGACCGTGGCCGTTTCCAAGCGCATGTCGACCGAGGATGGTGACGTGATGGTCACCGTGGTCGGCGAAATTCCCCTGGGGACCGCCGAAAGGGTGGCCCTGTCGATGCGTTCCGGGCCCGCCCAGAACACGCCATGATCGAAGAGACCGGGCGGGTGGTCGCGGTGGAATCCGGCGCTGTCTGGGTCGAAACCTTGCGCAAGACTACCTGCTCGAGCTGTGCCGCCAATGCCGGCTGTGGCCAGGGACTGATGGACAAGCTCGGCATCGGCGCCCGGCGAGGGCATGTGCGGGCCCTGTGCGACCTCAACCTGGCGGTCGGCGATCCGGTGGTGATCGGCGTGCGCGAGGATTTGCTGGTGCGCGCCTCGCTACTGGTTTATCTATGGCCTTTGCTGGCCTTCTTCGCCTTTGCCGTGCTGGCAGATTGCTTGGCCCTGGCCGAACCACTGATTATCCTTTCCGGCCTGGGCGGGTTCGCCCTGGCCGGATTTGCCGTGCGCCGGCACAGCCGACGGATGGCGAACGACCCTGCGTCGCAGCCCGTGGTGTTGCGCGCGATGCTCACCGGACCAGCCGGCCCGTAGTGGGTTTTTTTCGCTAGAAATGACGGGGAGTGGTATGTCGATCCTGAGATTGAAATCCTGTTTGTCTGTAGTGGCCGGGCTGGTACTGCTCGGTCAGGCCCTGGCTGCCAACGCTCAATTGCCGGACTTCACCCCCCTGGTCGAGCAAGCAGCGCCGGCGGTGGTCAACATCAGCACCCGCCAGAAGGTGCCCGATCGCCTGGCCGGGGCGCAGATGCCCGACCTGCAAGGGCTGCCGCCGATCTTCCGCGAGTTCTTCGAGCGCAGCATCCCGCCGGGCTCGCGTGGCCCCGGTGGCGGGCGCCAGCGCGAAGCCCAGTCGCTGGGCTCGGGGTTCATCATTTCCCCGGACGGTTATGTGCTGACCAACAACCACGTGGTCGCGGACGCCGACGAGATCATCGTGCGCCTGTCCGACCGCAGCGAGCTGCAGGCCAAGCTGGTGGGCGCCGATCCGCGCAGCGACGTGGCCCTGCTCAAGGTCGACGGCAAGAACCTGCCGACCGTCAAGCTGGGCAAGTCGAACGACCTCAAGGTCGGTGAGTGGGTGCTGGCGATCGGTTCGCCGTTCGGCTTCGACCACTCGGTGACCGCCGGTATCGTCAGCGCCAAGGGTCGCAGCCTGCCGAACGAGAGCTATGTACCGTTCATCCAGACCGACGTGGCGATCAACCCGGGCAACTCCGGTGGTCCGCTGTTCAACCTGAATGGCGAAGTGGTCGGCATCAACTCGCAGATATTCACCCGCTCGGGCGGCTTCATGGGGCTGTCCTTCGCCATCCCGATCGACGTGGCGCTGGACGTTTCCAACCAGTTGAAGTCCGAGGGCAAGGTCAGCCGCGGCTGGCTGGGCGTGGTGATCCAGGAAGTGAACAAGGATCTCGCCGAGTCCTTCGGCCTGGACAAGCCGGCCGGTGCGCTGGTGGCGCAGATCATGGAAGACGGTCCGGCGGCCAAGAGTGGCCTGCAGGTCGGCGACGTGATCCTCAGCATGAATGGCCGTCCGATCATCATGTCTGCCGACCTGCCGCACCTGGTGGGTGGGCTGAAGCCGGGCAGCAAGGCGACCATGGAAGTCGTCCGCGAAGGTTCGCGCAAGTCCCTGACCGTGACCGTGGGGGCCCTGCCTTCCGAGGGCGAGGAGGGGCTGGCCAGTGGTGTGCCGGGGGCCGAGCGTAGCAGCAACCGCCTCGGGGTGACCGTGGCCGAGCTGAGCGACGAGCAGAAGAAGGTCCTGGACATCAAGGGCGGCGTGGTGATCAAGGAAGTGCTCGACGGCCCGGCGGCGCTGATCGGCCTGCGCCCGGGCGATGTCATCACCCACCTGAATAACCAGGCCATCGAGTCGACCGCGGTGTTCGCCAAGGTCGCCCAGTCGCTGCCGAAGAACCGTTCGGTGTCGATGCGGGTGCTGCGCGAAGGGCGCGCCAGCTTCATCACCTTCAAGCTGGCCGAATGACGACGAGGTGGTAAGTGGTGGATGAAAGGGCGGCTTGACCGCCCTTTCTTATGCCCGCCGTCCAGCTCCCGGACGTGACGGGGCGGCAGCCCTTCAGGTAGAATCCCCCGCTATTTTTCGGTGGGCAACCTGCTCCCTGGCCTTTTGAGTGTTGATCCGTGAGTGACCTGAGTCATATCCGCAATTTCTCCATCATCGCCCACATCGACCACGGCAAGTCGACCCTGGCGGACCGCTTCATCCAGCTCTGCGGCGGCCTTTCCGATCGCGAGATGGAGGCCCAGGTGCTGGACTCCATGGATCTCGAGCGTGAGCGCGGGATCACCATCAAGGCCCACAGCGTGACCCTGCACTACAAGGCGCAGGACGGCAAAACCTACCAGTTGAACTTCATCGACACCCCCGGCCACGTGGACTTCACCTACGAGGTGAGCCGTTCCCTGGCCGCCTGCGAAGGCGCTCTGCTGGTGGTGGACGCCGGCCAGGGCGTGGAAGCGCAGTCGGTGGCCAACTGCTACACCGCCATCGAGCAGGGCCTCGAGGTCATGCCGGTGCTGAACAAGATGGACCTGCCCCAGGCCGAGCCGGAGCGGGTCAAGGACGAGATCGAGCACATCATCGGCATCGACGCCACCGACGCCGTGCCTTGCAGCGCGAAGAGCGGCATGGGCGTGATCGACGTGCTGGAGCAACTGGTCAAGGTCATCCCACCGCCGGAGGGCGAGATCGACGCGCCGTTGCAGGCGCTGATCATCGACTCCTGGTTCGACAACTACCTGGGCGTGGTCTCGCTGGTGCGGGTCAAGAACGGCCGGGTGAAGAAGGGCGACAAGATCCTGGTGAAGTCGACCGGCAAGGTCCACCAGGTCGACAGCGTTGGCGTGTTCACGCCCAAGCACACCTCCACCGAAGACCTCAAGGCCGGTGAAGTGGGCTTCATCATCGCTGGCATCAAGGACATCCACGGCGCGCCGGTGGGCGATACCCTGACCCTGTCGAGCACGCCGGATGTCGACGTGCTGCCGGGCTTCCAGCGGATCAAGCCGCAGGTCTATGCCGGCCTGTTCCCGGTCAGTTCCGACGATTTCGAGGATTTCCGCGAGGCGTTGCAGAAGCTGACCCTCAACGACGCCGCGCTGCAGTACGAGCCGGAAAGCTCCGAAGCCCTGGGTTTCGGCTTCCGCATCGGCTTCCTCGGCATGCTGCACATGGAGATCATCCAGGAGCGCCTGGAGCGCGAATACGACCTGGACCTGATCACCACCGCGCCCACCGTGGTGTTCGAGGTCGTGCTCAAGAACGGCGAGACCATCTACGTCGATAACCCGTCGAAATTGCCGGATCTGTCGTCGATCGACGAGATGCGTGAACCGATCGTGCGCGCCAATATCCTCGTTCCCCAGGAGCACCTGGGCAACGTCATCACCCTGTGCATCGAGAAACGCGGCGTGCAGCGTGATATGCAGTTCCTCAGCAGCCAGGTTCAGGTGAGCTACGATCTGCCGATGAACGAGGTGGTGCTGGACTTCTTCGACCGCCTCAAGTCGGTGAGCCGTGGCTACGCCTCGCTGGACTACAGTTTCGACCGCTTCCAGGCCGCCAACCTGGTCAAGCTCGACGTTCTGATCAATGGCGAGAAGGTCGATGCCCTGGCGCTCATCGTTCACCGCGACCAGGCCCACCACAAGGGCCGCGCGCTGACCGAGAAGATGAAGGAACTGATCCCGCGGCAGATGTTCGACGTGGCGATCCAGGCGGCGATCGGCGGGCAGATCGTGGCTCGCACGACCGTCAAGGCGCTCAGGAAGAACGTGCTGGCCAAGTGTTATGGTGGCGACGTGTCGCGTAAGCGCAAGTTGCTCGAAAAGCAGAAGGCCGGTAAGAAAAGGATGAAGCAGGTCGGCAGCGTGGAGATCCCACAGGAAGCCTTCCTCGCCGTGCTCAAGGTGGATAGCTAGGTTCTATGTCGATCAATTTCCCGCTGTTGCTGGTGCTCGCCGTGGCTGTCTGCGGCGTGCTCGCCCTCATCGATCTGCTGCTGCTGGCTCCGCGCCGGCGCTCCGCCATCGCTGCCTACCAGGGGCAGGTCGGCGAGCCCGACCAGGCGGTGATCGACCGTCTCAACAAGGAACCCGTGCTGGTCGAGTACGGCAAGTCGTTCTTCCCGGTGCTGGCCATCGTGCTGGTGCTGCGCTCGTTCCTGGTCGAGCCCTTCCAGATCCCGTCCGGCTCGATGAAGCCGACCCTGGAAGTGGGCGATTTCATCCTGGTCAACAAGTTCGCCTACGGCATCCGCCTGCCGGTGCTGGACACCAAGGTGATCGAGGTCGGCGATCCACAGCGCGGCGACGTCATGGTGTTCCGCTATCCGAGCGACCCGAACATCAACTACATCAAGCGGGTGATCGGCCTGCCGGGCGACGTGGTCCGCTACAGCAGCGACAAGCGCCTGTTCGTCAACGGCCAGCCGGTCGCCGAGACCCTGCTCGGCGAGGAGCCGGGCAGCCTGGGCACTTCCGCGTTGTACAAGGAAAAGCTGGGCGCGGCCGAGCACCTGATCCGCAAGGAGATGGGCCGCTACCGCATCGAGCCGGGTCGCGAGTGGACGGTGCCGGAAGGGCACTACTTCATGATGGGCGACAACCGCGACAACTCCAACGACAGCCGCTACTGGAACGATCCGGGGATTCCCAAGGAACTGCTCGGCATGGTTCCGGACCAGAACATCGTCGGCAAGGCGTTCGCGGTCTGGCTGAGCTGGCCCGATCCCAAGCTGCGCAACCTGCCCAACTTCTCTCGGGTCGGCGTGATTCACTGATTTGCCGGCACCAGTGAAAAAATGCGGCGCTGTTCACCACGGCGTCGCACGCCATATATAGTCTTGATATTCCAATAACGCAGACATTGAGGTCGATCATGGCATTTGCTCGTTCGCAGCGGGGGTTGTCGGTTCTGGGCTGGTTGATGGCGCTGGCCGTGGTGGCGTTCTTCGCCAGCGCGGTGTTCAAGATGCTGCCGCATTACCTCGATTTCATGGCGATGGAGAAAGCCATTACCTCGGTGGAGTCCGACAAGGCCGCGGACATCCGCAGCGTGCCCGACTTCTACAGCCATGTCGGCAAGGCCATGCAGATCAACGGGATTCGTGACCTGGATCTGGAAAAGGCCCTGGCGGTGAAGCTCGAGAACAACGAGTTCCGGGCTCACCTGAAATATGAAAAGCGCGAGTCGCTGATCCAGAATCTCGATCTGGTGGCGCGGTTCGACAAAGAATTCCGTGTGCGTATGCCGTGAGCCAATCCCCGTCTCTCAATCGTCTCGAGCGTCAGCTCGGTCATAACTTCAGCAACCAGGACCTGATGGTCCTGGCCCTGACCCACCGCAGTTTCGCCGGGCGCAACAACGAGCGCCTGGAATTCCTCGGCGATGCCATCCTTAACTTCGTGGCCGGAGAAGCGTTGTTCGCACGCTTCCCGCAGGCCCGCGAAGGCCAGTTGTCGCGGCTGCGTTCGCGGCTGGTCAAGGGCGAGACCCTGGCCCGCATGGCGCGCGGCTTCGAATTGGGCGAATACTTGCGCCTGGGCTCCGGGGAACTGAAAAGTGGCGGTTTTCGCCGCGAATCGATCCTCGCCGACGCGCTCGAGGCGCTGATCGGCGCCATCTACCTCGATGCCGGCATGGACGTCGCCCGCGAGCGCGTGCTGGCCTGGTTGAGCAGCGAGCTGGACGGGCTGACCCTGGTGGATACCAACAAGGACCCGAAGACCCGTTTGCAGGAATTCCTCCAGTCGCGCGGCTGCGAACTGCCGCGCTACAGCGTGCTGGACATCCAGGGCGAACCGCATTGCCGGACCTTCGTGGTCGAGTGCGAGGTCGTCCTGCTCAACGACAAGACCCTCGGGCAGGGCGGCAGCCGGCGCATCGCCGAGCAGGTCGCCGCCACCGCAGCCCTGATCGCCCTCGGCGTGGAGAATGGCAATGACTGATTCATCCGTGTCGCGCTGCGGCTATGTGGCCATCGTCGGCCGGCCCAATGTCGGCAAGTCGACGCTGCTCAACCACATCCTCGGCCAGAAGCTGGCGATTACCTCGCGCAAGCCGCAGACTACCCGCCACAACATGCTGGGCATCAAGACCGAGGACAACGTCCAGGCGATCTACGTCGACACTCCCGGCCTGCACAAGCACGACGACAAGGCGCTCAACCGCTACATGAACCGCAGCGCCTCGTCGGCCCTCAAGGACGTCGACGTGGTGGTGTTCGTGGTCGACCGCATGCGCTGGACCGAGGAGGACCAGATGGTCCTCGACCGCGTGCTGCACGTGCGCTGCCCGGTGCTGCTGGCGGTCAACAAGACCGACCGCCTGGACGACAAGGGCGAGCTGATCCCGCACCTGGCCTGGCTCCAGGAGCAATTGCCGAACGCCGAGATCGTGCCGATCTCCGCCCTGCAGCAGCACAATCTCGACACCCTCGAGCAACTGGTCAACGAGCGCCTGCCGGAAGGCGAGCACATGTTCCCGGAAGACCAGATCACCGACCGCTCCAGCCGCTTCCTGGCCGCCGAGCTGGTGCGCGAGAAGGTCATGCGCCAGCTCGGCGCCGAGTTGCCCTACCAGGTCACCGTGGAGATCGAGGAGTTCAAGCAGGAGGGCCGCCTGCTGCACATCCACGCGCTGATCCTGGTGGAACGCGAAGGGCAGAAGAAGATCATCATCGGCGACAAGGGCGAGCGCATCAAAAGCATCGGCACCGCCGCGCGCAAGGACATGGAGGCGCTGTTCGACTCCAAGGTCATGCTCAACCTGTGGGTGAAGGTGAAGGGCGGCTGGTCCGACGATGAGCGCGCCCTGCGCTCGCTGGGCTACACCGACATCTGAGCCATGCAGGCCAGCCCCTCGTCGGCGTTCGTCCTGCACAGCCGGCCCTACAAGGAAACCAGCGCGCTGGTCGATCTGTTCACGCCGCAGGGGCGGCTGCGCGCCGTGCTGCGCAACGCGCGCGGCAAGTCCGGCAGTCTGGCGCGTCCGTTCCTGCCGCTGGAGATCGAGCTGCGCGGGCGCAGCGAGCTGAAGACCGTCGCCCGCCTGGAAAGCGCCGGGATTCCCAACCTGCTCGCCGGCGAACCGCTGTTCAGCGGCCTCTACCTGAATGAGTTGCTGATCCGCCTGCTGCCGGCGGAAGATCCCCATCCGCACCTGTTCGACCACTATGCCGCGACGCTCCAGGCGCTGGCCGCCGGACGTCCGCTGGAGCCGCTGCTGCGCGCTTTCGAATGGCGCCTGCTGGACGAGCTGGGCTATGGTTTCGCCCTGGATACCGACCTGCACGGCACGCCGGTGGCGGCCGACGGTCTCTACCGGTTGCTGCCGGATTCCGGCCTGGAGCGGGTCGAACTGCTGCAGCCGGGGCTGTTCCACGGCAGCGAGCTGCTGGCCCTGGCCGAGGCGGACTGGTCCGCGACCGGTGCCCTGGCGGCGGCCAAGCGCCTGATGCGCCAGGCCCTCGCTCCGCATCTCGGCGGTCGGCCGCTGGTCAGCCGCGAACTTTTCATGACCTTCAAGGAGTCACCCCGTGACTGATGCCAATCGAATCCTCCTCGGCGTGAACATCGACCACGTCGCCACCCTGCGCCAGGCCCGCGGCACCCGCTATCCCGACCCGCTGAAGGCGGCCCTGGACGCGGAGGAGGCCGGCGCCGATGGCATCACCCTGCACCTGCGCGAGGATCGCCGGCACATCCAGGACCACGACGTGCGCCGCTTCAAGGACGCCTTGCAGACGCGGATGAATTTCGAGATGGGCGTCACCGAGGAAATGCTCGCCTTCGCCGAGAGCATCCGCCCCGAACACGTCTGCCTGGTGCCGGAAAACCGCGCCGAGCTGACCACCGAGGGCGGCCTCGACGTGCTTGGCCAGGAAGCGCGCATCCGTGCGGCGGTGGAGCGCCTGGCCCGGGTCGGTTGCGAGGTGTCGCTGTTCATCGACGCCGACGAGCAGCAGATCGAGGCGGCCAAGCGGGTTGGCGCGCCGGCCATCGAACTGCACACCGGCCGCTACGCCGAGGCCCACGACAAGGCCGAGACGGCGCGAGAGCTGGCGCGTATCCGCGACGGCGTGGTTTGCGGGCTGGCCCACGGGCTGATCGTCAACGCCGGCCATGGCCTGCATTACCACAACACCGAGCCGGTGGCGGCGATCGCCGGGATCAACGAGCTGAACATCGGCCATGCCATCGTCGCCCACGCACTGTTCGTCGGCTTCAAGTCAGCGGTGGCGGAGATGAAGGCGCTGATCGTCGCGGCTGCCGCGCGCGGTTGATCCAGATGGGGCGATGGGTTGTCACCCATCCTACGTTCAGCGGCGGAACAGGTTGACCAGCAGGGTCAGCAGCAGGCTGAGGACCAGCATCGAGGTGAACGGGATGAGTACCCGGCTGCGTCCCGACTCGATGCGGACGTCGCCCGGCAGCTTGCCGAACCAGTTGAGCAGCCAGGGGGCGTAGTGCAGGGCGACGCCGAGCAGGAGCAGAGCCGCGCCGATGATCATCAGCCAGCGGGCCATGGGGTTTCCTCTGAAGCGGTTCCTGCTTCCGACTATAGGGCGTGCTTTGGGCACGATAAAAGCGCTGGAGGCTGGAAGGCTGGACGAAACGGCGGTTCGGCTTTTGTAGGGTGTGCTGTGCGCACCGCTTTACCCTGGCGCGAGCAGGGCGGTTCGCCGGAAACGTAGGTGTTGGCCCCGGATCGGTGCGCACGGCGCACCCTACGTAAAGCCTCGTTCTCCAGCGTCATCCCCGCGCACGCGGGGATCCAATGAACAGCCACGTAGCCCGGATGCAATCCGGGAGGGCTTCCCCGGATTTCATCCGGGCTACTCGTTCGCTGTTGTAGGAGCCAGCTTGCTGGCGATGCTTTGGCGTTGCCGGTGATCGCGCGCATGGCGCGCTCCTACAGGTCGGCATCGAGGCCGTGTTCGTAGGATCGGCGGGGACGCCTAGTTCCATGGCCGCGAAAAAGCTTGACGCAGAAGGTGCATGGCCGGAACGCTGTCCAGCCTCCAGCCTCCAGCCTCCAGCCTCCAGCCTCCAGCCGTCAGGGCTTGCGGGCTATCAGTACCGCCCGTGCCGGTGCCGGCAGACCCTCGATGGTGCGGCTGTGGTCGCTTGGGTCGAGGAAGTCGGGCAGCGACTGGAAGCGCATCCATTCGGTGCTGCGCTGTTCCTCGACGCTGGTGAAGCTGACGTCGACGCAGCGTACGTCGGCGAAGCCGGCGCGGCGCAGCCACAGTTCCAGCGCCGGCACCGAGGGCAGGAACCAGACGTTGCGCATCTGCGCGTAGCGGTCCTCGGGAACCAGCACCTGCTGGGCGTCGCCTTCCACCACCAGGGTTTCCAGCACCAGTTCGCCATCCTTGCGCAGGCAGTCCTTCAGGGCGAACAGATGATCGATGGGGGAGCGGCGATGGTAGAGCACGCCCATGGAGAACACCGTGTCGAAGCCCTCCAGGCGTTCCGGCAGCTCCTCCAGCGCGAGTGGCAGGTGCCAGGCCGGCAACTCCGGGAGGAAGCGCTTGAGGGCGAGGAACTGGCAGAGGAACAGCCAGTTGGGATCGACGCCGACCACGCTGTCGGCGCCGGCGCCGAGCATGCGCCACAGGTAGTAGCCGTTGCCGCAGCCGACGTCCAGCACGCGGCGGCCGGCGAGGTCCAGGTGCGGGGCGACCCGGGCCCATTTCCAGTCCGAGCGCCATTCGGTGTCGATATGCACGCCGAACAGCTCGAAGGGGCCCTTGCGCCAGGGGATCAACCCTTGCAGGGCGGTTTTCAGCGCGGCGCGGGTGGCATCGTCGCAGGGGCCGTCTAGGCTCAGGCCGTGGGCCAGTTCGATGCGTTCTGCACTCAGCGGCGGCAGGGCGTCCACCGCTGCGCCCCAGCGCGCCAGGTCGCCGTGTCCGGCGGCGAACTTGCGGTCGAGCTGGCCGGGCAGGTCGGCGGCCCAATCCTGCAACGGGGTGCCGGCCAGGCGCTCTTGCAGGCCATCCAGGTCGAGTTGGCGAATCATGGCAGGGCGATCAGCGAGACGAAGTTCAGGCACTGGAACCAGGGCACCACCTTGCGGAATCCGGCGGCGCGCAGGCGTTTGCCGTGCTGTTCGAGGCTGTCCGGCTTCATCACGTTCTCGATGGCGTTGCGTTTCTGGGCGATCTCCAGCTCGCTGTAGCCGTTGGCGCGCTTGAAGGCGATGTGCAGCTCGTTGAGCAGTTCCTGTTCCTCGTCGTCCTCGAAGCGCAGCTTTTCGGAGAGGATCAGCGCGCCGCCGGGCAGCAGGCTCTGGCGGATGCGGGTCAGCAGTTCCAGGCGACGTTCCGGCTGGATGAACTGCAGGGTGAAGTTCATCGCCACCAGCGAGGCCGGTTGCAGCTCCAGGCCCAGGATGTCGGCCTCGATCACTTCGGCCGGCAGCAATTCCTGGAACATCGAGTCCTGGGCGTGCAGGTATTCGCGGCAGCGGGCGACCATCGCCGCCGAGTTGTCCACGGCGAGCACCCGGCAGTCTTCGGCTTGCACGTGGCGGCGTAACGCCTGGGTGACCGCGCCGAGCGAGCAGCCGAGGTCGTAGAGCAGGCTGTGCGGCTGTGCGAAGCGGGCGGCGAGCACGCCGATGTTCTCGACGATGGTCGGGTAGCCGGGCACCGAGCGCTTGATCATGTCCGGGAATACGCGCACCACGTCCTCGTTGAACACGAAGTCGGGCACCTGGGCGAGGGGCTGGGCGAAGAGGCGGTCGGATTCCTGGCTCACGGCGTCTGGCAAGAAGGCTGGTGGAGAGGGCCGGCATTTTAAGCCACGGGCGGCAAGCTTCAAGCGACAAGTAAAAGCTTGGCAGGCCCGGCTTTTATTTCAGTTGATCGGAGAAGAATTCCCCGGCGCCCTGGATCGGTCCGAGCGGGTTTTTCTTCACCACCATGCGCCGCATGTTCGGCTCGCCGTTGCTGACCTTGTGCACCAGTACGTCGTCGACCAGCACGAACACGGTACGGAACGACCAGCCCTTGACCTCGCGGCGCTTGCTGAAGTTGAACAGGTCGGCCCAGAAGCTGCCGACCCGCTGGGTGTCGGTCTTGGAGAACTCGAAGGCGTAGCCGATGCAGCGGTCCTTGGCTTCCAGGCACTTGACCAGGCCGTCCGGCAGGTAGGCGATGGGGATGTTGGGCTGGACGAACATCAGGCGCACGTCGACGAACGACATCATCCGGCCGTTGCCCTGGGCCAGCGGGTCGAAGCCCAGGCCGAACAGTTCGGAGCGTGTGGTCTTGCCGGGGATGGCCTGGGAGTAGCGCATTTCGGTATCGAGGTAATCGCCGAAAGGCGACAGCACTTCGTCGTGCTCGCTGGGTAGCAGGCTACCGCAGGCGGTAAGGGAAAGAGAAAGTAAGGCCACCATGCCACGCCATGCACTGCTCATTGTGTTTTTCTCCGTGGGCTCCCCCTTTCCTATAGTCGATCGGACGGCGGTTTGCCGTCTCGATTGTGTGACAGCGCTCAGGTCTCCCGCTGTTGGAATGCCGAGGCGGCGATTCCCCATTGGCCGACCCAGTAGGTGAGGATGATGGCGTAGTGCGCGCCGATGAACGGCTCGACGAAGCGGTCGATGCCGATCAGGCTGTCGGAGAGCACGAACAGCGCCGCGCCGCCAGCCGCCAGCCATGCCGAACGTCGGCCGACGAGCGGGTTGCCGAGACGGGCAAGGGCGCGCCACAGCATGGCGCTGATGGTCAGCGCATAGAGCGCCACCGGCACCAGCAGCGGGCCGAGCCCACGGCTGGCGAGCAGGGCGAAGATGGCCGCGCCGCTGGCCGCCGCGAACGACAGGGCGAGCGGTGCCAGGCGGCGGGTATCGCCGAGATAGGCGGCCAGGTAGGCGAGGTGGGCGAGCAGGAAGGCGCCGAGGCCGAACACGAACAGGTCGGTTGGCCATGCCAGGAGGATATCGCCGAGCAGCGACAGCAGCAGGCCGATGACGATCCAGCGCCGGTAGGTGCCGGCCGGGGCGCCGCGTAGCCAGAGCAGCAGGGCGATCACCGGGATCGGTTTGCTCAGCAGGCAGAGCAGGGGAAGCTCCGCCGCCAATCCGTAAAGAAAGACACCGCCGCCCAGCAGGGCCAGGATCAACCAGGGCATTTCGTGCTCCGTCGCAGGGGAAGTGCCGGCACTATGCCCGGCGGAGCGACGCCCTGCCCAGGCGGCAGGTGACAGGGAAAGGCGCATTTCGCGCCGAGGCGCTATGCGTGAGGTGATCCGGGGCGCATGGCTATCCGGGTCATTTCACGCTGACCTGGCATTCCACGCGCTTGGCCGGCGCCACGTCGGTTTCCCAGGGGCGCAGGTAGACCAGCAGCAGCCGGCCCTCGCCAGGGGTGCGGGCCTGGAAGCGCCAGATCGACTCGCCAGCGCCACCGACCACGCCGGCATCTTCCGGAGTGCTGTAGACCTCGGGGCCGAGGCTGTGCAGCACGCTCGGCGCGGCGTCCTGCAACTGCCAGCGGAAACCGGTGGTGGGATTGCTCGGCAGGCTCAGGGTCAGTGTCTGGCCGACCTTGAGGGCGACGGGGGAACAGGGTTTCCGGTCGTCCGGCTCGAGGTTGACGTTGGTGGGGTGTTGCGCACAGGCGGTGAGCAGGGCGAGGCCAAAGGGCAGCAGCAGGCGGGCGGCGGTCACGGGCACAGGTCCTTATCCGGTTGGCGAATGGCGAGGATAGCCGGATTGGCGGGAGGATGTGCAGGCTTGCGACCAATCCTGGCGGACTTTGGCCGCGTGGATGCTCGCCGCGTGCTCGGGGACGACGTCATTCCGGCGCACGCGGGAATCCAATGAACATGGTGCGAAAGCTTCGTGAGCAGAGCTCATTCCATGTAGGAGCGAGCTCTGCTCGCGAAGGCTCAATCGAACAACACCTTCGCCACATCGGCGAAGCGCTTGGCGAAGTGCACGGTCAGGCCTTCCTTGAGGTAGTCCGGCAATTCCGCGAAGTCGCCACGGTTGGCTTCCGGCAGGATCAGCTCGAAGATCTTCTGCCGGCGCGCGGCGATCACCTTCTCGCGCACGCCGCCGATCGGCAGCACCAGGCCGGTGAGGGTCAGTTCGCCGGTCATCGCCACGCCTTTCTTCGGCACCTGGTTGCGGGCCAGGGAGAGCAGCGCGCTGGCCATGGTGATGCCGGCGCTGGGGCCGTCCTTGGGCGTGGCGCCTTCCGGCACGTGGAGGTGGACGAAGGCCTGGTCGAAGAACGCCGGGTCGCCCTTGAACTGCTTGAGGTGCGAGCTGACGTAGCTGTAGGCGATCTCCGCCGACTCCTTCATCACCTCGCCGAGCTGGCCGGTGAGCTTGAAGCCACGGTTCAGCGTGTGGATGCGCGTTGCCTCGATCGGCAGGGTGGCGCCGCCCATGCTGGTCCAGGCCAGGCCGGTGATCACCCCGACGCCGGAGAGCACCTGTTCGCTGCGGAACACCGGCATGCCCAGGTAGTTTTCCAGGTCCTTGGGCCCGATCTTCACCTTGGCCTCGGGATCTTCCAGCAACTGGATCACCGACTTGCGGATCAGCTTGCCGAGCTGCTTCTCCAACTGGCGCACGCCGGCCTCGCGGGCATAGCCTTCGATCACAGCCTTGAGCGCCGCGTCGCTGATCGACAGGCGGCTCTTCGGCACGCCGGCCTTGGCCAGTTGCTTGGGCCACAGGTGGCGCCTGGCGATGGCCAGCTTCTCCTCGGCGATGTAGCCGGACAGGCGGATCACCTCCATGCGGTCGAGCAGCGGGCCGGGGATCGAGTCCAGGGTGTTGGCGGTACACACGAACAGCACCTTGGAGAGGTCCAGGCGCAGGTCCAGGTAGTGGTCGAGGAATTCGACGTTCTGCTCCGGATCGAGGGTTTCCAGCAGCGCCGAGGCCGGGTCGCCCTGGTAGCTGGCGCCGAGCTTGTCGATCTCGTCGAGCATGATCACCGGGTTCATCACCTCGACTTCCTTCAGCGCCTGCACGAGTTTCCCCGGTAGCGCGCCGATATAGGTGCGCCGGTGGCCCTTGATTTCCGCCTCGTCGCGCATGCCGCCGACGCTGAAGCGATAGAACGGCCGGCCCAGGCTCTCGGCGATGGACTTGCCGATGCTGGTCTTGCCGACGCCGGGTGGGCCGACCAGCAGGACGATGGAGCCGGCGATCTCGCCCTTGAAGGCGCCGACGGCGAGGAATTCGAGGATGCGGTTCTTGATGTCGTCGAGGCCGGCGTGGTGCTCGTCGAGCACCTTGCGGGCGAAGCCGAGGTCGAGCTTGTCCTCGCCGTAGACGCCCCAGGGCACCGAGGTGGCCCAGTCCAGGTAGTTGCGGGTCACTGCGTATTCCGGCGAGCCGGTTTCGAGGATCGACAGCTTGTTGAGTTCCTCGTCGATGCGCTTCTGCGCCTGGGCGGGCAGGGTCTTGCCTTCCAGGCGGGAGCGGAACTCGTCGGCGTCGGCGCTCTTGTCGTCCTTGGTGATGCCCAGCTCGTGCTGGATGATCTTCAACTGCTCCTTGAGGAAGAACTGCCGCTGGTGCTCGCCGATCTTGCGATTGACCTCGGCGGACAGCTCGTTCTGCAGGCGCGCCACCTCCACTTCCTTGCGCAGCAGCGGCAGCACCTTCTCCATGCGCTTGAGCATCGGCACGGTGTCCAGCACTTCCTGCAGTTCGAGGCCCGGCGCGGTGGTCAGGGCGGCGGCGAAGTCGGTGAGCGGCGAGGGATCGTTGGGGCTGAAGCGGTTCAGGTAGTTCTTCAGTTCCTCGCTGTACAGCGGATTGAGCGGCAGCAATTCCTTGATGGCGTTGATCAGCGCCATGCCGTAGGCCTTCACTTCGTCGCCTGACTCGATGGTGGTGTGCGGATAGGCGACCTCCACCAGGTAGGGCGGCTTGCGGCTCAGCCAACCACGGATGCGCACCCGCGACAGGCCCTGGGCGACGAATTGCAGCTTGCCGCCTTCCTTCGAGGCATGGTGGACGCGCACCAGGGTGCCGTGCTCGGGCAGCGAGTCGGGATCGAAGCTGGCGGCGTCGGTGAACGGGTCGTCGACGTAGAACAGCGCCAGGCACTTGTGCTCGGTGTTGGCCACCCGCTCCAGGGTCTCGGCCCAGGGCTCCTCGTTGACGATCACCGGCAGCACCTGGGCCGGGAAGAACGGGCGATTGTGGATGGGGATGACGTACAGCCGCTCCGGCAGCGTCTGGGCATGCAGGGTCAGGCCCTTGGGATAGCGGGGCGCGTCTTCTTCGACGATTTCGGGGGAATTGTCCTGGTCGCTCATGCGGCACCTTGCTTTATGCGTTAAGGCATAGATGGGTCGACTGGCGGCGATTTCAATCCCACGCGAAAGATGTGAATGATTCGCGTTTTGTCGGGTGAACTGGGAAAGAGCAGGCGATTTAGGGTAAAGTGCGCAAAATTTGACCAGGCCCCGCCATGCTCAAAGCCCGTCTCATCCGCCTCGACGACCAGGCCCAGGAACATACCCACGGCCACCACCAGTTGGTGATGTCGCTGGCTGGGCGCGCCGAATTCGAGGTCAACGGTCGGGGCGGCGAGGTGTGCCGGATGCGCGCCTGCCTGGTGCCGGGCGACGCCGAGCACCAGTTCGCCGGCATGGGTGACAACCGCATGCTGATCCTCGACCTGGACGAGCGGGACACCTCCGCCGAGGACCTGGAACTGCTCGGCCGGTTGTTCGACAGTCCACGCTATCCGGCGCTCGACGCCGACTTCCAGCAACTGCTCGGCTATGCCGGCGGGGAACTGGCGCGCTACGGCAGCGATCCGCAACTGGCCCGGGCGCTTGGAGGGCTGCTGCTGCGCGCCCTGCACCTGCGTCTGTTCGGTGACAGCGCCCAGCGCGCGGCGACCACTCTGGATCTCGAACGGCTGGATGCCTACATCGTCGAGCACCTGGCGCGGCGGATCAGCGTGGCCGAATTGGCCGGCGTGGCCTGCCTCAGCCCCAGCCACTTCCATGCCCAGTTCAAGGACAGCGTCGGCCTCACCCCGCACCAGTACCTGCTGAAAACCCGTCTCGACCACGCTTCCCGCCTGTTGCGCGAGAGCCAGCTACCGCTGGTGCGCATCGCGGAGGAGTGCGGCTTCTCCAGCCAGAGCGCGCTGACCACCACCATGCGCCGCTACCTCGGCCTGACGCCCAAGCGCCTGCGCCAGGACGGCTGATCCTCCTCTGAACGACCGTTGAGAATCGCCGGAGCGATCCGGTGAGGCTTGAGCTGGTCGTTGTTTTGTTACAGTATAACGTTTAATTCTAATCGAGCTGGAAAGCTCGAGCCTGCCAACGCGCGCGTCTTCCGGCGCGCCACTTCATCTGTTTGTGAGGTTTCCATGAGGTTGATTCGCCATCCCCTGGCCTGGGCCGTCGCGGCTGCCCTGGCGCCAGCCATTCCCGCCGTCGCCGACAGCGACCCTGTCGAACTGGAATCCAGCGTGATCAGCGCCAGCCCGCTGGCGCATTCGGCCGATCGAATGACCACGCCGGCCGCGGTGCTGGAGGGGGATGAGCTGATCAAGCGCCGCCAGGCAACCCTGGGAGGCACCCTGGAAACGCTGCCGGGCGTGCGCGGCAGTTCCTTCGGCGCCGGCGCCAGCCGGCCGGTGATTCGCGGGCTGGACGGCGCGCGGGTGAAAGTCCTCTCCGATGGCGCCGATGTGATGGATGCCTCGACCGTCAGCCCGGACCATGCGGTGACCAGCGAACCCATGCTGGCCGAGCGCATCGAGGTGCTGAAAGGCCCGGCGACCCTGCTCTATGGCGGTGGAGCGATTGGCGGGGTGGTCAACGTGATCGACAAGAAGGTGCCGACCCATGTGCCCGAGAAGGGCTACGAAGGAGAAATCGAGTGGCGCGGCAACAGCGTGGCGGACGAAAGTACCGGCCTGTTCGGCATCACCGCCGGCGCCGGCAACTTCGCGGTCCGGGTCGAGGGCCTGAAGCGAAACGCCGACGAATACGAGATTCCGGGGGCTGAGGGCGATCCGCGCTCGGACAAGCAGGCCGGCTCCTACAACGATACCGAGACCGGCACCCTCGGCGGCAGTTGGATCGGCGAGCGCGGCTACCTCGGACTGGCTTTCACCCGGCAGAAGAACCGCTATGGTTTGCTCGGCCACTCGCACGCCGATTGCCATACCCACGGCCCGGCGGACTGGCATTGCTCGGATGAGCACGACCATGGCGGCCATGATGACGACCACGACGATGACCATGACGATCATGGCCATGAGGAGGCGCATGCCGAAGGCGTCCCCTACATCGACATGGACCAGAAGCGCTGGGACCTGCGCGGCGAGTTGAGCGACCCGTTCGCCGGCTTCGAGAGCGCGCGCCTGCGGGTCGGCCACAGCGACTACGAACACCGCGAGATGGAGGAGGGCATCGCCGCCACCACGTTCAAGAACAAGGCCACCGACGGGCGCATCGAACTGACCCACGAGCCGCTGTTCGGCTGGCGCGGGATACTCGGTGGGCAGACCTCGCGCCGCGACTTCGAGGCGCTGGGCGAAGAGGCCTACGTGCCGCCGACCCTGACCCGCGACCACGCGCTGTTCCTGCTCGAGGAATACACCCTGGACGACTGGCGCTACGAGCTGGGGCTGCGCCACGAATGGCAGGACATCGATGTCGACGGCGGCCAGCCGGACACCGATCACAAGGGCACCTCGATTTCCGCCGGCGCGGTGTGGACCTTCGCCCCGGAGTACTCCCTGGGCTTCTCGCTGTCCCGCTCGCAGCGCCTGCCGACCGCCGAGGAGCTGTATGCCAACGGTCCGCACGCGGCCACCCGGACCATCGAACTGGGCAACCCCGACCTCGACGAGGAAACCGCCTACAACGCCGACGTGACCCTGCGCAAGTTCGCCGGGCGGACGACCTTCAGCCTGACCCTGTTCCGCAACCAGGTGGACGACTTCATCTACGCTGCTGACACCGGCCACAGCCCGGGTGCCGGCTACCGCGAGATCGAGTACCGCCAGCACGACGCGGTGCTCACCGGCGCCGAGGGTGAGGTGCGCTTCCAGGCCACCGATGCCTTCGCCCTGACCCTGTTCGGCGACCACGTGCGCGGCAAGTTGCGCCATGGTGGTGGCGACTTGCCTCGCATCCCCGCCGACCGCCTGGGCGTACGCCTGGAACAGGCCTTCACCGCGGCGCTCGATGGCCAACTGGAGTTCTATCGGGTACAGCGGCAGGACGATGTCGCCGACTACGAAACCGACACGGGCGGCTACAACATGCTCGGCGCCAGCCTGGGCTATCACGGCAGCCTCGGCCAGACGGACTACCTGCTCTACCTGCGCGGCGACAACCTGCTGGACGCCAAGGCCCGCGAGCACACCTCCTTCATCAAGGACGAAGTGCTGCTGCCTGGGCGCAATCTCAGCGTGGGGGTTCGTTTGAGCTTCTGAGGGGGAAAAGCCGGTCAAGAGCGCTGGAGGCTGGAAGCTGGACGAAAAAGCCGGCCCGTAGGGTGCGCCGTTTACCCTGGTATGAGCAGGGGGTGCGCCGGAAGCGTAGGTGTTGGCTCCGGATCGGTGCGCACGGCGCACCCTGCGTGTTGGGCCCCAGCCGAACCGTCATCCCCGCGAACGCGGGGATCCAATAAACAGCTACGTAGCCCGGATTTCATCCGGGCTACTCGTTCGCTGTTGTAGGAGCCAGCTTGCTGGCGATGCTTTTGCGTTGCCGGTGATCGCGCGCATGGCGCGCTCCTACAGGCCGGCATCGAGGCTGGAACTGTAGGATCGGCGGGGACGCCCAGTTCCATGGCCGCGAAAAGGGGTTGACGTAGAAGGTACGTGGCCGGAACGTTGTCCAGCCTCCAGCCTCCAGCCTCCAGCCTCCAGCCTCCAGCCTCCAGCCTCCAGCCTCCAGCCTCCAGCCTCCAGCCTCCAGCCTCCAGCCTCCAGCCTCCGCCGTAGCTTTTTGTAAAAACTCCATAGCTTCCGGCAAGAAGCTGTCACGCGACTGCCACTAAATTCCGCCATCCCCGCGCACGGCTATTTCCGCTAGAGCGAACGGTTATTGGTTCGCTTGGAGTTCCTGCGCTAGACCCATAACAAACGGACTCCACAAGAGGATGGGCGTGATGTTCAAAGCCAGTCACGTCTTGCAGGACGAGTTCCTTACCAGGATCTCGTCCCAAAAGGCGGCCGATTTCTTCCCCCAGATCAGCGCCAACTATGACGTTGATGAAGCCGCCTATCTCCAAGAGCTCCTGCAGCTCGCCGACCCCGGTGAACAGGGCGTCGAGGCTATCCGCCGCGACGCCCGCGCCCTGATCGAACAGGTGCGCGGCCGGGACAATGCCGTCGATACCCTCGACGCCCTTCTTCGCCAGTACAGCCTCGACACCCAGGAAGGGCTGATGCTGATGTGCCTCGCCGAGGCACTGCTGCGTGTGCCGGACGCCGCCACCGCCGACGCGCTGATCCGCGACAAGCTGAATGCCGCCGAGTGGGAGCGCCACCTCGGCAAGAGCGACAACGTGCTGGTCAACTTCGCCGCCTGGGGCCTAGTGATGACCGGCAAGGTGGTCGACCCGGAAACCGCCGATGGCCGTCCGAAGAACGTGCTCGGCAAGCTGATCCGGCGTTCCGGCGAGCCGGTGATCCGCGCCGCGATGAACCAGGCCATGAAGCTGATGGGCAAGCAGTTCGTGCTTGGCCGCACCATCGGCGAAGCCCTGAAGAACGGCCGTCCGTGCCGCGAACAGGGCTACACCTATTCCTTCGACATGCTCGGCGAGGCGGCGCTGACCGCCGACGACGCCGAGAAGTACATGGCCGACTACCGCAAGGCCATCGACACCGTCGGCGCCGAGCCGCAGGTCGGTCCCGGTCCGCGCCCGTCCATCTCGATCAAGTTGTCCGCCCTGCATCCGCGTTATGAAGTGGCGCAGCGCGAGCGCGTGCTGACCGAGCTGTTCGCCAACGTCCGCGAACTGGCGATCCGCGCCCGCAAGCTGAACGTCGGCATCTCCGTCGATGCCGAGGAAGCCGACCGCCTGGAGCTGTCCCTCGAGCTGTTCGAGAAGCTGATGCGCGACCCGGCCATCGCCGGTTGGGGCGAGTTCGGCCTGGTGGTGCAGGCTTATTCCAAGCGCTGCCTGCCGGTGCTGGTGTGGCTGACCCTGCTGGGCAAGGAGCTGGGCGCGAAGATGCCGCTGCGCCTGGTCAAGGGCGCCTACTGGGACAGCGAGATCAAGCAGTGCCAGGTCCAGGGCCTGGACGGCTACCCGGTGTTCACCCGCAAGGAAGGCACCGACACCTCCTACCTGGCCTGTGCGCGCTTCCTGCTCTCGGAATTCACCCGTGGGGTGATCTACCCGCAGTTCGCCAGCCACAACGCGCACACCGTGACCTGCATCCTGGGCATGGCCGGCGACCGTGAGTTCGAGTTCCAGCGCCTGCACGGCATGGGCGACGCGCTGTACGACACCGTGCTCGAGAAGCATGGCAAGACCGTGCGCATCTACGCCCCGGTCGGTGCCCACAAGGACCTGCTGCCGTACCTGGTGCGCCGCCTGCTGGAGAACGGCGCCAACTCCTCGTTCGTCCACCAGTTGGTCGACCCGAGCGTACCGGTGGAGTCACTTATCGATCATCCGGTGACGCAACTGCGTAAGTTCAAAACCCTCGGCAATGACAAAATCGCGCTCCCTTCGCAACTGTTCGGTGCGGCGCGGAAGAACTCCCAAGGCATCAACATGAACATCCAGAACCAGTGGAACGAACTCTCCGCCGCCTACCAGCCGCATCTCGCCCGTCAATGGCAGGCCGCGCCGGTGATCGATGGCAAGAAACTGTCCGGCGAAGCCCATGAGGTCCGCTGCCCGTTCGAACTGAGCAAGCAGGTCGGTACCGCGCAGTTCGCCAGCGCCGAGCAGGCCAGGCAGGCCATCGACGCTCTGGCCGCCGCCTGGCCGCGCTGGAACGCCACGCCGGTCGACGCCCGCGCCGCGATCCTCGAGCGCATCGCCGACCTGCTGGAAGCCAATCGCGCCGAGCTGATGGCGCTGTGCACCCTGGAGGCCGGCAAGTCCCTGCAGGATGGCATCGACGAAGTCCGCGAAGCGGTCGACTTCTGCCGCTACTACGCCCAGCAGGCTCGCCTGCGCCTCGGCCGCGAGGAGCTGCAAGGCCCGACCGGCGAGCGCAACGAGCTGTTCCACGAAGGCCGCGGCATCTTCGCCTGCGTCAGCCCGTGGAACTTCCCGCTGGCCATCTACCTGGGCCAGATCAGCGCCGCGCTGGTCGCCGGTAACTGCGTGCTGGCCAAGCCGGCCGAGCAGACCAGCCTGATCGCCGCGCGCGCCCTGGAACTGATGTTCGAAGCCGGCCTGCCGCAGGACGTGATCGCCTTCCTGCCGGGCGACGGCGCCACCCTCGGCGGCGTGTTCTGCCGCGACGCCCGCATCGCTGGCGTGTGCTTCACCGGTTCCACCGACACCGCGCGCATCATCAACCGCCAACTGGCCGAGAAGGAAGGTCCGATCGCCGCGCTGATCGCCGAGACCGGCGGCCAGAACGCCATGATCGTCGACTCTACCGCGCTGCCCGAGCAGGTGATCAAGGATGCCGTGGCTTCCGCCTTCACCAGCGCCGGCCAGCGCTGCTCGGCGCTGCGCGTGCTGTACGTGCAGGCCGACATCGCCGAGCGGGTCATCGATCTGCTCAAGGGCGCCATGGCCGAGCTGAAGGTCGGCCCGACCCACCTGCGCGAAAGCGACGTCGGTCCGGTGATCGACGACGAAGCCCGCCAGGGCCTGCTGGCGCACGTCGCCCAGCTCAAGGCCGAAGGCAAGCTGATCGCCGAAGCCAAGCTGCCGGAAGGCCTGGACGGCCACTTCGTCGCCCCGGTGGCGTTCGAAATCGCTGGCATCCACGAGCTGAAGAAGGAAAACTTCGGTCCGATCCTGCACCTGGTGCGCTACCAGGCCGCCGACCTGGAGAAGGTGGTCGCGGCCATCAACGCCACCGGCTACGGCCTGACCCTCGGTGTGCACAGCCGCAACGAGGAGACCGCCAAGCGCATCGAGGAACTGGCTCGGGTCGGCAACCTGTACGTCAACCGCAACCAGATCGGCGCGGTGGTCGGTGTCCAGCCGTTCGGCGGCTGCGGCCTGTCCGGCACCGGCCCGAAAGCCGGCGGACCGAGCTACCTGCTGCGCTTCGCCAACGAACGCACCACCTCGGTGAACACCACCGCGGTGGGTGGTAACGCCTCGCTGCTGTCCCTGGGCGAAGCGGAGTAACACGGAGACGGGCGGCGGCCGAGAGGGGCGCCGCCCGTTTTCGCATCGATGGGACGTAAATCCCGTCACCGGTGTTCCAGTCGGGGGCTGTATTCGGGAGCCCATGCTCCGGCCCCCTGGCGCCGAAACCGGCGGATGCCACGAGCGTCCGTCAATCTGCCACCGCGCAGCGTGCGACCCTTCGCTGCCGCATAAAAACAAACCACAGGGGAACCCCCCAGAATGAGTGCAAGCAACCCTACATTGATCACGTTCGTGGTCTATATCCTGGCCATGGTGCTGATCGGCTTCGTCGCCTACCGCGCCACCAAGAACTTCTCCGACTACATCCTCGGCGGCCGTAGCCTCGGCAGCGTGGTCACCGCGCTCTCCGCCGGTGCCTCGGACATGAGCGGCTGGCTGCTGATGGGCCTGCCCGGTGCGATCTTCGTCGCCGGCATTTCCGAGAGCTGGATCGCCATCGGCCTGATCATCGGGGCTTACCTCAACTGGCTGTTCGTCGCCGGCCGTCTGCGCGTGCAGACCGAGCACAACGGCAACGCACTGACCCTGCCGGATTACTTCACCAACCGTTTCGAGGACAACAGCCGCCTGCTGCGGATCTTCTCCGCGCTGGTGATCCTGGTGTTCTTCACCATCTACTGCGCCTCCGGCATCGTGGCGGGCGCGCGCCTGTTCGAAAGCACCTTCGGCATGTCCTACGACACCGCCCTGTGGGTCGGCGCCGCGGCCACCATCCTCTACGTGTTCGTCGGCGGCTTCCTGGCCGTTAGCTGGACCGACACCGTGCAGGCGGCCATGATGCTGTTCGCCCTGCTGATCACCCCGGTGTTCGTGATCCTCGCCCTGGGCAACTTCGACGCGGCGATGGTCACCATCGAACAGGCCAACCCGGCCAACTTCGACATGTTCCGCAACCTGTCCTTCATCGCCATCATCTCCCTGATGGGCTGGGGCCTGGGCTACTTCGGCCAGCCGCACATCCTGGTGCGCTTCATGGCGGCCGACTCGGTGAAGTCGATCCCGGCGGCACGCCGCATCGGCATGACCTGGATGGTGCTCTGCCTGGCCGGCGCCGTGTCGGCAGGCTTCTTCGGCATCGCCTACTTCAGCAACAACCCCGAGCTGGCCGGGCCGGTAACCCAGAACGGCGAGCGCGTGTTCATCGAGCTGACCAAGATCCTCTTCAACCCGTGGGTCGCCGGTGTGGTGCTGTCGGGCATCCTTGCCGCCGTGATGAGCACCCTGAGCTGCCAGTTGCTGGTCTGCTCCAGCGCGCTGACCGAGGACTTCTACAAGGCCTTCCTGCGCAAGAACGCTTCGCAGAAGGAACTGGTCTGGGTCGGCCGCGTGATGGTGCTGTTGATCGCCCTGGTCGCCATCGGCATCGCCTACAACCCGGATAGCAAGGTGCTCGGCCTGGTGGCCTACGCCTGGGCCGGCTTCGGTGCCGCCTTCGGTCCGGTGGTGATCCTCTCCCTGGTGTGGAAAGGCATGACCCGCAACGGCGCCCTGGCCGGCATGGTGGTCGGCGCGGTGACCGTGGTGGTGTGGAAGGAGTTCATCGGTCTCGGCCTGTACGAGATCATCCCGGGCTTCATCCTCGCTACCCTCGCCATCCTGATCTTCAGCAACGTCGGCAAGGGTCCGAGCAAGACCATGATCGAGAAGTTCGACGAAGCCGAGAAGGAATACCAGGACGCGCACATCTGAGTGCGCTCCATGGCTTCAACCGTAGCGGTGGTGTGGTCGCGCCACCGCCAACGGCCTGGGATCGGGTTCGTTCATACCCGGATCCCGGGGCTCTCCCCGCGACCCGATGTGCTTCAACCGGCCCCCTGGGCCGGTTTTTTTTCGCCCGTTTTTCAGTCCGCTTCCCGGATTGCATCCGGGCTACCACGTAGGATGGGTGGCAACCCATCAGGGCGGCGATGGGTTTCACCCATCCTACGGACTGCTCCCGGCTGAACACGCGGCGCACCCTACGAGAGCGGCTGGCGCACTGTTCAACCCACCTCCCGCGCCAACCAGCCGAAGAACGCCTTCACCGGCGGATGCCGCTCGCGGCCCGGTACGCAGAGCATCGAATAGCCCGCGCCGGGCACGTTGATCTCCGGCCGGTACTGGACCAGCAGGCCGCTGGCGACGCTTTCCGAAACCAGGATCGAACTGGCCAGCACCAGCCCCTGGCCGCCGATGGCCGCTTGCAGGGCGTAGTGCTCCTCGTCGTATTCGCGCTGCGGTGCCTCGTTCAGCCAATGCTCGGTGCCCGCCGCCGCGCACCAGGCCTGCCATCCCAGGGCGTAGAGCCCCGAGCTGCGCCAGCGCAGGGTGATCAGGGTCGGTATCGCGTCGCCCAGCCCGGTCACCAGCGCCGGCGAGCCGTAGACCGCGAAGCATTCGTTGAGCAGGCACTGGCTGTGCAGGGACGGGTAGGTCTCGATGCCGTAACGGATCGCCAGGTCGACGCTGGCGTCCTGGTGCAGGTCGACCAGGCCGGTGCTGGCGTCCAGGCGCAGGTTGATCTCCGGGTACTCGGCGTAGAAGCGGCCCAGGCGCGGGATCAGCCAGAGCGCGGCGAAGGCCGGCGTGGTGGTCAGGGTCAGGTTGCCGGCACTGCGTTGCGGGCGTAGCTGGTCGAGGGTCTGGGTCACGTCCAGCAGTGCGCCGTGCAGGCTGTCGAACAGCCGCTGGCCACATGCGGTCAGCCGCACGCTGCGCGGCAGGCGCTCGAACAGCGGCACGCCGAGCCAGCTTTCCAGGCTGCGGATCTGGTGCGACACGGCGGTGGGTGTGACGGCCAGTTCCTCGGCCGCCGCCTTGAAGCTGGACAGCCGCGCGGCGGATTCGAAGGTGCGCAGCGCGGTGAGTGGTAGGTTGGCGAACATGTCGGCTCCATGGATGAGTTGAATTCATCCTGGTGAACTAATCCTCAGTTGTCCGCCATGGCGGGCCTGAATAGCTTAGCTCCTGTGTTCATGCCTAACGAAACACTTATCGAAAGGGGAAAAAGAGATGAGCCAGATTCTTGCTATTCAAGGCAGCCCGCGTGGCGAACGTTCCCATTCGCGGCGTTTGCTGGAGTCCTTCCTGTCCGCCTGGCAGGACAGCGCGGCAGGCCGAGACGTGGTTCGCCGCGAGGTCGGGCGGGCGCAGATCCCGCCGGTCAGCGAAGCGTGGATCGCCGCGGCCTTCCATCCGGCAGAGCAGCGCGATGCGCGGATGCAGGCCGACCTGGCGCTGAGCGAAAGCCTGATCGGAGAACTGTTCACCGCCGACCGCCTGGTGATCGCCACGCCCATGTACAACTTCGGCGTGCCCAGCGGCCTGAAGGCCTGGATCGACCAGGTGGTGCGTATCGGGAGGACCTTCGACTTCGACCCGGAAGACCACGCGAACCCCTACCGGCCCCGCGTGCTCGGCAAGAAGGCGCTGATCGTCACCACCCGGGGCGACCACGGCTACGGACCGGGGGCGATCAACGCCCACCGCAATCACGCCGACACCTACCTGCGCACGGTGCTGGGCTTCATCGGCATCGAGGATGTCACGGTGATCGCCGTGGAGGACGACGAGTACGGCGGACAGTCCTTCGCCGACTCCTATGGCCGGGCGGAGCGGGCGCTGGCAGAACTGGCCGGGAGCTTCTGAGATGGCCTGGCTGTTCCTGATGCTGGCGGCGGCCTTCGAGGTGCTGTTCGCGATGAGCATGAAGTACGCCGACGGCTTCACCCGGCCGCTGCCCAGCGC
Organism: Zestomonas carbonaria; assembly: GCF_904061905.1. Lineage (GTDB taxonomy): Bacteria > Pseudomonadota > Gammaproteobacteria > Pseudomonadales > Pseudomonadaceae > Aquipseudomonas > Aquipseudomonas carbonaria. The sequence continues at coordinate 86,269 of NZ_CAJFCI010000071.1, forward strand.
GCTGGTGGTGGTCGCCGCGGTGGCCGGCATCTGGCTACTGACCCTGGCGATGCGCGATCTGCCGGTCAGCGTCGCCTACCCGATCTGGACCGCCATCGGCACCCTGGGCACCGTACTGCTCGGCGTGCTGTTGCTCGGCGAGGCACTGACCGCGACCAAGCTGCTGTCAGTGGTGCTCATCGTCGCCGGGGTGGTGGGGCTGAAGTAGCCAGGGATGGCGGGCTGTTTTCTGGATTCCCGCGAACGCGGGACGGTGCTTGCACCGAACGCCCTTCAGGGCGACCCGAAGGGCGAGCAAAGCGAGTAATCCAATTAACGAACGCTCTGCAACTCAGTTGAACCCGATACTGATCCCCGCCGGCGCCTGGAACAGCGCCTGCATCGCCCGCAGGTATTCGCTGCGGCCCATGCGCAGGCTGTTGTTGTGGGTGCCGCCTTCGATCAGCAGCAATTGCTTGGGCTCGCTCGCCGCCGCGAACAACTCTTCGCTGAAGCGCGACGGCACGTAGCGGTCGTCGGTGCCGTGGGCGATCAGCACCGGCACGCCGACCTGGCCGATCTTGCTCAGAGAGTCGAACTTCTGCGACAGCAGCCAGCGCAGCGACAGCGGGGTCCTGGTCATCGCATCGGCGACGTCGGCCAGGCTGGTGAAGGTGGACTCGATGATCAGCCCGCCGGCCTGTGCCTGCCGCGGCGCGTTATGCAGTTCCTCGGCCAGTTGCACGGCCACCGCGCCACCCAGCGAATGGCCGTAGATGAAGCGCTTGTGGGCGTTCGGCTGCAATTCGGCCAGGTGCCGCCAGGCGATCCGTGCGTCCTCGTAGACGCTGGTTTCCGACGGCAGCTCGCCGGAGCTCTGGCCGAAACCGCGATAGTCGATGGCCAGCACCGAGAAACCCAGGGCGTGCAGTTGTTCGATGCGGAACAACTGGCCGGTGAGGTTCCAGCGCGAACCATGCAGGTAGAGCAGGGCGGGGGCATCGCGGCGCGCGGCCGGCCACCACCAGGCATGCAGGCTTTCCCCGTCGACGAACTCCGCGGCCTCCAGCACACGCTCTTCGAGCCCCTGGGGCAGTCCGCTGAACCAGCGGGCGGTGCCGGGCTCGATACGGAATACCAGCTCGCGCTCCTTCTGTTCCAGCTTGCTGCAGCCGACGGGCAGGGCGATCGTCAGGCACGCCAGCACGCTCAGGGTGAGCCAGCGGCGGCGCAGGTGGTGGGTCCAGGCGTGGGGCATGAGGGGTTCCCGGCGTTCGATCAATGGGGTTTGCCGGCAGATTAACGTCGTGCGGGCATCGTGGTGTGTGCGTTCGTCGCCCTAGCCGCCTCGGCGGGCCGCCAACTGGTTTCCGCTTGTTGCAGGCTGCGTCGGCTTGCAGAGGGTTTCGCTGCCCGGTTGCAGGTAGGGTTGCAGGATCGGCTCCATGCCCTTGAGCACCTGGACCGGCAGCGCCGAGGTGAAGCGGAAGCCTTCCGCCGCGCGGCCCGGGACGAAGGCGGTGAGGGTGCCGTAGTGGCGGTCGCCCAGGTAGAAGACGAAGGTGGCGGTGCGGTTCATGGCCCGCGAGCTGAGCACGTGGCCGCCACGGGTGACGGTTTCGATGCGGTTGTCGCCGGTACCGGTCTTGCCGCCGACCGCCAGTGGCGTGCCGTCGGCGAGCTGGAAGTTGCCGGCCAGGCGCCGCGCGGTGCCGCTTTCGACCACCTGGCCGAGAACCCCGCGCAGGGCGGCGGCGACTTCCGCCGGCATGACCCGCTCGCCCCGGTCCGGGTCGATGCCCAGGCGTGTTTCATAGGGGGTGCCGGCGGCGAAGTGCAGGCTGTCGATGCGCACCGTGGGCAGGCGCACGCCATCGTTCTGGATGATGCCCATCAGCTCGGAGAGTGCCGCCGGGCGGTCGCCGGAGCTGCCGATGGCGGTGGCCAGCGACGGTACCAGGTGGTCGAAGGGGTAGCCCAGGCGCTGCCAGCGGCGATGGATGTCGAGGAACGCCTCGACTTCCAGCATGGTGCGGATGCGGCTGTCGCGGGCGCTGCGGTAGCGGCTCTTGAACAGCCAGCCGTAGACCTCCTGGCGCTCGTAGTCGCTGGCGGCGACGGCGTCGCGGAAGGTGGCCTGCGGGTTCTTCAGCAGGTAGCCGAGCAGCCAGAGTTCCAGCGGGTGGACGCGGGCGATGTAGCCCTGGTCCGGCAGGTCGAAGGCGCCGGGGCCGTATTTCACGTACAGCTCGTGGATGCGCTTGGGGCCGATCTTCTCGTGCGGCAGGTGGGCGTTGATGAAGGCGCCGAAGGTTTCCTCGTCGACTTCCGGCATCAGGTAGCGGTGCACCGCGGCCAGGCGGGTGGCGGTCGGACGCAGGCCGTCGAGGAAGGTGTCCAGCCGGTCGGCGGCGCTCTTGCCCTGGTACTTGTTCCAGAAACGGCGCAGGAACACCGTGCCTTCGCGGTCGGCGAAGAGCGCCAGGTATTCCTGGCGGCGCGGGTGGGTGTCGTCCTTGAGCAGTTCGGCGCTGTTGTGCGGCGCCTGGTAGATGCTGTAGCGCACCACGTCGCGCATCAGGCGGATGAACGGCAGGTTGATCGATTCGCGCAGGGCGTCGCGCAGGGGCGGCAGGCGGCCGTTGTCCTCGCGGCGGAAGTTGCTGAAGGTGTGCATGCCGCCGCCGGTGAAGAAGCGTTCGTAGGGGCTGGCCGAGTATTTGCGGTCCAGCGCGGCTTCGAGCATCGCCGGCAGGGCGTGGTCCTTGCTGGCGATCAGGTAGTTGAGCGCCCAGCGGGTCAGGAAGTCGGTGTCGGCGACTTCCACCTTGCGCAGCTCGGCGGGGGATTGCCCGGCATAGCGGTCGTGCAGTTCGGCGATGATCTCCAGGTAGGTGGCGAGCACCCGCAGCTTGGCGGTGGAACCGAGTTCCAGCTTGCTGCCTTCGTTGATGTCGAAGGGCTGGTCGGTGCTGTCGGTCTGTACCCGCACCCGCGCGCCGTCGCTGGTGCGCTCGAACAGGGTGAAGCTGTAGCTCACGTCGGCGGTCTTCTCCGGCGACAGCAGGCGCTCGCCGTACAGGCCGATCTGCTCGGCGAAGGCCGGATCGGCCAGTTTGCGCAGGTAGTCGCTGACCTGGCCCTGCAACTCGCCGTTGAGGGTGGTGGTGGCCGACAGGTCGAGGCGGTCGAGGTCGTACAGCGGCATGTTGAGCATGGCCGAGAGGCGGCTGCGGGCGACGCTGATGCCCTTGTTGATCTCGACCGGTTGCAGCGCCGGTTCCAGCTCCAGGTCGCGGAATCGCAGCTCGGCGGCCAGCGCGGCGTCGCGCAGTTGCGGATCGATCACTCCGCCGTTGGCCAGCACCCGCAGGTGGCTGTCGGTCAACTGGTTCAGCTCGGCGCGGCCACGGCTCAGGTAATAGGACGGGCGGCGCTGGGCGATGATCAGCGACAGTACCTGGCGCAGCGCCAGGCCGCGTGCCGCCAGGTTGGCGTCCGGCGTGGTGGGGGCGAGGGTGGCGTTGACCAGGGCGAAGTCGGCGCCGTACCAGATGCGCAGGCCGTCGGCCAGGCCGTGGATCTCGCCGTGCCCCGGCGCGGCGGAGAGCGGCACGCTGTTCAGGTAGTCACGCACGATGGTGCGGCGCGCCTCCAGGGACTGCGACCCCTGCTGGTAGGCGCGCACGCTGGCGGAAGCCATCTGTTGCAGCTTCTCGCCGGCCGAGGCGGTGCGTCCTTCCGGGGAGTGGCGGAACTTCTCCAGTTGGGTGGCGAGGGTGCTGCCGCCGGCGGACTGGCCGTCGAGGTCGAGGTGCTTGCCGACCTGGGTCCAGGCCGCCATGGCGAAGCGTGGCCAGTCCACCGCCGGGTTGGCCCGAGGTTGCTGCTCGTCCAGCAGGTAGCGGTTCTCGATGAACAGCAGGCTGCTCACCACCAGCGGCGGGATGCTCTCGAAGCTGGGGTAGAACTGTTGCGGATAGCGGAAGACGTACAGCGGCAGGCCCCGGCAATCGGCGATGTCCAGGCCGGCCTGGGTCTTTTCCGGGTAGGGGATGTGGAAGCCGCGCTGGCCGTAGTCGAGCAGGGCCGGGGAAAACTGCACCTGTTGCTGGATCAGGTAGTCGCGCCTGGCCAGCCGCTCGAGCAGGCGCGGCAGGTGGGCATAGCCGAGGCGCAGGTCGAAGGGGCCCGCCTCGGGAAACAGGATCGCCTGGCTCGGGCCCTGTTCCAGCTCGTAGGTGAGGGTGGCGGCGTAGCGGCTGATTTCCCGCGATTGCAGGCTGGCGGTGCGCAGCTCATAGGTGATCGCCAGGCCGAGAATGACCACGATCAGCAGCAGGGTGAGCCAGAAATACAGGCGGAGACGGCGACGGAGCTTGGATTTGGGAGAATGAATCTCGGGCAGGCTGCTCGCAGGAACAGCCGTCTGCGGTGTGTCCGATTGCCATTGTGCGCCCATGTAAATCCCGGCCTTGGCTGCGCATTCAGTAACTGCTGTGTGTCAGCTTAGGTGGTGGCAATGCGGCCGTCGAGCGCGATGGCGCGGGGCCTGGGAGGTTGGTATGGGGGGAAGGGCTGGCCTAGACTGCGCGGAAGGTCGTATTGTCCCCGTTGCGAACCAGTTCAAACCTCGTACGTCCGGTCATGAGTCGAGCAGCCATGCAGCACGATCATCGCGAACAGCTCAAGCGCAGTTGGCAAGCCAATGCCGAAGCCTGGGCGGCGGCGGTCCGCGAACAGCGTATCGAGAGCCGGCGCCTGGTCACCGACGCGGCGATCCTCCGCGCGATACTGGCCATGTCGCCACAACGGGTGCTGGACATCGGCTGCGGCGAGGGCTGGCTGTGCCGGGGCCTGGCGGCGCATGGCATCGAGTCGGTCGGGGTCGACGCCTCGGCACCGCTGATCGAGGCGGCCCGCGCGGCGGGCAAGGCGCAGTACCGCGTGTGCGGCTACGCCGAACTGGAAAGCCAGGCCGACCTGCTCGGCTGTTTCGAGCTGCTGGTGTGCAACTTCGCCCTGCTCGAAGAGCCGCTGGCGCCTATCCTGGAGACCTTGCACAGCCTGCTGGTGCCCGGCGGCTCGTTGCTGATCCAGACCCTGCACCCCTGGAGCTCGCGCGGCGCCGGCCCCTACCAGGATGGCTGGCGGATCGAGACGTTCGAGGGCTTCGGCGAAGGCTTCCAGGAGCCGATGCCGTGGTTCTTCCGCACCCTGGAGTCCTGGCTGGCCCTGCTCCACGAAACCGGCTGGCGCCTGCAGTGGATGCAGGAGCCGCTGCACCCGGACAGCGAGCAGCCGGTGTCGTTGCTGTTGTTGCTGGATTCGGCGAGGCGGTAGCGACGGGGGAATTAGGGGCGTCGTGGCTGGGATGGACATAGGGTGTGGTGTTGAACGCCGCCCCTCACCCCAACCCTGGCTACGCGCCCCGCTCCGGAGGGAGAGGGAGCTGCCCGAGTTGCGGTTCGGGCACGAAGTCTTCCCGCCACACCGACCAGTCCCCTCTCCCCTTGGGAGAGGGTTAGGGTGAGGGGCGGGACATCAGGATTTCCCCACCGTTTCGGCTGGAGAAGAACCCATGCACTTCCTGCTCAACCTCGACGTCCCCGATCTCGACGCCGCCATCGACTTCTACACCCGCGCCCTGGACCTGCGCCTGGCGCGCCGGCTGTTCGATGGCCAGGTCGCCGAGCTGCTCGGTGGGCCGGCGCCGCTCTATCTGCTGCGTTGCGAGACCGGCAGTGAGCCCTGCGCCGGTGCGCGCCGCGACTTCCGCCGGCACTGGACGCCGCTGCACCTGGATTTCCTGGTCGATGACCTGGAAGCCGCCTGTGCCCGTGCCGAGGCCGCCGGGGCGCGGCGCGAGCGGGGTATCAGCGACGAGGTCTGGGGGCGCATCGCAGTCTACGCTGATCCCTTCGGCCACGGCTTCTGCCTGCTGCAATTCAACGACCGTGGCTATGACTCAGTCGCCGAGGAGGCCCTGGCATGTCCACTCCAAGAAACACCCACGCCTACCTGATTCCCTGCCTGCATTACCGCGACGCCCCGGCGGCCATCGCTTGGCTGCGCGAGACCTTCGGCTTCCACGAACACCTGGTGGTGCCGGACGAGCAGGGCGGCATCCTCCACGCCGAACTGAGCTGCGGCAACGGCATGCTGATGCTCGGTTCGGTGCGCGAGGAGCCGAACCCCTATCGCCAGCGCATGCGCCTGCCGCAGCAGGCCGGCGGCAACACCCAGAGCCTGTACATGGTGGTCGACGCGGTCGACGAGCTGTACGCGCGGGCCAAGGCCGCCGGCGCGGAGATGATCATCGACATCAAGGACGAGGACTACGGCGGTCGCGGCTTCACCTGCCTGGACCCGGAGGGCCACGTCTGGAGCTTCGGCAGCTATGATCCCTGGCAAACCGACGACGAGGCGGACTGATGCGCATGACGGAATTGGCCGGCACACAGGTGCCGGTGATCGGCCAGGGCACCTGGCGCATGGGCGAGGTGCGCGGCGAGCGCAAGCGCGAGGTGGCGGCGCTGCAACGGGGCATCGAACTGGGCCTGACACTGATCGACACGGCGGAGATGTACGGCGAGGGCGGTGCCGAGGAGGTGGTCGGCGAGGCGATCCAGGGGCGCCGCGAGCAGGTGTTCCTGGTCAGCAAGGTCTACCCGCACAACGCCAGCCAGCGCGGCGTGCCGGCCGCCTGCGAGCGTAGCCTGCGGCGCCTGGGCACCGAGACCATCGACCTGTACCTGCTGCACTGGCGCGGCCCCCATCCGCTGGAGGAGACCGTCGAGGCCTTCGAGCGCCTGCGCGAGCAGGGCAAGATCCGCCGCTGGGGCGTGTCCAACTTCGATGTTGACGATCTGGAAGAGCTGGGCGAGCCGGCCTGCGCCACCAACCAGGTGCTCTACAACCCGGAAGCGCGTGGTCTCGAATTCGACCTGCTGCCCTGGCAGCAGCGCCACGGCATGCCGCTGATGGCCTACTGCCCGGTGGGGCAGGGCGGGCGCTTGCTGCGCCATCCGGCCTTACTGGAGATCGCCGAACGCCACGGCGCCACGCCAGCCCAGGTGGCACTGGCCTGGGCGACGCGCCAGCCGGGGGTGATCGCCATTCCCAAGGCGGTCGACGCCGAGCACCTGCGGCAGAACGCCGGGGCCGCCGGGCTGCGCCTGGACGAGACCGACCTGGCGCGAATCGACGCCGCCTATCCGCCGCCGACGCGCAAGCACCGGCTGGAGATGGTCTAGCCCGCGCTTTTGCAAGGGGCGCCGCGCGTGCCAAGCCGAGGGCGGCCGGTGCGCACGGCGCACCCTACGGTTCAGCTCCGTAGGATGGGTTGAGCGCAGCGATACCCATCCTACGAACAGGCTCCGTGCTTACACCCGGAACTGTCCGATCAAGCGGCTCAACTGCTCGGCCAGCGCATTCAGTTGCAGGCTGGCGCCGGAGGTGGATTCGGCCGCCTCGGCGTTTTCCCGGGCCAGGCTGGCGGCGTTGGTGACGTTCTGGTTGATGTCTTCGACCACGTGCGACTGCTGCAGGGTGGCGCTGGCGATCGAGGTGTTGAGGCCGGTGAGGTTGCGCAGCGCCTGGGCGATCTGGCCGAGGCTCTGTCCGGCCAGGCCAGCCTGCTCGACGGTCAGTTGCGAGTTGCGGCTGCTCTCGTGGATCACCTTGACCGCCGCCGCCGAGTTGCCTTGCAGGCGCTCGATCATGGTCTGGATTTCCGCCGTCGACTTCTGCGTGCGCTGTGCCAGCAGGCGCACCTCGTCGGCCACCACGGCGAAGCCGCGGCCCTGTTCTCCGGCGCGGGCGGCTTCGATGGCGGCGTTGAGGGCGAGCAGGTTGGTCTGCTCGGCGATCGAGCGGATCACCTCCAGCACGCTGCCGATCTGCGTGCTCTCGTCGGCCAGCGACTGGATGACCTGGACCGCCTGGTCGATGCTGGCGGACAACTGGTCGATCTGTTGCAGGCTGCTGTCGATGTTCTGCTGGCCCTGCTTCGCCTGTTCCTCGGCCTGGCGCACCTCCATCGAGGCATGTTCGGCGCTTTTCGCCACATCCTGCACGCCGTAGGTGACCTCGTTGATGGCGGTGGCCACCAGTTCCATCTGCTCCGACTGGCGCTGGCTGGATCCCTGCGAGTCGCTGGCGATACCGCCGAGGCTGCCGGCGGCCTGCTTCAGCTCGCCAGTGGCGTCGCGCAGTTGGGTGATCAGCAGGCGCAGCTTGCTGGTGAAGCCGTTGAAGTGCTTGCCCAGGGTGGTCAGCTCGTCCTGGCCGCCGGTCTCCAGGCTGTGGGTCAGGTCGCCTTCGCCGCTGGCGATGTCGGCCATGGCCTCTACCACGGTATCCAGCGGCTGGGTGATGCTGCGGGTGATCAGCAGGATCAGCCCCGCCATCAGCAGCACGATCAGCAGGCCGATGGCCGCCGCCTTCACGGCCTCGGCGCGGAACTCGGCGAGCATGTCGTCGATGTAGATACCCGAGCCGAGCACCCAGCCCCAGGGCTCGAACAGGGCGATGTAGGACACCTTGGGCACCGGATCGCTGGCGCCCGGCTTGGGCCAGCGGTAGTCCACCGAACCCTTGCCGTCGCGCTTGGCGATGGCGACCATCTCGTTGAACAGCGCCTTGCCGTCCGGGTCCTTCATGCCGCCGAGCTGCTGGCCTTCGAGCTTGGGATTGGTCGGGTGCATGACCATCTTCGGTTCGAGGTCGTTGATCCAGAAATAGTCGTTCTGCCCGTAGCGCAGGCCGCGGATGGCGATGATCGCCTGCTGCTGGGCGGCTTCGCGGGTCAGGCTGCCGGCCTGCTCCAGGCCATGGAAGTACTGCGCCACGCCCAGCGTGCTTTCCACCAGATGCTGGGTCTTCTCCACCTTGCCGAGATACAGGTCGCTGTAGAGCTGCTTGAGCATCAGGCCGCCCTGCAGGACGAACATCACGAGCGCGACGGCGAGGATCAGCCAGAGACGTCGGCGGATACTGATGGCGCGGAGGTTGAGCATCGAGGGTTCTCCGGATCTTGTTATTGGAGTGCGAGCCAGGACGAGGGGAAAAACGGGGCCTGCCTGATGCCTATATCGACCCGGAAGGGGAAAAACTTATGACCGGCGGTCGGCGACGAGTGTCATGGGGCGGTAGGAGCGAAGCTCTTGCAGGGTACGCCGAGAGGGCGGTATCCCAGCGTTTTCGGGGCGTCTCGTGGCCTTTACCCGGTAAATGGCGCGCGCGGCGCACCCTACAAAAGTCGTAGGTGCGGGACTGCCCCGCCATCAGGCCGGACTGGCGTCGAAGCTGTCGGCCCGCGCCATGTGCCACATGCGCCGGTAGAACTCGCCGGAAATCTCCCCGCCGAGCAGTTCGCCTGGTTGCAGGAACACGTGCAGTTGCGAGTAGAGCTTGATCTCGCTGGCCGACATGCGCCGCACCAGGTGCCTGGCCTCGATCTGCGAGGGATGGCTGAGGCCGGCGGCGGCGATCATCTCGGACAGGGCCTTGAGCGTGTTGCGATGGAAGTTGTAGACCCGCTGGGCCTTGTCCGGCACCACCAGGGCGCGCTGGCGCAGCTTGTCCTGGGTGGCCACGCCGGTCGGGCACTTGTTGGTGTGGCAGGACTGCGACTGGATGCAGCCGATGGCGAACATGAAGCCGCGCGCCGAGTTGGCCCAGTCGGCGCCCAGGGCCATCACGCTGGCGATGTCGAAGGCGCTGACGATCTTGCCGCTGGCGCCGAGGCGGATCTTGTCGCGCAGGTTCAGGCCGACCAGGGTGTTGTGCACGAACAGCAGCCCCTCGCGTAGTGGCACGCCGATGTGGTCGGTGAACTCCAGCGGTGCCGCGCCGGTGCCGCCTTCCTTGCCGTCGATGACGATGAAGTCGGGCAGGATGCCGGTTTCCAGCATGGCCTTGGCGATGCCCATGAACTCCCAGGGATGCCCCAGGCACAGCTTGAAGCCGACCGGTTTGCCGCCGGACAGCTCGCGCAGCCGGGCGATGAAATTCATCATCTCGATGGGCGTGGAGAACGCGCTGTGGCGAGCCGGCGAGATGCAGTCGCAGCCCATGGGCACGCCCCGGGTCAGGGAGATTTCCCGGGTGATCTTGTGCTTGGGCAGGATGCCGCCGTGGCCGGGCTTGGCGCCTTGGCTCAGCTTGATCTCGATCATCTTCACCTGCGGGTTCGCGGCCTGTTCGGCGAAGCGCTCGGGATCGAAGACGCCGTCCTCGGTGCGGCAGCCGAAATAGCCGCTGCCCAGCTCCCAGACCAGGTCGCCGCCGTTCTCGCGGTGATAGGGGCTGATGCTGCCCTCGCCGGTGTCGTGGTAGAAGCCGCCCATCTTCGCGCCCTGGTTCAGCGCGCGGATGGCGTTGGCGCTGAGCGAGCCGAAGCTCATCGCCGAGATGTTGAACACCGAGGCCGAGTAGGGCTGCGTGCACTGCGGCCCGCCGACGTTGACGCGGAAGCCGGCCGGGTCGCTGTGGTCGGCCGGCAGCATGGAGTGGCCGATGAACTCGAAGCCGTTCTGGTACACGTCGCTCAGGGTGCCGAACGGCTTGTCGGCGGTCTCGTTCTTGGCCCGCGCATAGACCAGCGAGCGCTGCGCGCGGGAGAACGGCAGGCGGTCGTCGTCGCCTTCCAGCAGGTACTGGCGGATTTCCGGGCGGATGCCTTCCACCAGGTAGCGGATATTGCCGAGGATCGGGTAGTTGCGGCGCACCGCCTGGCGCGTCTGCAACAGGTCGTTGACCCCGATCAGGCTGAGCACCCCGGTCAGCACGGTCAGTGGCCACAGCCACTCGTGGGAGCCGAGGAAGGGCAGGCTGAGCAGGGTGAAGGCCACGCAGAAGGCGAAGAAGGCGTAGCGGCTGAGCAGGGACAGGTTCATGGGGCGTCCTTGGCGAAACGACGGAAAGGGATCGAAGAAGATATACCGCAAATGCTGCGTTTCGTGGCTTACCGATCCTGAACAAGTGTTTTGCCCGTGGGGGCGTCGTGCGCAGTGTTTCCAGGGAGCGGTGCGTTCTACGGGGCTGCATCTCGTGGCTGGATGGGGCGTTCCCTCACCCTAGCCCTCTCCCGGAGGGAGAGGGGACTGGTACGTGCGCTCTCTCAGGCTCCGTGCTGCTTGCTCCCTTCTCCCTCCGGGAGAGGGGCCGGGGGTGAGGGGCCTTCGTCAACCCAACGCACCGTCCTCACCCCCTTTTCGTTTGCAGGAACAACGCGAACAGCTCGGAGTACGACTTGATCCCGAGGCTGGTTGGACCCGCTGAGCGGTGCATCCTCCGGACTGCATCTCGTGGCTGGATGGGGCGTTCCCTCACCCTAGCCCTCTCCCGGAGGGAGAGGGGACTGCTACGTGCGCTCCCTCAGGCTCCGTGCTGCTCTTGCCCCTTCTCTCTCCGGAAGATGGACCGGTGCGTGCATTCCCTCAGACTCCGTGCTGCTTGCTCCCCTCTCCCTCCGGGAGAGGGGCCGGGGGTGAGGGGCTCTCGTCAATCCGACGCACCTTCCTCAACCCTTTTGCGCTTGCAGGAACAACGCGAACAGCTCGGAGTGCGATTTGATCCCGAGCTTGGAGTAGATGTGCTTGCGGTGGACCTTCACCGTCTCGGCGGAGATGTCCAGCTTGCGGGCGATCTCCTTTCCCGAGCAGCCGCTGAGCATCAGCCGGGCGATTTCCAGTTCGCGGGCGGTGAGGGCGTTTTCCACCTTCTGCCCGGCGGCTTCCAACTGGTTCTGCCAGGCCGGCGCGGGTGGCGGAGGGCTGGCGAGGAATTCGCTCTCGAAGGCCAGGCGCTGGCGCATCAGCGCGGCGACCCAGGGTTGGATGATGCCGAGCAGGGCGATCTGTTCCGGGCTGAACGGCTGGCGGGCGCCGAGCGACAGGCACAGGGTGCGCTCGCCATCCAGCAGGACGTTGATCTGCACCTCGTCGGCCACCACGTTGAGGCGGAAGTAGCGCTGGTAGTAGTCGGTCTGCTCGAAGCATTCCGGCGCCACGTCGGCCAGCCGGAACTGGCCGCCGACGCGCTGTTCGCGGCTGGCGATGTAGAACGGGTCGAGCTGGTAGAGGCCGGCGAGGTAGTCCTGGAACAACGTGTCCGGGCCGCCGTCCAGGCCCGGGCACTCGGCGAACACCTGCGGCCGGCCGTCGCTGAAGAGCAGGGCGACCCAACTGTCGAACTCGACGTACTGCTCCAGCAGGCGCACCAGCGCGATCCAGAAGCCTGGCCTGTCCAGCGCATCGATCAGCTTGCCGACCGACTGGTGCCAGGCGACGTCCTGCAAGGTGAGTCCCATGTCCTACCCCCGATGGGTTACTCCGCGGGTGTGATTATCGGTTCCCGCCCATGGCGCCATACTCGGGCCATGCAGCGACGGATGCCGGGCATTCTGACGGCAGACGAAAGAACAAGGAACCGCGATGAAGATAGAGCTCGTGCAACTGACCGGCCGCGACGGCGACACTAGCCACAACCTGGCCCGTGTCCTCGACGCCATTGGCGCCTGCGCCGCCGATACCGACCTGGTGGTCTTCCCGGAAACCTACCTGATGGGCTTCCCCACCCCGGAGAACATCGCCCGCCTGGCCGAGCCGCTGGACGGCCCGAGCATGCGAGCCGTGCAGCGCGCCGCCGAGGAGAAGGACGTGGCGGTGGTGGTCGGCCTGGCGGAAAGCGACGCCGGCCGCTTCTACAACACCACCGTGCTGATCACTCCCCAGGGCGTTGCCCTGAGCTATCGCAAGACCCACCTCTGGTCCTCTGACCGGGGCGTCTTCACCCCCGGCGACCGTTACGCCACCGCGCTGTGGAAGGGCGTTCGCGTCGGCATCCTGATCTGCTTCGATATCGAGTTCCCGGAGAGCGCCCGCGCCCTGGCCCAGCTCGGCGCCGAGCTGATCCTGGTCACCAACGGCAACATGGACCCCTACGGGCCGACGCACCGCACCGCGATCATGGCCCGCGCCATGGAAAACCAGGCCTTCGCGGTGATGGTCAACCGCGTCGGCAGCGGCGACGACGGCCTGGTGTTCGCCGGCGGCAGCGCGGTGGTCGACCCGTTCGGCCACCTGCTCTGCGAGGCCGGGCGCGAGGAATGCCGGCAGATCGTCGAGCTCGACCTCGGCCAGTTGCAGGCCGCACGCAGCGACTACCGCTACCTGGACGACCGCCGCATGGTCCTGCCGGGCGAGCTGATCGAGCACGCCGACGGCCGTCGCGAGCTGCTCATTCCCTGACGACGGGCTCCGCCCGCCTAGCCGCCGCGCCTGGCGCACGGCGGCCGCTTCACCCTTCGCCGACTCGGCTCTGCCATAACAATCGATAAACAGGAGTAGCGGAATGGCTCAATTACAGCGCACCTTGTCGCTGGGCTCGGTGGTGCTTTTCGGCATCGCCTACATGACCCCGATCATCGTCCTCGGCACCTTCGGCATCCTCGCCGACGTCACCCATGGGGTAGTCCCCGCCGCCTACGTGGCCGCCTCGCTGGCCATGCTGTTCACCGCCCTGAGCTATGCCAGGATGGCCGCCGCCTTCCCGGTGGCCGGCTCGGCCTACACCTACGTGCGCAAGTCGATCAGCCCCAAGCTGGGCTTCATCGCCGGCTGGGCGGTGCTGCTCGACTACCTGTTCCTGCCCATGGCCATCTGGCTGATCGGCGCCGCCTACCTGGGCTCGGCCTTCCCGTCGATTCCCCAGCCGCTGTGGGTACTGGCCTTCATCGCGGTCACCTCGGCGATCAACGTGATCGGCCTGAAGCTGGCCAAGACCGTCAACGGCGTGCTGATGCTGGTGCAGTTCCTCGTGCTGGTCGCCTTCGTCGCGCTGTGCGTGCACTACGTGCTGGGGGACGCGAGCAAGCCGCTGTGGTCGCTGGCGCCGTTCTTCGATGGCGGCCTGAACCTGCCGCTGGTGATGGGCGGCGCGGCCATCGCCTGCTATTCGTTCCTCGGCTTCGATGCGGTGAGCACGCTGACCGAGGAAACCCACGAGCCGCGCAAGACCATTCCCCGGGCGATCCTGCTGATCACCCTGATCGGCGGCCTGATCTTCATCGTCACCTCGTACTTCGTGCAGCTCGCCCATCCGGGCGCGGTCTTCGACAACGCCGACTCGGCCGCCTACGAGATCGCCCGCAACATCGGCGGCGACCTGTTCGTCTCGGTGTTCCTGATCGGCCTGATCGTCGGCCAGTTCACCTCCGGTCTCGCGGCCCAGGCCAGCGCCTCGCGCCTGCTGTTCGCCATGGGCCGCGACGGCGTGCTGCCGCAGAAGCTGTTCGGCACCCTGAGCCAGCGCTTCGGCACGCCGGTCGGCAGCATCCTGCTGTGTGGCGTGGTGGCCTTGCTGGCGCTGAAGCTGGACGTGGCCACCTCGACCTCGTTCATCAACTTCGGCGCCTTCCTGGCCTTCACCCTGGTCAACCTGTCGGTGATCTTCCACTACTGGATCGGCAGCGAGCGTCGCGACCCCCGAGATCTGCTGCTGCACCTGATCTGCCCGCTGGTGGGCATGGGCGCGACGCTGTGGCTGATGGCCAGCCTGGATCACCTGGCGATCACCCTCGGCCTGTCCTGGCTGGCGCTCGGCGTGGTCTACCTGGGCTGGCTCACCGGCGGCTTCCGTCGCCAGCCGCCGGAGATGCATTTCGACGCGGCGTGACGGTGAGAACGGCGCCCCTTGGCGGGGCGCCGTCCAGCCTCAGCCCGGGCTGGCGCCCAGCAGCTTGCCGGCGGCCGGCTGGCGTGGCGAGGCATCCGTTGCCGGTCCGGGCTCGCCCAGTTGTTCGGCGTCGGCACGTTCGGCGGTGGACAGGTCGCTGGCGCGGTGACCGGTGATGCGCAGCAGGGCCAGGGTGCAGGCCAGCGAGACCACGGCGTAGATGGCCGAGGCGATGGCCACGCCGACGATGCTGCCGGTGGAGTTGAGAATCCACTGGGCGAGTACCGGCGTGGCGCCGCCTACCGCCAGCGAGCAGAGCTGGTAGGCCAGCGACAGGCCGGAGTAGCGCACGCGGGTGGGGAAGGCACGGGCCAGGATGCCGCCGATGGCGCCGTAGAACATGGCGTGGGGGATGGTGGCCAGACACATGCCGACGGCGGCGATCCAGTACACCTCGGTTTCCACGGCGAAGAACATGGCCGGCATCAGGATGAATTCCGGCAGCACCATGATGGCCACCGCCTTGCGCATGTCGATGCGCGAGGTGAGCAGTGCCCCCAGCGGCTGGCTGATGAACTGCACGACCAGGGCGATGATGATGATGCTGAGGAAGGTGCCCTGACTGTAGCCCAGCGTCTTGGTGGCCCAGGACAGCGCGAAGGTGCTCTTGAAGTAGGTGACGTGGATCACCGGCAGGGTGCCAGCGCCGAGCAGCACCACCAGCCAGTGCTTGCGCAGCACTTCCATGATCGGCAGCTTCGCGGTCTTCTTCTCGCGCAACAGGCGCTGCATGTCCGGCGATTCTTCCAGGGTCAGGCGGATCACCATGCCGACGATCACCAGCAGCGCCGAGAGCAGGAAGGGAATGCGCCAGCCCCAGAGCATGAAGTCGGGCGTGGGCAGCGTGCTGAGCGCGAAGAAGGCCAGGGTCGCCAGCAGGTTGCCGGTGGGCGAACCCTGCTGGGCGAAGGCGGCGTAGAGGATGCCCTTGCCCTTGGGCGCGCTTTCGCTGGCGATGAGGATCGCGCCACCCCATTCGCCACCCACCGCGATGCCTTGAAGGATACGTAGCAGGACCAGCGTAGCTGGCGCCCAGATGCCGATCTGCGCGTAGGTCGGTAGCAGGCCGATGCCCATGGTGGCCACGCCCATCATGACCAGGGTGATCACCAGGGTGGTCTTGCGACCGATGCGGTCGCCGAGGTGGCCGAAGATGACGCCGCCCAACGGCCGGGCGACGAAGCCGGACCAGAGGGTGACGAAGGAGAGCAGGGTGGCGAGGCCGGGGTCCATGTCCGACGGGAAGAAGACCTTGCCGAACACCAGCGCGGCCGCCAGCCCGTAGATGTAGAAGTCGTACCACTCGATGGTGGTGCCGATGAAGGACGCGATGCCCGCCTTGCGGGCCTTGCGATGTTGTTCCCGGTCGTCCGGGAGCGTGGCGTGGCTCATTGACTCCACCTCTCTTGTTCTTTTTGTCAGGGCACGCCAGGCGCGGGGCTCCCACCGATACAGGCAAGGGCCGGCGCTGACGTGTGGCTAGGGACTCGAGTCGAGCCGGAGTCTAGGAGGGCGAACGATAAATCAATAGTCGTTTGTTCTTATGGAGTGATAACCGAATCCGTATCGTGGCCGGTCGACAGGGCGCGGAGCGTGGCGAGGAAGTCCTCCGCCGCCTGGGAAGGGTTCTCCACGGCGAGGATGGCATGGATCTCAGACAGTTCGCCGCGCTGCCGGATGGCCACGCAGCTCACGTCGCGGTGCCAGGCCCGGCACAGGGTTTCCGGCAGCAGGGCGACGCCCATGTCCTGGGCGACCATGGCGACGATGGTTTGCCAGAGCCGCGCCTCGTGGCGGATCTGCGGGCTGAAGCCGGCGGCGACGCAGCAGGCGATGATCAGGTCGTGGTAGTGGGGCGCGGCCGGGCGTGGGAAGAGGATGAACGGCTCGTCGCGCAGTTCGCCGAGGTCGATCCGTTCGGCACCGGCCAGGCGATGTCCGGGGGGCAGGCAGCAGAGGAAAGGCTCGGCCAGCAGCAACTCGGAGCGCAGCCCGGCCGGCAGCGTGCCGCGATGCACGAAGCCGATGTCGATCTGGCCGCGTTGCAGGGCCTGGGCCTGTTCGGCGCTGTTCATCTCCTGCAGCACCACTTCCATTCCCGGATGTTCGGCCTCGAAGCGGCTCACCGCCGTCGGCAGGCCACGGTAGAGCATGGAACTGACGAAGCCCGCCCGCAGGCGCCCCAGGGCGCCCTGGGCCGAGCGCAGGGTCAGGCGCCTGGCCTGCTCGGCCTGCAGCAGCAGGTTGCGCGCCTCCTCCAGAAGCACCTGGCCGGCGGCGGTCAGCTTCACCGACTTGTTGTTGCGCACCAGCAACTGGATGCCGAGCTGTTCCTCCAGCTTCTTGATGTCGAAGCTCAGGGCCGGCTGGGAGATGAACAGGCGCGCGGCGGCGCGGCCGAAGTGCAACTCCTCGGCGACGGCGACGAAGTAGCGAAGTTGCTTGAGATCCATGGCGGGCGTACCACGACGATATGATTTTCTTATCGTAGATATTTTTAATTGTATTGGATACTTATCGAAGGGCTTCCTAGCCTCGGCGTCACTACAAGACGGAGTGACGCCATGAACGCCATGCTCGAAAGCCCCGCCGGGGACGACCTGAACATCCCCGACAGCGGCGGGATGAACCTCTTCACCTGCGACCCCGACCTGGCCCGACTGCTGGCCGCCTACCTGCCGGAGGACGTACTTGGCCCCTGGCTGCCAGAGCTGGAGCGCCTCGGCGCCCGGGCCGGCGGCGAGCTGGACCAACTGGCGCTGTCGGCGGACAAGAACCCGCCCGTGCTGGCCAGCCGCACCCGCCGGGGTGAGGACCTGCAGAGGGTGATCAAGCATCCGGACTTCGTCGCCCTGGAGAGGGTGGCCTACGCCGAACTGGGTCTGGCCTCCCTGAGCCACGTGCCGGATGGCCCGCCGCCGTTGATCAAGTACGCGCTCACCTACCTCTTCGTGCAGGCCGAGTTCGGCCTGTGCTGCCCGGTGAGCATGACCGACTCACTGACCCGCACCCTGCGCAAGTACGGCTCGCCGGAACTGGTGGAACGCTACCTGCCGATGCTCGCCTCGCGGGACTTCGACAGTCTCTACCAGGGCGCCATGTTCATGACCGAGCAGGCCGCCGGCTCCGACGTGGCGCGCACCCGTACCCGGGCGCGGCGGGAAGACGGCGCCTGGAAGCTCTACGGCGACAAGTGGTTCTGCTCCAACCCGGACGCCGACCTGGCCATGGTGCTGGCTCGGCCGGATGACGCGCCGGAAGGCATGGCGGGGGTGACCCTGTTCCTGCTGCCCAAGCACCTGCCGGACGGCACGTGCAACACCTACCGGATCGTGCGCCTGAAGGACAAACTCGGCAGCCGTTCCATGGCCAGCGGCGAGATCGTCCTGGAAGGCGCCACCGCTTACCTGATCGGCGAAGTCGGCCGTGGCTTCCAGCAGATGGCGGACATGGTGAACATGTCGCGCCTGTCCAACGGCGTGCGCGCCGCCGGTCTGATGCGCCGGGCGCTCAGCGAGGCGTTGTTCGTCGCGCGCAACCGGCAGGCCTTCGGCAAGCGCCTGCTGGACATGCCGCTGATGCAGCGGCAGTTGCTGAAGATGATGCTGCCCGCCGAGCAGGCACGCGCCATGTACATGCAGATCGCCACCCTGCTGCCGCTGGCCGACAGTGGTGACGAAGCGGCGCAGAAGTGCGTGCGCATCCTCACCCCGCTGATCAAGTTCCGTGCCTGCCGCGACGCCCGGAAAGTCACCGGCGACGCCATGGAGGTGCGCGGCGGGGTCGGCTACATCGAGGAGTGGAGCGACCCGCGCCTAGTGCGCGACGCCCACCTGGGCTCGATCTGGGAGGGCACCAGCAACATCGTGGCTCTGGACATCGCCCGCGCCGTCACCCGCGAGGACGCCCTGGTGCCGCTGGAGCGCTACCTGCGCAACCGGCTGTCCGAGGCGGCGCTGCCCGAGGCGGCCGAATGGCTGCTGGGTGACTGCCTGGCGCGCGCGGTGGCGGCCATGGCCAGTGTCGCCGAGCAGCGTCGCCACGAGCAGGTGCGCCAGGCCGGCGGTGCCCTCTACCACATCGCCACGGCCATCTTCATGGCTTGGGAAGCCCGCCGCCTGGCGCCGGACCATCGCCGCCTGGCGTTGGCCCTGCTGGTACTGCGTCACCGCCTGTTGCCGCGAGACCCGTTGCAGTTGCCGGTGCCGGATGCCGTGGACGACCTGCTGCCGCGCCTGGCCGCCGAAGCGTCGCTGACCCTGGACGAGGCCCTGAGCCTGTTGCCGAACTGACCTTCCGCCCGACGAGAACGACAATGACAACGAGCAATCCGCACGGCGCCTTGCGTGGCGTCAAGGTCATCGACCTCAGCCGGGTCCTGGGTGGGCCCTACTGTTCCCAGGCCCTGGCCGACCACGGGGCCGAAGTGATCAAGCTGGAGCCGCCGGGTGGCGACGAGACCCGTGGCTGGGGACCGCCCTTCGAGGGCGACACGGCTTCCTACTTCCGGGGCGTCAACCGCAACAAGAAGGGGCTGGTGGTGGACCTGTCCCGGCCGGAAGGCATCGAACTGCTGCTGAGCCTGCTGGAAAATGCCGACGTGCTGCTGGAGAACTTCAAGCCCGGCACCCTGGCGCGCTGGGGCATCGGCTACCGGGAGGTGCTGGCCGAGCGCTTCCCGCGCCTGATCCACTGTTCGGTGTCCGGCTTCGGTGCCGACGGCCCCCTCGGCGGGCTGCCGGGGTACGACGCGGCGATCCAGGCCATGGCCGGGCTGATGAGCGTCAACGGCGAGGCCGACGGCGGCCCCCTGCGTGTCGGCCTGCCCATCGTCGACATGGTCAGCGGTCTCAACGCCCTGGCCGGTATCCTCCTGGCGCTGCACGAGCGCCAGCACAGCGGTCGCGGCCAGTCCATCGACATCGCCCTGTACGACTGTGGCGTGTCGCTGCTGCATCCACACCTGCCGAACTTCTTCGCCTCCGGGCGGGTTACCCCGCGCAGCGGCAACGCCCACCCCAACATCACCCCCTACGACAGTTACCGCACCGGTGGCGAACCGATCTTCCTGGCGGTCGGCAACGACCGGCAGTTCGCCCGGCTCTGCGAGCACCTGGGGGCCGAGGTCCTGCTGGACGACCCGCGCTTCGCCGACAACGGCAAGCGCTCGGTGAATCGCCAGGCATTGAAGGGAGTCCTGGAGGGCTACCTGGCGGGACACGACGGCCGAGAACTGGCCGAGGCGCTGATCCGCGAAGGCGTGCCCTGCGGCGCGGTGGCCAGCGTGGACCAGGTGGTGGCGCATCCCCACACCCGGCACCGGAAGATGGTGGTGCAGATGGACGATTACCGGGGCATCGCCTCGCCGGTGAAGCTCTCGCGCACGCCGGCCAGCTACCGCAACCCGCCGCCTTCCCTGGGCGAGCACAGCCGCGAGGTGCTGGGCGCCCTGGGGCTGGACGCGGCGACCGTCGAGGACCTGATCCGGCGCGGCATCGTGCGCGGCTGAGCCTTTCCTCCATTCCCTGGAATCACATCGGAGATCGCCATGACGATCCGTGAAGCCGAGCCGCCGCTGCGGCTCGAACACCCGCGCGCGGGCGTGGCACTGCTGACGCTGAATCGCCCCGCCGTGCGCAATGCCCTGAACCTGGCCCTGCGCAAGGCCCTGGCCGAACAGGTGCGGCGCCTCGACGAAGACCCCGCCGTGCGCGTCATCATCATCAGCGGCGGCCCCTCGGTGTTCGCCGCCGGCGCCGACCTCGGCGAACTGGTGGACGCCTCGCCGCTGCAAGTGCAGCAGCGCCGCGTGGAGCGTTACTGGCAGGCCCTGGCGCAGTGCCGCAAGCCGTTGATCGCGGCGGTGAACGGCCTGGCCCTGGGCGGCGGCTGCGAGCTGGCGCTGCACGCCGACCTGATCGTGGCCGGCGCCACGGCGCGCCTCGGCCAGCCCGAGGTGCGCCTCGGCATCATGCCCGGCGCCGGTGGAACCCAGCGCCTGGTACGTGCCGTCGGCAAGTACCAGGCGCTGCGCATCCTGCTGAGCGGTTGCCTGGTGAGCGCCGGGGAGGCGCTGGCCATGGGCCTGGTGAGCGAGGTGACGGCACAGCCGGACGCGCTGCCAAGAGCCCTGGAACTGGCCGGGGAGATCGCCCGGCTGCCGGCCCTGGCCCTGGAGCAGATCAAGGAAGTGGTCCTGACCGGTGCAGACCTGCCGCTGGAGCAGGCGCTGAGCCTGGAGCGCAAGGCCTTCCACCTGCTGTTCGACACCCATGACCAGAAGGAAGGCATGCGCGCCTTCCTGGACAAGCGCGAGCCGGAGTACCAGGGACGATGAGCCGGCATGAACGCATCGATCGAATCGGCGTGGTCGGCACCGGCGCAATGGGGCAGGGGATCGCCCAGGTAGCGGCCTGCGCCGGCCTGGACGTGTACCTGTTCGACAGCCGTCCCGGAGCGGCGGAAGAGGCCCGTGAACGCATCGCCGTGGAGCTCCACCGTCAGGTGGAGCGCGGACGCCTCGACCCGGAAGGCGCTGTGTGCGCCCTGGCCGGCCTGCGACCGGTGGATGAACTGGCGCGGTTGGGGGATTGCCAGTTGGTGATCGAAGCCATCGTCGAAGACCTGGACGCCAAGCAGGCGTTGTTCCGCCAGTTGGAGTCCCTACTGGATGGCGGCGCCATCCTCGCCAGCAACACCTCTTCGCTGTCGATCACCGCCATTGCCTCGACCTGCGCCGATCCGGGCCGGGTCGCCGGCCTGCATTTCTTCAACCCGGTGCCGCGCATGCGCCTGGTGGAAGTGATTCCGGGCCTGATCACCCGCGCCGACGTGACCGAGCGCCTGGTGGAACTGGCCAGGACCCTAGGCCACAAGCCGGTGCGGGCCAAGGATACTCCCGGTTTCATCGTCAACCATGCCGGTCGCGCCTACGGTACCGAGGCGCTGCGCATCCTCGGCGAAGGCGTGGCGCAGCCGGCCGAGGTGGACGTCTTGCTGCGGGATGGCGCCGGCTTCCGCATGGGACCTTTCGAACTGCTCGACCTGATCGGCCTGGACGTCAGCCTGCCGGTGATGGAGTCGGTCTACCGCCAGTACTACGAGGAACCGCGCTACCGCCCCCATCCGCTGCTGCGGCAGATGCTCGCGGCCGGCCACCTGGGCCGCAAGAGCGGGCGCGGCTTCCATGTCTATCCGCCAGAACCCGTCGTGGACGCCATTGCGCCGTCCCGGACCGAGCCCTTGCCGCCGGTATGGCTGGCCGCCGACGACGAGGTGGCGGGGCAGCGCCTGCGCGCCCTCTTGGAACGGCTGGGCGCGCGGCTGGAAAACGGAGAGCGGCCATCCGCCAGGGCGCTCTGCCTGCTGGCGCCCCTGGGCGACGACGCCACCCAGGCCGCCCTGCGCCTGGCGCTGGACCCGGAACGGGTGGTGGCCATCGATGTCCTGGCCGAACTGGACGCACACCGCTGCCTGATGCCGACCCCGGCGACCCGGCCAACGTGGCTGCTGGCGGCTCGGACCTTGCTGACCGGCGACGGAGCCCAGGTCACGGTCATCCGCGACAGCGCCGGATTCGTGGTCCAGCGGACCCTGGCGAGCATCGTCAACCTGGGTTGCGACATCGCCCAGCAGGGAATCGCCACGGCGGCCGACATCGACCTCGCCGTGCGCCTCGGCCTCGGCTACCCGATGGGGCCGCTGGAGTGGGGCGACCGCCTGGGGCCGGCGCGGGTGCTGCTGATCCTCGAACGCCTGCACGAACTCAGCGGCGACCCACGTTACCGGCCCAGCCCCTGGCTGCGCCGCCGCGCTCGGCTGGGCTTGTCCTTGCGCCATGACAACCAAGGAGAATCCTGATGCTCGATGCCTATATCTACGCCGGCCTGCGCACCCCCTTCGGCCGCTATGCCGGGGCCCTGTCTGGCGTGCGTCCGGACGACCTGGTCGGCGAACTGCTGGTGCGGGTCATGGACACCTCCGGCTTGCCCGTGGAAGCCTTGGAGGACGTCATCCTCGGTTGCACCAACCAGGCCGGCGAGGACAGCCGCAACCTGGCGCGCAACGCGCTGCTGGCGGCGGGGCTGCCCTGGCAGGTGCCGGGGCAGACGGTGAACCGTCTCTGCGCCAGCGGCCTCGCCGCGCTGATCGACGCGGCGCGGGCCATCCACTGCGGCGAAGGCCAACTCTATCTGGCCGGTGGCGCAGAGAGCATGTCGCGCGCCCCCTTCGTCATCGGCAAGGCCGAAAGTCCCTTCAGCCGTAGGCTGGAGGCACACGATACGACCATCGGCGCGCGCTTCGCCAACCCTCGCCTGGTGCAGCGTCATGGAAGGCATTCCATGCCGGAGACGGCGGACCTGCTGGCGCATGAGTTCGGTATCGGCCGGGAAGACGCCGACCGCTTTGCCGCCGCCTCCCAGGCCCGCTACCAGGCGGCGCTGCGCGACGGCTTCTTCGATGACGAGATCCTTCCGGTGGAGATTCCCGGACGACGGGGTGGCCAGCCCCTGCGGGTGACGCGGGACGAACACCCGCGCCCGGATACCTGCCTGGAAGCCCTGGCCGCGCTGCCGACCCTGTTCCCCGGCGGCGTGGTCACCGCCGGCAACGCCTCGGGCCTGAACGATGGCGCGGCGGTACTGCTGCTGGGCGACCGGGCCATCGGCGAGCGGCATGG
This sequence comes from Zestomonas carbonaria, assembly GCF_904061905.1. Classification (GTDB taxonomy): domain Bacteria; phylum Pseudomonadota; class Gammaproteobacteria; order Pseudomonadales; family Pseudomonadaceae; genus Aquipseudomonas; species Aquipseudomonas carbonaria. The sequence continues at coordinate 109,670 of NZ_CAJFCI010000071.1, forward strand.
CGTGCGTCCATTGGCGCGGGTGCTCGCCTGCGCCAGCGTCGGGGTGGAGCCGCGAATCATGGGTATCGGCCCGAGTCCGGCGATCCGGCGCGCCCTGCAACGGGCCGGTCTCGCCCTGGAAGACATCGACCTTATCGAGATCAACGAGGCCTTCGCCGTCCAGGTCCTGGCCTGCCTCAAGGCGCTGGGCCTGGATTTCGACGACCCACGGGTCAACCCCCACGGCGGCGCCATCGCCATCGGCCATCCGCTGGGCGCGTCCGGCGCGCGCCTGGCGCTGACGGCCTGCCGCACCCTGCAACGCCGGCAATTGCGCTACGCCGTGGTCAGCCTCTGTGTCGGGCTGGGCCAGGGGGTGGCCATGGTTCTGGAGCGCGTCTGAGCGCTCCCGCACGGAAGGTGCGCCCGTAGCGCACCACAGTCTGGAGAGCACCATGTACAACAACAAGAACAACGCCCTCGCACTGACCGCCGTCCTGCTGGGCGGCTGGACCTCTTTCGGTCTGGCCGGGGAGGGCTTCCTGGAAGGTTCCAGCGCCTCGCTGCAACTGCGCAACTTCTACATGAACCGCGACTACCGGGACGGCGATGGCGTATCGCGCAACGAAGAATGGGCCCAGGGCTTCCAGTTGGACTACCGCTCCGGCTACACCCAGGGCACGCTCGGCCTGGGCGTCGACCTCGGCGGCCGGCTGGGGCTGAAGCTCGACTCCGGCGCTGGCCGGTCCGGCACCGGACTTTTGCCCACAGGGGACAGCGGTCATCCTGCCGATGACTACAGCCGTCTCGACCCGACCCTCAAGGCGCGCCTGGCACGCAGTGAGTTCCGGCTGGGCGCCCTGGTGCCCCGGCTACCGACCCTGCAGCCGAACCAGAGCCGGCTGTTTCCGCAGACCTTCCATGGCGGCCTGCTCAGTTCCCAGGAGCTCGACGGGCTGACCTTCACCCTGGCGCGCCTGGACGATGTCAGCCAGCGCAACGAAGGCGGCCGCAGCGACCTGGAACTGTTCAACCGCAACAAACGCTTCACCTCCGGGTTGCGCGCCGGGCACCTGGACCTCGTCGGGCTCGACTGGCAGGCGCGGCCCGGCTGGACCCTGAGCTACCACCTCGGCGAACTGGAGGACGTCTACCGCCAGCACTTCCTCGGTCTGCGCGGACAGATTCCGGTGGGCGAGGACCGCCTGGAACTCGATCTGCGCCTGTTCGACAGCAGCGATGCTGGCACCGGCTGGGCGCGGCGTATCGACAATCGCGCCCTCGGCGGGCTGTTCACCTACCGGCGTCACGACGGCCACGCGCTGGGGCTCGGCCTGCAGCGGATGAACGGCGACAGCGCCTTCCCCTACGTGCAGGGCGCCGATGCCTACCTGGTGAACTTCGGCCAGTACAACGACTTCGCCGAGCGCGGCGAGCGTTCCTGGCAACTTCGCTACGACTATGACTTCGTGGCCCTGGGCGTGCCCGGCCTGTCGCTCATGGCCCGTTACTTCAAGGGCTGGGACGGCCGCCTGGGTGGCGGCCAGGCGGTGGACGAGTGGGAACGCGACACCGATATCCGCTACGTGGTGCAGAGCGGGCCGCTGAAGAACCTCGGGCTGACCTGGCGCAACGCGGTCTACCGGACCAGCGAGGGCCGCGACGTGGACGAGAACCGGCTGATCCTCAGCTACAGCCTGCCGCTGTTCTGAGCGGTGGTTCGGGCCCGCCGCCGGTCCTGGCGGCGGGCTGCGCTCAACGCGCCGCGCTCACTCCTTCCAGGGTGGCGAACGAGGTGTCCTTGGCGGTGAGCAGGAAGTCGCGCATGAACGGCGCGTCCAGCATGTCGGCGCGGATCGCCGCGTAGAGGGTGGCGTACAGGCTCTTGTCGCCGAGCTTCTTCGCCGTCACGTAGCCCCGCGAGCTGTACTCGTGCAGCGCCCAGTTGGGCAGGCTGCAGACGCCTCGGCCGCTGGCCACCAGTTGCATCATCATCACCGTCAGTTCCGAGGTGCGCACCTGGGCCGGCTCGACGTCGGCCGGTTCGAGGAAGCGGGTGAAGATGTCCAGGCGGTCGCGCTCGATCGGGTAGGTGATCAGCGTTTCGCCGGCCAGGTCTTCCGGCACCACATAGGGTTTGCTCGCCAGCGGATGCTGGTTGGCCACGGCGAGCAGCGCCTCGTAGGTGAACAGCGGCACGTAGGTGATGCCGGGCAGTTCGATGGGGTCGGAGGTCACCACCAGGTCGAGGTCGCCGCGCGCCAGGGCCGGCAGCGGGGCGAAGGAGAAGCCCGAGGCCAGGTCCAGCTCGACTTCCGGCCAGGCGTCGCGGAACTGGTCGATGGTCGGCATCAGCCACTGGAAGCAACTGTGGCACTCGATGGCCATGTGCAACCGCCCGGCGGTGCCGCCGGCCAGGCGCGCCATGTCGCGTTCGGCGGCACGCAGTTGCGGCAGCAGGCTGTCGGCCAGTTGCAGCAGGCGCAGGCCGGCGCTGGTGAAGCGCACTGGCTTGGTCTTGCGTACGAACAGCGGCAGCCCCAGGCGCTCTTCCAGTTCCTTGAATTGGTGGGAGAGGGCGGACTGGGTCAGGTGCAGGCGTTCGGCGGCCTCCACCAGGCTATCGGCCTCGCGCAGGGCGTGCAGGGTTTTCAGGTGGCGGATTTCCAGCATGGCGGTTTCCCGAATAAGCGCTGAAGACGAGGCGCGGCCACGAGGCTTTTCCGTTCAGCCTCCAGCTTTCCAGCGCTCTTGATCGTCTTTTGAATTCAACATGAGCAATTCTTGAGATCATCAAGAATATGTTGAGTTTGTCTCATGCTGTGCCGGGTGTCGAGAATGGCGGCCATCCATAGATACAGATAGGAGACAACCCATGGCCCTGGCCCACAACCTCGGATTCCCCCGCATTGGCCGCGACCGCGAGCTGAAGAAAGCTCTCGAAGCCTACTGGAAGGGCGCTCTCGACGAAGCTGGCCTGCGCGCCGTCGGTCGCGAACTGCGTGCCGCCCACTGGCAGGCGCAGAAGGATGCCGGCATCGAGCTGCTGCCGGTCGGCGATTTCGCCTGGTACGACCAGGTGCTGACCCATTCGCTGACCTTCGGCGTGATCCCCGAGCGCTTCCGCCCGCACGACGGCAAGCCGGGCCTCGACACCCTGTTCGGCATGGCGCGTGGCGTCACCAGTAGCTGCTGCGGCGGTGCCCACGCCCAGGAAATGACCAAGTGGTTCGACACCAACTACCACTACCTGGTCCCCGAATTCACCGCCGACCAGCAGTTCAGCCTGAGCTGGGAACAACTGTTCGAGGAGGTCGAGGAAGCCCGGGCCCTCGGCCACAAGGTCAAGCCGGTGCTGATCGGTCCGCTGACCTACCTGTGGCTGGGCAAGGCCAAGGGCGACGAGTTCGACAAGCTCGACCTGCTCGAACGCCTGCTGCCGATCTACGGCGAAATCCTCGACCGCCTGGCGGAGCAGGGCGTGGAGTGGGTGCAGATCGACGAACCGATCCTCGCCCTCGACCTGCCGCAGGACTGGAAAAATGCCTACGAGCGCGCCTACCACCTGCTCCAGCACGCCAAGCTGCGGAAGCTGGTGGCGACCTATTTCGGCGGCCTGGAAGACAACCTCGGCCTGGCCGTCGGCCTGCCGGTGGATGGCCTGCACATCGATCTGGTGCGCGCACCCGAGCAACTGCCGCTGGTGCTCGACCGCCTGCCCAGCTACAAGGTGCTGTCCCTCGGCGTGGTCAATGGCCGCAACGTCTGGCGCTGCGACCTGGACAAGGCCCTGGCGCAACTGCGCGAGGCCGAGCAGCGTTTCGGCGCCAATCTCTGGGTGGCGCCGTCCTGCTCGTTGCTGCACAGCCCGGTCGATCTCGGTCGCGAAGACCAACTGGATGCCGAGCTGAAGAGCTGGTTGGCCTTCGCCGTGCAGAAGTGCGCCGAAGTCGCCACCCTGGCCGCCGCCCTGAACGCGCCGGGCAGCGTCGATGCCGCCCTCGCCGAGAGCCGCGCCGTGCAGGAAAGCCGCGCCAGCTCGCCGCGCATCCACAAGCCGGCGGTGCAGGCCCGCCTGGCGGCGATCAAGCCCGAGGACAGCCAGCGCAAGTCGCCTTTCGCCCAGCGCATCGAGAAGCAGCGCGCGCTGCTGAACCTGCCGGCGTTCCCCACCACCACCATCGGTTCCTTCCCGCAGACCTCGGCGATCCGCCTGGCCCGCCAGTCCTTCAAGCAGGGCAAGCTGTCGGCGGCCGAGTACACCGAGGCGATGCACGCCGAGATCCGCCACGCGGTGGAAGTGCAGGAGAAGCTGGGCCTGGACGTGCTGGTGCACGGCGAGGCCGAGCGCAACGACATGGTCGAGTACTTCGCCGAGCAGCTCGACGGCTACGCCTTCACCCGCTTCGGCTGGGTGCAGAGCTATGGCTCGCGCTGCGTGAAGCCGGCGGTGATCTACGGCGACCTGAGCCGTCCGAAGGCGATGACCGTGGAATGGATCGCCTACGCGCAGAGCCTCACCGACAAGGTGATGAAGGGCATGCTGACCGGTCCGGTGACCATGCTGATGTGGTCCTTCCCGCGCGAGGACGTGTCCCGCGAGGTGCAGGCCCGTCAACTGGCACTGGCGATCCGCGACGAGGTGGTGGACCTAGAGGCGGCCGGGATCAGGATCGTGCAGATCGACGAGGCGGCCTTCCGCGAGGGCCTGCCGCTGCGCCGCGCCCAGTGGCAGCACTACCTGGACTGGGCCACCGAGGCGTTCCGCCTGACCGCTTCCGGGGTGCTCGACGAGACGCAGATCCACACCCACATGTGCTACAGCGAGTTCAACGACGTGATCGAGTCGATCGCCGCCATGGACGCCGACGTCATCACCATCGAGACTTCGCGCTCGGACATGGAGCTGCTGGACGCCTTCGAGCGCTTCGAGTACCCCAACGAGATCGGCCCGGGCGTCTACGACATCCACTCGCCACGGGTGCCGGACAGCGCCGAGATGGTCAAGCTGCTGGAAAAGGCCGCCCGCCGTATCCCGGCCGAGCGCCTGTGGGTCAACCCCGACTGCGGCCTGAAGACCCGCGCCTGGCCGGAGACCGAGGCGGCGCTGGTCAACATGGTGGCGGCGGCGCGGCAGTTGCGGGCGCAGTTGGCCTGAGACGCCGTCCCTCACCCCCGGCCCCTCTCCCGGCGGGAGAGGGGCCGGGCTTATTCCTGCTGGCGGAAGAAACGGCTCGGCGGGCTGCCGAAGGCGCGCTTGAACATGGCGCTGAAGGCGCTCGGGTTGGCGTAGCCAAGCTGCCCGGCGACCTCGCCCAGGCGCTGGCCCTGGGCGATCAGGGTGGCGGCGTGGGACAGCCGCAGTTGCTGGCGCCAGGCGGCGAAGCCCATGCCCAGTTCGTTCCTGAACAGGCGCGTCAGGGTGCGCTCGCTGGCTCCCACGCGCTCGGCCCAGCGCGCCAGGCTGAGGTCGGCGGCCGGTTCCTCGATCAGTGCCTGGCAGAGGCTGAGCAGGCGCCGGTCCTGGGGCAGCGACAGGCCCAGGGCCAGCGGCCTGGCGAGGCGCATCTCTTCCACCAGCAGGGCCAGGATCAGGCCACGGCGCGGCTCTGCGGGCGGCTCCGGGTCGGCCAGCGCCTCGATCAGCGCCCCCATCAGCGGCGACACATCCATCACCCGGCAGGCGTCCAGCGGCAGCGGCGAGGTGCCGGTGTCCACGTACAGGGTGCGGAAATCGGCGTCGCTGAGGATGGCGGCCTGGTGCTCGACCCGGGGTGGAATCCAGATGGCCCGGTACGGCGGCACCACCCAGGCGGCGTCCGCCGTGGCCAGTCGCAGCGTGCCGCTGACGGCGAAGATCAGTTGTCCCCATGGGTGGTTGTGCCAGGCGGTCTCCGAGGCCGCCGGGGCGCGGCGCAGGTTCACCGTGACCGGCTCGACCGCCGACGGTGGACGGCGCGGGGTGGGTTCGTAGCGGCCGGGCGTGCGGGTGGTCCGGGGCATGGGCGTCCCTGAGTGGATGGCGGGTTTGCGACAATTATTGGCTTTCTGGCTTGTGGCCGCCAGCGGCGGCTCATCGCTAGAGTGGTGCGGCGTGGCCGGCGCGGTACCCGGCCGGACTCTTCGTCGTGCAAGGAGCTTCCGATGTCCACCCCCCTGGCTGACACCATGTTCGAACCGGTCGTCCCGGAAGGCGACCGGGAGCGGCGTCGGCGCGAGTTCGCCACCATCGGCCTGGTGAGCGTCGCCCACGGTTCGTCGCACTTCTTCCAGTTGCTGCTGGCGCCGCTGTTCCCCTGGCTGATGGCGGAGTTCGACCTGGGCTTCACCCAGGTCGGCCTGGCGATGACGCTGTTCTTCGTGATCTCCGGCGCCGGCCAGGCGGTCGCCGGGTTCGCCGTGGACCGCTTCGGCCCGGGCCGGGTGCTGATGTTCGGCGAATCCTGCCTGGTGCTGTCCGGACTGGCGCTGGCGGCTGCGCCGGGCTATGCCGGGCTGTTCCTCGCCGCGGCGCTGGCCGGCACCGGCAACGCGGTCTACCACCCGGCCGGCTTCACCGTCCTCAACCGGCGGTTGTCCGAGGCGCGGCTGGGGCATGGTTTCGCCATGCACGGCCTGGCCGGCAACCTGGGCTGGGCGCTGGCGCCGGCCCTGCTGACCGGCGTGGCGGCCTGGGCGAACTGGCGGCTGGCGGCGCTGGTGGCCTCGGCGCTGGCCCTGGCGATCCTCCTGCTGCTGGTCTGGCAGCGCCGGCTGCTGGCGGTGCCGACGACGGAGCACTCGGCGGACGACCCGGCGCCGACCACCTTCGCCTTCCTCGGCGTGCCGGCGGTGTGGCTGTGCTTCGCCTTCTTCTTCTGCACCGCGACGGCCTTCGGTGCCTTCCAGAACTTCGGCGGGCCGGTGCTGCGCGAGGTCTACGGCATGTCCCTGGCCTCGGCGGCCAGCGCGGTATCGCTGTTCCTGTTCAGCGGCGCGGTCGGAGTGGTCGCCGGCGGCTTCCTGGCGGCCCGTGGCGGCGCCCACGAGCGCCAGGTCGCCTGCATCCTGTTGGCGGCCGCGCTGCTGGCGGTGCTGCTGGCCAGCGCCGTGCTGCCGCCGGCCCTGGCACCGCTGCTGATGGCGCTGATCGGTTTCTGCAACGGCCTGGCCAACCCCTCGCGCGACCTGCTGGTGCGCCGCGCGGCGGTGGGGCGCTTCGGACACCGGGCGTTCGGGCGCATCTACGGTCTGGTCTACTCCGGCCTGGATGCCGGCATGGCGCTGTCGCCGCTGCTGTTCGGCCTGTTCATGGACGCCGGGCGCTTCGCCCTGGTGCTGCTGGGCGTGGCGCTGTTGCAGGTCGCCGCGACGCTGACTGCGCTGGGGGTTGGCCGGCAGCGTTGAGTCGAACGACCGTTCGGCGACCTTCATCAAATTGTCATCGAACTGTGGCAGCGCCCTCGAACGAATGTCCGCAAACTCCTGATCCACTGGGGATTTGCGTTCTGGATTCTTGCGATGCGCGTTTTCGTCTTTCTCGCCGCGATGCTTTGCGGCCTGTCTTCCTTTGCTGCCGGGCGCTGCGATGTGGCGGCGCCCATCGAAACCGCCGACCTCGGCGACGTGCGCCTGGCCTACCAGAGTGTCGGCCGCGCACGTGATCCGGCCTTGCTGCTGGTCATGGGCCTGGGCGGGCAACTGATCCACTGGCCCGACGAAGTGGTCGAGCGCCTGTGCCGGCAGGGCTTCCGGGTGATCCGCTTCGACAACCGCGACGTCGGCCTGTCCACCTGGGCGCACCGGCCGGCGGCGCCCAACCTGACCTACGAAGTGCTCCGCTACCGGCTCGGTATCGGCGTGACGGCGCCCTATCGCCTGCGCGACATGGCCAGCGACGCCCTGGGCCTGATGGACGACCTCGGCATCCAGCGCTTCCACGTGCTCGGCGCCAGCATGGGCGGGATGATCGCCCAGCATCTCGCCGACCTGTCGCCCGAGCGGGTGCTCAGCCTGACCCTGATCATGACCAGCTCCGGCGCCCAGGGCCTGCCGGCGCCCAGCCCGGCGCTGCTGCAACTGCTGGCGCGGCGCGAGGCGGATAGCCGCGAACAGGCCATCGAGCAACAGGCCGACCTGCTCGCCGCGCTGGGGAGCCCGGCCGTGAGCGATGACCGTGGTCAACTGCTGGAGCAGGCGCGACTCTCCTACGACCGCGCCTTCAACCCGGAAGGCGTGCAGCGCCAGTTGCTCGCCATCCTCGCCGAGCCTAGCCGCGTCGAACTGCTCAACCGCCTGCGCGTGCCGACCCTGGTGGTGCACGGCACCGCCGATCCGCTGCTGCCGGTGATGCACGGCGTACACGTCGCCGCACATATCCGGGGCAGCGAACTGCGGCTGATCCCCGGCCTGGCGCACCGCTTCCAGGAAGCCTTCAAGGAGCCGCTGCTGGCGGTGGTGCTGCCATACCTGGCGGCGCACCGGCAAACGGTGGGCGTGGCGCAATTGTAGGATGGGTGGCAACCCATCGCACCCGCTGCTCCATCCCCACCGGCAGGCGGCAGGACTTGATACAAGTCAGTACCTGGGCAGACCTGCCGCCTAGACTGGTTGGCACCATTAGAGGGAGCCCGCCATGCACCAGATCCTGCCCAGCCTCGCCGAACTCGACGATCACGCCCGGAGCGAGCCGGCCTTCGCCGCCTGGCGTAGCGGCCACGGACCACTCCAGCACAGCGCCGAAACCCAGGCTGGCGTGTTCCGCATCGCCCATCAACTGGTCCAGGCCGGCTTGCAGCCGGACCTGCGCAGCGTCTATGAACTGTTCCATGCCCTCGACCACCTGACCGCCACCGGCCTGTGGCTGGTGGCGCACATGACCTATGCCCGCCGCGTTCGCCTGGACGGCGCGCCGCTGGAGCGCGAGGACTTCAAGCCGGTGCCCGAGGGGCATACCGGCGGCGCGCTGAACATGGTGCCGGCCTATGCCGGCTACCTGGCGCTGAACTCCCTGACCGGACAGACCCGCGGCTGGCTGATGGGGCAGGGGCATTGCGTGGCGGCGATCGAGGCGCTCAACCTGCTGGTCGGCAACCTGCAGCCGGAACAGGCGGAGCGCTACAGCCTCGACGAGGCGGGGCTGAGCCGCCTGTGCGGCGATTTCTACAGCTACGCCCAGGCCGCCGACGGCCGTCCCGGCGTGCCGCTGGGCAGCCACGTCAACCCGCACACCGCCGGCGGCATCGCCGAAGGCGGCTACCTGGGCTTCGCCGAATTGCAGTACGCCCACCTGCCGCTGCCGGGCGAGACGCTGGTGGCCTTCCTGTCCGACGGCGCCGCCGAGGAGCAGCGCGGCAGCGACTGGATACCGCGCTGGTGGCGCGCCGAGGACTGCGGCACGGCGTTGCCGGTGATGATCGCCAACGGCCGGCGCATCGAGCAGCGCACCGAACTGGGCACCCTGGAGGGGCTGGAAGGCTTCAAGCAGCACCTGCGTCGCTGCGGCTTCGACCCGATCAGCTTCGACGGCCGCGACCCTGCCGCCTTCGTCTGCACCTTGTGGGAAATGGAGCAGCGCCTGGCGCGCCGGGTGCACGAGAAGGACAGCGGCATCCTCGCCTATCCGTTGCCGATCCCCTACGGCATCGCCGAGACGGTCAAGGGGTATGGCTTCCATGGCGCCGGCAGCAACGCCGCGCACAACCTGCCGCTGCCGGGCAGCCCATACGACGACGAGACGGCGCGGGGGCACTTCAACCAGTCCGCCGCACAGCTCTGGGTGGCCCCGGACGAGCTGGACGCCGCGCTCGGCCTGTTCGCCCGCCAACGCGCCGACCTGCTCCCCGAGCGCGACAATCCGCTGGCCAACCGGCATCCCGTCGAACCGCTCCTGCCGGAGCTGCACTGGCGTGATGAGGCTTGTTCGCCGATGGCCGCGCTGGACCGTTTCTTCGTCGACCTGGTGGCTGCCAACCCCGGCCTGCGCGCGCGGGTCGGCAACCCCGACGAACTGGCCAGCAACCGCCTGGGCGGCGTGCTCAAGGCGCTCAGGCACCGGGTCAGCGAGCCGGAAAGCGATCTGGAGGCGGTGGATGGACGGGTGATCACCGCGCTCAACGAGGAAGCGGTGGTGTCCGCCTGCCTGGCCAACCAGGCGGGGCTGAACCTGGTGGCCAGCTACGAGGCGTTCTGCGTGAAGATGCTCGGCGCGATGCGCCAGACGCTGATCTTCGCCCGCCAGCAGAAGGAGGTCGGGCGCCCGGCCGGCTGGCTCGGCTGGCCGCTGGTGGCCACCTCGCACACCTGGGAGAACGGCAAGAACCAGCAATCGCATCAGGACACCACTTTCTGCGAAGCGCTGCTCGGCGAGGCGAACGACGTGGTTCGCGTGCTGTTCCCCGCCGACCACAACAGCCTGCTGGCGTTGCTGCCGGCGATCTACCGGGCGCGCGGCCAACTGTCCTGCGTGGTGGCGCCCAAGCGCGAGCGCCCGGCGGTGTTCGACCGGGAGCGGGCCGAAAGCCTGGCGCGCGACGGTGCGATTCTGGTCGAGGAGGTCGAGGGCGCCGATCCGCTGCTGCTGATCGCCAACGGCAGCTACCAGTTGCAGGAGATGCGCCGCGCCGCCGAACGCCTGGCCGTGGCAGGGTACGCCTACCGATTGGTCTACTTGCAGGAGCCGGGCCGCTTCCGCGAGCCGCGCGACCGCTGGGAAGCGGAAGCCACCGCCGACGCGGCGCTGCGCGAGGCGCTGTTCCCGGTCGACGCGCGGCGTGTGCTGCTGACCCACATGCGCCCGGAAGTCGCCCGTGGCCACCTCTGGCCGATCCTCCCCGACGCCCGCCGCAGCGCGGTGCTCGGCTACCGCAACCGGGGTGGGACGTTCGATGAGGCCGGAATGCTGTTCGCCAACGCGGCCACCTGGGCCCACGTCCTGGCCGCCTGCGCGCAACTGCTGGAAGTACCGCTCGACAGCCTGCTCACCGAGGACGAATCCGCTGCCGTGGCCGGGAAGGGCGATCCGCTGGTGCTGCGCTGAGTGGTGGGCTGAAGCCCACCCTACGCGGCTCGTCGTAGGGTGGATGTCGCTTCTTACATCCACCGGCTTTGGATGGATGAACGGGATGTTCCCACCCTACGCCGCATCCATCCCATGCAGCTTCGGCCGGGCGTCGCTGGCCAGGTAATGGCGTAGCCGCGCCTGCTGGTTGGGGCCGAGGAACAGTCCCAGCTTGCTGCGCCGCCAGAGGATGTCCTCGGCCTCCTGCGCCCATTCCTCGCGGCACAGGTAATCCACCTCGCGTGCGTACAGGCTGCCGCCCAGGTGTTCGCCGAGGTCTTCCTGCCCGCGCACGCCGTCCAGCAGGCGCCAGCAGCGGCTGCCGTAGGCATGCGCCCAGCGCAGGGCCAGGCCGTGCTCCAGCCAGCCGTGGCGCTGGCAGAGGCTGTCCGCCAGGCTGGCGGGATCGACGAGCTGTTCGCCGCCGGGCAGCGGCGCGGTCGCGGTCCAGGCCGGGCGCATTTTCGGGAAGTTGGGTGCCAGTTGCGCCAGCGCCGCTTCGGCCAGCTTGCGGTAGGTGGTCAGCTTGCCGCCGAACACCGACAGCAGCGGCGCTTCGCCGGGCGCGCCGGCCAGCGCCAGGGTGTAGTCGCGGGTCACCGCCGAGGGATCGGCCGACTCGTCGTCGCACAGCGGGCGCACCCCGGCGAAGCTGTAGAGGATGTCGGCGCGCTCGACGGGCCGCTTGAAGTGCGCGTTGACCACCCGCAGCAGGTAGTCGATCTCTTCGTCGCTGATCCGCACCTGGGCCGGATCCCCGTGGTATTCGCGGTCGGTGGTGCCGATCAGGCTGAAGCGCCCCTGGTAGGGAATGACGAAGACGATGCGCCGGTCCTCGTTCTGCAGGATGTAGGCCTGGTCGCCGTCGTGCAGGCGCGGCACCACGATGTGGCTGCCCTGGATCAGGCGGATGGCGTAGGGCGAGGGTTGTTTCAGGCCATCCTCGAGCAGCCGCGCGACCCAGGGTCCGGCGGCGTTGACCAGCACCCGCGAGCGGATCGAGTAGAGGCTGCCGTCGGCGCGTTCCAGGTGGATGTGCCAGAGCCCCTTGCGGCGCCGCGCGCTGACGCAGCGGGTGCGGGGATGGATGTGCGCGCCGTGCTCGCGGGCGGCCATGGCGTTGAGCACCACCAGGCGGGCGTCGTCCACCGCGCAGTCGGAATATTCGAAACCGCGCTCGATCTCCGCCTTGAGCGGGCTGCCGGCGCCGAAGCGCAGCGCGCGCGAGGCGGGCAGCTTCTCGCGCTTGCCGAGGTGATCGTAGAGGAACAGGCCGGCGCGGATCATCCAGGCCGGACGCAGGTGCGGACGATGGGGCAGCACGAAGCGCAGCGGGCGGACGATGTGTGGCGCCTTGGCCAGCAGCACCTCGCGCTCGGCCAGCGACTCGCGCACCAGGCGGAATTCGTGGTGTTCGAGGTAGCGCAGGCCGCCGTGGACCAGCTTGCTGCTCGCCGAGGAGGTGTGCCGGGCGAGGTCGTCCTGTTCGCAAAGGAACACCGACAGCCCGCGTCCGGCCGCATCGGCGGCGATCCCCACGCCGTTGATGCCGCCGCCGATCACCGCCAGGTCGTAGACCTCGGCAAGCGGTGCGCTGGGGGAATGAGCGTTCGGCATCACGAACCTCGACTGGCGAAAGTGAATTTTCGATTTTCGTTTCCGAAAATACTAGGCCAGCAAAACCGTATTGACCAGCCCGATCAACTCCACCGGTGGGCTTCAGCCCACCAAGCGGAGCTGACCTTGTCTGGTGGGCTGAAACGGATCGCCGCCCGGCCCACCCTGCGGGCCAGGTTCGTGTGTCAGACCAGATGCACCTGCACCTTCCACTCGCTCAGCAAACGGACGAGAGGGGCGGGCGGCGGGCTGTCGGTGAACAACTGGTCGACCAGGTCGATGGCGCCCAGGCGCACCACGGCGTTGCGGCCGAACTTGCTGGAGTCGGCGGCCAGCAGCACCTGCCGGGCGTTGTGGATGATCGCCTGGGAAACCCGCACTTCCTGGTAGTCGAAGTCCAGCAGGCTGCCGTCCTCGTCGATGCCGCTGATGCCGATCAGCGCGAAATCGACCTTGAACTGCTGGATGAAGTCCACCGCCGCCTGGCCGACCACGCCGCCGTCGTCGCGCACCGTTCCGCCGGCCACCAGCACCTCGAAATCGGCCTTGGCGCTGAGCTGCGCGGCGACGTGCAGGTTGTTGGTGATCACCTTCAGCCCCCGGTGGCCCAGCAGCGCGCGGGCGATGGCCTCGGTGGTGGTGCCGATGCTGATGAACAGCGAGGCGTGGTCGGGAATCTGCGCGGCGATGGCTTCGGCGATGCGCTGCTTTTCCTCGCGCATCTGCCCGGCGCGCATGGCGTAGGCGGTGTTGTGGATACTCGATGCCTCGCATGCCGCGCCGCCGTGGGTACGGCGCAGCAGGTCGCGTTCGGCCAGTTGGTTGATGTCGCGGCGGATGGTCTGCGGGGTGACGGCGAAGGCCTGGGCCAACTCGTCGATGCTGACGTAGCCGCGTTCGCGGGCGAGTTCGAGGATGCGTTGCTGCCGGGGCGCCAGGGTCATGCGGAGGTCCTGTTTTGGCCGGGATTATAGGCTGTCGTCGCTATGGATTTACGGCTAAGGTAGTTCAATCCTGCCGCCATTGTTTTCACAATCGAACATGACACCCGCCATCGACCTGTTGAAGAAAGCCAAGGCTGACTACGCGGTACACAGCTACAGCCACGATCCCAAGACGCCCTCCTATGGCCTGGAGGCAGCGGAAAAGCTCGGCCTGGAGCCGGCGCGGGTATTCAAGACGCTGCTGGCCGCCAGCGAGAAGGGCGAGTTGCTGGTCGCCGTCGTGCCGGTGGCCGGCAGCCTCGACCTCAAGGCCCTGGCCCACGCCGCCGGGGTGAAGAAGGCCGACATGGCCGATCCGCAGGCCGCCCAGCGCTCCACCGGCTACCTGGTCGGCGGCATCAGCCCGCTGGGGCAGAAGAAGCGCCTGCGCACCTTCATCGACGAGTCGGCGCGGCAGCACCCGACCATCCATGTCAGCGCCGGCCGGCGCGGGCTGGAGGTGGAGTTGAGCGCGGACACCCTGGCCAGGCATACCCAGGCCAGCTTCGCGCCTATCGGCCGGGCTTGAGCGGATTCCGATCGTTCGTTTAAGAAAATGCTTCCGGCTGTCGTCTTGCAAACCTGACCCACCGGTCGCGGCGGGACAGGGCCATGAGAACAAGGACATCGTATGAGCCTATACCTGCTTGCCATCGACCAGGGCACCACCAGTTCCCGTGCCATCGTGTTCAGCGCCCAGGGCCTGCCGGTGGCGCGCGCCCAGCAGGAGTTCAAGCAGTATTTCCCCAGGGATGGCTGGGTCGAGCACGACGGCGAGGAAATCTGGCTGACCACCCTCAAGGTCTGCCGCGAGGCCATCGAGCAGAGTGGCCTGGAGGCCGCCGAGATCGCCGCCATCGGCATCACCAACCAGCGCGAGACCACCCTGGTGTGGGATGCGCGCACCGGCGCGCCGATCCATCCGGCCATCGTCTGGCAGGACCGCCGCACCGCCGACTACTGCGCCGAACTCAAGGCCGCCGGCCATGAGGCGGACGTCGCGGCCAGGACCGGCCTGCTGATCGATCCCTACTTTTCCGCCACCAAGCTGCGCTGGATTCTCCACAACGTGCCCGGCGCCCGGGAGCGCGCCGAGCGCGGCGAGCTGCGTTTCGGCACGGTGGACAGCTTCCTGCTCTGGCGCCTGACCGGCGGCCAGGCGCATCGCACCGACGCCACCAACGCCTCGCGAACCCTGCTGTTCAACATCCACACCCAGCAATGGGACGACGACCTGCTGGCGCTGTTCGACATCCCGCGCAGCCTGCTGCCCGAGGTGCTCGACTGCGCCGCCGATTTCGGCGTCACCCGGCCCGACCTGCTCGGCGCCGCCATCCCGGTGCTGGGCATGGCCGGCGACCAGCAGGCCGCGCTGATCGGCCAGGCCTGCTTCCAGCCGGGCATGGTCAAGAGCACCTACGGCACCGGCTGCTTCATGATCCAGAACACCGGCAGCCAGCCGGTGGCCTCGAAGAATCGCCTGCTGACCACGGTCGGCTACCGGTTGGGCGGCGAAGTCACCTACGCTGTGGAAGGCAGCATCTTCGTCGCCGGGGCGGCGGTGCAGTGGCTGCGCGACGGCGTCAAGCTGATCAGCCACGCGCGCGACAGCGAGGCGCTGGCCGTGCAGACCGGCGATGCCTGCGGTGTCTACCTGGTGCCGGCGTTCACCGGCCTGGGCGCGCCGTACTGGGACCCCAGGGCGCGCGGGGCGATCTTCGGCCTGACCCGCGACACCGGCATCAAGGAAATCGTCACCGCCGGCCTGCAATCGGTCTGCTACCAGACCCGCGACCTGCTCGAAGCGATGCGCCAGGACGGCGCCGCCGCGCCCAGCGCATTGCGCGTCGACGGCGGCATGGTGGAGAACAACTGGGTGATGCAGTTCCTGGCCGACATCCTCGGCGTGCCGGTGGAGCGCCCGGAAGTCACCGAGACCACCGCGCTCGGCGTCGCCTACCTGGCCGGCCTGCGACTCGGGCTGTACGCCGACCTGGCGCAGATCGCCAGCCACTGGCACCGCCAGCAGCGTTTCATCCCGAAGATGGCCGAGGAACATCGCGAGAAGCTCTACGCTGGTTGGTTGGACGCGGTGCAAAGGGTACGCAGCGGCGCTTGAACGGGAGATCGGAATTGACCAAAGGACAGGGAGCGGTGCGACTTGGTCAGCGACTGGCGTTACTGTGTCTGCTGGGAGCGCTGACACTGCCGGCCCGGAGCGAAACCCTGGTGATCACCGGCGATGTCTGGTGCCCGATCAACTGCGCGACCGACGCGACCAGGCCGGGCATCTTCGTCGAGCTGGCGCGGCAGATCTTCGCCGAGTCCGGCATCCAGGTCGAATACCAGACGGTGAACTGGGCACGCGCGATCCACGCGGTGCGCCAGGGCCGCGCCAACGCGGTGATCGGCGCTGGCCGGGACGATGCCCCGGACTTCCTGTTCAGCGCCAGCGCGCCGGGCATCTCGCGCATGTGTTTCTATGTCCACCCGGACAACGGCTGGCGTTACCGGGGCCTGGCCTCGCTGGACGAGGTCAGCCTCGGTGTGATCAACGGCTACAGCTACGGCGAGGCGCTGAACGACTACATCCAGCGCCACGAGCACGACGCCTCGCGGGTGCAGATCGCTTCCGGCGACCAGGCGCTGGCGATCAACATCGCCAAGGTCCTCCACGGGCGCGTCGATGCCACCCTGGAGAACAGTTGGGTGATGGCCAACCAACTGATCGGCCAGGCGCCGGACATGGAGCTCCAGCAGGTCGGCTGCCGGGTGCCCGACGTGCCGATCTACCTGGCCTTCTCGCCGGCGCTGGAGAGCAGCCCGCGCTACCTGGCGCTGTTCGAGGCGGGACTGCGGCGCTATCGCCAGGACGGCCGGCTCAAGGCGCTGCTGGCCAGCTATGGAGTCAGCGAGGAACCGTAGGTCCGGCCAACTGTTGCAGGGCAACTGTAGCGGGCGCCTCCGGTTCCGCCCCGGCATACTCGCTGTCTTCCTCCCCCGTAGCGAGCCGCGCCATGCCACTCGAATTCCATCAGATCGACGCCTTCACCCAGCAGTCGTTCAGCGGCAACCCGGCGATGGTCTATCGCCTAGACGCCTGGCTGGACGAAGCGCTGATGCAGCGTATCGCCGCCGAGCACAACCTGGCGGAAACCGCCTTCCTGGTGAGGGAGGGCGCCGCCTGGCACATCCGCTGGTTCACCCCGACCAGCGAGGTGCCGCTCTGCGGCCATGCCACCCTGGCCAGTGCCCATGTGTTGTTCGAACAGTACGCCGAGCCGGGCGAACGACTCGACTTCACCTGCCAGTCCGGCGCCTTGAGCGTGACCCGCGCGGACGGCCGGCTGGTGCTCGACTTCCCCAGCCTGCCGCCACGCCCCATCGCCGCCAGCGAGGCGCTCATCCAGGCGCTCGGCGAGACGCCCCTGGAAGTGCTGGATACCGGCAAGGAACTGATGGTGGTGCTGGCCGACGAGCAGCGCGTGCGCGCTTGCCAGCCGGACCTTCCCAGCGTGGCGCGGCTGCCCTGGCTGGGGATGATCGTCACCGCGCCGGGTGAGCGCCATGACTTCGTGTCGCGCTATTTCGCGCCGGGCATCGGCATCGACGAGGACCCGGTGACCGGCTCCACCCATTGCAGCCTGATCCCCTATTGGGCCGCGCGGCTCGACAAGGCTGAACTGAGCGCCTACCAGTGTTCGGCGCGCGGCGGGGAGCTGCATTGCCGGCTGGAAGGCGAGCGGGTGAAGATTGCCGGCCATGCCCGGAGGATTGCCAGCGGGACGCTCTGGCTCTAGACCGAGCGCCGTAGCCGGGATGAAATCCGGGGAGCCAGTGGAACATTGCCGACTGCCTGTCTGCGTGAAGCACGGACCTCGAAGCCGGCACGGACAGCCCCCTCTCCCATTCATGGGAGAGGGTTGGGGAGAGGGGCGGAGCCAGACAACGACACCGGCCCCTTTCCGCCAGGCGTGCCCCAGGAAGCCCCGCATGGACATCGACTCGCCCTGAAGCCGGACGAGGCTGGCTATACTGCCCCGCAGTTCGCTCCGACAGCTATACAAGGGTTACCGATGACGGCCCCCACCCGCGACCAACTGCTGCGCCTGCGTCGTACGCTGCTGGCCTATACCGCTTCGCTTCTGCATCTCGTGCTCTGCTGGCTGGCCTTCTGGGCCGGCTTCATGTCCATCAGCCTGGGCGGCATGGCGGTGCTGACCTTCGTGGTGATGGTCCTCGGCGTGCTGTTCATGCTGGCCATCTGGCTCAACCTCAACCTGCGCTTCCACGACCCGAGCATGACCCAGGCGCAGATGTGCTGGGCGATCGCCGTGGTGTTCGTCAGCGCCTATTTCGTCGATACCCTGCGTCCGCTGTTCCTGATGATGGCGCTGGTGGTGCTGATGTTCGGCGCCTTCCACCTGCGCTTCAGCGGCTATCTCCGCATCGGCCTGTTCGTGGTGTTGTGCTACGCGCTGCTGATGTTCGCCCTGTACCGGCGCGGCGCCCCCATCGAGCCACGGGTCGAGCTGATCCAGGCCCTGGTGTTCTTCACCCTCATCGTCGGGGTGTCGATGCTCGGCCTGGAGATGAGCAACCTGCGCACCACCTTGCAGCAGCGCAACCGCGACCTGCACCAGGCGGTCGAGCGTGTCCAGCACCTGGCGATCACCGACGAACTGACCGGGCTGTACAACCGTCGTTTCGCCAAGGAGCTGCTGGCCCAGCAGAAGGCGTTGGCCGATCGCGGCCAGTACGACTTCGTGGTCTGCCTGGTCAACCTGGACCTCTTCAAGGCGGTCAACGACCGCTTCGGCCACGCCGGCGGCGACGAAGTGCTGCGGCAGGTCGCCCAGTTGTTCCGGCAGGTGGTGCGCGATGTGGACTTCGTCGCCCGGCTTGGCGGAGAAGAGTTCCTGCTGTTGCTCTCGCGCACCGACAGCGCCGGTGCCGAACTGATGGTCGAACGCCTGCGCCAGACCCTGCGTGAAACGGCCTGGGAAGGCTTTCCGGACCTGCGCCTGACCCTGTCGGTGGGCATCAGCGCCTATCGTGTCGAGGAACCCTGGGAGGAAACCCTGCAACGCGCCGATGCCGCGCTGTACCAGGCCAAGGCCAAGGGGCGCGATCGGGTGGAGATGCAATAGGCGGGAGGTGCGTTTCGCGCGGGAGCGGCCGGCCCTGGGGGCTCGTTCCCGGCGGATTAGCTGGCGGAAGCGTCCTGGTAGCGGCGGACGCCGGATTCGCCAAGCTTGAGCTGCGCGGCGATGCTGCCCTGGGCGGGGAACACCACCAGGTGGTCGGCGGCGATGCGGATGCCGACGTGGGCACCCGTCGGGTAGTCGACGTGGCTGGGGAAGATCGATTCCAACTGGGTGCCGGTCGGCAATTGCAGGCGATAGAGCGTCGCCGCGCCGAGGAAGGTCTTGCCGACGATCAGGGCCTGCAGGGCGCTGTCCGGGGCATGCACGATGTCGTCCGGGCGCAGCAGCACATCCACGGCGCTGCCGGTCGGCCAGGTGTAGGCGCGGTTGCCGCGAATCGGCCCAAGCTCTGTCTGTACCGCCTCGGGACTGAGCAACTGGCCACGGATGAAGTAGCCCTGGCCGATGAAGCTGGCGACGAAGGGCGTCAGCGGCTCGTGGTAGAGGTTGTAGGGTGTGTCCCACTGCTCCAGGTGACCATCCTTGAACACCCCGACATGGTCGCTGACGGCGAAGGCTTCCTCCTGGTCGTGGGTGACCAGGATGGCGCTGGTGCCGCGCATCTTGAGAATGTCGCGAACCTCATGGCTGAGACGCCGGCGCAGCTCGCCATCGAGGTTGGAGAAGGGTTCGTCGAGCAGCAGCAGTTGCGGCTGCGGTGCCAGCGCGCGGGCCAGCGCGACGCGCTGCTGCTGGCCGCCGGACAGCTCGTGGGGGTAGCGGCGGGCCAGTGTGCCGAGCTTGACCAGCTCCAGCAGTTCGCCAGTGATGCGCTTGCGCTCCGGGTGCTGGCGGATGCCGAAGGCGATGTTGTCGGCCACCGTCAGGTGCGGGAACAGCGCATAGTCCTGGAACACCATGCCGATCCGCCGCTTCTCCGGCGCCAGGGTGAAGCCGGCGCGGGAGATCACTTCGTCGCCCAGTTGGATCTCGCCTTCGTGCACCGGCTCGAAACCGGCGATGGCGCGCAGGGTGGTGGTCTTGCCGCAGCCGGACGGGCCGAGCAGGCAGCCGATGTCGCCAGCGTTGAGATGCAGGTTGAGCTGCTGGACGATCTGGTGCCGACCGTAGCCGCAGGCCAGGTCGCGCAGGCTCAGCAGGAGTTCGCTCATGCGTGGTGGTAGGCCGGTTCGACGAGCATTTCGAGCAGCGCCTTCTGTGCGTGCAGGCGGTTCTCCGCCTGGTCCCAGGCCCGCGAGCGCGGGTCGTCGAGCAGGTCCTCGCTGATTTCCTCGCCACGGTGGGCGGGCAGGCAATGCAGGAAGATCACGTCCTCGGCGGCCTGGTCGAGCAGGGCGCGGTTCACCTGGTAGGGACGGAACAGCGCGAGACGTTCGGCGGCCTCGTCTTCCTGGCCCATGGAGGCCCACACGTCGGTGCTCACCAGGTGGGCGCCCTGCACGGCTTCGCGCGGGTCGCGCAGCAGGGTCACACGGTCGCCGGCCTGGGCGAGCAGTTCGGCGCTGGGCTCGTAGCCCTCCGGGCAGGCGACGCGCAGGTGGAAGTCGAACTGGATGGCGGCTTCTATGTAGCTGTTGCACATGTTGTTGCCGTCGCCGATCCAGGCGGCGGTCTTGCCCTGGATGCTGCCGCGCTGTTCGAGGTAGGTCTGCATGTCGGCGAGCAACTGGCAGGGATGCAGGTCGTCCGACAGGCCGTTGATCACCGGCACCTGCGAATGCGCGGCGAACTCGGTGAGGGTGCTGTGGGCGAAGGTGCGGATCATCACCGCGTCGAGCATGCGCGACATGACGATGGCGCAGTCGCCGATCGGCTCGCCGCGGCCGAGCTGGGTGTCGCGCGGCGACAGGAAGATGGCCTGGCCGCCGAGCTGGATCATGCCGGCCTCGAAGGACAACCGGGTGCGGGTCGAGGCCTTCTCGAAGATCATCCCCAGCACGCGGTTCTTCAGCGGCTCGTAGAGCACCCCTCGGTTGCGCAGGTCCTTCAGCTCGACGCCGCGCCGGATCAGGCCATTCAGCTCCTGGGGCGTGCAGTCCATTAGCGAGAGGAAGTGTCTTGCGCTCATGGTTCAGTACCTACGACTTATTTTCAGTATCGGGCCGAGGTACTGGCCGGCTTTCGCGAGAAAAAACGGACTGAACCTGCGGCGGGACCGCATGGAGCGGAAATTCGGGAAAGGCGCGATCTTATAAGGAAGTATCGCATTGGAGCAAATTCTGCCTGGAATGCCGGAGGGGACATTTCGTCAGGAAATGTTCGTGGGGACTTTTCAGGTTTGTCTTAGGGAACTCGCTGGAGGATGCCTGTAGCTTCTCGCTGCCGCTCGGAGGAGCGGCTATCAAATCCATACAGGAGTATGTCCATGAAGAAGTTTTGGGGGGCTGCCGCACTGGCAGCGGTTGTCGCTACTGCCAGTGGTTGCACCAGCTACAACATCAACCAGCCGACGGCTCCGGTAGCCGGCGAGGTGAAGGCAGACCTGACTGCCGATGTGAAGGTGGGTGAAGCGATCAGCGGCCAGTCCAACGTCAACATCCTGTTCGGCTTCCTCAAGCTGGGCGGCGACAGCCAGTTCGCCGATGGCGTGACCTATGGTGGCGACAGCGGTTCCGCACTGGCTGTCTTCGACCCGGTATCCAGCGCCAAGGCCGCTGCCGCGTTCAAGGCGGTGAAGAGCTCCGGCGCCGACCTGATCGTCGCGCCGCGTTACGAAGTGACCGTCAACGACTACTTCGTCTTCAAGCAGGTTGAAGTAAAGGTAACCGGCAACAAGGGCAGCATCAGCAGCATCCGTTGATGCTCGCCGGGCCGGCCAGGCGATCCCTGCCGGCCCACTCTCCTACAATCCTTCTCCCTGATGGGGCGCGATTCACCCGACATAAGCTGGTGGCGCCCACCCGCCTCTCGTTCCATAGTGCGACGACACGACCGGCAGCCTGTCGAGCCGCCGGCGGAACAATAACGAGAGGCAAGGCAATGACCAGGACCCTCCATCACCGTGCGTGCCACCTGTGCGAGGCCATCTGCGGCCTGACCATCGAAACCGAGCGCCTGGACGATGGTTCCCAGCGCATCCTGTCGATCAAGGGCGACGCCGAAGATAGCTTCAGCCGTGGCCACATCTGTCCCAAGGCCGTGGCCCTGCAGGACATCCAGAACGATCCCGACCGCCTGCGCCAGCCGATGCGCCGTATCGGCGACACCTGGCAGCCGATCGCCTGGGACGAGGCTTTCGAGCTGGTCGCCGAGCGTCTGGCCGATATCCAGGCCCGCCACGGGAAGAACGCCGTGGCCGTGTACCAGGGCAATCCCAGCGTGCACAACTACGGGCTGATGACCCACAGCAACTACTTCCTCGGCCTGCTCAGGACCCGCAATCGCTATTCGGCGACCTCGGTGGACCAGTTGCCGCACCATCTGGTCAGCCACCTGATGTATGGTCATGGCCTGCTGATCCCGATCCCGGATATCGACCATACCGACTTCATGCTGATTCTCGGCGGCAACCCGCTGGCTTCCAACGGCAGCATCATGACCGTGCCGGACGTGGAGAAGCGCCTCAAGGCGCTCAAGGCGAGAGGCGGCAAGCTGGTGGTGGTCGACCCTCGGCGCAGCGAGACGGCGGCCATCGCCGACCAGCATCTGTTCGTGCGGCCGGGGCAGGATGCGGCGCTACTGCTGGGCGTGCTCAATACGCTGTTCGCCGAAGGCCTGGCCCGAGCGACGCACCTGCCGGTTTCCGGTCTCGACGAGGTACGCGCCGCCATCGCGGATTTCAATGCCGAGTCCATGAGCCGACGCTGCGGCGTGCCGGCCGAGGACATCCGCCAACTGGCCCGCGACTTCGCCGCCGCCGAACGGGCGGTGTGCTACGGGCGCATGGGCGTTTCCACCCAGGCGTTCGGCACCCTCTGCCAGTGGCTGGTGCAGTTGATCAACCTGGTGACCGGCAATCTTGACCGCGAGGGCGGGGCGCTGTGCACCCAGCCGGCGGTGGACCTGGTTTCCAGCACCTCGGGCGGCCACTTCGAGCGCTGGCGGAGCCGCGTTTCCGGCCTGCCCGAATACGCCGGCGAGTTGCCGGTGGCGGCGCTCGCCGAGGAAATGCTGGTGCCGGGAGAAGGGCAGGTGCGCGCGCTGGTCACGGTGGCCGGCAACCCGGTGCTGTCGACGCCCAACGGCCGGCAACTGGAGCAGGCGCTGGAGGGGCTGGAATTCATGCTCAGCATCGACCTCTACATCAACGAGACCACCCGCCATGCCGACCTGATCCTGCCGCCGACCGCTCCCCTGGAGCATGATCACTACGACACCTCGTTCAACCTGTTCGCCGTACGCAACGTCACCCGCTTCAACGAGGCGGTGCTGGACAAGCCGGACGGCGTGCTGCACGACTGGGAAATCTTCGTCGCCCTGGCCCAAGCCTTTGCCGCGCGTACCGGTGCGGAGCTGAAACCGACCATGCCGCCGGAGCAGATGATCGACCTGGGGCTGCGTTTCGGGCCCTATGGCGAGCGGAGCGAACACAAGTTGTCCCTGGCTGCGCTGCGCGAGCATCCCCATGGCCTCGACCTGGGCCCGCTGCGGCCGAACCTTGCCGGCCGGCTGAAGAACCCCGAACAGGCCGTCCAGGCCGCGCCGGCCCTGTTGCTCGCCGACCTGCAACGGCTCGCGGCACAACCCGAGCCCGAAGCCGGTGAGTTGCTGCTGATCGGTCGCCGCCATGTGCGCAGCAACAACTCCTGGATGCACAACTATCACCGCCTGGTGAAGGGCAAGCCGCGTCACCAGTTGCTGATGAATCCTGAGGACCTGACCCGGCGCGGCCTAGTCGATGGCCAGCGGGTCCGGGTGCGTTCCCGGGTCGGCGAGATCGAGGTGGAGGTGGCGGCCAGCGACGAGATGATGCCCGGCGTGGTCAGCATGCCGCACGGCTGGGGACATGGCCGTCCCGGCGTGCGCATGACCATCGCCAGCGCCCAGCCGGGCGCCAGCGTCAACGACCTGACCGACGAACGCCGGCTCGACGCGGTGTCCGGCAATGCGGCTCTGAATGGCGTGCCGGTGGAGGTGGAAGCCGCCTGAGCGGGTTCGTGGATGGCCCCGGGTGAAGGCCGAGCGCCACGCTCGGCTTTCCTGTACAATCCCGCCATCGTGCCGACCGGTGAGTCGGGAAGTTCAGTGCCGAGGTGCCCAATGGATATCATCGAAACCATCAAAGAGCAGATCGCCAACAACGCCATCCTGCTGTACATGAAAGGCTCGCCGAATGCTCCGCAGTGCGGTTTCTCCGCCAAGGCGGCACAAGTCGTGATGGCCTGCGGCGAGAAGTTCGCCTATGTCGACATCCTGCAGAACCCGGAAATCCGCGCCAACCTGCCGAAGTACGCCAACTGGCCGACCTTCCCGCAACTGTGGGTCAACGGCGAGTTGGTCGGCGGCAGCGACATCATGATCGAGATGTTCGAGAAGGGCGAATTGCAGCCCCTGATCAAGGAAGCGGCAGCCAAGGCCAACGCCTGATACTTCCGCCGGATATACGAAAAAGCCCCGCATCGCGGGGCTTTTTCATTGGCTCATCGAACAGAAGAGCTTGCGGCAACGACACATCGTGCCGGGCGGCGTTATTCGTCCATCTGCGACTGCAGGTAGTTTTCCAGACCCACTTTGTCGATCAGGCCCAGTTGGGTTTCCAGCCAGTCGATGTGCTCTTCCTCGGACTCGAGGATTTCTTCCAGCAGGTCGCGGCTGCCGTAGTCGCCGACGCTCTCGCAGTAGGCGATGGCTGCCTTGAGGTCGGGCACCGCGCTCATTTCCAGCTTCAGGTCGCTGGTGAGCATTTCCTTGGTGTTCTCGCCGATGTGCAGCTTGCCGAGGTCCTGCAGGTTCGGCACGCCCTCCAGGAACAGGATGCGCTTGGTCAGCTTGTCGGCGTGCTTCATCTCGTCGATGGACTCGTGGTACTCGTGCTCGCCCAGCTTGTTCAGGCCCCAGTCTTCGTACATGCGGGCATGCAGGAAGTACTGGTTGATCGCGACCAGTTCGTTGCCGAGAACTTTATTGAGATGTTGGATGACTTTCTTGTCGCCTTTCATATTCGCCTCCTGCCACGCAAGGAAATGGGATTTTCAAATTGTGGTCCCGGAGAAATTCTCTGTCAAACATAAGTTATTGAAATATAAGTAAAAATTAATCTGAATACGAATGTTTAAGTTCTGCGTTTTGGCGTTAAATGCTTGAAATTAAGGCATAAAAAAACCGGACATCAAGTCCGGTTTTCGGTGAGACGGGAAACGATGGATCAGGCGACTGCGAATCCGGCCGGGTAGGCGAGGGAGGCCTGGCTGCTCTGCACTTCGCCGAGGGTCTCGCGGACCACTTGCTTGGCCAGGCAGGCGCATTTGCCGCATTGGGTTCCGACGCCGAGATTCTCGCGGACATCACGGTAGCTGCAGCAACCTTCGTAGATCGCTTCGCGGATTTGACCGTCGGTGACACCTTGGCAGAGGCAGACGTACATGAATGAGGCCCACAGCGTTGGGTTGGCTTTATGGGCAGGATATTAATCTTAATGAGAATGCTTGTCAAAGATGCGCTGAACGCTTTCTCATTTGCACCTGAAAGGCCCGCCCTAGAGCGGGCGGGCAGGTGGGGCAGGGGGCTCAGTCGTAGTCGTCGATCCAACCGCCCATCTCTTTCCAGCGGTTGACGATGCCGCAGAACAGCTCGGCGGTCTTCTCGGTGTCGTAGCGCGCGGAGTGCGCTTCCTTGCCGTCGAAGTCGATGCCGGCGGCCTGGCAGGCCTTTGCCAGCACTGTCTGGCCGTAGGCCAGGCCCGCCAGGGTGGCGGTGTCGAAGCTGGAGAACGGGTGGAACGGGTTGCGCTTGATGCCGCAGCGCGCGACCGCGGCGTTGAGAAAGCCGAGGTCGAAGCTGCTGTTGTGGCCGACCAGGATGGCGCGCTTGCAACCGTTGGACTTGATCGACTTGCGCAGGCCCCGGAAGATCTCCGCCAGCGCGTGCTCCTCGCTGACCGCCATGCGCAGCGGGTGGTCGAGCTTGATGCCGGTGAACTCCAGCGCCGCCGCTTCGATATTGGCGCCCTCGAAGGGCTCGATGCGGAAGAAGTGGGTGTGGTCCGGGTAGAGGAAGCCGCTTTCATCCATGGCGACGGTGGTCGCGGCGATTTCCAGCAGGGCGTCGGTGGCGCAGTTGAAGCCGCCAGTCTCGACATCCACCACTACCGGCAGGTAGCCGCGGAAGCGCGCCGCCATCGGGTGGCGCGGGCCGGATGGCAGGCTGCCGTCGAGTTCGTCGTCGAAATGCTCTTCGCTCACCGGGCGGTCTCCAGCAGGCGCCAGCGCAGCTTTTCGCCGGCGCGCAGGGGGATCACGCTGTGTTCGCCGAACGACAGGCTGGCCGGGGCTTCCCATTCCTCGCGGACCAGGGTGATGGTTTCCTGGTTGCGCGGCAGGCCGTAGAAGTCCGGGCCGTGGAAGCTGGCGAAGGCTTCCAGCTTGTCCAGGGCGTTGCGCTGCTCGAAGGCCTCGGCGTACAGCTCGATGGCGGCGTAGGCGGTGTAGCAGCCGGCGCAACCGCAGGCGGCTTCCTTGGCGTGACGGGCGTGGGGCGCCGAGTCGGTGCCGAGGAAGAACTTCGGGCTACCGCTGGTGGCCGCGTCGAGCAGGGCTTCCTGGTGGACGTTGCGCTTGAGGATCGGCAGGCAATAGAAGTGCGGGCGAATGCCGCCGACCAGCATGTGGTTGCGGTTGTACAGCAGGTGGTGGGCGGTGATGGTGGCGCCGACGTTGGCCGGCGCCTCCATGACGAACTGCGCGGCATCGCCGGTGGTGATGTGCTCGAACACCACTTTCAGCGTCGGGAAGCGCGCGACCACGCGGCTCATGTGTTCGTCGATGAAAACCTTCTCGCGGTCGAACACGTCGATCTCGCCACGGGTGACCTCGCCGTGCACCAGCAGCGGCAGGCCGACCTCGGCCATGGTTTCCAGCACCGGGAAGATCTTGTCGATGCTGGTGACGCCGGAGTCCGAGTTGGTGGTGGCGCCGGCCGGGTAGAGCTTGGCGGCGTGCACGAAGCCGCTGGCCTTGGCGGCGCGGATGTCGTCGCTGCTGGTGTTGTCGGTGAGGTAGAGCACCATCAGCGGCTCGAAGTGACTGCCCGCCGGACGGGCGGCGAGGATGCGCTGGCGGTAGGCGTCGGCCTCTTCGGCGTCGCGTACCGGTGGCACGAGGTTGGGCATGATGATGGCGCGGCCGAAGGTACGCGCGACATCGGCGACGGTCTGCGTCAACGCGGCTCCATCGCGCAGGTGGATGTGCCAGTCGTCGGGACGCAGCAGGGTCAGGCGGTTGGACATGGGGGGAATTCCAGGCGGGCGAAACGTGGCCGGAATGGTACCTGAAAAGGCGGTTAAAGCCGATTAAGAGCGCTGGAGGCTGGACGAAAAAGTAGTGCGTGGTGCTTTTGTGGGAGCGAGGGGGATGCCTGGTTCTCGGCTCGCGAACATTGGCAACGCAAAAGCTTCGTGGGCAGAGCTTGCTCTTATATATATTGAAGCGGTGTTCATTGGATTACTCGCTTTGCTCACCCTTCGGGCCGCCCTGAAGGGCGTTCGGTGCAAGCACCGTCCCGCGTTCGCGGGAATGACGGGGATGAAACCCCAACGCCAGACCGTCATTCCCGCTAACGCGGGGGCCCAATAAACAGCCACGTAGCCCGGATTGCATCCGGGCTACTCGTCTGCTTTTGTAGGAGCCAGCTTGCTGGCGATGCTTTTGCGTTGCCGGTGATCGCGCGCATGGCGCGCTCCTACAATAGGACTCCGTCGTAGGAGCGGCCCATGGCCGCGAAAAAGCTTGACGCAGAAGGTGCATGGCTAGAATCCTGTCCAGCCTCCAGCCTCCAGCCTCCAGCCTCCAGCCTCCAGCCTCCAGCCTCCAGCCTCCAGCCTCCAGCCTCCAGCCTCCCTTCAAGTTTTCCCACCCTCGACCGATACCCGAAGGGAATGCCGTATTGCCGTGGAGCCCGCCGTGCGCCAGCGTTATCTCCTTCTGTTCAGCCTGCTGGCCTGCGTGCCGGCGCAGGCCATCACTTTCCAGACGCGCCTGGAGCAGGCGGAGTGGAAGGTCGAGGGCGATCAGTTCGAGTGCCGTCTGTCGCAGGCGATCACCGATTTCGGTGTCGGCGAGTTCGTGCGGCGTGCCGGCGAGCAGGCGATCTTTCGCTTGCAGGCGCGTGAGCGCTGGCTGGGGGCCGGTTCGGCGACGTTGCTGGCCGCCGCCGCGCCGTGGCAGCCGGGGCGTGGCGATATCAACCTGGGGATGGTCAACGTCGCGGCGGGGGAGGTGCCGTTCAACAGCACCCAGTTGCAGGCCGGGCGCTTGCTGGCCGGGTTGCTCGACGGCCGCAGTCCGCTGGTCCGCCATCGCACCCTGCAAGGCGGCGAGACGCTGGAAGTGCGCCTGCTGCCGGTCAGGTTCGCCAAGGCCTACAACGACTACATGGGATGTACCGCCAAGCTGTTGCCGGTCAACTTCGACCAGGTCCGGCAGGTCCAGCTCGGCTTCCCCAGCGGCGGTACCGACCTGGACGACCGGGCCCGCGCCAGGCTGGAGATCATCCTCCAGTACATGCGCGCCGATCCGAGCGTGAACCGCATCGAGCTCGACGGCCATTCCGACAACAGCGGCAGCCGCCTGACCAACCGCGACCTGTCGCGCCGCCGCGCGCTGGCGGTGCAGGGGTACTTCGAGGCCAGCGGGGTGCCGGCGGAGCGTATCGTCGTGCGTTTCCATGGCGAGCAGTATCCGCTGGTGACCAACAGCAACGCGGCCAACCGGGCGAAGAACCGGCGGGTGACCGTTCGTCTGTCGCGGGTGCCGGAGCCCGAACCGGCCGGGGCGGAGTCGACCGCCGAGCCGGCATCCGCTCCCGCGGCGGCTGGGCCGGCGTCCTCCTGAGTCAGGACGTCGCGGCGACGCAAGAATGTGTCGCCTCGTCGTCACAAGCTGTCGCGCCCCTGTAAATAATCCGACCGCCCCGGTAGAATCAGCCGTTTTCCGTAACACCCCCCTGGAGTTGATGGCATGGCGGACGTGAAGAAGGTTGTCCTGGCGTATTCCGGTGGCCTGGACACCTCGGTGATTCTGAAGTGGCTGCAAGACACCTATAACTGCGAAGTGGTGACTTTCACCGCGGACCTCGGTCAAGGCGAGGAGGTCGAGCCGGCCCGCGCCAAGGCCCAGGCCCTGGGCGTCAAGGAAATCTACATCGATGACCTGCGCGAAGAATTCGTCCGCGATTTCGTCTACCCGATGTTCCGCGCCAACACCATCTACGAAGGCGAATACCTGCTCGGCACTTCGATCGCCCGTCCGCTGATCGCCAAGCGCCTGATCGAGATCGCCAACGAGACCGGCGCCGACGCCATTTCCCACGGCGCCACCGGCAAGGGCAACGACCAGGTACGCTTCGAGCTGGGCGCCTACGCGCTGAAGCCGGGCGTCAAGGTGATCGCCCCCTGGCGCGAGTGGGACCTGCTGTCCCGCGAGAAGCTGATGGACTACGCCGAGAAGCACGGTATTCCTATCGAGCGCCACGGCAAGAAGAAGTCGCCGTACTCCATGGACGCCAACCTGTTGCACATCTCCTATGAAGGCGGCGTGCTGGAAGACACCTGGACCGAGCACGAAGAAGATATGTGGAAGTGGAGCGTCTCCCCGGAGAAGGCCCCCGACACCCCGACCTACATCGAGCTGACCTACCGCAAGGGCGATATCGTCGCCATCGACGACAAGGAAATGACCCCGGCGCAGGTGCTCACCGAGCTGAACCGCATTGGCGGCGCCAACGGCATCGGCCGCCTCGACATCGTCGAGAACCGCTACGTCGGCATGAAGTCGCGCGGCTGCTACGAGACCCCCGGCGGCACGATCATGCTCAAGGCCCACCGCGCCATCGAGTCGATCACCCTCGACCGCGAAGTCGCGCACCTGAAAGACGAGCTGATGCCGAAGTACGCCAGCCTGATCTACACCGGTTACTGGTGGAGCCCGGAGCGTCTGATGCTGCAACAGATGATCGACGCCTCGCAGGCCAACGTGAACGGCGTGGTGCGCCTGAAGCTATATAAAGGCAACGTCATCGTGGTCGGCCGCAAGTCCGACGATTCGCTGTTCGACGCCAACATCGCGACCTTCGAGGAAGACGGCGGCGCCTACAACCAGGCCGACGCGGCCGGCTTCATCAAGCTCAACGCGCTGCGCATGCGCATCGCCGCCGGCAAGGGCCGCAAGTTGTTCTGATAAGCTTGTACACCCCGTGCCAGACAGACCCCGGCCACGAGCCGGGGTTTGCTTTCATAAGCCCGGAAAAGGGCGAATCGATGAGGAATTACCGATGAGACTGCTGCATACCATGCTGCGGGTCGGCGACCTGGACAAATCCATCGCCTTCTACACCGAAGTGCTGGGCATGACCCTGCTGCGCCGCAAGGACTACCCGGACGGCCAGTTCACCCTGGCGTTCGTCGGCTACGGCGACGAAGCGCACAACAGCGTGATCGAGCTGACCTACAACTGGGGCGTCGACAGCTACGAGCTGGGCACCGGCTACGGCCACATAGCCCTGGAAGTAGCGGACGTCTACAAGGCCTGCGAGGACATCCGCGCCCGTGGCGGCAAGATCACCCGCGAGCCGGGGCCGATGAAGCACGGCTCCAGCATCCTCGCCTTCGTCGAGGACCCGGACGGCTACAAGATAGAACTGCTCTCGCCGCAGCGCGGCGACTGATGCCTGTTCGCGCCCCGGAGAAACGCTCCGGGGCGTGTTTTCTTCCCGTGGTTCCCGCCTTTCGCCAGCCTGCGCATTCTGGAGACGCCGGCCTTCACCCCGACAGCCCTCCCGGGCCCGGCACGAACTTCAGGCTATCCACTGGGATTTGCCGCCTGGCGTGACCTCACCATGAGCCATACGGAATTCCGTATTTCTCGATATAGGCTTTGGAAATATCGCTCAGGGGATAGTGGTGCCCATCCGACTTCCCGCCGTATGGCCCCGCCTTGACCACCTCGCCCTGGACCCTCGTTACCTCGATGGGCGCCAGGCAGGGCCCCATGATCCAGGTTTTGGCAATGCCACCGGGGGCCAGGCCAACGGTCAGCCCCTTCCGATAGCCAGTAGTCCATTTGCCATCAAGCGAGCAATATGCTTTCTCGCCCTTGACCATGGCCTGCTGGATGGCTTCGGGGATTACGATATAGGCCGCGTAGGTCTGTGGCTCGGCCAGCGATTGCCAGCGTACATAGATCAACCGTGGCAGGGCGGCGCCGGTGACGTACCTGCCTTTTCCCCAGCCAGGGTGCTCGGGCCAGCCGGTGGGGTCGCCCTTGAGGCTCTTTGGTGTCTGGATCGCCGCGACGCCGGCCATGGCCTGGCGGAAGACCCGGTCGTTCACGTCCACGGCGTCGGCGGTTTCGATCCACACCTCCATGTAGTTGGGGGCGAGAAGCCCCAGCCACCAGGCATCGTAGGGCAAGCCCTGGGCTTTGCCGGCGCCACTGGCGCAGCCCGCCAGCAGGGTTGCCAGCCCCAGGGCCAACAGGCGTTTCAGCTTATTCATTGGGGTGCTCCATGCGTTTGCCGTTGGCGGTGGGGCGGTTGATGAACACCACCTCCAGCGCGCTGTTGTACTTGTTCCAGGCAGCGTTCCAGTGGGCGGACAGATGGATGTAGTGGCGGCATAGCATCGCCCGTTCCTCTTCGCTCAGGCCTGGGAGTGGCTCGTTCAAGGCATAGGCTTGCAGCTTGGCGGCGACGGGTTGCAACTCATCGGGAAGCGCCAGGGCGGGGTCGCGATCATCGATCCGGTTGAATGCCACGCCGGCACGCACCGCCAGTTCGCGCATGATACGCAGGTAGACCAGCGACAGCTCGCCGCGCACCTGCCGCTCGCTGCCGACGGCGGCGTACACGCGCTTTTCCGGGAAGGAGTGGCCCCGGCGCTCGCGGGGCAGTTCCATATCCCAGAGGGCAATGCCCAGGCGCTGCGCGTAGGGTCGCCAATTGGGCAGCCCCCGCTCCAGTCGCCGCCGGGTGCGCACATAGGCTTCGGTGTTCTCGTTGCGGGTGCCCTGGCTGACCCGGCTGCTGTCCGGGCGGGTCAGGAATATTCTTTCCGTGGCCAGGGGCAGGTAGCCGCCGCCGATGTCCGAGTGGGCGCCGGGCAGCCGGATGTCGTGGTCGGTGCGGGTCAGGGAGAAGTTGTGGCGATACTCGTTGGCGGCCACCAGGTGAACCACTCGGCGGGCGATGCCAGGAGGCAGCCCGAGATCGATGCCGGGGTTCCGGGCATTGTGTGCGCTGAAGTCCCCCTTCGATGGGGCGACGACACCGGCCACGGTATCGAACAGGCCGATGAAGTTCAGGGCGTAGTCCGTCTTGTGACGCCAGGCAAAGCTATTGGCGAGTAGCGATGAGCCGGCAGGCAGCGCGCGAGCCAACAGGCTGTCCGGCCCCTTGAGAAGGTCGTTGGCGCAATGCCGCGCGGCGGCCGCTCCGCGGCTGAAGCCGAACAGGTCGAATTCGATTCGGCGGATTTTCAGGGAAGGGTTGTTGTCCAGTAGTAGCTGTAACTGCTCCAGGATCAAGGCGGGCGCTTGTTCGACCCGCGCCACGATACCGGTATCGCCCCGCCCGGAGCCTTGGCTGTAGAGGGAGTCCGCCTGGCCCGGGTAGAGCCGATAAAGCCGGGCGACATTGCTGACATCGTTGCCATAGCTGTTGTCCGGCGTATTGCCGTCGCCATCGTAGCCATAGGCGGAGCAATGCTGGCGGAAGCCCTCGGCCACTTCCGGCTGGATGCCCAGGTTGATGGCGTAACAGCCGCTCGCGGCGTCGCTGTTGGCCTGGTTGTTGCTGGTGCCGTCGAAGAACAGGCCCAGGCGCAGGACGATGCCTTCCAGTTCTTCTTCTTCCTCCTCTTCCTCCAGCGCCTCGGCGCCTTCTGGGGCCAAAGGCTGGCTACCGGGAGCAATGGGTCTTGCTGCTGGTTTCGTCTGGCGCGGAGCGGACGTCGCTAGGGCCGCGACCTCGCTACTGGAAAACTCCTGGAACCTGAGACTCTGGTTGGCGATCAGCAGGGGCGGCGGGCTGCACTTGCAGAGGCAGAGGTCGCCTTCCAGGGCGGCGTTCCGACCATTCAGGATTTCCTTGTGATGCGGCCCCGCCAGGGCGATGACGCCGACGCTGTTGCAGGCCGGGCAGGCCACGGAGTCGCCTTCGGCGGCGATGGGCTGGCCTTCGATCTTGATGAAGCCCACACCAGTGATGACGGTGCCGCCAGCGGTGGTCTGTGCGCCCACCGTGATGTGATAGCGCCTCATGCCTGGCCCCTCTGGAGGACCGTCGCTGTTGAGTGATTGTTGAGGGGGAGTGAGGCGGCGAGTGAATCGTTCATCCGTAGTTCCCTTACAAGTTGGTTAAGAGAACTGCATGGCACCAGCGCTGATCGACAAGTTGCTATCAGACTGATCTGGTTTTGGCTGGGCTTCTAGCGTAGGTGGGCCAAAGCCACTGACAAGGCATCGGACAATCCGCCGACCCTTCTTCCGTTGATACCTCAAGCCACGAGCGTGTTACCGAACGAAGCGTCGGTGTCGTGGTTTTGTGCACTGGGCACTCAGATGCACCGCGAGGGGGCGGCGTGGGGGAGGGCGGTCGTGGTCCGGTTCTTCGCCTTCGGTCTGCGTGTGAACCCGGATTTATGACCTAAGTTTCTGATTCCTAAGGTTTAATACTCGAAACGTCCGGCTTCGTGGAGGTTGGCCTGGACCTGGCATGGCTCATGCACGTTTTATAATTAAAACACCGTTTCATATATGAAACAAGCGTGAGGCCAAAAACAGATGAGAGCCACCTCCTTGAGTATCTATCCGTCCGAAGAGCTTCAGGTTCTGTCCCCGGTAACTGATGCGCGTACCGAGATCGAGTTCCGCGGCGTGACCAAGCGCTTCCCGGTCAAGGGCGGCGGCGAGCCCACCATCGCGGTGCGGAACCTGGACCTGACCATCCGCAGCGGCGAGGTCGTGTCGATCATCGGGCCTTCCGGCTGCGGCAAGAGTACCTTGCTGAACATGGGTTCGGGCCTCTACAGCCCCTCCGAGGGCGAGGTCTACGTGGGCGGCGAGCGGGTCACCGGGCCGGTGCGCAAGGTGGCCTTCATGCTCCAGAAGGACCTGCTGATGCCCTGGCGCAGCATCCGCCGCAACATCGAGCTGGGCCTGGAGATCGAAGGCCGTCCGGCCGGCGAGCGGCGCACCATCGCCGACGAGATGCTCGGCAAGTGCCACCTGGCCGGCTTCGGCGACCACTATCCGTTCCAGCTCTCCGGCGGCATGCGCCAGCGCGCCGCCCTGGCCCGCACCCTGGCCACCGATCCGCAGGTGCTGTTCCTCGACGAGCCGTTCTCCGCCCTCGACGCGCAGACCAAGATGATCCTCCAGCAGGACCTGGCGCAGATGCTCTTCGAGCAGAAGAAGACCGCGCTGTTCATCACCCACGACCTGATCGAGGCGATCGCCATGTCCGACCGCCTGCTGGTCATGAGCGCGCGCCCCGGCACCATCATCGAAGAAATCAAGGTCGACCTGCCGCTGCGCAACAACCCCCTGGAGCGCCGCAAGCTGCCCGAGATCGGCCCCCTGGCCGGTCGCCTGATGGAGCTGCTGAAGGTCGGCGAAGACACCGAACTGCACTGACCCAACCTCGCCAACCACGCCCCGGATTTACGCAGGAGACGAACATGTCCAAGCGATTCGCCAAAGTCCTTTCCCTCGCCGCCGTCCTCGGCTGCGCGATGACCGTCCAGGCCGCGCCGAAGGAAGTCACCTACCTGTTGCCGGCGCCGCCGAACTCGCCGGCCTTCGCGCCCTGGGTCATCGCCCAGCAGAAGGGCTACTACGCCGCCCAGGACCTCGTCGTGAAGTTCATCGCCGCCAAGGGCGGGGTCGACGTGGCCAAGCAGATCGGCGCCGGCAACGCCCTGGTCGGCGGCGCCATCGGCGACACGCCGATCATCGTCCGCGCCAACGGCGTGCCGGTGAAGGCGGTGGCGGTGCTCGGCGCCAGCGGGATCACCATGATCGCCACCGACGCCAAGGCCGGCATCGCCTCGGTCAAGGACCTCAAGGGCAAGACCATGACCGTGATGTCCTACTCGGACACCACCTACTACGCGCTGCTGGCCTCGCTGCGCAAGGCCGGCCTGGGCAAGACCGACGTGGAAGTCCAGGCCGCCGGCCCGGCGGGCGTCTGGCAACTGTTCTCCGCCGGCAAGGCGCAGGCCATGGCCGGGGTGCCGGACTGGGTGGTGAACGCCGAGGAGGCCGGCATGAACGTCAGCCTGCTGCCGCGCGGCGAGCTGTTCGAGAGCATGGCCCAGGCCATCCTGGCTTCCGACGAGGCCATCGAGAAGCAGCCGGAGGTGGTCGCCGGCGTGGTCGAGGCCACCCTGCAGGGCATGCGCGACATCATCGCCGACCCGCGCGCGGCGGCCGTCACCTTCGCCGAGGCGGTGCCCAGCTACAAGGGCAAGGAAGCCACCTTGGAGAAGATCTTCAAGCTCTACGTCGAGCACGTCTACGCAGGCCAGCAGCCGCTCGGCCAGATCGACCCGCAGCGCCTGGACAGCGTGCGCAAGTTCTACGTCAGCGAAGGCATTGTCAGCCGCGAGACTCCGCTCGACGAGCTCTACACCAACCGCTTCGTCGACACCGGCGCCGTGGCCGCCAAGCAATAAGAGGCTTCCATGAAATCTTTCAACAATCCCATGTGCGGCAGCGTCGTCCTGCTCTTCGTGTTCCTCGCCAGTTGGCAGTGGGGGCCGGGGCTGCTGGGCATGCCCGAGTTCGTCCTGCCCAAGCTGACCCGGGTGATCGAGGAGGGCGTGATCATGTGGCAGAGCGCCGACCTGCTCGAACACACCGCGATCACCACCCTGGAGATCATCGTCGGCTTCGCCCTCGGCGCCCTGCTCGGCGTGCTGATCGGCGTCGCCCTGGGCCTGTCGCCGACCACCGAGGCGATGCTCTCGCCCTACATCCTGGCCCTGCAGATCGCGCCCAAGGTGGCCTTCGCCCCGCTGTTCGTGATGTGGCTCGGCTACACCATCTACCCGAAGATCCTGATCGCCATCCTGATCGTGTTCTTCCCGGTGATGATCAACGTGCTGTCGGCGATCCGCACCGTCGACCCGGACATGATCAACCTGGTGCGCGCCATGAGTGCCAACCGCTGGCAGATCTTCCGCCTGGTGGAGTTCCCCTCGGCCATGGCCGCGCTGTTCTCCGGCCTGCGCATCGCCTCGACCCTGGCGGTGATCGGCGTCACCGTCGGCGAACTGGTCGGCGGCAACAAGGGCCTCGGCTTCCTGCTGGTCAACTCGGAAGGGCAGGGCAACACCGCCGGCGTGTTCGTCGCCATCGTCATGCTCACCCTGATCGGCGTGCTGGCCTACGGCGCGGTGGTCTGGGCCGAGAAGCGGGTGCTGCACTACCTGCCCAAAGCCAACCTGAGCACGGTGTGAGGCCATGACCATGACTTCGCTCCTGCAAGATCGCCGCGTGCTGATCACCGGTGGTGCCCGCGGCCTCGGCCTGGCCTTCGCCGAAACGGCGGCCCGCGCCGGCGCCCGGGTGGTGATCGCCGACATCCTCATCGATCGCGTGCAACAGTCCGCCCGCGAACTGGCCGAACAGGGCCTGGACGTCAGCGGCCTGGCGCTGGACCTGGCCGACCCGGCCTCCATCGAGCGCTGCGTGGCCGCGACCGCCGACCGGCTCGGCGGGCTCGATGGCCTGGTCAACAACGCCTCGATCACCCACTCCGGCGGCAAGAGCTGCGAGGAGCTGGAGATCGAGATGTTCGACCGCGTGCTGCAGGTCAACGTGCGCGGCACCTGGCTGATGACCCGCGCCTGCCTGCCGGCGCTGCGTCAATCCGGGCTCGGCGCCGTGGTC
This sequence comes from Zestomonas carbonaria, assembly GCF_904061905.1. GTDB lineage: Bacteria > Pseudomonadota > Gammaproteobacteria > Pseudomonadales > Pseudomonadaceae > Aquipseudomonas > Aquipseudomonas carbonaria. Next base: position 146,496 of record NZ_CAJFCI010000071.1, read on the forward strand.
AACCTGGCGTCGGACACCCCGCTGTGGGGCGCGCCGAACCTGCTGGCCTACACCGCCAGCAAGGGCGCGGTGATCGCCATGACCCGCAGCCTGGCCCGCGAACTGGGTGGCGATGGCATCACCGTGAACGCCATCGCCCCCGGTCTGGTGGAAGTGGAGGCCACGCAGTACGTGCCCGCCGCGCGCCACCAGCTCTATCTCGACCAGCGCGCCCTCAAGCGCGCCCAGGTCCCGGCGGACGTGTGCGGCGCCGTGCTGTTCGCCCTGTCCGACCTTTCCCGTTTCATCACTGGACAAACCCTGCCGGTCAACGGCGGGTTCGTCATGCCCTGATCTGGAGGAATCCAATGAGCGACCTGAACCAAACCCAGAACGCCCCGAAATCCTGGGACCGCCCGCAAGGCGCCAGCTTCGAGGAGTGGTGCAACAGCCGCATCGCCCGTTACTCGACGCGCAAGTACGACTGGAACGCGCTGAAGTTCCAGGCCGACTACGACCCCAAGTTCCGCCGTGCGCAGATGCGCTACATCGGCACCGGCGGCACCGGCGTGGCCAGCGACATGAACACCATCCCGTCGGAGCACTTCACCTTCTCCACCATGGTCATCCCGGCCGGCCACGAAGGCCCGCCGCACCTGCACGTCGACGTCGAGGAGGTGTTCTTCGTGCTGCGCGGCAAGCTCAAGGTGATCCTCGAGAAGGACGGCGAGCGCTTCGAGGCCATCCTCACCGACCGCGACGTGATCTCCGTGCCGCCGGGCGTGTACCGCGAAGAGATCAACATCGGTGACGAGGACGCGCTGATGTGCGTGATGCTCGGTGCGCAGAAGCCGATCACCCCGACCTATCCGCCGGAGCATCCTCTGGCCAGCATCAAGCGCTGAGGCCGCTCATGAACATGGCGCACAACCTCGTTCCAGGCCTGGCCACGCAGGTCGAGCCGCACCTCCAGCATCGCTTCCCCGAGCGCCTGGTGCCGCTCGCCGACGGCACCCGGCTGGCCATCCGCGAATGCGGCAGCGGTCCCGTGGTGGTGCTGCTGCACGGCATCGGCTCGGGCTCCGCTTCCTGGCTGCACTGCGCCCGCTGGCTGGCCGAAAGCTGCCGGGTGATCGCCTGGGACGCGCCCGGCTACGGTCGCTCGACCCCGCTGCCGCAGGCGCGGCCTCGGGCCGTCGACTACGCCGCGCGCCTGGAGCTGCTGCTACAGGTCCTGGAGGTGGAGCGCTGTGTGCTGGTCGGGCATTCCCTCGGCGCGCTGATGGCCACGGCCTATGCCGCCGGCCCCGGCGCCCGGCGGGTCGCCCAACTGCTGCTGATCAGCCCGGCGCGCGGTTACGGCGCCGCCGAGCTGGCCGACAGCGGGGCGCGCATCCGCCAACAGCGCCTGGACAACCTCGACCGCCTCGGCATCGAGGGCCTGGCCAGCGAGCGCACCGCGCGGCTGCTGGGGCCGAACCCGAGCGAGGAGGCCCTGGCCTGGGTGCGCTGGAACATGGCGCGGCTCAACCCCAGCGGCTACCGCCAGGCGGTGGAACTGCTCTGCGGCGACGACCTGCTCGGCTACGGCCCGCTGTCCATGCCCTGCGAAGTGCATTGCGGCGAGGCGGACGGCATTACCACGCCGGACGTCTGCGCACTCGTCGCCCGGCGCCTGGGCGCGCCTTTCTCCCTGATTCCCGGCGCCGGCCATGCCAGTCCCATCGAGCAGCCGGCAGTGGTCGCAGGACGCATCGACCACGCGCAACGTCAATCTCTCAAAGGATCAGCCAATGGATAAGCCAGACGATTTCAAAGACGCGCAGGACAAGTACATCGTGCCCGGTCTGGAGCGCGGCCTGCTGCTGCTCTGCGAGTTCAGCCGGAAGAACCGCACGCTGTCGGCGCCGGAGCTGGCGCGGCGCCTGAAACTGCCGCGCTCGACCATCTTCCGCCTGCTCACCACCCTGGAAACCATGGGCTTCGTGAACCGCAACGGCAACGAGTACCGGCTGGGCATGGCGGTGCTGCGCCTGGGCTTCGAGTACCTGGCCTCGCTGGAGCTGACCGAACTGGGCCAGCCGCTGCTCAACCGCCTGTGCGACGAGATCCGCTACCCCTGCAACCTGGTGGTGCGCGACGGCCGCTCGATCGTCTACGTGGCCAAGGTGTCGCCGTCCACGCCGCTGACCAGCTCGGTCAACGTCGGCACCCGCTTGCCGGCCCACGCCACCGTGCTCGGCCGCATCCTGCTGCAGGACCTGTCGCTCGGCGAACTGCGCGAGCTGTACCCGGAAGAGCACCTGGAAATCTTCTCGCCGAACACCCCGAAGACCGCGCTGGAACTCTTCGACCTGGTGCAGAGCGACCGCCAGCGCGGCTTCGTCCAGGGCGAGGGGTTCTTCGAGGCGAGCATTTCCACCGTCGCCGCGCCGGTGCGCGATCACAGCGGCAAGGTGGTCGCGGCGATGGGCGCGACCATCCCCTCGGCGCACATAGATCCGGCCCGCATCGACTTCCTGGTGCGCAACGTGCGCAACAGCGCCGACGAACTGTCGCACCTGCTCAACTACACCCCGGAAGGCCACGACAACGTGACCTCCATCTTCCGGAGCAAGCACCATGAGCATGTGTGATCTGTCCGGAACGGTGGCCGTGGTCACCGGAGGCTCCTCGGGCATCGGCCTGGCGACCGTGGAACTGCTGCTCGAGGCGGGCGCATCCGTGGCCTTCTGCGGGCGCAACGAGGAACGCCTGCACGCCGCCGAGGCCGGCCTGCGCGAGCGCTTCCCGGATGCGCGGCTGCTGGCCCGGGCCTGCGACGTGCTCGATGCCGCCCAGGTGCGCGACTTCGCCGCCGCCTGCGAACGGCAACTGGGCCGCGCCGGCATCCTGGTCAACAACGCCGGCCAGGGCCGCGTCTCCACCTTCGCCGACACCAGCATTGAGGCCTGGAGCGAGGAACTCAACCTGAAGTTCTTCTCCATCATCCACCCGGTGCGTGCCTTCCTGGCGCAACTGGAAGGCCAGGCCGACGCCGCCATCGTCTGCGTCAACTCGCTGCTGGCCAGCCAGCCGGAGCCGCACATGGTGGCCACCAGCGCGGCCCGCGCCGGGGTCAAGAACCTGGTGCGCTCGATGGCCTTCGAATTCGCGCCGAAGGGCGTCCGGGTCAACGGCATCCTCATCGGCCTGGTGGAGTCGGGGCAATGGCGCCGGCGCTTCGAGGCCCGCGAAGAGCGCGAGCTGGACTGGGCGCAATGGACCGGCCAACTCGCGCAACGCAAACAGATTCCCCTGGGGCGCCTGGGCAAGCCGGTCGAGGCCGCCCGCGCCATCTTCTTCCTCGCTTCGCCCCTGTCTGCCTACACGACGGGTAGTCACATCGATGTTTCCGGAGGTTTGTCCCGTCATGCGTAACGAAAACCAAGTCACCGTCGGCGCCGCCATCGCCGCCTTCCTCGAGCAGTGCGACGTCAAGGCCGCGTTCGGGGTGATCTCCATCCACAACATGCCGATCCTCGATGCCTTCGCGATCCGCGGCAACATCCGCTTCGTGATGGCCCGTGGCGAGGCCGGCGCGGCCAACATGGCCGACGCCTATGCGCGCACCACCGGCGGCCTCGGCGTATGCCTGACCAGCACCGGCACCGCCGCCGGCAACGCCGCCGGCGCCATGGTCGAGGCGCTGACCGCCGGCACGCCGCTGCTGCACCTCACCGGGCAGATCGAAACCCCCTACCTGGACCAGAGCCTGGCCTACATCCACGAGGCGCCGGACCAGTTGACCATGCTCAAGGCCATCTCCAAGGCGGCCTTCCGCGTGCGCAGCGTGGACACCGCCATCAGCACCATCAAGCTGGCCGTGCAGACCGCGCTGACCGCGCCCACCGGGCCGGTGAGCGTGGAAATCCCGATCGACATCCAGTCGGCGCTGATCAACATGCCGGCCGACCTGTCGCCGCTGCCGGTGCCGGTGGCCAAGCCGTCGGCGCAGGCCCTGGACGAACTGGCCGAGCGCTTCGCCAAGGCCAGGCGGCCGATGCTCTGGCTCGGCGGCGGCGCCCGCCATGCCGGCGAGCAGGTGCGGCGCCTGCTGGCCATGGGCATCGGCGTGGTCACCAGCACCCAGGGGCGCGGCATCGTTCCGGAAGACGACGAGCGCTCGCTCGGCGCCTTCAACCTGAACAAGCCTGTCGAGCAGTTCTACCAGAGCTGTGACGCCATGCTCGTCGTTGGCTCGCGCCTGCGCGGCAACGAAACCCTCAAGTACGAGCTCAAGCTCCCGCGTCCGCTTTACCGGGCAGACGCCGATGCCACGGCGGAAGGCCGCTGCTACCCCAGCGACTACTTCGTCTGTGGCGATTCCGAACTGGTCCTCAAGGGCCTGGCCGACCGCCTGGAAGGGCGCATGCAGGTCGATCCGGCGTTCGCCGCCGACCTGGCTGCCGCGCGCAACCAGGCCCGCGCGCAACTGGTCGACGGCCTCGGCCCCTACTCCTCCCTGGTGGAGCAGTTGCAGGCGCTGGCCGGCAAGGACTTCAACTGGGTGCGCGACGTCACCGTGTCCAACAGCACCTGGGGCAACCGCCACCTGCAGATCTTCAGCCCGCGCGCCGGCGTGCACGCCCTCGGCGGCGGCATCGGCCAGGGCCTGGCCATGGGCATCGGCGCGGCGGTGGGCGCGGCGGAAACCGCGCGTGGCCGCAAGACCTTCACCCTGGCCGGCGACGGCGGCTTCATCCTCAACCTGGGCGAACTGGCCACCGCCGTCCAGGAGCAGGCCGACATGGTCATCATCCTGATGAACGACCAGGGCTACGGGGTGATCAAGAACATCCAGGACGCCGCCTACGGTGGCCGCCGCTGCTACGTCGACCTGCACACCCCGGACTACGCGCAACTGTCGCAGTCTCTCGGCCTGCGCCACGCCAAGGTCAGCGACCTGAAGGACTTCAGCGCCGTGCTGGATGGCGCGCTGGGCGAGTCCGGGCCCTTCCTGCTGGAAGTGGACATGCTCTCCATCGGCAGCTTCAAGACCATCTTCGCCGGCCCGCCGGTAAACGACGCCAAACCCGTCAAGGCCACCGTCTGAGGCAGATCGCCATGTTGCATATCACCATGATCGGCAGCGGCGCCATCGGCGTCGGCGTGCTGGAACTGCTGGAAAACGACCCGCAACTCTGCGTCGACGCGGTGATCGTGCCGGAGGCCTCCCAGGAGCTGGTGCGCCAGCGCCTGGCCGGTTTCCGCAAGGCGCCGGCGGTGCTCACCGCGCTGCCGGCCGAGGCGCGCCCGGACCTGCTGGTGGAATGCGCCGGCCACCGGGCCATCGAACAGCACGTGCTGCCGGCGCTGGCGCGCGGCATCCCGTGCCTGGTGGTGTCGGTGGGCGCGCTGTCCGAACCGGGCCTGGTGGAGCGCCTGGAGGCGGCCGCCGAGCTCGGCGGGACGCGCATCGAGCTGCTGCCCGGCGCCATCGGTGGCATCGACGCGCTGTCGGCGGCCAAGGTCGGCGGCCTGGAGTCGGTGCTCTACACCGGCCGCAAGCCGGCGCGGGCCTGGCTCGGCACGCCCGGCGAGCAGGTCTGCGACCTGGAGCACCTCGGCGAGGCCACGGTGATCTTCGAGGGCAGCGCCCGCGAGGCGGCGCGGCTGTACCCGAAGAACGCCAACGTCGCCGCCACCCTGTCGCTGGCCGGCCTCGGCCTGGACCGCACCCTGGTGCGCCTGATCGCCGACCCGCACAGCCACGAGAACGTGCATCAGGTGGAAGCCAGCGGCGCCTTCGGCGGCTTCGAGCTGACCCTGCGCGGCAAGCCGCTGGCGGCCAATCCCAAGACCTCGGCGCTGACCGTGTACAGCGTGGTCCGCGCGCTGGGCAACCACGCCCACGCCATTTCGATCTAGAGGCGAGAACCGTGATAGACCTGACCCACATTCAACCCATCTGCATCGCCGGCGAGTGGCGCCTCGGCGGCGGCGACCTCTACGCCAGCCTCTACCCGGCCAGCGGCGAGGCCATCGCCCGGTTGCACGCGGCCAGCCTGGACGATGTCGAGGAAGCCATCGCCGGCGCCCAGCGCGCCTTCCTTTCCAGCGGCTGGGCGCAGCGCAAGCCCCACGAGCGCGCCGCCGTGCTCCAGCGCATCGCCGAGCTGATCCGTGCCCGCAGTGAGGAGCTGGCGCAATTGCAGCGCCTGGACAACGGCAAGCCGATCACGGAAACCCGCAACCTGGTGGCCAGTGCCGCCGCCACCTTCCAGTTCTTCGCCGCCGCCTGCGAAACCCTGGAGGAAACCATCACCCCGTCGCGCGGCGACTTCGTCAGCATGAGCGTCTACGAGCCCATGGGCGTGGTGGCCGCCATCACCCCGTGGAACTCGCCGATCGCCAGCGAGGCGCAGAAACTCGCCCCGGCCCTGGCCGCCGGCAACGCGGTGGTGGTCAAGCCGGCCGAGATCACCCCGCTGGCGGCCCTGGCCCTGGCGCGCATCTGCGAGGAAGCCGGACTGCCGCGCGGGCTGGTCAGCGTGCTGCCGGGCAAGGGCTCGCTGATCGGCGATGCGCTGACCCGGCATCCGCTGGTCAAGCGCGTGTCCTTCACCGGCGGCACCCGCACCGGCAAGCACATCGCGCGCATCGCCGCCGACAAGATGATGCCGGTGTCCATGGAGCTGGGCGGCAAGTCGCCGACCATGGTGCTGGCCGACGCCGACCTCGACCACGCGGTGGCCGGGGTGCTCTACGGCATCTTCAGCTCCAGCGGCGAATCCTGCATCGCCGGCTCGCGGCTGTTCGTCGCCCACCAGCACTACGAGGAATTCCTCGACCGCCTGGCCGCCGGCGCCAGCGCCCTGCGCGTCGGCGACCCGGCCGACGAGCGCACCCAGATGGGCCCGCTGATCAGCGCCGCGCACCGCGAATCGGTGGAGCGCTACGTGGCGATGGGCGTGGCCGAAGGCGGGCGCCTGCGCACCGGCGGCATCCGTCCCCATGGCGAGGCGTTCGAGCGCGGCTACTTCTACACGCCGACCATCATCGAAGGGCTCTCCAACGACGCCCGCCTGTGCCAGGAGGAAGTCTTCGGCCCGGTGCTGGTGGCCATGCCCTTCACGGATGAAGCCGAGCTGGTCGAGCAGGCCAACGACAGTTGCTACGCGCTCGCCGCCGGCATCTGGACCCGCGACTTCCAGCGCGCCTGGAAGCTCGGCCGCGCGGTGCAGGCCGGCACCGTGTGGATCAACACCTACAAGCAGTTCTCCATCTCCACCCCTTTCGGCGGCTGGCGTGACAGCGGCCTGGGCCGCGAGAAGGGCCGCCTGGGGATTCTCCAGTACATGGAGCAGAAGAGCCTCTACTGGGGCCTGAACCAACAGCCGCTGGCCTGGGCCGGCGGCCACTGATGAGGAAGACGCGATGAGCGTATTGGGTATCGACGAAATCACCTACGGCGTGGAAGACCTGGCGACCAGCGCGCGCTTCTTCGCCGACTGGGGCCTGAAGCAGGTCGAGGCGGCGGACGACCGGATCGTCTTCGAAAGCCTCAACGGCTGCCGGGTCATAGTCGCCGCGCTGGACAAGCCCGGCCTGCCGCCGGCCATCGAGCCCGGCTCGACCCTGCGCGAAGTGGTCTGGGGCGTGGAGAGCGCGGCGGACCTCAAGCGCTACGCCGAGCGCATCGCCGACGAGCCCGGCTTCGTCGAGGGCGACGGACGCATCGGCTGCCTTGATCCCAACGGCCTGGCGGTGCGCCTGCAGGTCACCCGCAAGCGCGACATCAAGGTCGAATGCGGGCAGTCCAACACCTGGCAGTTCAAGGGCCGGGTCAACCAGGCCAGCCCGATCTACGAACGCGCCCAGCCCATCGAAGTGGGCCACGTGGTGTTCTTCGTCAAGGACGTCAACGCCTGCGAGCGCTTCTACAGCGAACACTTCGGCTTCGTCTGCTCGGACCGCTACCCGGATCGCGGCGCCTTCCTGCGTTGCGCGGAGGAGGGCGGCCACCACGACCTGTTCCTGCTGCAACTGCCGCAGCCGCGCGCCGGCCTCAACCACGTGGCCTTCACCGTGCGCGACATCCACGAAGTGTTCGGCGGCGGCATGCACATCTCCCGCTGCGGCTGGGACACCGAGATCGGCCCGGGCCGCCACCCGGTGTCCTCGGCCTACTTCTGGTACTTCCGCAACCCGGCCGGCGCGCTGGTCGAGTACTACGCCGACGAAGACCAGTTGACCGGCGAATGGCAGGCCCGCGAGTTCGAGCCCGGCCCCACGGTGTTCGCCGAGTGGGCCATCGCCGGCGGCCTGGACGGCAACACCCGGCGGCAGAAGAACGCCGAGGCGCCGCAAGGCAAGTTCCTCACCGACAAGCCCAAGCGCTGAGGCGACCATGAGCGAGACGATGCTGCTGACCGTGCTGCTCAGGCACGACCAGTCGAAGAACCTGGAGGACATCCAGCGCCATATGAAACAGATGGACTGGTGGGAGCGCTTTCCCGGCGAAGGCGTGGAGATCGTTTCCTGGACCGTGGCCATGGGCCTCGGCCAGATCGTCACCCTGCGCCTGCCGCCGTCGCTGCTGCCGAAGATCAACGTGGAACTGGAGCGCTCCGCCTGGGGCGTGTTCCGCACCGAATGCTACCCGACCTACGACTTCGTCCCGGTTCGCGAGGCCATTCGCGAACGGGTCCGCAATGGAGGCCAATGACCATGCAAGACCGTTACCTGGAACCCCATCAGGCCCGCACCCGCGAGCCCAACTCCTTCGAAGACCTGCTCGGCGACTCCATCGAGCGCGCCTACGCCGCCGGCATCCATGACCTGCCGGGCCTGCTCGGCTATCTCAACCAGGCCGGCCCGACCTGCCCGGGCGGCCAGCCCTGGACCGAGGACGCCTACAAGACCCTGATGGCCCGCCTGGGCGAATGAATTCCCCGTAGAGGAAACCGCAATGAGCACCGTCGATCCTGTTGAGCAACTCCTGGCCAATGGCCTGAAGAACCTCTGGTATCCCATCTGCCCGTCCAGCTTCATCAGCGACAAGCCGGTATCCCTGCGCCGCCTGGGCTACAAGCTGGCGCTGTGGCGCGATACCGACGGCACCCTGCACGCGCTGGAAGACCACTGCCCGCACCGTGGCGCGCCGCTGTCGCGCGGGGTCAACCTGGGCGACCGCCTGCAGTGCCCCTACCACGGTGTCGAAGTGCGCTGCGACGGCGTCACCACCCGCGTGCCCGGCAGCCCCGGTTGCAAGCTGGAAGGCAGCCAGGCGACCCGCTACTTCCACGTCACCGAGGCCGCCGACGCGGTGTGGCTGTACAACTCCGCGAGCAACGTCGAGCAGGCGCCGCCGCTGGAGCTGCCCGAGCAACTGACCTCGGACGAGTTCTCCTACTTCCTCTGCTACACCGAGTGGCGCGGCGACTACCGCTACGTGCTGGACAACGTCATGGACCCGATGCACGGCACCTACCTGCACAAGCAGTCGCACTCCATGTCCGAGGGCGAGAGCCACGCCAGGTTCGTCACCCGCGACACCGACACCGGCTTCATCTTCGAGAAGGAAGGCCAGCGCGGCGTCAATTTCGACTGGACCGAATGGGCCGACACCGGCGTGCACTGGATGCGCCTGGAGATTCCCTATCCGAAGACCGGCGGCCCGGGCGGCAACTTCCACATCGTCGGCAGCTACACGCCCATCGCCCGCGATCTCTGCGCGGTGTTCCACTGGCGCTGCCGCCCGCTCGCCGGCTGGCAGCGCGACACCTGGCGCTTCCTGTACAAGAACCGGCTGGAGGAACGCCACTGGGCGGTGCTCGAACAGGACCGCGAGATCCTCGAATTCATGGACCCGGACGCCAACCAGCGCGAGAACCTCTACCAGCACGACCTGGGCCTGGTGCGCCTGCGCCGGCACATGAAGAACCTGGCCAAGGAGCAACTGGAGCTGATCGAGGCCAGGCAACTATGACCGCCGTGCGCCGCATCCGCGCCGCCGGCGCGCCCGACCTGCCGACGGCCACCTGGTCCAACGCCCTGCTGGTCGGCGAGGAACTGGTGATGTCCGGCATGACCGGGCACCCGGCCACACGCCAGGCCGCCGAGCGTGGCGAGCCGCTGGACGCCTACGCCCAGACCCTGGTGGTGCTGGGCAAGGTCAAGGCATTGCTGGAAGCGGCGGGCGGCCATATCGGCAACATCTACAAGCTCAACGTCTACGTCACCCGCATCGCCGACAAGGATGAAGTCGGGCGCGCGCGGCGCGATTTCTTCGCCGGGCAGGGCACCTTTCCCGCCTCGACCCTGGTCGAGGTGAGTGGCCTGGTGTTCCCCGAACTGGTGGTGGAAATCGACGCCTGGGCGCGCCTGGACATCGACCTGGCGGCCTGCAACGAAGCCTGAAGCGATGCCGGCGCGCCGGATGCGGCGGCCGGCCGGTGGTATGAAGAGGTTTACAGCATGACCCACAACAACACGGTAACGGCATTCGTCCACACCCTGCGCTTCGAGGCGGAAGGCATCATCAGCGTGGAACTGCGTCCCCATGGCGACGCTGTCTTCGCCCCCTTCACCCCGGGCGCGCACATCGACCTGCACCTGCCCAACGGCCTGGTGCGCAGCTATTCGCTGCTCAACTCGCCGGCGGATTCCGGCCGCTACCTGGTGGGCATCCTGCGCGACCGCAACAGCCGTGGCGGCTCGGCCTACGTGCACCAGAACCTGCGGGTCGGCATGCAGTTGCCGATCTCCCCGCCGCGCAACCTGTTCCAGCTCGACGAAAGCGCCGGGCACACGGTGCTGGTGGCCGGCGGCATCGGCATCACGCCGATCTTCTGCATGCTCAACCGCCTGCGCGAACTGGGCAAGTCGGTGGAGCTGCTGTACTGCGCGCGTTCGCGCAAGGAAGCGGCCTTCGTCGAGGAACTGGCCGCCAGCGACGCCAACGTCCGCCTGCACTTCGACGATGAGCAGGGCGGTCCCATCGACCTCAAGGCCTTCCTCGCCGAGCGGCCGTCCAGCGCGCACTTCTACTGCTGCGGACCGACGCCGATGATCGATGCCTTCGAGAACCACTGCGAAAGCCTCGGCCACGCCAACGTGCACATCGAGCGCTTCGCCGCCGCGCCCCAGGCGCCGGCCGCCCCGCAGGGCAGCTACGAAGTGCAACTGGCGCGCAGTGGCCAGAGCATCGAAGTGCCGAGCGGCAAGTCGCTGCTCGACGCCCTGCTGGAGTCCGGCATCGAAGTGGATTGCAGTTGCCGCGAAGGCGTCTGCGGCGCCTGCGAGACCCGCGTGCTGGAAGGCGAGCCGGAGCATCGCGACGGTGTGCTGACCAAGGCCGAGAAGGCCGCCAACAAGACCATGATGGTCTGCGTTTCCGGCTGCAAGGGCTCGCGCCTGGTGCTGGACCTCTGAACACCAGCTTTCCCGTAGGGTGCGCTGTGCGCACCGGAACGCCGGCACCGCCCATCTTTCGGTGCGCATGGCGAACCCTACGCTGATCCCCTCACCACACTCGCCGGTGCCTCACCGGCTTTTTTTCGCCTGTATCCAGCGCATCCGGAAATGACGACCAATAGTTATTGGCCCGGCCCGGATATATGAATCGTGAGCGGCTGAATCTTCCCTGGATGTTTTATGGATAAAACCTGCAAGGCGTACCGTGTGACAGGGGAGTCGTATTGCCTTTTCATATATAAAACGCCGAAGTGACCCATGAAGTATCACGGTGAGAATTTTACGCACACGCAATGTGCACTTTCGTTACCGCCGGAACTCCCTGTTTCCAGGGTGATACAAAATGCCATGATCCATATATAAACCATTGTTTTTAATGGGTTATATGGATTCACTTCCGGGTCTTCTATTGCGGCATGGTTCATGCACAAAACACTGTGCCGTATATGAAACGCCATGACTGGCACGGGGAGTGCTCCTGGCGTGGCGTGAAATGCGGAATGGACGCCCTTGTCCGGAATGGAAAGCCGTCACGGAAAGTTTGCTTGTCTGAACTTCGGTGATCGCCGAAACAAGAAGAAAGGACAGTTATAGGCCGGTGGAAAGTTGCCCGCCGAGATATCGGTGACAGGGAAGTCTTGTCCATACAACTCTGCCAAACGCTAACTTGCAGATGAGGTGATAATGAAAAAGTACGTGCTGTTCGTCGGCCTTGCGACGACTATCTGCGCCGGCTTCACGGCGGCGAACGCCTCCAGCGCGCCGGCCGCCGCGCCGAAGAAGCCCTTCCCGCACATCAGCCTGCGCAGCGACGACGGCCAGAGCACCCTGGATATCGGCGGCGCCCTGCGCATGAACTACCGTGACGAGGACTGGGAAACCACCGAGAACAACGGCCGCTTCCTCTTCGACACCTTCCGCCTGGATGTGCAGGCCACCCACGAGAACCTCTTCTCCGACGTCGGCTACTGGTTCCAGGACGACGGCAAGCGCTCCATCGACCGTGGCTTCGTCGGCTACAGGTTCAACGAAACCTCCAGCCTGCAACTGGGCGCCCCCTTCAAGCCCTTCGGCCTGGAACCCTATCCGCAGTTCGGCTGGAGCTATCACATTCCTTTCTTCCTCGGTTACGGGGTCAGCGCCGGGGCGGGGGCCAAGTACATCTACAAGGACCAGGACTGGCACATCCAGGCCGGCTATTTCCCGCGCATGCTGCCCAGCGACATCCGCTACTCGCCGGAAGTCGGCCGTTTCGCCGACCTCGACGACAACGCCATCCCGTTCATCCACGGCGCCCAGGACAACGAGAAGCGCGACCAGGTCAACCTGCGCGTGGCGCGCAACTTCGCCGGCGACGGCTGGAAGACCGAGGTGGGCGCCTCGCTGGCCGCGTCCAAGCTGTACAACGCCACCACCAGGGACGACGGCGACTACTGGGCCGGTGGCCTGCACGCGGTGATCAACAGCGGCAACTGGACGATCACCACCCAGGGCATCCGCTACGAATTCGACCCGGAAAACCCGGACGGCGTCAGCGACGACAGCATCCTCATGGGCGCCAACGGCCTGACCCCGGCCTACCTGATCGCCGCCAAGGCCAGCGTCGCCTCCTTCAACGTCGGCTACGACGTGGCCACGCCGAACATGGGCATGCTCAAGAAGCTGCGCTTCTACAACGACTACAGCCGCATGTTCAAGGACAAGAGCGGCTGGGACGACTCGCAGATGTACACCGCCGGCGTGCAGTTCATCGCCATGCCGATCATGGGCTGGCTGGACTTCACCTGGGGCAAGAACGCCAACCCCTACGGCGGCGCGGAGAGCGGCACCGGCTTCACCAGCGCCACCTCGTCGCGCAGCAACGAGTGGATTTTCCGCACCAACCTGAACATCGGTTACTACTTCTGACCCGTTCCGGCGCCGGAGCGCGCCGGGGCGGGTCGTTCATCGCAAGCAAGGAGCCGAGGAGGTTTCATGTCCGGATTGAAAATTGGTGTGGTTGGCGCCGGGATTGGCGGGCTCTGCACTGCAATTGCTCTGCATCGTGCCGGCCACCAGGTAGTGGTCTACGAGCAGGCCAAGGCGCTCATGCGGGTTGGCGCAGATATCAACTTGACCCCCAACGCAGTTCGAGCCCTGGATGGGCTGGGCGTCGGAGCGGAGATACGCGGGTTCGCCGCGCGTCCGACTCACCGTATCAGCCGCATGTGGGACACCGGCGAGGAAACCTCGCGCCTGGAGATGGCCGATACCGCCGAGCGGAAATACGGCGCCCCGCAATTGACCATCCACCGAGCCGACCTGCTGTCGGTGCTGGTGGGGGCGCTGCCGGCGGAGCAGGTGCGCTTCGCTGCCCGCACCGAGTCGGTCCGGCAACGGGGCGATGGTGTGGAGATCCTGTTCAAGGACGGTGGCGGGGAACAGGTCGACCTGCTGGTGGGGGCCGATGGCATCCATTCGGTGGTACGCCGCGCGCTGCACGGCGACGAGCACCCGCGCTTCACCGGAGTGGTGGCCTTCCGCGCCGTGGTGCCGGTCGAGCGGGTGGCCCATGTGCCCGACATCCAGGCCTTCACCAAATGGTGGGGCCCCGATCCCGCTAGCCAGATCGTCACCTTCCCGCTCAACCAGGGGCGCGACATCTTCATCTTCGCCACCACCGCCCAGGACAGTTGGCACGAGGAGTCCTGGACCGGCGCTGGCGACGTGGAGGAACTGCGCAGCCACTACACCGACTTCCACCCCGATGCCCGTGCCCTGCTGGACGCCTGCGACGAGGTGCTGAAGACCGCGCTCTACGAGCGCGACCCGCTGCCGTTCTGGTCCGAGGGCGGTATCACCCTGCTGGGCGACGCCTGCCATCCGATGATGCCCTTCATGGCCCAGGGCGCCGGCCAGGCCATCGAGGATGCGGTCGTACTGGCGCGCCACCTGGAGGGCGCCACCCGCTCGAGCATGGCGCAGGCCCTGCTGGATTACCAGGATGCGCGCCTGGCGCGCACCAGCGAGATCCAGATCGGCTCGCGCGGCAACCAATGGCTCAAGGATGGCGGCAGTGCCGACTGGCTCTATGGCTATGACGCCTGGAGCGTCTGAAGGCGACCGCCAGTGAGCGGTGCTCGCTGGCGGCCGTAGTTGCGGCAGTGGCTTCGATGACGCTCTTGAGCGTTCGCCCCTCCCTCATGGGACGCCCGGACAAGGGGAAGCCAGCGCCAGACTCAAGGAGAACAACGATGAAAAAGGAATTTACGTGGCTTGCCTGCAACCTGTGCCTGGGGTTTTCCCAGCAAGCCCTGTCGGCAAACGTCGATCCCGTCAAACTACCGCCGGTGAATCTGGGCGGTGGCTTCTTCTCGGAGGGGCTTGCGACTCCCGGGCAGCACCTCATGATTCAGAACAACAACTATCACTTCGAAAACATCAAGTATGGAAACGGCAAGGAAACCCCAGGGGAAAAGGATGGAAGCATAAACACCACCATATTCCAGTACGCCTTGAATACGCCCCATGAATTCCTCGGGGGCGAGTACGGGATGACGATCAGGGTGCCGCTGGTGCAGTCCGACATAGACATCGAAGGGCGTGGGAAGGGACGAAGATCGGGGCTGGGCGACGTCACTATCCGGCCGGTCAAGCTGACCTGGCGCGATATTCCGCTTTACTCGGGCCGGCTTACCCTGCAATCGATCCTGGCCGTAACCCTGCCCACGGGTGAGTACGACAGGGACAGCCCGGTCAACCTCGGATCGAATCACCTCTATGTGAACCCCATGTTCGCCGGCACCTATTTTGCCGGCCGCTGGAGCCACAGCTTCAACCTCGGCTATGTCTGGAGCGACCGGAACGAGCGCCCGACCCTGCCTGGAGCCAGGTCGACCCAGCCCGGCGAGGCCATCAACCTGAGCCTTTCGAGCGGCTACCTGGTGACGGAGCGCGTCCGCCTCGGGGTGGCCGGATACAGGCTGGAGCAGACGACCGGCGACCGGATCGACGGACGGCGAGTCAGTGGTTCGAAGGAACAGGTATCCGCCATCGGCCCTGCCATTTCCTATTTCGATCGTCAGGCTCGATTCGGTTTTGGCGTTGCCTGGTACGAAGAGTTCGATGCGCGCAACAAGGCGCAAGGTACCCGGGTGATAGCCAATATCCACAAGAATTTCTAAGGCATGCGGAGGTTGCGACGTGTTCAGAGCAGCTATGGTGCTGATGCTCATGCTGGGGCTTGGATTACCGCTGGCGGGATCCTCCGGAGAACTGCCGGCCCCACCTTACAAGACTCTCGACCTGAGGGCGTTGCTGGGAGACAGGAAGAGCCCTGAAACGAAAATCGTCTTCCTCGGGACCGGTACCCCGATACTCGAACGCAATACCGCAGGACAATCCATCGCCATCATCGTGCGTGGCGAGGTGTATCTGTTCGATGCGGGCCATGGGGCCTTGAACAACCTGTCGAACTATGACGATGGCAAGGTGTTCCCCCCGGCCCGTACCCCCGCTGGCTATATGGGGACGCCATACATGGACAAGCTGTTCCTGACCCATCTGGACAGCGATCATGTCCTTGATGTGCCGGAGTTCCTGCTGCGCTTCTGGATATATGGCCGCGCCAGGCCAGCCCAGGTCCACGGCCCGGAGGGGACCGCTGCGCTGGTGCAGGGGGTGCTGCAGGGCAACAGGACATGGATCGACTATCGCCTGGCGGCGCCGAGGACGAAGAACCAGGAGGGAATATCGGTTCGTATCAGCGAGTTCTCGGCGCCCGGGCTGCTGTTCGCCGACGAGAACGTGCGGGTGAGCAGCTTTCCGGTCGTGCACGGCAGTTGGGAGGCCGGCAAGACCTGGGGATACCGCGTCGAGACACCTGACCTGGTCATATCCATAACGGGCGATTACTCCTACAGGCTGACGCCAACGCTCAGGGAGAGCCTGGCCGGCAGCGACATCGTCATCAGCGAGATCATGAGCGAGGAGGGTGTCGGGAAACTTCCACGGATCTGGCGTGACTATATGCTGGATGCCCATACGACCGAGGACCAGCTCGCCGCCTTGATGGACGAAGTGAAGCCACGGCTGCTGGTCGGAACCCATGTATTGCCCCATGGCACTCCCCGCGACGCGATGGTGGCTCGCATGAACGAAAGGTACGGCGGAAATTTCATCCTGGCCGAGGACAACCTGGTGCTGCAGTAGCGGTTCCCGGCCTCTGCCCCGGCGTTGGGCGTGCTGCTCGAGGACAGCGAACTGATAGGCAAGCTGCAACAGGGCGGCCAGCCAGGAGACCGCGACTTCCAGCAGGGAACTGGCGCGCCTGGGCGGCGACCTGCAATCGATGGTCGGCTGCTTCCGTACCTGAGCAAGGCGCCAACGAAAAGCCCCGCGATCGCGGGGCTTTTCGTTCGGTTGGATACGCGGCCTTACAGGTCGAAGTCGTATTCGGCCAGTTGCTTGTTGAGGCGGCGTTCTTCCAGCAGGTTGTCGATCAACCGACGCTTGGTCAGGTTGGTCTTGGCGACCTCCACGACCGGCGCTTCAGCGGTATCTTCGGCGTCTTCGGCGGTGAAGTCGTCTTCGAGCTCGATATCGTCTTTACCACTCATGGTTCGTACTCCAGGCAGGCTACCAGGGCCATTTGCGCACCTTATATAGGCAATTCCGGAGTCGGTAAAAAAGATTTTTTCAATCAGGTTTTTAACAAAACCTAAAAGCTTTCAATCGTCGGAGGTCTTCTGTTTGTATTCGCAGAGATCCTCGATCCGACAGCTACCGCAGCGCGGTTTGCGGGCCTGGCAGACGTAGCGCCCGTGCAGGATCAGCCAGTGGTGGGCGTCCAGCAGGAATTCTTTTGGTACGAATTTCAGCAGCTTCTTCTCCACCTCCAGCACGTTCTTGCCGGGGGCGATGCCAGTGCGGTTGCTGACCCGGAAGATGTGCGTGTCCACCGCCATGGTCGGCTGGCGGAAGGCGGTGTTGAGCACCACGTTGGCGGTCTTGCGGCCGACCCCTGGCAGCGCCTCGAGATCCTCGCGGTTGTCCGGCACCTGGCCGCCGTGCTTCTCGATGAGAATGCGGCAGGTCTCGATGACGTTCTTCGCCTTGCTGTTGTACAGGCCGATGGTCTTGATGTATTCGCTCAATCCCTCGACGCCCAGCGCGTAGATGGCCTCCGGGGTGTTGGCCACCGGGTACAGCTTGGCGGTGGCCTTGTTGACGCCGACGTCGGTGGCCTGCGCGGAGAGGATCACCGAGATCAGCAACTCGAAGGGCGTTTCGTAGGCCAGTTCGGTGGTCGGTTCGGGGTTGTCCTCGTGCAGACGGCGAAAGATTTCCAGGCGTTTGGCGGCGTTCATGGGGGAGCTACGGTTCTCGACGGCGAGCTTCAGGCTAATAGGTATGGTTGCGAAGGTTCGTGGCAAAGGGCGGTGCGGTGCAAGGTCTTTCTATTCGATCACCCCGGTTACCCGCACGCGGCGGTCGGCCACCGGCGTGGCGTCGACCGGCCGGGTCTCGGCGCGGGCGGCGACGATGCCGTCGATATGGTTCTTCAGGGCGATCAGCAGGCCCAGCACCAGGAAGGCCCCGGGCGGCAGGATGGCCAGCAGGAAGCCCTGGTAGTGCGGGAATACGGTGATCTGCCAGCCGGCCGCGACCGGACCGAACAGCAGGTGCATGTTGCCGAGCAGCGCGCCGGTGCCGAGCAGTTCGCGCAGGGTGCCGAGGGCCAGCAGCACCAGGGCGAAGCCGGCGCCCATCATCAGCCCGTCGAAGCCGGCGCGGACCACTCCGTTCCTGGCGGCGAAGGCCTCGGCGCGGCCGAGGATGATGCAGTTGGTGGTGATCAGCGGGATGAAGATACCGAGGATCTGGTACAGCTCGTAGGTCCAGGCGTGCATCAGCAGCTCGATGCAGGTGGTCAGCGCGGCGATGATCATCACGAAGATCGGCAGGCGCACGCTGTCCGGCGCGGCGTTGCGGATCAGCGCCACCGCGGCGTTGGAGCAGGTCAGCACGAGGATGGTGGCGAGGCCCAGGCCGAGGGCGTTGACCATCGAGTTGCTGGTGCCGAGCAGCGGGCACAGGCCGAGCAGTTGCACCAGGCCGGGGTTGTTCTTCCACAGGCCGTTGACGGCGATCTCGCGGAAACTAGCCATTGGTGTCTTTCCTCGTTGCCAGCAGCTCGTCCCGGTGCTTGTCGAAATACTGCAAGGCGCGGTGCACTGCCCTGGTCACCGCGCGCGGCGTGATGGTGGCGCCGGCGAACTGGTCGAAGTGGCCGCCGTCCTTGCGCACCGTCCAGCCGGCGTCGTCCGGGTTGCCCAGCGCGCGGCCTTCGAAGGTGCGTATCCAGTCGCTTTTGGCCAGTTCGATCTTGTCGCCCAGGCCGGGCGTCTCATTGTGCTTGACCACCCGCACGCCGGCCAGCCGGCCATCGGCCTGGACGGCGACCAGCAGGTGGATGGCGCCGCTGTAGCCGTCCGGCGCGCTGGCCTGGAGGATCACCGCGCTGGGCTGGCCGGCGAGGGTGGCGAGGTAGGCCGGCTGCGGCGTTGGCTTGCCGAGCAGTTCCGGGTCGAAGGCCTGCACCGTGCTGTCGAGCAACTGGTTGTCGTAGCTGCCGGCCGGGAGGATTTCTCCCAGCGTGCGCGACTGGGCATCGCGCCCGGCCTGCTCGATGCGCTCGGCGGTGGCCTGGTGGACCACGGCGACCAGGCCGACGGTGACCACGGCGAACAGTCCGAGCAGCAGGCCGTTCCTCAGCATCGAGCGGGTGATCTCGTTGGTCGGCACGGTCATTCCCCGATCTTGAAGCCGCGTTCGGCCTTGCGGTGGCCGTAGGTGCGCGGACGGGTGTAGTAGTCGATGGTCGGCGCGGCGAGGTTCATCAGCAGCACGGCGAAGGCCACGCCGTCCGGATAGCCGCCCCAGGCGCGGATGATGTAGACGAGGATGCCGACCCCGGCGCCGAAGACCAGCCGGCCGAGGTTGCTGGTGGCGCCGCTGACCGGGTCGGTGACGATGAAGAAGGCGCCGAGCATGGTTGCGCCGGTCAGCAGGTGGAACAGCGGCGAGCCGTTGGAGTCCGAACCGCTGCCGCCCCAGAACACCAGGCTCATCAGGGTCAGCGCGGCGAGCATGCCGACCGGCGCGTGCCAGGTGAACAGGCGCTGCTGGAGCAGGTAGCAGCCGCCGGCGAGGAACGCCAGGTTGATCCATTCCTGGCCGTTGCCGCCGAAGCTGCCGAAGGCCGGGCTACTGGCGCGCAGTTCGTCGAAGGTCAGGCTGTGGTTGTGCTGCAGGACGTCCAGGGCAGTGGCGTGGCTCCAGCCATCGGGCAGCACGGCGAGGCCGAGGATCTGTTGCAGGGCGTCCCAGGGGCCGACGAAGTTCGGCTGCGGCCAGGTGGTCATGGCGCCGGGGAAGGACACCAGCACCACCACGTAGCCGATCATCGCCGGGTTGAATGGGTTCTGCCCGAGACCACCGTAGAGGTGCTTGCCGAACAGGATGGCGAAGGCGGTGGCAATCAGCGTCAGCCACCAGGGCGCGTAGGGCGGCAGGGCCAGGGCCAGCAGCACGGCGGTGACCAGCGCGCTGCCGTCCCTGAGGAAGAACTGCACCGGACGACGGCGAGCGGCGAGGACCGCCGCTTCGCAGCCCAGGGCCACGGCGCCGGCCCACAACAGGTTGATCAGCGTGCCGAAGCCATACAGCCAGGTCAACGCCAGCACCCCCGGCAGGGTGGCGAGCAGCACCTGCAGCATGACGCGCTGGGTGCGATTGCTCCCCGTGGCGTGGGGCGAGGTGAGGCGGGGCAGGACCATGGGCTCTCCGGTTGTCGTCGTTCGGTGGATGGCGGACGCCATCCGTAGCCCGGATGCAATCCGGGGGTGATTCTTGTGTCCGTTCCCGGATTGCATCCGGGCTACTTAATCGTAGGGTGGGCTTCAGCCCACCGGTTATTTCCATGGGGGGCTGAAGCGGAATGCCGTCCAGCCCACCCTACGTCACTCTCTCATGGGCGAGGAGGAGAGGTCGGTTCTGTACTGTGTCCGACCACCGTCCCTCACCCCCGGCCCCTCTCCCAGAGGGAGAGGGGAGAAATCTGGCGCGGGAGTTGCGCCCTGCACAGTCCAGCTCCCTCTCCCTCTCCCTCCGGGAGAGGGTTGGGGTGAGGGGCGGACTATCCATCGGGCGCAGGGCCATGGCCCACTCCTGCAACTATCCCTTGTTCTCCTCCAATTTCCGCTCGGCCTCCATCAGCCGCTCGCGGGCGGCTTGCAATGCCTCGGCGCTGGCCTGCTCGTCGCGCTCCAGCTTGCGCAGGTCGGCGCGGGCGTAGGCTAGTTCGGTCTTCAGAGCCCGGGTGGTTTCGTCCACCGGACGTTTGTCGATTCGCACCAGGTTCGGCACGGGCTTGCCGGAGGCGTCCTCGGCGGCGTGCAGGGCCTGTTCGGCGGTGGCCAGGGCGTTGCGCAGGCGTTCCAGTTCGGCTTCGTCGGCACCCGCCTGCTCGGCTTTCTTCAACTCGGCGCGCTTCATCGCCAGGTCGATCTTGGCGCGTTTCAGCGCCGCCACGCCGTCGGGCGATGCCGGTGCGGCGGGCGCGTCGAGCAGCGGTTGCAGGCCGTCCAGCTCGGCGCGCATCGCCTGCAATTCGGCCTGCTGTTCGGTGCTCGGCGTTTCCCCGGCGACACCCTCCAGCTTCTTCAATTGCACGCGCAACATGGCGGCGCGGATTTTCGCCTGCTTGCGTTCCGCCTCGCCAGCCACCGGCGCGTCGGCCGGTTCCGCTGCCTGGGCCGCTTCGAAGGCCCGCTGGGCTTCCTCGGCCGCTGTGCGCAGCTCGTCCACTTGCGTCTGCAATTCCGGCGTGGCGTGCAGGGCCAGTTGTTTCTCGGCTTTCTTCAGCGCCACCTGGGCCATGCTGGCGGCGATCTTCAGGCGCTTCTGCTCGTCGCTGAGGCCGGGCTTCTGCGCCTGCACGCGCGCCAGCGCATCGACGGGGGCCGCCTCGCTCCGGGCGCGGGCGCGCTCGGCCTTTTCCTGGCGAGCCTTGCGCTCGGCCTCGCGGCGTTCCTCTTCACGGCGCAGGCGTTCCTGGCGCTGCTCGAAGCGCAGGCGTGCCTGCTCGGCCTTCTGGTGCTTCTGCTCCAGCTCGCGGATTTCCGCCTTGGCCGCACGGTAGTACTGCACCAGCGGGATGCTCGACGGACAGACGTAGGCGCAGGCGCCGCACTCGATGCAGTCGAACAGGTGGTGGACCCTGAGCTGTTCGTGCTCCTGGCCGAGGGCGAAGAAGTGCAACTGCTGCGGCAGCAGGCTGGCCGGGCAGACCTCGGCGCACTCGCCACAGCGGATGCAGGCCATGGCCGGCGGCGGTGGCGGCAGTTCCTCGGCGGTGGCGGCGAGCAGGCAGTTGCTGGTCTTGATCAGCGGCACTTCGGTGGAGGGCAGGGTGAAGCCCATCATCGGCCCGCCGAGGATCAGCCGGTCGAGCCGTTCCGCGTGCAGGCCGGCGAAATCCAGCAGTTCGCCGACCGGCGTACCGAGCAGCGCCTCGACGTTCATCGGCCGTTCCAGCGCCGCGCCGGTGAGGGTGACGATGCGCGAGACCAGCGGCTGGCCGAGCACCACCGCGCGGTACACGGCCACGACGGTGCCGACGTTCTGGCAGACGATGCCGATGTCGGCCGGTAGCCCGCCGCTCGGTACTTCGCTGCCGGTGAGGATCTGGATCAACTGCTTCTCGCCACCGGACGGGTACTTGGTGGGGAACTCGCGCAACTGCCAGGGCCGCTCGCCGAGGGCGGCGCGCACGGCGGCGATGGCTTCGGGCTTGTTGTCCTCGATGCCGATCAACACCTGCTCGGGTTGCAGCAGGTGGACGAGGATGTCGATGCCGCCGACCAGTTCGGCCGCCTGTTCGCGCATCAGCATGTCGTCGGCGCTGATGTAGGGCTCGCACTCGGCGCCGTTGATCAGCAGGGTGTGGATCTTGTCCGTCGCCCGTGCGCTGAGCTTGACCTCGGTGGGAAAGCCGGCGCCGCCGAGTCCGGCGATGCCCGCCGCGCGGATGCGCGCCAGCAGATCGGCCGGCTCCAGGCTGCGGAAGTCCGGGCAGGGTTGCAGGTCGCACCACTCGTCCCGGCCATCGCTGTCGATGACGATGGCCGGCACTGGCAGGCCGGAGACGTGGGGGTAGGGCCGCGGGTCGATGAAGCCGACCGTGCCGGAGGTCGGCGCATGCAGCGGCACGCTGATGAAGCCCGTGGCGGCGGCGATCGGTTGGCCCTTGAGGACCCGTTCGCCGACCCGCACCAGGGGTTCGGCCGGCATGCCGATATGCTGTTCGAGCGACAGCACCAGCCGCTTCGGCAGCGGCGGGCGCTGGATCGGCAGGGTGGTGGACTGGCGCTTGTTGTCCGGCGGATGGATGCCGCCAGGGAAGTCCCACAACTGCATGGCCGTCATGCCGCCTGCTCCCGGTCGCTGGCGATCAGCCGCGCGGGCCGTTGCCATTTCCAGGTACGCGGCTCGGCGCCGATCACCCGCATCTCGATGCAGTCCACCGGGCAGGGTTCGACGCACAGGTCGCAGCCGGTGCACTCGCTGGCGATCACCGTGTGCATCAGCCGCGCGGCGCCGACGATGGCGTCCACCGGGCAGGCCTGGATGCACTTGGTGCAGCCGATGCACTCGGCCTCGCGGATGTAGGCGACCATCGGTGGCTTCTCGCCGCCTTCGGCGTCCAGCGGCTCCGGCTCCAGGTCGAGCAGTTCGGCCAGGGCCTGGATGGTCGCCTCGCCACCGGGCGGGCACTTGTTGATCCGGTCGCCGGCGGCGATCGCCTCGGAGTACGGCTTGCAGCCGGGATAGCCGCATTGTCCGCACTGGGTCTGCGGCAGCAGGGCGTTGACCTGCTCGGCGATCGGGTTGCCCTCGACGCGGAAGCGTACCGCCGCGTAGCCGAGCAGCGCCCCGCACAGCAGGCACAGCACCAGCAGGGCGAGGACCGCGCTGAGTACCAGGCTCATGGCTTGATCAACCCCGCGAAGCCCATGAACGCCAGCGACATCAGGCCGGCGGTGATCATGCCGATGGCCGCCCCCTGGAAGGGCTTGGGCACGTCGGCGATGGCGATGCGTTCGCGCATCGCGGCGAACAGCACCAGCACCAGGGAGAAGCCGAGCCCGGCGGCGAAGCCCTGGAAGCTGGCGGCGAGGAAGCCGAGTTCCGCCTTGTTGGCGTTGAGCAGGGCGACGCCGAGGACGATGCAGTTGGTGGTGATCAGCGGCAGGAAGATACCGAGCACGCGGTAGAGCAGGGGGCTGGTCTTGTTGACCACCATCTCGGTGAACTGCACGACCACGGCGATCACCAGGATGAAGCTGATGGTGCGCAGGAACTCCAGGTCCAGTGGTTCGAGCACGTAGCGTTGCAACAGGTAGCTGCATATCGCCGCCAGGGTGAGCACGAAGGTGGTGGCCAGCGACAGGCCGATGGCCGTCTCGATCCGCTTGGACACGCCCATGAACGGGCACAGGCCGAGGAACTGCACCAGCACGAAGTTGTTGACCAGGATCGAGCTGACCAGGATCAGGGCGAGTTCGGTCATGGCGGGCAAGTCCCCGTCTGGAGGGCTGCTGGGAACAGCATGTTCAGATACCGGTGATCAATAGATCGATAGCTGCGAGTATCTCATCGCGCAAGTGCGCCAGGCTGCCGACCGGTTTGCCGAGGTCACGACTGGCGATACCGGCCATCTGCGGCGTGAGCAGCAGGTAGTCCTCGCCATCGATGCTTACCCGTGGCGTCAGGCGGGCGATACCTTGCAGGCTGCGGTCGCGACTGAGGGGAACGACCATGCGGGTGTTCAATGAGTCGAGCAACCCGTTCTGCACGTCGAGCAACAGCGGCACGTCGCTC
Organism: Zestomonas carbonaria; assembly: GCF_904061905.1. GTDB lineage: Bacteria > Pseudomonadota > Gammaproteobacteria > Pseudomonadales > Pseudomonadaceae > Aquipseudomonas > Aquipseudomonas carbonaria. Next base: position 170,859 of record NZ_CAJFCI010000071.1, read on the forward strand.
CGTGAACGCGGGTTGGGGTTGCGGTAGAGGTCGAACTGGGGCATCAGAAGCTGCGCAAGCCGTCGCTGAAGACCCCTTGCTCCTCGACATGACGGTTGTAGGCGTCGATGGCTTGCCGGTTCTGTTCCAGCCAGCGCCGGGCGAGCCGTTCCTTCACTTCGTTGGCCAAGGCTTCCTCGAGCACGGCGGAAAGATTGATGTCCAGCTCCCGGGCCTTCTTCAGCAAGTCGCTGTTGAGACTGAGGTTGGTGGCCTTCTTGGGGGCATGAAGATCGTAGGTCGGTTGCATGACGGCTTCCCGAATCGGCAATGCGCATAATCTATGCGCATTGCCGGTGAGAGACAACGCTTACTTCACACGCTGTCCGGGCTTGGCGCCGCTGTCCGGGCTGAGCAGGTAGATCTCGCTGCCGCCGGGGCCGGCGGCCAGGACCATGCCTTCGGAAATGCCGAACTTCATCTTGCGCGGCGCCAGGTTGGCCACGTAGAGAATCAGGCGGCCTTCCAGCTTGCCCGGGTCCGGGTAGGCGCTCTTGATGCCGCTGAACACGTTGCGCTTGGCGTCGCCGATGTCCAGGGTCAGGCGCAGCAGCTTGTCGGCGCCTTCGACGAACTCGCATTTCTCGATCAGCGCGATGCGCAGGTCGACGGCGGCGAAGGCATCGAAGCCGATCTCGTCGGCCAGCGGCTCCTTGACCAGTTCGCCATTGCCGAGGTCCGGCTTTCCGGCGGGTTGCGGCGCTTCGGCGGCGAGGTCTTCCTTGGAGGCTTCGATCATGGCGTCGATCTTCGCTGGCTCGATACGGGTCAGCAGCGGGTTGAACGGGTTCAACTGGTGGTTGGCGAGCGGCGTGGCGAGGTCGGCCCAGGTCAGCGGGGCGACGTTGAGGAACGCCTCGGCGTCGCGCGCCAGGTTGGGCAGCACGGGTTTCAGCAGGATCACCAACTGGCGGAACAGGTTGATGCCCAGCGCGCAGATCTGCTGCACCTCGGCCTGCTTGCCCTCGACCTTGTTCAGGGCCCAGGGCGCCTTGTCGGCGATCCAGGCGTTGGCGCGGTCGGCCAGCGCCATGATCTCGCGCATGGCGCGGGAGAAGTCGCGGGCCTCGTAGGCTTCGGCGATGCTCGGCGCAGCGGTCTGGAAGGCGTCCCACAGTTCCGGCTCGGGGTTGGCCTCGACCAGCACGCCGCCGTTGCCACGGTGGATGAAGCCGGCGCAGCGGCTGGCGATGTTCACCACCTTGCCGACCAGGTCGGAATTGACCTTCTGCACGAAGTCCTCGAGGTTGAGGTCGAGGTCGTCCACGCCACGGCCGAGCTTGGAGGCGTAGTAGTAGCGCAGGTATTCCGGGTTCAGGTGGTCCAGGTAGGTGCGCGCCTTGATGAAGGTGCCGCGCGACTTGGACATCTTCTGGCCGTTCACCGTCAGGTAGCCGTGCACGTTGATGGCGGTCGGCTTGCGGTAGCCGGCGCCTTCCAGCATGGCCGGCCAGAACAGGGCGTGGAAGTTGACGATGTCCTTGCCGATGAAGTGGTACAGCTCGGCGCTGGAGTCCTTGTTCCAGAACGCGTCGAAATCCAGTTCCGGGCGCTTGGCGCAGAGGTTCTTGAAGCTGGCCATGTAGCCGATCGGCGCGTCCAGCCAGACGTAGAAGTACTTGCCCGGCTCGCCGGGGATCTCGAAGCCGAAGTAGGGCGCGTCGCGGCTGATGTCCCACTCCTGCAAGCCACCGTCGAGCCATTCGGCGATCTTGTTGGCCACCGCTTCCTGGAGGGTGCCGCTGCGGGTCCAGGTCTTCAGCATGGCCTCGAAGTCGGGCAGCTTGAAGAAGAAGTGCTGCGACTCCTTGAGCACCGGCACGGCACCGGAAATCGCCGAGCGCGGGTTCTTCAGCTCGGTGGGCGCGTAGGTGGCGCCGCATTTCTCGCAGTTGTCGCCGTACTGGTCCTCGGCCGCGCATTTCGGGCAGGTGCCCTTGATGAAGCGGTCGGCGAGGAACATGCCCTTCTCGGGGTCGAAGTACTGGGTCACCGCGCGGGTGGCGATATGCCCGGCATCGCGCAGCGCCAGGTAGATGGAGCTGGACAGCTCGCGGTTCTCTTCCGAGTGGGTCGAGTGGTAGTTGTCGAAGTCCACCAGGAAGTCGGCGAAGTCGGCCATGTGCTCGGCCTGCACGTTGGCGATCAACTGTTCCGGGGTGATGCCTTCCTTCTCGGCACGCAACATGATCGCCGAGCCGTGGGCGTCGTCGGCGCACACGTAGATGGCCTGGTTGCCGCGCAGCTTCTGGAAGCGCACCCACATATCGGTCTGGACGTACTCGAGCATGTGGCCGAGGTGGATCGAACCGTTGGCGTAGGGGAGGGCGCTGGTGACGAGAATCTTGCGGGCTTCGGACATGATGATATGCAGTCGGAATTGCGGTAGGAAAGTCAGCAACTATAAGGGAAGCGGCAAGCTTCAAGCTACAAGCGGCAAGTAAAAGCGCCGTTCTACTTGTCGCTTGAGACTTGGAGCTTGTCGCTGCTGCTATCATGCCCGCCTGTTCTGCTCAGTCTTCTGGAGTCGTCTCATGAGCACCATCACCCGCGAAGCGGTTGAAGCCTGCCTGCGTCAGTTCACCGACCCCCATCTCGACCAGGACCCGGTCAGCGCCGGCTGCCTGCGCGAGATCGACATCCAGGGGGCCAGCGTCCGGGTGCGCCTGGAACTGGGCTACGCCGCCGGGTTGTTCAAGAGCGGCTGGGCGCAGATGCTGCAGATGGCCCTGGAGAACCTCGACGGCGTCGATTCGGCCCGCGTGCAGGTGGATTGCGTGATCGGCACGCACAAGGCGCAGGCCCAGGTGCCGGCGCTGGCCAACGTCAAGAACGTGATCGCCGTGGCGTCCGGCAAGGGCGGCGTCGGCAAGTCGACCACCGCCGCCAACCTGGCCCTGGCCCTGGCCCGCGAAGGCGCGCGGGTCGGCATCCTCGACGCGGACATCTACGGCCCCAGCCAGGGCATCATGTTCGGCCTGCCGGAAGGCACCCGGCCGCAGGTCAAGGACCAGAAATGGTTCGTGCCGCTCAAGGCCCATGGCGTGGAAGTGATGTCCATGGCCTTCCTCACCGACGACAACACCCCGGTGGTGTGGCGCGGGCCGATGGTGTCCGGCGCGCTGCTGCAACTGATCACCCAGACCGCCTGGGACGACCTCGACTACCTGGTGGTGGACATGCCGCCGGGTACCGGCGATATCCAGTTGACCCTGGCCCAGAAGGTGCCGGTGGTCGGCGCGGTGATCGTCACCACGCCGCAGGACCTGGCCCTGCTCGACGCCAAGAAGGGCGTGGAGATGTTCCGCAAGGTGAACATCCCGGTGCTTGGCGTGGTGGAGAACATGGCGGTGCACATCTGCTCCAACTGCGGCCATGCCGAGCACCTGTTCGGCGAGGGCGGCGGCGAGAAGCTGGCCGCGCAGTACGGCGTCGACCTGCTGGCCTCGCTGCCGCTGTCGATGGCGATCCGCATGCAGGCCGACGGCGGCAAGCCGACGGTCATCGCCGATCCGGAAAGCCAGATCGCCATGGTCTACCAGCAGATGGCCCGTACCGTCGGCGCGCGCATCACGCTGAGCGAACAGGCCGCGCCGGCGATGCCGACCATCGAGGTCAGTGACGACTGATCGGATTGCCGCGTTTTCTGGATTCCCGCGAACGCGGGGGCCCAATGGAAGGCAAGCCGCCGTCCGGCGCGCCCCTTTGCCGGGCGGCGCGCCTGCCGGTAAGATTCGCGCTTCATTTTTCAGCAGCTACGGGACGCCCGCCATGAGCATCAAATCGGACAAGTGGATTCGCCGCATGGCTCTGGAGCACGGCATGATCGAGCCCTTCGTGGAGCGCCAGGTGCGCGGCGCGGACGACAGCCGGGTGATTTCCTACGGGGTGTCCAGCTATGGCTACGACGTGCGTTGCGCCGCCGAATTCAAGGTGTTCACCAACATCCACTCGGCGGTGGTCGACCCGAAGAACTTCGACGAGAAGAGCTTCGTCGACATCAACAGCGACGTCTGCATCATCCCACCGAACTCCTTCGCCCTGGCGCGCACCGTGGAATACTTCCGCATCCCCCGCGACGTGCTGACCATCTGCCTGGGCAAGAGCACCTACGCGCGCTGCGGCATCATCGTCAACGTCACCCCGCTGGAGCCGGAGTGGGAAGGTCACGTGACCCTGGAGTTCTCCAACACCACCAACCTGCCGGCGAAGATTTACGCCAACGAGGGCGTGGCGCAGATGCTGTTCCTGCAATCGGACGAGGCCTGCGAGGTGTCCTACAAGGATCGCGGCGGCAAGTACCAGGGACAGAGGGGCGTGACGCTGCCCAAGGCGTGAAACGAGAAACCGGGCCAAGACCCGGTTTTTTCATGGGCGTTCGCCGGGGACGCCCTTGGTCGCGACCGGGCGGCGGGAAGGCCCAGGGTGCTCTATCACTACAGGAACGAGTGATGGAAGTGATGACGATGCCTGGAGCGAAGCGCATGGGTGGAAAAGAGGGACGTATCGGCATGGGCGGCATCCCCGGGCAGCCCGATCCGGATGTTCCCGACCTGCCGGCCAAGCCGACGCCACCGCAACCCACCGAGCCCGACGAACCCACGGTTCCGGACCAGTTGCCGCCGGCGCCGACGGTTTGAGCGGGCAAAAGAAAGGGCGCCATAGGCGCCCTGAAATGATCTCTAGGAGTAAGTCCGCCAATTGTGACCATCGTCCCCGGCGGGAAGTTCACTCCGCAGCGACGAACAGTGTCATTTTTCCGGAACCAGCGTCAGGCGCCGGGTGCCGTAGACCTTGTCGAGGTTCTGCGGCTGGAACGGGAAGCTCTGGTACTGCCCCCTGCGCCAGGACTCGATACCGTCCGCGTAATGCGGGCTGGCCGGGTTGCCGGACTGGCCGGAACTGTTGATGCCGGACATCGGCTCGGCCTGGCCGAAGTCGACGACGATGCGCATGGCCGGGATCAGCCAGGTGTCGAAGTCCTGCCCCCAGTGGTAGGCCGAGACGTTGAGGGTGGTGTGGTCGCCGCCGGCCGGGTAGGGGCCGCGATCCAGGTAGCCCTTGATGGCGTTGATCCCGGCACGCTGGCTGGCGCTCATGTAGGGCGCCAGCCGGGTGGTTTCCGTGGCCCAGGTATAGGTGTGCAGCCTGCCCCATTGCCAGGCCGCGCGATCGCTGCCCAGACGGCTTTCCAGCAGGCTCACCGAGGCCGCCAGGCTGCGGGCGAGGATGGCCGGCTTGTCTTCCTTCCGCGGGGTGTTCACGTCGTCCCAGAACGGGCTGTCCTCGCGGCCGAGCAGGTGGTCGGCCTGTGCCGAGTAGGACAGGTCGGCGATATCCACCAGCGCTTTCCAGGCCGGGCTGGTCTCCGGGCCGAGCTCGTCGAGGAAGGTCTGCCGCGCGCTTTCGTGCAGGAAGGCGGCGTACAGTGCGGCATCCGCCGAGGTGGCGGCGAGGTTGCCGTCGAAAGCCATCAGGCGGTCGAGGGCTTCGCGAGCCCTGGCGCGTTCGGCGGCGGGCAGGGCGTCGATGGCCTGGCGCAGCGGCTGGGCCATGCCCGGGGCTTCGAACATCGCCTGTAGCTTGGCGACGAAGGGCGAGGTCTGGTCCAGTTGCATGGCCATCATGCTGCGCGCGTCGTGGCGGCCGCCGCCGGCCAGTTGGGCGATGCGCTCGCCGCGTTCCGGGTAGAACCAGGAATTGGACAACTGCATGCCGTAGCCCTGCGGCACGGTGCGCTGGTTGGCGGTGCCCAGCCAGCCCTGCGCCGGGTCCTGGTCGTAGGGATGCAGCATCGGGTCGGTGAAGCCGTCCCAATCGTAGCGGCCGTCCCAGCCGGGGGAGGGCAGCAGGCCGATGCCGTCGCGGCGGTTCGGGTAACGCCCGGTGACCTGCCAGCCGATGTGCCGGGCGTCGGCGAACACCATGTTCAGGGCGATGGCGCGGATCTCTCGGCTGGCCTCGAAGGCTTCGTCCACCGACTGCGCGCGGGACAGGTCGAAGAACGCATCGAGGCTGCGGTCGCCGTCGAGCGATGCGCTGTGCAGCGCCAGGCCGTAGCCCGTGCCCAGTCGCATGGGTTGCAGCATGTGCTTGCGCTCGCCGAGCACGCTGTTCAGCAGCGGACCATGGCGGGTTTCGTAGATGGTCTCGCGCAGCGGCCGGCCGCCCTTGACGAAGAAGGTCTCCTGGCGTTCGCGGGCCGGCAGCCACTTGCCGTCGGCCAGATAGTAGAGACGCTCGCCCTGGCGCCGGACCTGTTCGAGGAACAGGTCCTGGTTGTCGCCCATGACCATGGTCATGCCCCAGGCCAGCTTGCCGTTGTAGCCAGCCACCACGGCTGGTACGCCGGCGACGCTGACCCCGGCGGCCTGGAACTTCGGCGCGCGGATCTGCACGAAATTCCATGCCGAGGGCATCGACAACGGCAGGTGGGTGTCGTTGGCCAGCAGGCTCTTGCCGCTGCGGCTGCGCTGCGGGGCGATCGCCCAGTTGTTGGACGCGGCGACGCCGAGCTTGTCCAGCGCGGCGATCCGGCTGGCCGTCGCATTGACCGCCGCCAGGCCCGGAATCTGCCCGTCAAGGGCCAGGCCCTTGAGTTTCTCCGCCTCGGCGAACGGCAACTGTTCGTCCGGGTAGGTCGGCAGCAGCCAGGCCAGCTTGTCGGCACCGACCTTCTGGGCCAGCACCAGCGAGGCGATCTCTTCCTGCAGGTTGATCGCCAGGCCGAAGTTCATCAGGCAGAACACCAGCACCGAGTCTTCCGGCTTCCAGTAGGGCGGCCGGTAGCCGGACTCGGCCAGGTCCATCGGCAGCTTGTCGCGGTAGCGGTACAGGTAGGCGTTGACGCCCCGAGCATAGACTTCGAAGAAGGCCTTCAGGCGCGGCGAGGCGTTCTTGTAGAGGGTTTCCGCATCCCGCCGCAGGTTGACCGCGCGCATGAAGCGGTCGATGTCCAGCGCCCCCGGGCCGACCATTTCCGCGAGCCGGCCTTCGGCCATCAGGCGCATGCCTACCATCTGGCTGAGGCGGTCGCTGGCGTGCACGTAGCCGAGGGCGAACAACGCGTCGTGGAAGGTGGTGGTCTCGATCAACGGCATGCCCAGCGCGTTGCGGCGGATCGACACGCTCTGCGCCAGGCCCTTGACCGGCTGGAAGCCGGAGGTCGGTGGCAGGCTGGCGGCGTATTGGGTGTTCAACCAGCTCTGGCAGCCGGCCAGGCTGGACAGGCCGGTGAAGAGCGCGGCCGTCGCGGCGAGGCCAAGGAAACGCGGAAAGGCTGGCGAAGCCATGGGTGGAAGCTCCTGCGGAGGGGGCGTTGGGCTGGCGCTACGTTAGTGAGCGGCGATTCGCCGCGCAAGATGTGGTGGGGAGGATAGGTGAGGGTTGGTGGTGGTGTGTATCTCAGGGGAAGAGTGGCAGTACGGTTGGAGTCCGCCCCTCACCCCAACCCTCTCCCAGGGGGAGAGGGAGTCAATCCGAGGTGTCGGTAGACGCAGTACACAAACCCAACTCCGATCAGCCCCCTCTCCCTCCGGGAGAGGGCTGGGGTGAGGGACGGAATATCAGGTTTGCACAGTCTTTCATCCCGCCAGGACCAGCCTTTCAGCCCCCCATAAAACAACAGGCCCGCACGAAACGGGCCTGTCGGTAGCGCGCTAGGGTCAATCAGGCCCCGTGGCACTTCTTGAACTTCTTCTGGCTGCCGCACGGGCAGGGATCGTTGCGGCCGACGTCCTTCAGCGCGTTGCGCACCGGCTCCTGGGGGCCGTGGTTGCAGTGCGGGCCGTGCACATGGCCGTGGCCATGATGATGATCGTGGTCGTGATCGCAGTCGGGGCCGTGAACGTGGGGTTGCTGGCTCATGGAAAAACTACTCCGGGATGAAATCGCCGGGGATTATCTCGCCATTTCGACTCAGGTGCACGCTGCGGCCGAACAGGAAGCCGGTCTTCACTTCGCCCTGCAGGCGATAGCGGATGGGCTGTTCCGGGGTTTCCAGCAGCTTGACGATGGGTTTGACGTGGCGCCAGAGGTTGGTGCGCACCGGCACCTCGAAGACGAGATGCCCCTTGGCGGGGACGGTGAAGCGGGCATTGGATTCGCCGTCGGCGAGCTTCATCTCGTTGAGGTAGAGGTTGTAGGACAGGCCCCGGACGGACAGGCTGGCGGGGTTCGGGTTGTCGATGCGGAAGCGAAGGACGAACCGCTGTTCCAGCAGTTTGGCCCTGACCACTTCAACTTCGATGAGATGGACGTCCGGGTCCTTGAAGCCTGATGAGAGGCTCGAGCATCCTGCGAGGCCGAGAATGAGGCCGAAGAACATCAATAGGCTGATAGTTCTTATCATTTGCGCCTGGTAAAGCATTCCAATACTCCGCTCGATGCCCCAGTGTGTAACAAGCAACTGCTCGGCTGCAATGTTGTTCGGGGAAAAAAACCTGCGCCATACTGGGTGCCGAATGGGACAGGAGTGTGACCATGAGCCTTTACGAGATCGCTTTTTCCGGCCAGTTGGTGCCCGGTGCGGAGCCGGAACAGGTCCGGGCCAACCTCGCCAAGCTGTTCCAGGCCGATGCGCAGCGCATCGCCGTGCTGTTTTCCGGCCGGCGCATCGTGATCAAGAACGGCCTGGATGGCGCCACGGCGGAGAAATACCGCGTGGCCATGGAGCGGGCCGGGGCCCGCGCCGAGGTGGCGGCGATGGAGGTGGAAGAAGTGGAACTGGCGCCGCCGCCCGCGCCAGAGCCCGCGCCGGTCGCGGCTCCGGCTGCCGCGCCGGGACGCTTGAAGGTGGCGCCACGGGATGAGTACATGGCCGCTTTCAGCGAAGTGGATGCCCCGGACTTCGGCATGGCGCCCGTGGGGGCCGATCTGCAGGACGAGCGCCCGGACCCGGCCGCGCCACAGGTGGACCTGTCGCAGTTCAGCCTGGCGCCGGTGGGCAGCGACATGGGCCAGGCCAAGGCCGCCCCCGCCGCGCCGCCGCCGGACACCTCGCACCTGAAGCTGCAGGAATGAACCGAAAGGCCCGCTGATGCGGGCCTTTTTGTCGGCGGGGTGTCTGTTTTTCAGAACACTCCTAGATGAAGCCCGAACAGCACTTCTTGAACTTCTGTCCGCTGGCGCAGGGGCAGGGATCGTTGCGTCCCGCCTTGAGCGGCACCGTCGGGTCGAGGAAGTACCACTGGCCATCGTGCTGCACGAAACCCGAGCGCTCCCGGTGCGCGTGCTCGCCCTGGCCGTCGTGCCAGCGGGCGGTGAAGGTGACGAAGGCGTGCTCCGGCTTGCCGCCGAGCACTTCCGAGCTTTCCACCTCGAGGCCCAGCCAGGTGCTCTGGGTGCTCCAGGCGGTGATCGCGTCGCGGTCGACGGCGGTCTGCTGGGCCGGCAGCGTGGTCCGTACCAGGTAATCGACGAGCCCCAGCACATAGGCGCTGTAGCGGGAGCGCATCAGGAGTTCGGCGCTCGGCGCGGGTGTGCCCGCGTGGTAGCGGCCGCAGCAGTCATCCAGATAACCGCCGCTTCCGCAGGGACAGGTCGGCTCCATGGTCACCACCAGTATTTCCCGAAGTTTTCCGGATTGGCCCAGAACTTGGCGTTCAGCCAGTCGGGGACCTGTTTGTATTCATGCAGATCGTATGTGAACAGCGTCAAGGTCTGTTCATCGCGGCGAAAGCGTTCGCTGGCCTGCAGGGCGAGGGCGAAGAAGTCGGTTTCCGCCCAGTCGCAGGCGGAGAGATCGACCAGCACCGCCAGGCGGCTTGCATTGAGATTGCGGATACCGCCAAGCAGTTCCAGGGCGGTGCGCTTCGGTAGGTGTTCGAGGCAGTCCGCGACCAGCGCCAGGTCGAAGCGCTGGGCCGCCAGTTCGGCGGGCAGCGGGCCGGCCTGGGCCCGCGCGACCTGGCTGTCGGGGTGGGCCTCGCAGTAGGCGTGCAGGGCAGGGAGATCGCTGGCGCCGACCAGCAGCAGGCGGGCTGGCGCATAACGGTCGAGCAGGGCGGCCACGGCTTGTTGCGGCGTCCGTGAGGAAAAGCTTTCAGTCATCGAAAATCCTCGATCAGGGGTGCAAAGACTAGCTTGGAGCGCAGAGATGGCCTAGTGCTGGCGTATTTTTGTACGGCCGTCTTTACTCAGGAAACCGTCGGTCGTCGGCCGATTCCTATGAGGAGACTTCGCAGATGAGCATCACAAGGACAGCTTTACCTCTGATTCTAGTCAGTACCCTTCTGACCGGTTGCGCAGGGCTGCAGAAGACCGATTGGCCCAAGTGCGCGGCTGTCGGTGGTGTGGTCGGCGCCGGGTTGGGGGCGATTGAAAGCAGCAGTTGGGCGGGCTGGGGTGTGCTGGTAGGCGGTGCGACCGCCGCAGCGTATTGCTGGGTGCACGGTGATGGCGACGAAGATGGCGACGGCGTACCGGACAGCCGCGACAAGTGCCCTGGCACCCCGCCGAATACCCCGGTCGACGCCAACGGTTGCCCGCCGGTCGAAGAGGTGGTCGAGGAAGTGGTGGTGGTCCAGGAGGAAACCATCGTGGTGAGCGACCTGCTGTTCGAGTTCGACTCGGCCCGTCTCACCCAGTCCGACAAATCCATTCTGGATACGGTGGCCAGCCGCCTGAAGAACGAAGCGCCGGATGCTCGCCTGACCATTACCGGGCACACCGACAGTGTCGGCTCCGATGCCTACAACCAGGGGCTGTCCGAGCGCCGTGCGCAGTCGGTGGCGGATTACCTGGTGAGTTCCGGCATTTCGCCGGCCAATATCGTGGCGGTTCGGGGTGCCGGGGAAAGCCAGCCGGTGGCCGACAACTCCACGGATAGCGGCCGCGCGCAGAACCGGCGTGTCGAGATCCTGATCCAGCGTTGATTCCCACCCCATCCGTTGCCGCGCGCCTGGTGCGTCGCGGCAACGGTTTCTCCCTTCCCGTCTATCGTCCCGTCGGACTGTCGCCCAGTACGTTGTTGCCGGCCGTGCCTTGGGAGTAAGGTGCGCAGCAGAAGAAATTGATGAGGGTCTGTTGACGTTTCGTCGCGGCCGCGATGGAGCCTGTTTTTGCGCGGAGCTAGGCGCGAGACGCGAAGTTTGGTCGTTCCAAATGAGCCGTCGAGCAACGACGCATCGCGCAAAAACAGGCCCGTCCCTTCGGGTTGCGCGGCAAATGGTGCCATGCGTCGTTGCGGGACTTGGCAAGGGGGACACCATTCCCTGCGTCCCGCGCCTAGCCTGGCGCCATTTGGCGCAGCAACGCGGTTCGCGACGAAACGTCAACAGACCCTAAGGGGGGCGGGGATGAAAATCTTTCTGGGGATGGGCAAGGCGCTTGCCTTGCTGTTCTGGCTGGTTGTGCTGGCCAATCTGTTGAAACCTTTCGCACAGCCCTTCGCCGGGTTGCTCCATCTGGCAGGGGGCTCCCTGCTGCTGTTGCACGTGCTGGAACTGATGCTGTTCGGCGCGCGCCTGAATGGCGGTCTGGAGCGCCTGCAGGTGCTGGCGTTCGGCATCCTGCACCTGTTCGCGCAGCCACGGATCGAACCGGCCGGGGTCGTCGAGGATGTCGCGCTGACGGAGGAAGTCAGCCATGCGTAGCCTCGCTCTGCTGGCCATCCTCGGTAGTTCCCTGGCGTTGGCCGATGCCCAGGTAAAGGTGGCGCCGCACACGCTGCTGCGCTTGCCGACCACCACCGGCCTGCTGGTGCTCGACCGACTCGAAATCGCCGATGCCGGCACCCTGCTGATTCCCTCGACCCTGACCGAAATCCGCGTTGGCGAACTGAGCCTGGGCCGCGAGGCGAGCATCGGCATCGCCCCGAGCGACCAAGAGTTCCGCCTCGAAGCGCGGCATGCCGAGTTCGGCGCCGGCAGCCGGATCAGCGCGCGCGGTGCCGCGGGTAGCCACGAGAAGCCGGCGACCGCGGGGCGCAACCTGAGCCTGCGCCTGGAGCAGGCCGACCTGGCCGACCTGATCCTCGACGTGCGGGGCGGTGCCGGTGCGCCAGGCTACGCCGGCCTGGACGGCGCGAACGGCAAGTCCGCCGGCTGTGCCTGGGGCCAGGCCAGCCGTGGCCACGACGGCCTGAACGGTGGCGATGGCCGGCCCGGTGGCGCTGGCGGCCGGATTCGCCTGGAAGTGCCGGAAGACTTCCCGGCCGAGAACGTGCAGGTACGCCTGGAAGGTGGCGCTGGCGGAGTTGCCGGCACAGCCGGGCAGGGCGGTCGCGGCGGCTCGGCCAAGGGCTGCTGGATATACAGCACCGACGGGCCCGCGATGGCCGACCGGGACAGGCCGGGCAACCAGGGCCGGCCGGCAGGGAAGGCGAGTTCAATCTGGTGCGTTTCGCTGCATCCCAGGAGTGAAAACGCTGGCAAGGCAAGGAGGGAGGGCTGATGGATCGCAAGGCATTTTTCTGGCTGATACGAGAGGGCAAGCTTCCCGAACCCAGGGCGGCCCAGACATTGGGCATGAAGATCCTGAGCGTCGACCCGGACTCCGGGGAACTTGAAGCGGAGTTCGAAGGGAAGGACGAATTCACGAACCCGGCGGGCAATATCCAGGGAGGCTTTCTGTCGGCCATGCTGGACGACACCATGGGGCCCGCCCTTTCTTCGCTGCTTTCCGAAGGCGAGTTCGCACCGACCGTCAATCTCAATGTGCAGTTCCTGGCACCCGCCAAGCCCGGGAAACTGCATGCCATTGGCCGTGTGGTGAAGCGGGGTGGCGGGGTTTGCTACCTGTCGGGCGAGTTGAGCCAGGATGGAAGGACCGTTGCCACTGCTACTGCCACGGCTGTTGTCAGGAAGCTGTAGGGCGTAGGCCGGATGAAATCCGGGAGTCGGAATAACCAGCATCTCGGGTCAGAGCTGGGTCGCAGAAATTTCCAGCCGCGCGGACTGCCCCCTCTCCTATTTATGGGGGCACGCCTAGTGGAGAGGGCTGGGGAGAGGGAGCGTGGTTTCGTGATCAACCGAAGCTCCGCCCCTCACCCTAACCCTACCTACGCGGCCCGCTCCCAAGGGGAGAGGGGACTGGTTCGGTGTGTGCTGAGGGTTCGTGCAGGGACGTAGCCCGGATGAAATCCGGGAAGCGGAATGGCCGGCATCCCGGATTAGGACTGAACTGCGGAGGCTTTCAGCAGCACGGGCTGCCGCCCCCTCTCCCATTTATGGGAGAGGGCTGGGGAGAGGGCGCGTGGTTTCGCGATGAACCGAAACACCGCCCCTCACCCTCACCCTACCTACGCGGCCCGCTCTCAAGGGGAGAGGGGACTGGTTTGGTGTGTGCTGAGGGTTCGTGCAGGGACGTACCCGGATGCAGTCCGGGACCGGCATCCATGCAACCTCATCAGAAACTCGGCCGAATCGCCGTCACGGTCACCAGCAGCATGCCGATCAGCAGGTTGAAGCCGACCACCCGGCGAATCCGGCCCAGCACGGCGCCGCCCGCCGGCCAGTCGTTGGCGTCGATGGCGCGGCGCAGTTCCGGCAGCAGCAGGGCCTGCACGCGCATGAACAGGGCGAGCATGGCGATGAACAGGCCGATCATGATCTGCACGTAGCGCGGCGCGTTGTCGAAGCCGCTGAAGTTCATGTGCAGCATGCCGGTTCCGCTGATCGGCAGCAGCACGACCGCGCCCCATACCCAGACGAAGAAGCGGCGGAACACATCGGCCCACAGCCTGAGCCGCTCCGGTGCCTCCAGGGTGGCGACGGCGGCGGGGCGCAGGATCGTCCAGGCGAAGAACATGCCGCCGACCCAGACCAGGGCGGCCAGCAGATGCAGGGCGTAGAGGGCGGCGAAGACGGTCATCGGGTTCTCCATCGAGGCTTCGGTATGGCGCGCGAGCATAACCTATCGGTAAACTACTGAAAATTTATCCAGTCTCCAGCCTGCCGGTCTCCATGCTCAGCGCCGAACTCAAGTCCCAGATCCAGGGCGCCTATTCGCGTTTCCTCGAAGCCAAGGGCCTCAAGCCGCGCTATGGCCAGCGCCTGATGATCGCCGAGGTCGCCAAGGTGCTCGGCACCATCAAGAGCAACGACGAAGGGCATCGCGACGGCGAGCCGGCGGTGGTGGCCATCGAGGCCGGCACCGGTACCGGCAAGACCGTGGCCTACAGCCTGGCGGTGATTCCCACCGCGAAGGCGGCGGGCAAGCGCCTGGTGATCGCCACCGCCACCGTCGCCTTGCAGGAGCAGATCGTCCACAAGGACCTGCCCGACCTGATGCGCAACAGCGGCCTCAATTTCAGCTTCGCCCTGGCCAAGGGGCGCGGGCGATACCTGTGCCTGTCCAAGCTCGACGCGCTGCTGCAGGAAGGCGAGGCGCAGAGCGCCACCGCGCAGTTGTTCGCCGACGAGGGTTTCCGCATCGACGTCGACGAGCAGAGCCAGAAGCTGTTCACCCGCATGGTCGAGAAGCTTGCAGGCAACCGCTGGGATGGCGATCGCGACAGTTGGCCGGAGGAACTGGCGGACGCCGACTGGGCGCGCCTGACCACCGACCACAGCCAGTGCACCAACCGGCACTGCCCGAACTTCCAGCAGTGCGCCTTCTACAAGGCACGCGAGGGCATGACCAAGGTCGATGTGATCGTCACCAACCACGACATGGTGCTGGCCGACCTCGCCCTCGGTGGCGGCGCCGTGCTGCCCGATCCGCGCGAAACCCTCTACGTGTTCGACGAGGGCCATCACCTGCCGGACAAGGCCATCGGCCACTTCGCCCACTTCACCCGCCTGCGCTCGACCGCCGACTGGCTCGGCCAGGTGGAGAAGAACCTCACCAAGCTGCTTGCCCAGAACCCGCTGCCCGGCGACCTCGGCCGGCTGATCGAGCAGGTGCCGGAACTGGCCCGCGAACTGCGCACCCAGCAGCAGTTCATGTTCACCGCCTGCGAGCAACTGGCCGACTTCCGCGCCGGCGAGGACATGGAAGGCCGCGAGCGGCCGCGTCATCGTTTCGAGGGCGGCCTGGTGCCGGAGCACCTGCGCGAGCTGGGCATCGAGCTGAAGAAAGGCTTCGCCAAGCTCACCGATGTGTTCACCCGCCTGGCCGAACTGCTCAAGGAAGCCATGGACGGCGAGGCCGGCGTGGGCATCGCCAGCCACCAGGCCGAGGAGTGGTATCCGCTGTTCGGCAGCCTGCTGTCCCGCGCCCAGGGCAACTGGGAACTGTGGACCGCCTTCACCGTCGAGGACCCGGAGGACAGCCCGCCGATGGCGCGCTGGCTGACCCTGGCCGAGAGCGGTGCGGCGTTCGACATCGAGGTCAACGCCAGCCCGATCCTGGCCGCCGAGACCTTGCGCCGCAACCTGTGGAACGTCGCCTACGGCGCCCTGGTGACCTCCGCCACGCTCACCGCGCTGAACAGCTTCGACCGCTTCCGCATGCGCGCCGGCTTGCCCAAGGCGGCGGTCACCGCCGTGGTGCCCAGCCCGTTCCACCATGCCGAGGCCGGCGTGCTGCGCGTGCCCGACCTCAAGGCCGACCCGCGCGACGCCACGGCGCACACCGCGGCCATCGTCCGCGATCTGCCGCAACTGGTCGACGGCCCGCGCGGCACCCTGGTGCTGTTCTCCTCGCGCAAGCAGATGCAGGACGTGTTCGACGGTCTCGACCGCGAGTGGCGCAAGCGCGTGCTGATCCAGGGCAACCTGTCCAAGCAGGAGACCTTGAACAAGCACAAGGCGCGGGTCGACGACGGTGAGCCCAGCGTGCTGTTCGGTCTCGCCAGCTTCGCCGAGGGCGTCGACCTGCCCGGCGCCTATTGCGAGCACGTGGTGATCGCCAAGATTCCCTTCGCGGTACCGGACGACCCGGTGGAAGCGGCGCTGGCCGAGTGGATCGAGGCGCGCGGCGGCAATCCGTTCATGGAGATCGCCGTGCCCGACGCTTCGTTGCGCCTGGTCCAGGCCTGCGGCCGCCTGCTGCGCACCGAGGCCGACCGGGGCATCATCACCCTGCTGGACCGGCGCGTGGTCACCCAGCGCTACGGCAAGGCGATCCTCAACGCGCTGCCGCCGTTCCGACGGGAGATCGCCTGAGCGTCAGCCGCTCGTTTCCCTGTGTTTCGATGGATATTCTTGGCATCTTTTTCTCCGCTCGTAGTCTACTTCCGGTCGTTCTGCCGGATGCCGTGTCCTTAGGAGCCTTGTCCAGATGATCCGCCGTTCCCTGATCGCCATCGCCTGCGCCATTCCGCTATGGGCCAGCGCGGCTGGCCAGCAGACACTGTTCAACTTCGTCAGCCCGACCGACGCGGTACGGGTCGACCTGCAGCATGCCGTGCTGCCATCGCTGACCGGGGAAGACACCTCCGAAGGGGAAAGCCTGCGCCGGATCACCTTCAACCCCGACGAACTGCCCAGCCTGCGCCTGACCCCGCAGGGCGGGCAATGGGACTGGTCGCAGGCGGGCGTCATGAGCCTGCGTATCCAGAATGCCATGGACTGGGCGCTGACCCTGCTGGTGAAGATCGAGAGCGCCGACGGCAAGGTGCTGACCAGCCGGGTCGCGCTGCCGGCCGGCCCCGCGCAGAACCTGTTGGTGCCGCTGCGCGCGACCTCGCCGCTGGCCCACGGCATGCGCGCCGCGCCGCCGATGCCCTGGAGCTACCAGGGCAAGCGCACCTTGCTGGCGACCAGCACGGAAGGGGCGCTCGATCCCGCCAGGGTGACGGCGGTGACTCTTTCACTGGAGAACCCGCAGGCGGCGCAGAGCATCCTGGTCGGCCGCTTCGGCGTGCGCGAGGGGGACGATGTGGAGCAAGCCGCCTATGCCGGGCTGGTGGACGGTTACGGCCAGTACACCCGGCTGCGCTGGCCGGAGAAGGTGGGCAGCGACGAGGAACTCAAGTCCGCCGCGGCCAGGGAACGGGAACAGTTGCGCAAATGGTTGCAGGAGCGGCCGAAGACCGACACCTACGGCGGTCTGCTCGGCGGTCCCCGGTTCGAGGCGAGCAACTTCTTCCGCACCGAGAAGCGCGACGGCCGCTGGTACCTGGTCACCCCGGAAGGCAACCCGTTCTATTCGATCGGCGTGAATACCGTGAGCCTGGGCCACAGCGCCACCTATGTCGAAGGACGCGAGGCGATGTTCGACGGCCTGCCCAAGGAGGGCGAAGCGCTCGCCGCCTACTACGGCCAGGGCGACAACCGCAGCGGCAGCGGCGCCAACCGGGGCCGGGCCTTCGATCACGGGCGCTGGTTCGACTTCTATAGCGCCAACCTGTACCGCACCTACGGCAAGCCGGCCTGCCCGGAGGCGCCGGCTGGCCAGCCCGAAGCGACGCCAGGGCAGGCGGTTACCCCGCCGGCCTGCGAGTCGACGCTCGTCGATCTCGACCGCTGGGCCGCTCTCAGCCTGGATCGCCTGCAGGCCTGGGGCTTCAATACCCTGGGCAACTGGAACGACGCGCCGTTGCGGGAGGCCGCGCGCCTGCCGTACACCATCCCGCTGTCGATCAGCGGCGACTACGCGACCATCAGCACCGGCCTGGATTGGTGGGGCGGGATGCCCGATCCCTTCGACCCGCGTTTCGCCATGGCCGCCGAACGCGCCATCGCCATTGCCACCCGCGACCACCGCGACGATCCCTGGCTGCTCGGCTACTTCACCGACAACGAACTGGCCTGGGCCGGTCCCGGCGAGGGGCCACGGGCGCGCTACGCGCTGGCCTACGGCACCCTGCGGCTGACCACCGACGTGCCGGCCAAGCGTGCCTTCCTCAAGCAGTTGCGCGACAAGTACCGCAACCACGAAGGGCTGTCCGCGGCCTGGGGCATCGAATTGCCGGCCTGGGAACTGCTGGAGGACCCGGGCTTCGAGGCGCCGCTGCCGAGTCCCGAGCATCCGGCCATCGAGCAGGATTTCCAGGATTTCCAGCGGCTGTTCGCCGATACCTACTTCAAGACCGTCGTCGATTCGCTCAAGTGGCATGCGCCCAACCATCTGTTGCTGGGTGGCCGCTTCGCCAGCTCGACGCCTGAGGCGGTGGCCTCCTGCGCGCGGTACTGCGACGTGCTGAGCTTCAACTTCTACACCCGCGAACCGCAACAGGGTTACGACTTCGCCGCCCTGCGCGAGCTGGACAAGCCGGTGCTGATCGGCGAGTTCCACTTCGGCTCCCGCGATCGCGGGCCGTTCTGGGGCGGTGTGCAGGAGGTGTACAAGGAAGAGGAGCGGGGCTCGGCCTACGCCAACTATCTGAAGAAGGCTCTGGCCGAGCCCTTCATCGTCGGCGCGCACTGGTTCCAGTACCTCGACCAGCCGGTGACCGGCCGCCTGCTGGACGGCGAGAACGGCCACCTGGGATTGGTGGGCATCACCGACCGGCCCTACCAGGGCTTCGTCACGGCGGTGCGCAAGGCCAACCTCGAGGCCGGCAAGACTTTGCTGACCGAAGCGGCCAAGCGGGCGGAGGCGCAGCCCGCCGCCCCTGCAGCCGAACGACCTCAACCCTAGGGGCTTTCTCGGATTGCATCCGGGCTACGCCCCGTAGGAGTGGCCCATGGCCGCGAATCGCAGGCATGGCCCAGCTCCTACAGCGAGAGTGTCCCGGCAGGTTCGGTACGTGCGGCGCACCCTGCGAAGCGACCGATAACCCGACCTCGGGACGGGTTCACAACCGCGCCGCCGGCTGGAACAATCCGGCATCACCCACAGGTTCGAGGAGTACCGCGTGCAGATCCAGGGCTATTTCGATCTCAAGTTCGAGGCGGTGAAGGACGCCTTCGCCAACCTGTTCGAGGACCCGCAGGAGCGCGGTGCCGCGCTGTGCGTGCAGGTCGGCGGCGAAACCGTGGTGGACATCTGGGCCGGCACCGCCGACAAGGATGGTGCCCAGGCCTGGACCAGCGACACCCTGGTCAACCTGTTCTCCTGCACCAAGGCTTTCGCCGCCGTTGCCGCGCTGCAACTGGTGGGCGAGGGCAAGCTCGACCTGGACGTGCCGGTCGCCCGCTGGTGGCCGGAATTCGCCGCCGCCGGCAAGGAGCGCATCACCTTGCGGCAACTGCTCAGCCATCGCGCCGGCCTGCCTGCCCTGCGCGAACTGCTGCCGGCCGAGGCGCTGTACGACTGGGACGCCATGACCCGAGCCCTGGCCGCCGAGCAACCCTGGTGGACGCCGGGCGAAGGCCACGGCTATGCGGCGATCACCTACGGCTGGCTGGTCGGCGAACTGCTGCGCCGGGTCGATGGCCGCAGCCCGGGCGAATCCATCATCGCCCGCACCGCGCGGCCGCTGGAGCTGGATTTCCACATCGGCCTGGTCGATGCCGAGTTTCCCCGCGTCGCCCATGTCTCGAGGGCCAAGGGCAACTTTGGCGATGCGGCGGCGCAGCGCCTGCTCAAGTGCATGATGACCGAGCCGGCGTCGATGACCACCCGCGCCTTCGCCAATCCGCCCTCGATCATGACCAGCACCAACAAGCCCGAATGGCGGCGCATGGAACAGCCGGCGGCCAATGGCCATGGCGGCGCCCGGGCGCTGGCCGGTTTCTACGCCAGGCTGCTTGACGGCCGCCTGCTGGAGGCCGAACTGCTCAACGAGATGACTCGCGAGCACAGCGTCGGCGAGGACAAGACCCTGCTCACCCGAACCCGCTTCGGCCTGGGCTGCATGCTAGACCAGCCGGAAGTACCCAACGCCACCTACGGTGTCGGGCCCAAGGCTTTTGGCCATCCGGGGGCGGGCGGCTCCATCGGTTTCGCCGACCCGGAGCGCGAGCTGGCTTTCGGCTTCGTCACCAATACCCTCGGGCCCTACGTGCTGATGGACCCGCGCGCGCAGAAACTGGCGGGAGCGGTGAAAGATTGCCTGTCTTGAGCCACTCGTCGGGTTTGCTTGATAAATCTTTTAGGATTAGTGGCTTGCGTCCAGAATCTAACTCGCCGAATAAGATTAAGATGTCTCGGTTTCTGGCCATTCGATTGCGCCTGACCTATTGACGGAGCCTTTTCCATGCGCACCTTGCTGCTCAAGACAGCCACTCTCGTTTTCTGCATGACCGCCGCCGGCTGCAGCATTCTCAACCTTGAAAAGAAGACCGATGAAGTAGTCGACACCAAGATCGACCGTGCAGCCACGACGGCCTGGCTGGACATCTACGAGCCGCGTCTGCGCGAGGGGCTGCAAGGCAGCAAGTTCGAGGTCAAGCGGCACGATACCGTGCTGGTCGTCACCGCTCCGGTGGATTCCTCGTTCAACCCCGACCGGCCGGGCATGCTGATGCCGTCGGTGCTCGGCCCGATCACCAAGGTGGCCAAGCTGGTCGAAGGCGACCCGCAGACCGCCGTGCTGGTGCTCGGTCATGCCGACAGTTCCGGCGAAGACCAGCTCAACCGCAAGCTCAGCCACGAGCGCGCGGTGGCGGTGGCCTCGATCTTCCGTCTCAGCGGCCTGCGTGGCGATCGCCTGATGCTCAAGGGCATGGGCTCCGACATGCCGCGCGCGGCCAACGACAGCAAGGAAGGCCGCTCCCTGAACCGCCGCGTGGAAGTGGTGCTGACGCCGCAGCACACCCTGGTCGCCCTGCTGGCGCAGTACAGCCGTCCGGCTCCGCCGCAACCGGCTCTTGCCGCAAGTCAATCCGAATAGGGGCACGCTTGGGTAAGCTAGGGGCATTCAAGCAGACTGGATGACCGCCATGCCCAAGTCCCTGGCCGACATGCGTCGCGAATACACCCGCGACGGCCTTTGTGAAAACCAGGCGCCGGAAGAGCCTTTCGCGCTGTTCCGGCACTGGTTCGACGATGCCCTGAAGACCGAGCAACTGCCGGTCGAACCCAACGCCATGACCCTGGCGACGGTCGATGCCGATGGCCGGCCGCATTGCCGGGTGCTGCTGCTCAAGGGCGTCGACGAGCGCGGCTTCACCTTCTTCACCAACTACGAAAGCGCCAAGGGCCGACAGCTCGAGGCGCGGCCCTTCGCGGCGATGACCTTCTTCTGGCCGGCGCTGGAGCGCCAGGTACGGATCGAAGGGCGCGTGGAGCGGGTGACGGCGGAGGAGTCCGATGCCTATTTCCAGGTGCGCCCGCTGGGCAGCCGCATCGGCGCCTGGGCCTCGCCGCAGAGCCGGGTGATCCGCGACCGGGCCGAGCTCGAAGAGCTGCTGGCCGAGACCGAACAGCGCTTCCTCGATATCGCACCGCATTGCCCACCGCACTGGGGCGGCTACCGCCTGCTGCCGGAGCGCATAGAGTTCTGGCAGGGCCGCGAAAGCCGCCTGCACGACCGCCTCAACTATCGCCGACGCAATGGTGATTGGCTGCGTGAGCGGCTGGCTCCCTGAGGTCCTGGGTCGAATCGACATTCAGGCATAACAGGTGTTTGGACTGGTTCCCCGCGTTCGCGAGGACGACGGGAGTGACGCCGAGCCTGCCGCCAGCCCCGTCATTCCCGCGAAGGCGGGAATCCAGTGACTGGGATACCCCAGCGCTTTTACGAGCGCGTCGAGCGGTAGTCCTCGGCCGCCCGTTCCAGCCAGGCCGGCAGGTCGCGGCGCTTGATTCCGCTGGCTTGCGCCTGGCCCAGGCGTTCCAGCATGTGGGCGCGCATCGCGGTGTCGTCGCCGGCCAGCGACAGGGCCAGGTCGCGGTCCATCCAGCGCTTGATGCGCACGTAGAGCCACCAGTGGAAATACAGGCCGGCGGCGGTGGTAATGACGATAATCAGGTAATCCACGATCTTGCTACCCTGGGTTCTGTACGAAAACTGCCTGCGCATCGGTGATGCGTCGTTGAAAATCGGTTAGGGGTGCTCGTTTACAGCACGTAAACTCCTCCCCACCGATTTTTGTCGGGTGACCTTCGCTCGGCGACTTTTCATACAGGACCTAACATATAGCGTCGAGGGGAATTTCTCAGGAGCCGTCGTGACAGAGGCGAGACGCTGGAGTCTAATTTTTGTATCTGTCCTTTCAGGAGAACCGCTATGCGTAAGTCTATCGTGCTGACCGCTTCACTTCTTGCCGTCGGTATGACGCTGGGAGGTTGTCAGTCCAGTCTCACCGGCGATACCTACTCGCGTGAAGAGGCCCGCCAGGTGCAGACCGTGCGCATGGGCACCATCCAGTCCCTGCGTCCGGTGAAGATCGAGGGCACCAAGACGCCGATCGGCGCCGGTGCCGGTGCGGTGATCGGCGGGGTCGGCGGCAGCACCATCGGCCATGGCCGGGGCAGTGCGGTCGCCGCGGTGATCGGCGCAGTGGCCGGTGGCCTGCTGGGTGCGGCGACCGAGGAAGGCCTGACCCGTACCCAGGGTGTGGAAATCACCGTTCGCGAAGACGACGGCAGCATGCGCGCCTATGTGCAGGAAGTGGAAGAGAACCAGGTCTTCCGCGTTGGCGACCGCGTGCGCGTCCTCACCGTCAATGGCACCAGCCGCGTGACCCACTGACGGCGAGCCGGATTCTCGATACCCCCTCTTCCAGGCCGCGGAGGAGGGGAGTCGCCGTGCTCGTGTCCGTTCGTTCCCCCAGTTCTTTGTCGTCAGCCCCTGAATCCCCGCACGGGGTCGCTGGCGACGCGCCCCCGGCAATAACAGTTTTCGCCCGGAACCGCCTCGTACTGTGCCTGTGTGGCACGGTAGCGGCTTTCTATACTGGGCGCATCGATTCGGAGAACTACCGTGCAGCAGCAAGGACGGGCCCTGGCCCTGGGATGTCTGGTTCTGGCCATGGCCCTGTGGGGCAGTTCGTTCATCGCCCTCAAGCTGGCGTTCCAGGAGCTGCCGCCGATGTGGGTGATCTTTGGCCGCATGGCGCTCGGCAGCCTGATCTTCCTGCTCGCCTGGTGTTGGCGCGGGCGTATCGACTACCGCGCCGGCGACTGGAAATACCTGCTCGGCCTGGCGGTGTGCGAGCCCTGTCTGTACTTCATCTTCGAGGCCCTGGCGCTGCAATACACCAGCGCCTCCCAGGCCGGCATGATCACTGCGCTGCTGCCGTTGCTGGTGGCGGTCGGCGCCTTTCTCTTCCTGCACGAGCGGGTTGCCCGCACGACGCTGGCCGGTTTCCTCGTCGCGGTCGTCGGTGCGACCTGGCTGAGCCTGGCCGGGGAGAGCGACGCGCACGCCTCGGCGCCGCTGCTGGGCAACTTCTACGAATTCCTCGCCATGCTCTGCGCCACCGGCTACACCCTGTTGCTCAAGCACCTGGCGTCGCGTTATTCGCCGTTCTTCCTGACTGCCATGCAGGCGTTCATCGGCACTCTGTTCTTCCTGCCCGTGGCGGTCGTGAGCGCACCGCTGCCGGTCGAGCCGAGCCCGCTGGCGATCGGTTCGGTGGTCTACCTGGGCATCGTGGTGACGGTCGGCGCCTATGGTCTGTACAACTTCGGCGTCAGCCGCCTGCCGGCCAGCCAGGCGTCGGGGTTCATCAACCTGATCCCGGTGTTCACCCTGGTGTTCGCCGCGACCATGCTTGGCGAAAGCCTGAACGGGGTGCAGATGCTGGCGGCCGGCCTGGTGTTCGCCGGGGTCGCCCTGAGCCAGTGGCGCAGCCGGCCGCAGCCACCGGCCGGCATTCTCGATTGAGGACGGGCCATGAACGATATACGGCAATGGGTGCGCGAAGCGATCCGCATCATCGAGGCGGACTTCCAGCGTAGCGCCGATACCCACCTGATCCCCTTGCCCATGCCGGGCTTGCCGGGCATCGACCTGTACCTGAAGGACGAGTCGAGCCATCCCACCGGCAGCCTCAAGCACCGCCTGGCGCGCTCGCTGTTCCTCTATGCGTTGTGCAACGGCTGGCTGAAGCCGGGCGCGCCGGTGATCGAGGCATCCAGCGGTTCGACGGCGATTTCCGAAGCCTATTTCGCCCGCCTGCTCGGCCTGCCTTTCATCGCCGTGGTGCCGGCCAGCACCTCGCCGGAGAAGATCGCGCAGATCGCCTTCTACGGCGGGCAGAGCCACCTGGTCGACGACCCGACGCAGATCTACGCTGAATCCGAACGCCTGGCCCGCGACACCGGCGGTCACTACCTGGACCAGTTCACCTACGCCGAGCGCGCCACCGACTGGCGAGCGAACAACAACATCGCCGAGTCGATCTTCCACCAGTTGCGCTTCGAGCGGCACCCGGTGCCGGCCTGGCTGGTGTCCAGCGCCGGCACCGGCGGCACCCTGGCGACCCTGGGCCGCTACGTGCGCTATCGCCAGCACGCGACGCGGGTGCTGTGCGCCGATGCCGAGCGCTCGGTGTTCTTCGACAGCTACGTCAGCGGCGACCGCAGCCTGACCCTGGACTGCGGCTCACGCATCGAAGGCATCGGCCGGCCACGGGTGGAGGCTTCCTTCATGCCGGAGGCGATCGACGCCATGGTCAAGGTGCCGGACGCCCTGTCGCTGGCGGCCATGCACTACCTGGCGAAGCGCCTCGGGCGACGGGTCGGAGCGTCCAGCGGCACCAACCTGATCGGCGCGCTGGCCGCCGCCCGGCGGATGATCGAGGCTGGCGAGCAGGGGGCTGTGGTGGCGATTCTTTGCGATGGAGGAGAGCGGTACGCCACCAGTTACTACGATCCGGCCTGGTTGAAGGCGCAGGGGTATGTGCTGGAGCCGCTGATCGATGGGGTGGCTGCCTGTGCGGAGGAGGGGCAGGCGTTGCCGGGGGTGCCTTGGGCTGAGCTGTAGGGGCGGTGCTTCGAGTGGTTATGGGATTTCTTTCCTCTCCCCAACCCTCTCCACTAGGCGTGCCCCCATAAATAGGAGAGGGGGCAGTCCACATTGCTGGTTGGTGCAGTGATCTAGCTTCAACTTGAGATGCCGGCCATTCCGACTCCCGGATTGCATCCGGGCTACGCCCTGGCACGGACTTTCGGGGCTCACCGGACAAGTCCCCTCTCCCTCCGGAGCGGGCCGCGTAGGCAGGGCTAGGGTGAGGGACGGTGTTTCGAATGATGCCAACCACTCCGCCCCCTGATTACTCCCACCCTACGTCAACGCCCCAACCAGGCCAGTGCAACATCCAGCATACGGTTGGCGAAGGCCCATTCGTTGTCGTACCAGGCCAGCACCTTGACCAGGTCGCCCTGTACCCGGGTGTGGTTGAGGTCGACCACGCAGGACACCGGGTGGCCGATGAAGTCGCTGGATACCAGCGGCAGCGCATTGCACTCCAGCACACCTGGCGGCAACGTCTCGGCGCCCCGGCGCAGGCAGTCGTCGATGGCTTCGCGGCTGGCCGGGCGTTCGGCGGTGAAGGTCAGGTCGAGCAGCGAGACGGTCGGCGTTGGCACCCGGACCGCCAGGCCATCCAGGCGGCCGGCCAGTTCCGGGAGGACCAGGCCGATGCTCTTCGCCGCACCAGTGCTGGTGGGGATCATCGACAGCGCCGCGGCGCGCGCCCGGTAGAGGTCGTGATGGGCCTTGTCCAGCAGGTTCTGGTCGTTGGTGTAGGCGTGCACGGTGTTGATCATCCCCTGGCGGATGCCGAACTCGCGGTGCAGCAGCATGGCCAGCGGTGCCAGGCAGTTGGTGGTGCAGGAGGCGTTGGAGACGATGCGCTGGTTGCCCAGCAGTTCGTGGTTGACGCCATAGACCACGGTGAGATCGGCGCTTTCCAGCGGGTGGGAGACCAGCACGTGCGGCGCGCCGGCTTCGAGATGTTGCTCGACCTGGGCGCGTTTCTTGAACTTGCCGGTGCATTCCAGCACCAGGTCGACGTCGAGGCGGTGCCAGGGCAAGGCGAGCGGGTCGCGTTCCCGCAGCAGGGCGATGGCCTGGCCGTCGATCAGCAACCTGTCGCCGTCCAGGCCGACCTCGCCGGGGAAGCGACCCAGGGTCGAATCGAAGCAGGTTAGGTGGGCGAGGGTGGCGGGTTCGCCGAGGTCGTTGATGGCTTCGAGGCGTATCTTGTCCTCCAGGCCACGGGCGAACAGGGCGCGGACCAGGGTACGGCCGATCCGTCCATAACCGTTGATGGCGATTCGCAACATACGAACTCTCCTTCTGCACTGCACTTCCGTTTTCAGCTTAGGTGCGGGAGGTTGCCCACGCGGCCGCTAGCTGTGTCCGCAGGTTTCCGCTCAGTTGCCGAGCTGGCCGCCATAGGCGGCGCAGCCGCGCTGTACCTGGCCGTCGATGCGCAGCTCCGCGCTCAGGTGATGGACCGCGCCGCTCATGCTGTCCACGCAGTGTTGCGGGGCGACCCACAGTTGCACGCGTTCGCCGTTGGCTTCGCTGCTGAAGTCGAAGCGGCCTTCGGGCAGTTGCTCTTCCACGTAGGGCAACGCCAGCGGGGGCTGGCCGGGACGCTCGATGACCATGCCGCCGCTGCTGATCTTCACGTTCCAGCTCGGCTCGTTGCCGCTGGCGCGCAGGAGCAGGCGTTTTAAGTCGGGGTCGTTGCAGCCGTGCCCTTCGCGCTGCAGGCGATAGACCTGGCTCACTTTCAGGCGCCCGGCGCCTTCGCCCTGGCCGGCCGCCGGGATGCCGCTCAGGTCGACGAACAGCGGACCGGGGCCGTCGGCGAGCAGGCCGGCGACATCGCGGGCCAGGCTGGTGCTGCCGTCGTCGCCGAGCGTCAACTGGCGTTGCTCGTCGCAGGGGCGCAGCAGCAACTGGCCGGCGTTGACGCTTAGCTCGCCTTGCAGGCGAATCGGCGTGGTGGCCGCCGAGCTGGACTGCGGTTTGTACACCTGGCAACTGGCGAAGAGGGGCAACAGGGCAAACAATAGAGGGCGGACGGCGCGCATGGTCGGTCTCCGGGAAAGTTGCGGCCACGTTACCCATCGCGCCGGTCCGTCTCAAGAGCGGAGGTGGGAATGATTCAATGCAAGCGGGTATATGCGCCTCGCGAGGCCGGCGACGGCTACCGGATATTGGTCGATCGCCTGTGGCCGCGCGGTTGCCGGAAGGACGAACTGCGCCTGGACGACTGGCCGCGCGAGCTGGCGCCGTCGGCCGAGTTGCGCAAGACCTTCCATCACGATGCCGAGCGTTTCGACGAGTTTCGCCTGCACTACCGCGCCGAGCTGGCCGCGCATCCCGAGCATTGGTGGCCTCTGCTGGACAAGGCGCGCAACGGCACCCTGACGCTGCTGTTCGCCGCGCGCGACGAGCAGCACAACAACGCGCAGGTCCTGGCGGAATTTCTCGAAGAAGAGCTGGATCGCCAGGGGCCGAGCAGTTCGCCGGTGTGCTATGCCGGGGAGCGGTAGTGCGGAGGGACGATAAGAGCGCTGGAGGCTTAAGGCTGGACGAAGAACGTCCGTAGGGTGCGCCGTGCGCACCGTTTACCGGGGGCAAGCGCGGAGTTCACCTGAAACACTGGCGCTGTCTCCTGATCGGTGCGCGGCGCACCCTACATGGACTTCCCCTCATTCGGCGATTTGCAGCTTGCGTGCTTCGTTGTAGACGTAGCGGATCTTTTCGTACTCGAACGGCGAGTTGGTCTGCCCGTAGCGGAAGTTGGTGGTGTGGCGTTTGTCCACCGCGCGCAGCACGCTGATCTCCGGGTGGTTGCTGCTGGTCTCCGGCACGTCGAGGAAGTTGATCCCGTAGTCGGCAACGTAGTCGACCACCAGGCCGCCGGTGTCGCGCAGGTTGGAGGGGCCGAGCACCGGCAGCATCAGGTAGGGACCGCTGGGCATGCCGTAGAAGCCCAGGGTCTGGCCGAAGTCCTCGCTATGCTTGGGCAGGCCCATCCTGGTCGCCGGGTCCCACAGGCCGAGCACGCCGAAGGTCGTGTTGAACAGCAGGCGGCTGGTGATTTCCATCGAGCGCTTGCCCTTGAACTGGAGCAGGCTGTTGAGCAGGTTGGGCACGTCGCCGAGGTTGCTGAAGAAGTTGCTCACCCCGCTGCGCACGAAGCCCGGGGTGACGTAGCGATAGCCGCGCACCGCCGGCAGGAACACCCATTCGTCGAAGCGGTAGTTGAAGTGGTAGACGCGGCGGTTCCACGACTCCAGGGGATCGTAGACGTTCAGCGCGTCGAAGCTCGAGCGTTCGAACTCGCGCTGGTCCAGGCCGGGGTTGAATTGCAGGTGTTCCAGCGGGCGGGTGAAGCCGTCGGGGTCGGTGACGTGGTCGGCGCGGGCCAGGCCGGCGCCCAGCAGCAAGGCAAGCAGGAAAAGCTTCTTAGCCACGGAAGAACTCCAGCATGTCGTTGGCGTTGACGCGGTAGTTGAGGTTCCCGCAGTGCCCCCCGTGGGGATAGAGGATCAGGCGGTCGCCCATGGCGCGGCGCAGGAAGCCGAGATCGCCGGGGCCGAGGATGACGTCGTCGGCGTTGTGCATCACGGCGATCTTGTCGCTGCTTTTCAGGTAGTCCTCCAGGGCGTACAGGCTGACCTGGTCGATCAGTTGGATCAGGCTGCCGCCGTCGGTGCGCACGCGCCACATCGGCAGTAGCTGTTCGCGGATGTAGCAGTCGAAGTCGCATTGCAGCGCGCGCCTGAAGAAGGGTTCCAGCGGCGTGCCCTGGTCGATCGGCAGGTTCGGCGGGGTGATCAGGCCGCGGCGGTTGAGCAGGTCCGAGGTGAACACGATGTCGGCGGAGGAGAAGCGGAACACGGTGCCGATCAGCATGGCCAGTTGTTCGTTGGAGAGCTGTTCCCCGGATTGCTGGAAGTCGTAGAGCATCGCCTCGTTGAGGTCGATGTAGCCCTTTTCCTGGAAATAGCGGGTCAGCTTGTTCATCACCACCTGGTAGAAGGTGGTGTTGTCGTCGATGCCGCTGACCTTGGTCTGCACCAGGCTGTCGAGGTTACTGATCGAGGTGTACAGGTTGACCGGCGGGTTGAGCATCAGCACGCGCTTGAAGTTGAAGCTGCGCCGGGTTTCGTCGAGCTTGCTGACGAAGGCGGCGTTGAGGGCGCCGAGGCTGTAGCCGGTGAGGTAGTAGTCGGTGATCTCCAGATCGGGATGCTGGGCGCGCACCGCCTGCATGACCCGGTAGAGGTCGTCCGCGTCCTCGCTGGAAAGGCCCGGCGTGGCGTAGCGGGAGGCGGAGGCCATGAAGTCGTAGCTGGTCGGCGAGGACAACTGCACGACGTGGTAGCCGGCGCCGTAGAACAGTTTCTTCAGGTACTCCATGGTGCCGCTGGAGTAGGGCGCGCCGGTGCCGGCGATGACGAACACCAGGGGCGCCGGGCCATCCTGGCGGGCGAGGCGGTAGCGCAGCTTGGTCACCGGCCAGAAGTTCTTCAGCAGGGCGAACTCGCGTTCGGGGCGCAGCTTGATGGCGTAGTCGGCCTGGTCGATGGCGTCGTCCGCCGGCAGCTCGGGGCGCAGGGCCGGCGGCGTGGTGGCGATGGTCGCCTCGAAGGGGTTGGTCAGCGGGTAACCGTAGCTGGCCGCATCCGGTTCGACGGCCGCCAGCAGGGGCGCGCTCAGGATGAGTCCGCCGAACAGGGCGGCGAGGCGGAGAAAGGCGGGCATGGCTAAATCCCTTTAGACGAGACTCGTGGAGTGAATACGGTTGCCGTTGCGACTGCAAGCGTGACGGGGCAGTCAGTTGGCGATTGGAGTCGTCAACCTTCGATCGGTTCACGGCGCGCGGCGTCGTGGCGACGAACGAAGAGGAGGAGGGAGGCTTGAACGCTGGCGCCGACGGATTATGCTGAGCGCCGTTTTGCTCTCGGAGAATCCCATGTCCCGCCGTTTTTCCCTGCTCCTGCTGCTGGTCGCCCTGGCATTGTGGCTGGCCGCCAGCTATGGGCTGCGTTTCGCGCTGATGGAGAATGGCCAGTGGGTCGGCCTGTGCGTGGACGAGGCGCAGCGCTGGGAGTGCCGGTTGCGTTCCGGGCTGGGCCTGCTGATTCATTTCCGGGTGATTGCCTGGAGCGCCTTGCTGACCGCCCTGGTGGCTTTCTTCGTGCCTGGCCGGGTGGGATGGGGGCTGGCGCTGGTGGCGCTGTTCCTCGCCTTGCCGGCGCTGGTGCTGTACAGCGCCAGCCTGGCGGTGTTCGCCCTGGTGATCGCCGCGCTGCGGTTGGTGCGGGCGCCGCGAGTGGTGGGCTGAAGCCCACCCTACGGAGCGCGCGCGGTGGGGTTTCGTCATGCCCGCGAACGCGGGGAACCAGTGAACCACGCAGGCGCGGCCCATGGCCGCGAGGCGACAGGGCGGCAAGCCGGCCTTGCCACGAGGCGGAAAAGCCTTGCCGCTGTGAGCGGCAATCCGGCCTTGCCGTTGCGGCAAATGGCTGAATTAAAAGGATAAATTTTTCTGGCACGCACTTTGCTGAATGGCTGACAAGCACATCAGACCGGCAAGGTTCGTTGACCATGAGCATCAGCTTCGACAAAGCCCTCGGCATCCATGAAAAGGCACTCGGCTTCCGCGCCCAGCGCGCCGAGGTGCTGGCCAACAACGTCGCCAACTCCGACACCCCGAACTACAAGGCACGCGACCTGGACTTCGCCTCGGTGCTGGCCGCGCAAAGCGAGCGCACCCAGCGCGGCAGCTTCGAAATGGCCCGTACCAACAGCCAGCACATCGCCGCCGAAGGTCTCGAGATCGGCGACCCGGCGCTCAAGTACCGCACCCCGATGCAGGCCGCCATCGACGGCAACACCGTCGACGCCCAGCTCGAGCAGGCCAACTACGCCGAGAACGCGGTGCAGTTCCAGACCAGCTTCACCCTGCTCAACAGCAAGTTCAAAGGGCTGATCACCGCCCTGCGCGGCGAATAACGGAGAACCCCGTCATGTCCCTGTCCAACGTCTTCAACATCGCCGGTACCGGCATGAGTGCCCAGACCACCCGTCTGAACACCATCTCCAGCAACATCGCCAACGCCGAGAGCGTGTCTTCCAGCGTCGACCAGACCTACCGCGCCCGCCACCCGGTGTTCGCCACCATGCTGCAGAGCGCGCAGAGCCAGACCGGCGACCGTGGCTCGCTGTTCGCCGACCAGGACAAGGCCGGCGTCGGCGTGCAGGTGCTCGGCGTGGTCGAGGACCAGAGCACCCTGGTGCCGCGCTACGAGCCGAACCACCCGGCCGCCGACGAGAACGGCTACGTCTACTACCCGAACGTCAACGTGGTCGAGGAAATGGCCGACATGATCTCCGCCAGCCGCTCCTTCCAGACCAACGCCGAAATGATGAACACCGCCAAGCAGATGATGATGAAGGTACTGACCCTGGGTCAGTGACGGCGCGGATAAGGAGCAACCATGAGCATCAATAGCACCGGCGGCGCCAGTTCGATCCTGGACCAGTACCAGATCAAGAACGACAGCGGCGCCAAGAAGGAAGAGCTGGGAAAGGACGCGTTCCTCAACCTGCTGGTGGCCCAATTGAACAACCAGAACCCGCTGGAGCCGCAGGGCAATGGCGAGTTCATCGCCCAACTGGCGCAGTTCAGCCAGGTGGAGGGCGTGCAGAAGCTGAACGACAGCATGGCCTCGCTGCTTTCCGGCTACCAGTCCTCGCAGGCGTTGCAGGCTTCCTCTCTGGTCGGCCGCAAGGTCATCGTGCCGAGCGAGAAAGCGGTGGTGGACACCAGCGAAACCTTCAAGGCCAGCCTGGTACTGCCGGTCAGCAGCAACAACGTCTACGTCAACGTCTACGACGACACCGGCAAGGCGGTGGCCCGCGTCAACCTCGGCCAGCAACAGGCCGGCCAGGTGAGTTTCATGTGGGACGGCAAGGACTCGGACGGCAATCTGTTGCCGCCCGGCACCTACAAGTTCGAAGCGCAGGCGACCTATGAGGACGGCACCAAGGGGCTCTACACCCTGCTGCCGGCCAACGTCGACAGCGTCACCCTCGGCCAGAACGGCGGCGAGCTGATGCTCAACCTGGCCGGTCTCGGCAGCGTACCGCTCTCCCAAGTCCAGATCATCGGTCAATAACCAACCGGTCATAACCCGCCGGTTGTCCCGGCAAAGGAGTCTTCCATGGCGTTCAACATCGGGCTCAGCGGTCTGCGCGCCGCCACCAGCGATCTCAACATCACCGGCAACAACATCGCCAACGCCGGCACCGCGGGCTTCAAGCAGTCGCGTGCGGAGTTCGCCGATGTCTATGCCGCTTCGGTGCTCGGCACCGGTGCGAACCCGCAGGGCAGCGGCGTGCTGCTGTCCAACGTGTCGCAACTGTTCAACCAGGGCAACATCAACTACACCCAGAACGCCCTGGACCTGGCGATCAATGGCAACGGCTTCTTCGTCACCAGCAACGGCGGCGACATCGGCTACACCCGCGCCGGCTACTTCGGTACCGACCGCCAGGGCTACGTCGTCAACAACTTCGGTTATCGCCTGCAGGGCTACACCGTCGATGCCAACGGCAACCTGCAGAACGGTGTGGTCGGCGACCTGCGCGTGGAAACCACCAACCAGGCGCCCAAGGCCTCCACCAAGCTGGAGCAGGCCTTCAACCTGAACTCGACCAACACGACGCCGACCGTCACGCCGTTCGACCCGCAAGAGCCGACCTCCTACAACTCGTCGACCTCGGTGAACATCTACGACACCCAGGGCAATGCCCACGTGTTCACCCAGTATTTCGTGAAGACCGGCGAGAACACCTGGGACATGCACGTGCTGGTCGACGGACGCAACCCGGGGGCTCCGGGCTCTGACGCGCCCTACACCATGCAACTGCAATTTAACGCCGACGGCTCCCTGAACACCGCCGGCATGGCCGCCGGCGGTCCGCTGAACTACGACCCGGCGACCGGGCTCATGAACCTGGACAACTGGGTACCGGCCGCCTCGGACGGCGGTACTCCGCCGGTATGGAGCCCCAACGGCGCCAATGCCAGCCCCACCGGCATCTCCATCGACATCCGCTCCTCCAGCCAGTACGCCAGCACCTTCGCGGTCAACCGGGTGAGCCAGGACGGCTACACCACCGGCCAACTGGCCGGCCTGGAAATCGACGATACCGGGGTGATCTTCGCCCGCTACACCAACGGTCAATCGAAGGTGCAGGGGCAGGTGGTGCTGGCCAACTTCGCCAACGTGCAGGGCCTGACCCCGACCGGCAAGACCGGCTGGGTGCAGTCCTTCGAGTCCGGTGAGCCGGTGATCGGCACGCCGCGCTCCGGCACCCTGGGCGCTTTGCAGGCCGGCGCGCTGGAGGATTCCAACGTCGAGCTGTCGGACCAACTGGTCAACCTGATCGTCGCCCAGCGCAACTACCAGGCCAACGCCAAGACCATCGAGACCGAGAGCACCATTACCCAGACCATCATCAACCTGCGTTGAGGGTAGGGTTGATTGGGTCCCCGCGTTCGCGGGGATCCAGCGACTGGATATCCCGCAAGCCACCTTTGCCGCAAGCGGCAATCTTCCGCCGCTCCTCCATGCCGAAGCTCCCGAAAGGGAGCTTTTTTCTTTTGAAAATTCCTTATTAATCAATATCTTGTTTTTAATCGCCGAGACTGGCACAGCCTTTGCTGAGTCACTGCCAACAGAGCAGAGGGCTTGACGCCCAACCTCGGAGACAACCATGGACAAGATGCTGTACGTCGCCATGAGCGGAGCCAGCCAGAACACCCTGGCCCTGCGCGCCCATGCCAACAACCTGGCGAACATTTCCACCAACGGCTTCCGTCGCGACTTCGAGCAGGCGCGGTCGATGGCCGTGTTCGGTGACGGTTTTCCGGCGCGCGTCTATGCCATGACCGAGCGTCCCGGCACCGACTTCACTCCCGGCACCTTGCAGGAAACCGGCAACGGCATGGACGTCGCCATCAGCGGCGAAGGCTGGCTGGCGGTGCAGGCCCCGGACGGCGGCGAGGCCTACGTGCGTACCGCCAGCCTGAAGATCGACGCGCTCGGCCAGTTGCGTACCGGCAACGGCTTGCCGGTCCTCGGCAACGGCGGCCCGATCGCCGTGCCGCCGGAACAGAAGGTGGAGATCGGCCAGGACGGCACCATCACCATTCGTGCGCTGGGCGAGGCGCCCAACGTGCTCGCCGAGGTCGATCGGCTGCGGCTGGTCAACCCGGACCTCAAGCTGATGGAGAAGGGCAGCGACGGCCTGATCCGCTACAAGGGCCAGGACCAGTTGCTGGCCGACAACGACGTGCGGGTGACTTCCGGTTTCCTGGAAACCAGCAACGTCAACGCCGTGGAAGAGATGACCTCGATCCTCGCGCTGTCCCGCCAATTCGAACTGTCCGTGAAGATGATGCGCACCGCCGAAGACGATGCGGCGGCCATGGCGCGGGTATTGCAGATCAGCTAATCACGCAACGCGGCGCCATGAATCCGGCGCCCGAGGAGAACGACCATGATTCCGGCACTGTGGGTCAGCAAGACCGGTCTGTCCGCCCAGGACATGAACCTGACCACCATCTCCAACAACCTGGCCAACGTCTCGACCACCGGCTTCAAGCGCGACCGCGCCGAGTTCGAGGACCTGCTGTACCAGATCCGCCGCCAGCCCGGTGGCCAGAACAGCCAGGACAGCCAACTGCCTTCCGGCCTGCAACTGGGTACCGGCGTGCGCATCGTCGGCACCCAGAAGATCTTCACCGCCGGCAGCCTGCAGACCACCGAGCAACCGCTGGACATGGCCATCAACGGCCGCGGCTTCTTCCAGGTGCTGCTGCCCGACGGCACCGTCGGCTACACCCGCGACGGCAGCTTCCACCTCAATTCCGATGGCCAGGTCGTGACCGCCAACGGCTTCGCCCTGGAGCCGGCGATCGTCCTGCCCAACGAAGTGAAGACCTTCACCGTCGGCGAGGACGGCACCGTCTCGGTGACCACCGCCAACGACCCGCAGCCGCAGATCCTCGGCACCATCCAGACCGCCGACTTCATCAACCCGGCCGGCCTGGAAGCCATCGGCGGCAACCTGTTCCTGGAAACCGCCGCCAGCGGCGCGCCGCAGGTCGGTACCCCGGGCCTCACCGGCCTCGGCACGGTGCAGCAGAACACCCTGGAAAACTCCAACGTCAGCGTGGTGGAGGAACTGGTGAACATGATCACCACCCAGCGCGCCTACGAGATGAACTCCAAGGTCATCTCCACCGCCGACCAGATGCTCGGCTTCGTCTCTCAGAACCTGTAATCCGTAAGTCGCGCACCGCGAGGTAATGGCAATGAACCGGCTTTCCCTTCTCCCGCTGCTCGGCGTCGTGGCCCTGGTTGGCTGCGTGGCGCCGCCGCCGAAGCCGAACGATCCCTATTACGCTCCGGTGCTGCCGCGCACACCGCTGCCCGCCTCGCAGAACAACGGCGCGATCTACCAGCCGGGCTTCGAGTCCAACCTGTACACCGACCGCAAGGCGTTCCGCGTGGGCGACATCATCACCATCACCCTCAACGAGCGGACCCAGGCCAGCAAGAACGCCAACTCGCAACTGCAGAAGGACAGCAGCGCCAAGATCGGCCTGACCTCGCTGTTCGGCGGCGGCGTGAGCACCAACAACCCGTTCGGCGGCGGCTCGCTGGACCTCAGCGCCGAGTACGGCGCCGAGCGCGACACCAAGGGCGACGCCAAGGCCGGGCAGAGCAACAGCCTTTCCGGCTCGATCACCGTCACCGTGTCGGAAGTGCTGCCCAACGGCATCCTCGCGGTGCGCGGCGAGAAGTGGATGACCCTGAACACCGGCGACGAGCTGGTGCGCATCGCCGGCCTGGTCCGCTCCGACGACATCGCCACCGACAACACCGTACCGTCGACCCGCGTGGCCGATGCGCGCATCACCTATTCCGGCACCGGCGCCTTCGCCGATGCCAGCCAGCCCGGTTGGCTGGACCGCTTCTTCATGAGCCCGCTGTGGCCGTTCTGAGCAGGGGAGCGCACATGAAAGCCTGGCTGGCCTTTGTTCTGGATCCCCGCGTTCGCGGGGGTGACGGTCGCGTGGTGGCGTCGCTGCTGCATCATTCCCGCGAGTGTGGGGAAGCCGTCAAGCGTGTAGGAGCGAGTTCTGCTCGCGAAGCTTTTGCGTGGCGGGGTTCGCGAGCAGAGCTCGCTCCTGCGCCGAAATACTCCTGCCGCCGCCAGTTCGCCGGCGAGTGGCGCGGCTACAGCCGTCGCGGCGCCAACGACTGGCTGCTGCTGGCGACCCTGCTGCTGGGCCTGCTCCTCAGCCCGCTGGCCCAGGCCGAGCGGCTCAAGGACCTGGCCAGCATCCAGGGCGTGCGCACCAACCAGTTGATCGGCTACGGCCTGGTGGTCGGCCTCAACGGCAGCGGCGACCAGACCACCCAGACGCCGTTCACCCTGCAGACCTTCAACAACATGCTGGCGCAGTTCGGCATCAAGGTGCCGGCCAGCGTCGGCAACGTGCAGTTGAAGAACGTCGCCGCGGTGTCGATCCACGCCGACCTGCCGCCCTTCGCCAAGCCCGGACAGACCATCGACATCACCGTGTCGTCGATCGGCAACGCCAAGAGCCTGCGCGGCGGCAGCCTGTTGATGACCCCGCTGAAGGGCATCGACGGCAACGTCTACGCCGTGGCCCAGGGCAACCTGGTGGTCGGTGGCTTCGACGCCGAGGGCAGCGACGGCTCGCGGGTCACCGTCAACGTGCCGTCCACCGGTCGCATCCCCGGCGGCGCCACGGTCGAGCGGCCGGTGCCGAGCGGCTTCGACCAGGGCAACAGCCTGGTCCTCAACCTCAACCGCCCGGACTTCACCACCGCCAAGAACATCGTCGACCACATCAACCAGTTGCTCGGCCCCGGCGTCGCCCAGGCCATCGACGGCGGCTCGGTGCGGGTCAGCGCGCCGCTCGATCCCAGCCAGCGCGTCGACTACCTGTCGGTGCTGGAGAACCTGGAGATCGAGGCCGGCCAGGCGGTGGCCAAGGTCATCATCAACTCGCGCACCGGCACCATCGTGATCGGCCAGAACGTCCGCGTGCAGCCGGCGGCGGTGACCCACGGCAGCCTCACCGTGAGCATCACCGAAGACCCCATCGTCAGCCAGCCGAACGCCTTCTCCGGCGGCCAGACCGCCGTGGTGCCACGTTCGCGGATCGACGCCACCCAGGAAGCCAAGCCGATGTTCAAGTTCGCTCCGGGTACCAGCCTCGACGAGATCGTCCGCGCGGTTAACCAGGTCGGCGCCTCGCCGTCGGACCTGATGGCCATCCTCGAAGCCCTCAAGCAGGCCGGCGCGTTGCAGGCCGAGCTGATCGTGATCTGAGGAGGCGCACATGGACTCCAGGTTCTCCGCCGGCGTCGACTCCGGCGCCTACACCGATCTCAACCGCCTCAACCAGTTCAAGGTCGGCGGCGATAGCGAGAGCAACCTGCGCAAGGTGGCCCAGGAGTTCGAGTCGCTGTTCCTCAACCAGATGCTCAAGGCGATGCGTTCGGCCAACGAAGTGTTCGCCGAAGGCAACTTCATGAACAGCAACGAGACCAAGATGTACCAGGACATGCACGACCAACAGTTGGCGATCAGCATGTCCCGGGACAAGGGCATGGGCCTGGCCGACGTGCTGGTGCGCCAGATGTCGCAGCTCAAGAAGGGCAGCTCGCGACCCAATCCCTTCGCCCAGACCGGTGACAACAGCGTTGCCAAGGCCGACAAGCCACTGCCGGCGGTGGACAGCGCGCGCGACGACTCCAAGCTGATCAACCAGCGCCGCCTGGCCCTGCCGGGCAAGCTCACCGACCGCCTGCTGGCCGGCATCGTGCCCAGCGCCACGCCCGCCGACGGCCAGCCGCTGGCGCAGAAGGACTGGCTTCCGGCGAAGGTCTACCCGGCTCCGGAAACCGCCGCGCTGGACACCACCGCCAGCGACGCCCTGCGTGGCCGCCGGCTGGCCCAGCCGCCGCTGGCGCCGGGCAAGTCGGCCTTCAGCTCGCCGGCCGAGTTCGTCGCCGCCATGCTGCCGATGGCCCAGGAAGCCGCCGAGAAGATCGGCCTCGACGCCCGCTACCTGGTGGCCCAGGCCGCGCTGGAAACCGGCTGGGGCAAATCCATCATCCGCCAGCAGGACGGCTCCAGCAGCCACAACCTGTTCGGCATCAAGTCCCACGGCTGGGACGGCAAGTCGGCCCGCGTGCTGACCACCGAATACAAGGGCGGCCAGGCGGTGAAGGAGGCGGCCAGCTTCCGCGCCTACGACTCCTTCCGGCAGAGCTTCCACGACTACGTCGATTTCCTGCAGAGCAACGGCCGCTACGGCACCGCGCTGAACACCACCGACAACCCCGAGCGCTTCGTCAAGGAACTGCAACGGGCCGGCTACGCCACCGATCCGAACTACGCGCGCAAGGTGGCGCAGATCGCCAAGCAGATGCAGACCTACCAGACCATCGCCGCCGCCGGCAGCGTACCCACGAGCTGATAAGGGACTTTCATGGCTGACCTTCTCAACATCGGACTGTCCGGGATCTCGGCGAGCAAGACCCAGCTCAGCGTCACCGGCCACAACATCACCAACGTCAACACGCCCGGCTACAGCCGCCAGAGCGCCACGCAGGCCACCCGCGTGCCGCAGTTCAGCGGTGCCGGCTACGTCGGCTCGGGCACCACGCTGACCGACATCCGCCGCAGCTACAGCGAGTTCCTCACCACCCAGTTGCGCTCGACCACCGCGCTGAACAGCGACGTGATGGCCTACAAGAGCCAGATCGACCAGCTCGACTCGCTGCTCGCCGGCTCCACCACCGGCATCACGCCGTCGCTGCAGAAATTCTTCTCGGCCCTGCAGACCGCCGCCGAAGACCCGTCGAACATCCCCGCGCGGCAACTGGTGCTGTCCGAGGCCGAAGGCCTGGCGCGGCGTTTCAACACCGTCTACGACCGCCTCAACGAACAGAACAACTTCACCAACAAACAGATGACCGCGGTGGGCGACCAGATCAATCGCCTGGCCGGCTCCATCGCCAGCCTCAACAACGCCATCGCCGTGGCCGCCGCCAACGGCCAGCAGCCCAACGACCTGCTGGATGCCCGCGACGAAGCGGTCCGCCAACTGTCCAGCTATATCGGCGTCACCGTGGTGCCGCAGGACGACGGCTCGCAGAACATCTTCATCGGCTCCGGCCAGCCACTGGTGGTCGGCGCCAACGCCAACCGCCTGGAAGTGGTGCCGGGGCAGGGCGACCCGAACCGCTTCGAAGTGCAGTTCGTCAGCGGCGGCTCGCGCCAGGGCATCACCACGCAGATCAGCGGAGGCGAACTGGGCGGGCTGATCCGCTATCGCGAAGAAGTGCTCGACAGCACCATGAACTCCCTGGGCCGCCTGGCCCTGGCGGTCAGCGACCAGGTCAACAGCCAGCTCGGCCAGGGCCTCGACCTCAAGGGCCAGATCGGCGCCGCGCTGTTCGGCGACTTCAACGACCCCAGCCTGGCCAAGCTGCGCGTGCAGAGCTTCGCCGGCAACACCGGCAACGCCCGGCCGCTGCTGAACATCACCGACACCAGCGCATTGACCACCAGCGACTACCGCCTGGAGTTCGACGGTACCAACTACACCGCGCGGCGGCTGAGCGACAACCAGTTGATGACCGTCACCGAGAACCCGCCCGGCACGCTCAGCTTCACCGACGGCAGCGGTCGCGACCAGGGCATCCAGCTCGAAGTCGGCACCCCTGCGCCGGCGGCCGGCGACGTCTTCCTGCTGCAACCGACGCGGCGCGGCGCGGCCAGCATCTCGACGGTGCTGGACCAGCCGGACCAGCTCGCCTTCGCCGCGCCGGTGCGCAGCGAGGCCAACGGACAGAACCGTGGCACCGGCTCGATCAGCCAGCCGGACCTGCAATCCTTGCTCAACCTCGGCAGCCTGACCGGCGCCTTGCCGGTGACCCTGACCTACGATGCCGCCAGCGGGGACTTCACCCTGCCGCCCGGCGCCACCCTGACGCGGATCGACCCGAACGACGGCACGCCGGCCACGCCGCCCACCTTCCAGAGCGGCCAGACCAACACCTACGAACTGACCCTGGCGGACGGCAGCACGCTGCGCCTGACCCTGAGCGGTCGCCCGGAAAACGGTGACACCTTCAACGTGGCGTTCAACGACAAGGGCGTTTCCGACAACCGCAACGCCCTGAAACTGGCGGACCTGCAGAACAAGGCCACCATCGGCATCGACCCGAACTCGCCGGGCACCACCGGGGTGACCTTCTCCGACGGCTACGGCGACCTGGTCGAACGCGTCGGCACCCTGACCGCCCAGGCGCGCCAGGACAGCGACGCCACGTCGGCGATCCTCAAGCAGGCCACCGACAACCGCGACTCGCTGTCGGCGGTCAGTCTCGACGAAGAGGCGGCCAACCTGATCAAGTTCGAGCAGTACTACAGCGCTTCGGCACAGGTCATTCAAGTTGCCCGCTCGTTGTTCGATACCCTGATCAGTTCGTTCAGGTAGGGGCACCCGTAGGATGGGACGGGCGCGGCGATACCCAGCGCAATGAATGCACGGCGCTTGCCGCCAGTACGAAACGATTCCTCTCCTCTCGGGGGAGGACCAGGGTGAGGGGCGGAGTTCGCGCCCCTGACGGAAAACAGAGGTCCAGACATGCGCATCTCCACACTCCAGGCGTTCAACAACGGCGTAGCGGGCCTGCAGCGCAACTACGCCAACGCGATCCGCACCCAGGAACAGATCAGCACCGGCAACCGCATCCTCACGCCGGCGGACGACCCGGTCGCCTCCGTGCGTTTGCTGCAACTGGAACAGCAGCAGAATGTGCTGGGGCAGTACAAGTCCAACCTGACGGCGGCGCAGAACAGCCTGAACCAGGAAGAGGTCACGCTCAATTCGGTCAGTACCATCCTCCAGCGTGTGCGTGAGCTGGCGGTGCAGGCGGGCAACGGAACCTTGAGCCTGGAAGACCGCCAATCCATCGCCGCCGAGCTGGCCGAGCGCGAGGATGAGTTGCTGAGCCTGATGAATACCCGCAACGCGCGTGGCGAGTATCTGTTCTCCGGCTTCCAGGGGAAGAGCCAGCCATTCGTGCGTCAGCCCGATGGCTCCTACGCCTATGCGGGAGACGATGGCCAGCGCAAGTTGCAGATCGCCAGTTCGCTGGAGATTCCCATCAGCGACAACGGCAGGGCCGTATTCGAGAATGCGCTCAATGCCGGACGCCTCTCCATCACCGACG
This sequence comes from Zestomonas carbonaria, assembly GCF_904061905.1. Lineage (GTDB taxonomy): Bacteria > Pseudomonadota > Gammaproteobacteria > Pseudomonadales > Pseudomonadaceae > Aquipseudomonas > Aquipseudomonas carbonaria. Next base: position 211,893 of record NZ_CAJFCI010000071.1, read on the forward strand.
GTTCCACGCCGCCAGCGCCGGTCAACAGCATCAGCGGAGCCCTGGTCAAGGATGAGGCGTCGTTCGCCAGTTTCCCGGCAGATGGCGTACAGATTACTTTCGACCCTGCCGACCCGAAGAATTACACGCTCACCCCGCTGCCTTCCGGCACGCCGGTTTCCGGTCGTCTGGCCGACGGCAAGGACACCCAGATCACCTACGGCGGAGTGGCATTCTTCGTGAACGGCACGCCGCCTGCCGGCTCCACCTTCACCGTCTCCGGTCCGGGGCCCGCCGCCAGCGCCGGTCCGGGAGACCCCGAGATCAAGTCGGGCGTACTGAACACCATCTCCCAGTTGCGCAAGGCTCTAGAATCCAGCGCCGATAGCCGTGAAGTGCGGGATGCGGTGGCACTGGGTCTGTCCAACCTGGATAACGGCATCAGTGCGGTGGACCAGGCGCGGGGGCAGATCGGCGCCCGTCTGAACGTGGTCGAATCGTCCCTGACCGACAACGAAGATGTGACCCTGGTCAACAAGGCCGTGCAAGCGGATCTGCGGGAGCTCGACTATGCCGAGGCGCTGTCGCGGCTGTCGTTCCAACAGTTGATCCTCGACGCGTCGCAGAAGAGCTACGTGACGATTTCGCAGCTCAATCTGTTCAACAAGATGTGAGCTGCGTCCGCTAGAACCTGAAAAGCCGTGCTGATGCCGGCTTTGTTCTTCTTGGCAGGCATCTTGCTGTGTACTGAGGCACAAAAGCATGCGTCACGAATCTGGCGCCTCAGGATCAGGAGGCTAGCCACATTGGTTGGCGAATCCTGAAGCACGCTCAATCAATACACGGTGCGAGCATGGCAAAATCTATTCCGGTAACCAGTCCTTTACTGCCGCCTCTTGAAGATTTCCTTCCCTATTTGGAAGAGGTATGGGAAAGCCGTCGTCTCACCAATGGCGGTCCCATGCATGAGCGTCTGGAGCGAGAGCTGGCTGCTTACTTGGGCGTCGAGCATATCTGCCTGTTTGCCAACGGTACGCTCGCTCTGGTGGCGGCGTTGCAGGCGTTGCGCATTTCCGGCGAAGTCATCACCACGCCCTATTCATTCGTCGCCACTGCGCATTCGGTGTTATGGAACGGCTTGAAACCCGTGTTCGTCGACATCGACCCGCTCACTTGTAATCTGGACCCGGCACGGGTCGAGGAAGCCATTACGCCTTCCACCTCGGCGATCATGCCTGTGCATTGCTACGGTATTCCCTGCGATGTGGAGGGTATCCAGCGAGTGGCTGATACCTATGGTCTCAAGGTCATCTATGACGCTGCCCACGCATTTGGCGTTCGACAGGATGGCGCCAGCATCCTGCGTAGCGGTGACCTGTCGATTCTGAGCTTCCATGCGACGAAGGTGTTCAACACCTTCGAGGGCGGCGCCATCGTTTGCCCCGACGCGAAGATCAAGAAGCGGATCGACTACCTGAAGAACTTCGGATTCGTCGATGAGGTGACGGTCGTCGCCCCCGGCATCAACGGTAAGATGAATGAAGTGCAAGCGGCTTTCGGGCTGCTCCAGCTCAAGCATCTGGGCGATGCCCTGAAGTCGAGACAGCGGCTGTTCGAACGCTATCGCGATGCTTTCTTCGGAGTTCCCGGGTTGCGCATGGTGTCTCCAGGGCAGGGCCTGGAGTGGAACTACTCTTACTGTCCCTTGTATGTCGATGAGGAAGTCTTCCCGCTTTCCCGCGATGCCTTGTTCATGCGCATGCGTGACGCAGGGATTCTCGCTCGCCGCTACTTCTATCCCCTGATATCGGAGTTTCCCATGTATCGGGGGCTCGACAGTGCCCAGCCCAGGAGGCTCGGGAACGCATTCAGCATCTCCCGCCAGGTCATCTGCCTGCCGATCTTCCCGCACATGCAGGACCAGGAGCAGGATGAGGTTATTTCCATCGTCCTCGATGCTGCCAGGGAACGGGCTGATGGCTGATACGACACGGTATGTCATTTTCTCCGGCGCCAATGAGCGGGCGGTGGTTGCGGTTTGCCGGTATTTCCAGCGGCACGGTGTCGCTTGTTCTCTGGTAGCTAGGCCAGGGGTGGACGCCATACGGAAAACCCGCTTCGCCCGTTGGATCGATGCGGTACGCAGCCTCGATTGCCTGGATGTCGATGACATGCTTGGCGCCTTGGCCTTGCTCAAGGCTCGCTATCCAGGCCAGCGATTGGTGTTCCTGCCCACGGCGGAGTCGATCATCCGGTTGGTGCTGGATAACCGAGACTCCTTCGAGTCGGCCGGCCTGGAGGTGCCACTGGTCGACAAGACCCTCTACGAAACCATTTCCGACAAGGCCAGTTTCCTGGCTTTGATGGAGCAGTTCGGTGTACCGCTACCGACTCGACTGGAGCATGTGAGCCCCAGTGACCTGCCGGTGGTTGCCAAACCTCTGAATGAGGTGTCCCGGCGTACCGGCCGCAAGCTCTATCCGGAACTCATTTTTACGGCGGAGGCGCTCGAGGCCTTTCTTGCGAGCGACGTGGTCGAGGATTATTTCTTTCAGGCCTACCTGGATGGCCGGAGCTACTACTTCCTGGCCTTCTTCCCGCGCCAGGGGGCGCCCGCTGTGAGGTACCAGGAGAACCTGCTCCAGCAGCCAAATGGCAAATCCATGCTGGTTGCCCGTCTGTGCGATTGCCCGGACTTCGACATCGAGGCTCACTTGGTTCGTGGGTTCCAGTCGGTGGGGTTCTTCGGTTTCGTCATGGTGGAGTTGATCGAGGTGGATGGGGTGCTTCACCTGATCGAGGCCAATCCGAGGTTCTGGGGGCCGTTCGAGCTGGCAATCAAGGCGGGCTTCCGGCCGGATGCCATCGTGGATGGCATGCAGGCGGAAGGTGGTAGCAGCAACGCACTCTATCTCTGGACGAGTGGCTTGATGCTGTCCCTGCTGGCCGGTGGAAGACCTCGCCGTTATCCGCAACTCCTGCGCAAGCTCGTTTCCCATCCCATGGCACTGTTCGGGGCGGATATCTATTTGCGCAAGGACACCTTGCGCCTGCTAGGGCATGAGTTGAGCCAGGCCTTGCGTCTGGGCTTTGTCCGGGCGAGAAGACGGGTGGTGGGAGGCACGCAGTGATCGATTTCTGGCGTGTGGCTCCATCTTCCATCTTTCTCCGGCCCGTCTCGGCGCCCCTGATACAGAACCCTGCGCATGAACTGATTTCCGTTCCGATCAGCATGGGCTCGTAGGAAAAACAACTTACTTCAATAGAGGGTTCCAGCAATGTTGCTGCCTGCTGAACAGCTCGACAAACTCAAGCGCCTGCTGGTCGATACGGCGGGCACCAGGAAGCATTCCGCGTACCAGCTACTGGCAACCCCGGTGAAAGAACTGTTGGGTGATGTAGGCGTGGATATCCGTTCCAAGCATGAGTTCGAGCGATTGGCGTACATGCAGTCCAAGGTCGATTTCCAGGGCCGCAAGGTTCTGGATATCGGGTGCAACACGGGCTTTTTTCTGTTCGAGTCACTACAGGCTGACGCCGTTCATGTCACTGGCTATGAGGGTAGTGCGGCGCATGCTGCTTTCGTCGAGGAGGCGGCCAGACTGCTCCAACTGGAAAAGTCTCTGGAAATCCGGTCGCGGTACTTCGATTTCGAGACCCTGCCAGGGCATTTCGACATCGCATTTTTGCTGAACGTCCTGCATCACGTTGGCGACGACTATGGCGATCCCGCTCTGACCATCGAGCAGGCCAAGGTGTCGATTCTCAAACAACTGAACCGGATGAGTCGTGTGACAGATCGACTGATTTTCCAACTGGGTTTCAACTGGCGCGGTGATCCGGCGCGTGGTCTGTTCACCCACGGTACGAAAGCGGAAATGATCGAGTATATCCGCGAGGGTACTTCGGGTTTCTGGAAGATCGAGGCCATTGGTGTAGCGGAGCGGCGGGATGGCGAGCTGACTTACCGGGATGTCGATGAGCGAAACATCCAGCGTGATAACGCCTTGGGAGAGTTCCTCAATCGCCCCATTTTCATCATGAACTCGCTCGGTGCTCGGGAGTAAGGACTTCACATGAACAGCAGACTGCACCGCAAACCCGGACACCCTTACTACATCCTGGCCCCTGACTATCGAGAGTCCTCCTCGGGTGTATGTGTGCTCCACTATCTGTGCCATGCCCTGAACCTGGAGGGTTTCGAGGCTTACATAGTCGGAGCCAACCGGGTCAATCCGGACCTCAAGACACCGTTACTGACCGATGCGATCAAGAAGCGTCACAAGCAGGCCGGGAAGGTGCCCGTCGGAGTCTATCCGGAGGTTGCGTCCGGCAATCCGCTGATGACGCCGGTCGTAGTGCGTTACATCCTCAACAAGGAGGGGCTGATCGGCGGCAATCGGATGGGCGCCGGTATCCATGACCTGTTCTTCTATTTCCGTGAAGAGTTCGTGGACGGGGAGCTTGCAGTCGATCTTCTGACCTTGCCCGGTACTGACATGGAGATGTTTTCACCCGATCCGCAGCGGGGAAAGACATCGCGGTTGCTGTATTTGAACCGGGTGTCCCAGGATGCCGTGGACTTTTCCATCCTGCCGCCCGATGTCGAGATATTGTCGATGGCAGATCCGCTTCCCCTGGCCCAGTTGGCGGAGAAGTTCAAGTCTGCCGAGGTTCTTTATTCGTTCGAGACATCCTCGACCTGCACCAAAGCCATGCTCTGCGGCTGTCCGGTCGTCGCGTTAAAGGCCAAGGGGTACGAGCACCTGGCATTCACTGAGGAGACCCTGAAGTTCTACCGCCACAGCGGTATTGCCCTGGACGATTCCACGTCGTCGTTGCAGAAGGCAGTAAGTGGGTTGCCGATTATTCGCGATTGGCATGCCGAGCTGGAGGAGCGTTTCTGGGATCAGTTAGTCGTCTTCACCAGGAAGACCCAGGCACAAGCGACCAAGGAGGCCGTCAGTCAGCGCTTCTGGCTTGATCGGTGGCTTGATGCTCGGGTCCCGGCCGAGACTCATGTGCAATTGGTCAACTCGGCGCTCGAGGACAACCCTGAAGCGCCGCTCTTCCAAGTGGTGATCAAGGATCTGGCTGGCGATCTACAGAAGGTGATCGCTACGATCAAGAGCCTGGACAATGATCGTTGCTTCTATCGGAACGTTAAGATCACTGTTCTAACGGCGATCGATATCCCCAAGGAGAACTCGTCCGAGGAGTTGCGTTTCATACAGGTCGATGAGCGTAACCTGGTGGAAACCCTCAACCTGATCGCCGCGGAGGTCGAGTTCGACTGGCTGATGCTGGTTGAGGCCGGAACCGAGTTCACGGCGGCCGGGTTGCAGACCCTGGCCATCGAGCTGTTGTCCGCACCGGGTTGTCGAGCTGTCTATGGAGATGAGCTGGAGATCGATGGAGAGGGGATACGTACATCGCTGTTGCGGCCTGGATTCAATCTTGATCTCCTGCTCTCCTATCCCGGAGCGATGGCCTCCCACTGGTTCTTCCGCAAGGAAACCCTGCTTGCGCTCGACGGTTTTGATCCCGGATTCTCCGAGGCTTTCGAGCTCGACTTCATCCTCCGGATGGTGGAGCAGGGCGGTTTCGCGGGACTGGCGCACGTCGATGAGCCCCTGCTCATCGCTGCCAGGAAGTCTCCGGCAGACAAGGCGGATGAACTCCGAGCAATCGGCAGGCACCTCGCGGCACGTGGTTACGACGACTCTATCGTGGCTCCCGTTCTCCCAGGGCGTTATCGCATCCGGTATGCGCACAAGGCCCAGCCTCTCGTCAGTATCATCATTCCGGTCGATGACGAGCTGGCCCGGCTGGAGCGCTGTGTCGACAGTCTCCTGGAGGTGACTCGCTACCAGAACTATGAAGTCGTGCTGGTGGGAAGCCTTGATGACTCATCACCGGTACGGGACTGGTTGGGTAACGTTGCTGCCGTGGGGGCGGGGCGAGTCCGGGTCGAACGCCACCCCGGGCGTTTAGATCTGTCGGCGATGTGCAATCTGGGCGCCAGTGTTGCAAGCGGCGAGTACCTGCTACTGCTTGCCAGCAACACTTGGGTAACCCAGCCCGAATGGCTGGACGAAATGCTCAACCACGGTCTGCGCCCAGAGATCGGAGTCGTAGGGGCGAAAGTGCTCTACCGCTTCGGGCCGGTCAAGCATGCCGGTATCGTTCTGGGACTGCGTGGTCCGGCCGGCGGCGTGTTCATTGGTGAGGCGGGCGATGCTCCGGGCTACATGAGCCGTCTGCAGGTCGACCAGAGCTACAGCGCGGTGAGCCGTGCCTGCATGTTGGTGCGCAAGCACTTGTACGAGGAAGTGGGCGGCATGGGAGGGGAGGGCATTCGCAACGACTATGCCGATGTCGATCTTTGCCTGAAGATCGGCCAGGCCGGCTACCTCACCCTGTGGGCTGCTCATGCATTGATGCGCCAGGCCGGTGAGGTGTTGACGGAAAGCGTCGATCCTTCGCTCGAGTCCCAGGAGCAGCAGGCAGCCCGGGTTGGCATGTATGAAAAGTGGTTGCCTGTGCTTGCCCGAGACCCAGCCTACAACCAGAACCTGTCCATCAGCGGATTCGGCTTCACCCCTGACTATTCCAGAACCCGTGAGTGGCAACCTATTGGGCAGCCGTTACTCCCTCGCGTTTTGTGCCATCCATCCGACGGTGGTGGATGTGGCCACTATCGGTTGTATCAGCCGTTCCTGGCCATGGAGCGCGAAGCGCTGATCGAAGGTGTTTCGACTGGCCAGTTGCTGGCGCCGGTGGAGCTGGAGCGTTTCGCGCCCGATAGCATCGTCTATCAGCGCCAGTTCACGCCGGAGAGCCTGCTGCGGCGAGAGGAAGCAAAAACGTTCTCCGGTGCTTTCCGTGTCATGGACATGGATGACTTCATTCCGGGAGTGCCGCAGAAAAGCATCCACTACAAACGGATACCCAAGGATGTGATGGACTACATCAACAAGGCCTTGAGCCTAGTGGATCGCTTTGTCGTCTCGACCGAGCCGCTGGCCGAGGCCTTCGCTGGTTTGCACCCGGATATCCGTGTAGTACAGAACCGCCTTCCGGTTGAGTGGTGGGGACATCTGAGCAGCGAGCGGCGGGTGGGGCGCAAGCCTCGCGTTGGCTGGGCTGGCGGTTCGAGCCATACGGGAGACCTGGAGCTCATTTTCGACGTGGTGCGTGAACTGGCGCATGAGGTCGAATGGGTGTTCTTCGGCATGTGCCCCGAATTGCTCAGGCCCTATATCCATGAGTTCCATTCGGGTATTCCCATCGAGTGCTATCCGGAGCGTCTTGCCAGCATGAACCTGGATCTGGCCTTGGCTCCACTGGAAATGAACCTGTTCAACGAGTGCAAGAGCAACCTGCGCCTGTTGGAGTACGGGGCGTGCGGCTTCCCGGTGATCTGCACGGACATCGTGACCTACCGCTGCGGCATGCCGGTCACCTTGGTCAAGAACCGTACCGAAGATTGGCTGGAAGCGATCCGCATGCATCTTGCCGACCTGGATGCCACGGCCAAGGCCGGTGATGCGTTGCGGGAAGTCGTGAGGCGGGACTGGATGCTGCAGGGAGACTCGCTGCTCGAATGGCGCAAGGCCTGGCTGCCGAGCTGACAGCCGTTTTGCGATGTACCGGGGGAAGCCTCGTTCGGCTCCCCCGGTTTTTTCAGAATGCAACCTAAAGTTTGCCGGAAAGAGGGCGATAGCTTGATCAAGGTTTGGGCTGCGCAGTGTTTCGCACGACCCGGGCCGCGAAAAAAGTTGCATCGGAAAGCTAAAGGTTTTGCAACAGACGCCGATACAACCAATGAACGCGAACTCAATAGCCGCATGAGCTGCAGGCTCGGAGTCGCAAGCTCAGGCAATCAAGCTCAGTCCTTCGGAGGACGAATATCATGGCATTGACCGTCAACACCAACGTCGCTTCCCTCAACACTCAGCGCAACCTGAACCGCGCTTCCGATTCCCTGAGTGTTTCCATGCAGCGTCTTTCCACCGGTTCGCGTATCAACAGCGCCAAGGATGACGCCGCCGGCCTGCAGATCTCCAACCGCCTGACCAGCCAGATCAACGGCCTGAATGTCGCGGTTCGCAACGCCAACGATGGTATCTCCATCGCCCAGGTGGCCGAAGGCGCCCTGCAGCAGTCCACCGACATCCTGCAGCGTATGCGTGAACTGGCTCTGCAAGCGGCCAACGGCAGTAACAGCAGCGTCGACCGCGAGTCCCTGAACCAGGAAGTCGTGGCCCTGCAGACCGAACTGGACCGTATCGCTGACACCACCAGCTTCGGTAGTGGTTCCAGCAAGTTGCACCTGCTCAACGGCACTGATTTCAGCGGTAATGTGGACTTCCAGGTCGGTGCCGACGCCAACGAAACCATCAGCGTGAGCATGGGCTCAGGCTCCTTCAACGCTTCCGGCCTCGGTGTGGCTTCCGGCTCCGTGGACATCACCACCGCTTCCGGCGCCCAGGCTGCGGTCTCCGCGATCGACGCTGCTCTGGCCACTATCGACAGCAAGCGCGCCGACCTGGGTGCTGTACAGAACCGCTTCCAGAACACCATCGCCAACCTGCAGAACATCGCAGAGAACGTTTCGGCATCCCGTGGCCGCATCAAGGACACCGATTTCGCTGCCGAAACCGCTAACCTGACCAAGAACCAAGTGCTGCAACAAGCCAGCACCGCGATCCTGGCCCAGGCCAACCAGTTGCCGTCGGCGGTGCTCAGCCTCCTGCAGTAATGGTCTAAACGGCGAAGATGAACAGGGGAGGGGTCACTGGACGCCTACCCCTGTTTTTGCCTTTCAAGAGAGGCGGTTATGGATATCAATGTGCAGGGCGTCAGATCGGCTGGCGTGATTGATATGAAACGTGCCGCAGAGCAGACGCCGCAAGGTCGCAATCCCAGCGCTGCCTACTCCGAGGAAAAACGCTCGTCGGCCATCGAAGAGCGGAGTGCCAGTCCATCCGAGGGTGTCGGTGCACTGGGGGAGGCGATCGTCTTCCTTCAGGAGTTCGTGCAGTCCATTCAGCGCGATCTTTCCTTCCGGGTGGATGATTCCAGTGGACGGGTCGTCGTCGAGGTGCGGGAACAGGCATCCGGCGATGTCATTCGCCAGATCCCTTCCGAAGAGGCGCTTCGTCTGCTGAAGCATCTGGAAGAAGTGCGGAGCCTGATGCTCAATACCTCCGCTTGAGGGACTTGGCCCGAATTCTGCTCGTAGCCATGCAGGAAATGGTTACTGTCAAAAGACTGTCGAGGTTCAGCACATGGCAAACATTACTGGCACCGGTATTGGTTCCGGGCTCGATATCAACGCTATCGTCAAGTCGCTGGTTGATGCGCAGAGTGCCCCGAAGACAGCTCAACTTGACCGCCTCAAGAGCCAGGCCGATGCCAAGATATCTGGCGTAGGGCAACTGCAGAGCGCTCTCGAGGCCTTCCAGAAGGCCATGAAAGACCTGGGCAAGGACACTGCCTTCTCGGCCCTGGCCGCACTTTCCTCGAAGCCTGAGCAGATCACCGTCTCTGCTTCGAACAATGCGGTCGCCGGTAGCTACCAGGTGAAGGTCAACCAGTTGGCGAGCTCGTCCAAGGTCGTCACCGAAGGCGTTGCGGCGGATACCGCATTCAGCGGCGGTTCGTTGACCGTGAGCCTCGGCGACGACGAAAGCTTCACGGTGGATATCGCCGAGGGGGCTTCGCTGCTTCAAGTGCGTGACGCCATCAACACCCAGTTGAAGGACAAGGGCATCACCGCCAACATCGTCAACGACCCCGCCAATCCGCAGGCGGGGTCCCGTCTCATCTTCAGTTCTTCCGTCACGGGTGAGGGCAAGGACATCTCGGTCTCGGGCTCGAACGCCTCCCTTGATCAACTCAAGGTGGACGGCTCCCAGCAGCAACAGGGAAGCGGGGCCGGATATATCACCAAGGCCCAGAATGCCGAATTCGAGCTCGATGGCCTGAAACTGTCCAGCGCGACCAACAAGGTCGAAGGCGCCGTCGACGGCCTCACTTTCGAGCTGCTCCCGGAGAGCGTCGACAAGATCACGACCCTGACTGTCGGTCCGAACAAGGAAGGCCTGAAGGAATCGGTCCAGAAGTTCGTCGATGCCTACAACCAGTTGATCAAGGTAACCGACAGCCTGACGAAGGTTTCCCAGGGCGCCGATGGCAAGACGACCAACAGTGGCGCCCTGGTCGGTGATTCGAGCCTGCGTCAGTTGCTCAATACCGTGCGCAAGGAACTCACCACGTCGATGGACACCGGCAACGGTGAAATCAAGATTCTGGCGGACCTGGGGATCAAGACACAGAACGACGGCACCTTGCTCATCGACCAGAGCAAGCTGGACAAGATCATCGAGAAAAGCCCGGAGTCGATCGGCGCCCTCTTCACGGGGAACGAGGGGCTGTTCAAGCGACTGGATGACCAGGTGAAAATCTACACCCAGGCGGGCGGCGTGCTGAAAGAGCGGACCGAATCGCTCCAGGGAACTCTCAGCAACATAAGCAAGCAGCGCGAGGCGCACGAGCGCAGCATGACGGCCCTCGAAGCGCGGCTCTACGCCCAGTACAACGCCATGGACAACCTGGTGGGCCAGCTCACCGGCACCGGCAACTCGCTGCTGGCCAGCCTGGAAGCCCTGACTGCGCGGAACAACAAGTCCTGATCACGCTGTCACGAGACATCGAAGAGAAGGGTAAAAACTCACTAAAGCTTCGCTGGGTAGAACCGATATATAGGGTATGTCTCCAGTAGCCCAGTGAGAACGATCATGAACGCGTCTACAGCTCTTCGGCAGTATCAGGCAGTCAACACCAATGTCATGGTCGCCGAGGCCAGTCCCCATCGACTCGTCCAGATGCTTATGGACGGTCAACTCAGCCGCATGGCCCAGGCCCGCGGAGCGCTCGAGCGGGGCCAGTTGGCCAGCAAGGGAGAGTTGATCAGCCGGGCCATCGCCATCGTTGGCGGCCTGCGTGGTGCGCTCGACATGGAGCGTGGTGGAGAAGTCGCGGTCAATCTCGATCGCCTGTACGAATACATGACTCGTCGTCTCGTAGAGGCGAATGCCACGAACGACCTGGCGATTCTCGATGAGATTTCCCAACTGATGCGTACGATCAAGTCCGGCTGGGACGCAATTGCGCCGCTGGAATGATTCGAAGGAGACAGAACATGAGTTTCGCTGTGCAGCTTCTTGAAGAGACCGGCAGCGCGCTGCGTGCGGCTCTTGAAAACCAGGACTGGGCTGCCATTGGCGAGCTGGACCAGCAGTGCCGCCGTGCGGTGGACGAGGCCATGGCCGATCCACTGCCCGATGAGGAATTGCTGAAAGTACGCATGCAAGAGCTGCTCGAGCTCTACCGCGAACTGGTGGAGGTCTGCCAGGCCGAGCAGCGTCGTCTGGCCGGCGAGCTCATGCAACTGAACCAGTCCAAGCAAGGCGCCAAGGTCTACCAACTCTTCGGCTGATCCAAAGGGCGCGCATGCCGCGCCCCGTGCTGGATTGCTGCTCCCGCTTCACGCTAATCTCCCTGTATTCTTTGCTTCTTCCAGCCTGAACAAGCTCTTGCTGTTCGTCGGCATGTTCGGAAAAATCACGCCATAAATTTGACTCTAGCGGGTTTTTTGACTTTACTAGTGGCTAAATGATGGCGCTTTCCGGAATTCTGCCCGGCGTGCTTTCTCCTCTCACTCCTCGCTAAAAGATCAGAGAAAGATGTGGCGTGAAACCAAGATCCTGCTGATTGACGATAATAGTGAGCGCCGCCGGGACCTGGCGGTCGTTCTGAATTTCCTGGGGGAAGAACACATCGCATGCGATTGCCGCGAATGGCGGGAGGCTGTCGAGGGCCTCGACAATTCGCGTGAAGTGATCAGCGTGCTGTTGGGGGAAGTCACCGCAAAGGGTGGGGCGCTGGAGTTGCTCAAGCAACTGGCGAGCTGGGACGAACAGTTGCCGGTGCTGCTGATCGGCGATCCGACGCCGGCCGACTGGCCCGAGGACATGCGCCGCCGGGTGCTGGCCAGCCTGGAAATGCCGCCGAGCTACAACAAGCTGCTCGATTCGCTGCACCGTGCCCAGGTCTATCGCGAGATGTACGACCAGGCCCGTGATCGCGGCCGTTCCCGCGAGCCCAATCTGTTCCGCAGTCTGGTCGGCACCAGCCGCGCCATCGGGCAGGTGCGGCAGATGATGCAGCAGGTCGCCGACACCGACGCCAGCGTGCTGATCCTCGGCGAGTCGGGAACCGGCAAGGAAGTGGTGGCGCGCAACCTGCACTACCATTCCAAGCGCCGCGACGCGCCGTTCGTGCCGGTGAACTGCGGGGCGATTCCCGCCGAGTTGCTGGAAAGCGAACTGTTCGGCCACGAGAAGGGCGCTTTCACCGGGGCTATCACCAACCGCGCCGGCCGCTTCGAACTGGCCAACGGCGGCACCCTGTTCCTCGACGAGATCGGCGACATGCCGCTGCCGATGCAGGTCAAGCTGCTGCGCGTGCTGCAGGAGCGCACCTTCGAGCGGGTCGGCAGCAACAAGACGCAGAGTGTCGACGTGCGCATCATCGCCGCCACCCACAAGAACCTCGAACAGATGATCGAGACGGCGACCTTCCGCGAAGACCTCTACTACCGCCTCAACGTGTTCCCCATCGAGATGGCGCCGCTGCGCGAGCGGGTGGAGGACATCCCGCTACTGCTCAACGAGCTGATTTCCCGCCTGGAAGTGGAGAAGCGCGGTTCGATCCGCTTCAACTCCGCCGCCATCATGTCGCTGTGCCGCCACGACTGGCCGGGCAACGTGCGTGAACTGGCCAACCTGGTGGAGCGCATGGCGATCATGCATCCCTACGGGGTGATCGGCGTCTCCGAGCTGCCGAAGAAGTTTCGCCACGTCGACGACGAGGACGAACAACTGGCCAGCATCCGCGAGGAGATGGAGGAGCGCGCGGCAATCATCGCCGGCAACATGCCGGGGCTCAATGGCTCGGCCATGCTTCCGCCGGAAGGGCTCGACCTCAAGGACTACCTGGGCAACCTCGAACAGGGGTTGATCCAGCAGGCGCTGGACGACGCCAACGGCGTGGTGGCGCGCGCCGCCGAACGCCTGCGCATCCGCCGCACCACGCTGGTTGAGAAGATGCGCAAGTACGGCATGAGCCGGCGCGACGAAGAAGTGGGAGTGGATGACTGAGTCGTTCGCCTGCTTTTTTACTGGGTCCCCGCGTTCGCGGGGACGACGTGTGAGGGCTTGGTGTGGGTTACGTCATTCCCGCGAACGCGGGAATCCAATCAACCCCGTAGAATCGTCGGTGATTTGACGCTTCATTCCTAACTATCTGAATCAAAAGATAAAAAATTTCAGGCACGGCGATTGCTATGTCTCTGTCGACCAACCGTTTACTGACGGTTCGAGACAGAGAGAAGAGCATGAGCCACGCTGCCAGCCATTCCGCCGATCCTATCCGTAGCGATTCCGAGAGCCCGTCTTCGGCGGAGCAGACCAGCCGGGCCGGCATCGAACAGGCGTTCGCCCTGTTCAACCAGATGTCCACCCAGCTCAACGAGTCCTACAACCTGCTCGAAGCGCGAGTTGCCGACCTGAAGGGCCAGTTGGCCCTGGTCAGCGCCCAGCGCATGCAGGAGCTGGCGGAGAAGGAGCGCCTGGCCCATCGGCTGCAGAGCCTGCTCGACCTGCTGCCCGGCGGGGTGATCGTCATCGACGGCCAGGGCGTGGTGCGCGAGGCCAACCCGGTGGCGATCAACCTGCTCGGCAAGCCGCTGGTGGGCATGCTCTGGCGCGAGGTGATCGCGCGCTGCTTCGCGCCCCGCGAGGATGACGGCCATGAGATTTCCCTGAAGGATGGCCGCCGGCTGTCCATCGCCACCCGTTCGCTGTCCGGCGAACCGGGGCAACTGGTGTTGCTCAATGACCTGACGGAAACCCGTCGCCTGCAGGACCAACTGGCCCGCAACGAGCGACTGTCGGCGCTCGGTCGCATGGTCGCCTCGCTGGCCCACCAGATCCGCACGCCGCTGTCCGCCGCCATGCTCTACGCCAGCCACCTCAGCGAGCAGGTGCTGGAAGTGGAACAGCAGCAGCGCTTTGCCGGGCGTCTCAAGGAGCGCCTGCACGAACTGGAGCACCAGGTCCGCGACATGCTGGTGTTCGCCCGTGGCGACCTGCCGATGCCCGACCGCCTGGCGCCCAGGGCGCTGTTCGATGCCGTCCGCGCGGCGGCCGAGCCGCACCTGGCCGGCATGCGGGTGCGCTGGCAGTGCGACGCCCAGGCCGGCGAGGTGCTGTGCAACCGCGACACCCTGGTCGGCACCGTGCTCAACCTGATCGACAACGCCATCCAGGCGACGGGCCGCGACGCGCGCCTGAAGGTCCACCTGTACCGCCGCGACGACAGCCTGCGCCTGTGCGTCAGCGACGATGGCCCGGGCATCGACGCCGCCACCCTGGCGCGCCTGGGCGAACCCTTCTTCACCACCAAGACCACCGGTACCGGCCTCGGCCTAGCGGTGGTCAAGGCCGTTGCGCGCGCGCATCGGGGCGAGTTGCTGCTGCGCTCGCGTCCTGGCCGTGGCACCTGCGCCAGTTTGCTGTTGCCGCTGATTCCCGCGGCGCAATCGATTCAGGAGTAATACCGATGACAGCCAAAGTCCTGCTGGTCGAAGACGATCGCGCGCTGCGCGAGGCCCTGGCCGACACCCTGTCGCTGGGCGGCCACCCGTACCTGGCGGTGGATTGCGCCGAGGCGGCGCTCGAGGCACTGGAGCGCGAGGTGTTCAGCCTAGTGATCAGCGACGTCAACATGCCCGGCATGGACGGCCATCAGTTGCTCAGCCGCATCCGTGCCCGGTACCCGCAGTTGCCGGTGTTGCTGATGACCGCGTTCGGCGCGGTGGAGCGCGCCGTCGATGCGATTCGCCAGGGCGCGGCGGATTACCTGGTCAAGCCGTTCGAGCCCAAGGCGTTGCTGGAACTGGTGGCGCGCCATGCCCTGGGGCGCCTGGGGCAGGGCGACAGCGATGGCCCGGTGGCCAACGAGCCGGCCAGCCGGCAACTGCTCGAACTGGCCGCGCGCGTCGCGCAGAGCGATTCCACCGTGCTGATCACCGGCGAGTCCGGTACCGGCAAGGAGGTGCTGGCCCGCTATATCCACCAGCAGTCGCCGCGCGCCGGAAAACCGTTCATTGCCATCAACTGCGCGGCGATCCCCGACAACATGCTCGAGGCCACCCTGTTCGGCCACGAGAAAGGCGCGTTCACCGGCGCCATCACTGCCCAGCCGGGCAAGTTCGAACTGGCCGATGGCGGCACCATCCTCCTCGACGAGATTTCCGAGATGCCGCTGGGCTTGCAGGCCAAGCTGCTGCGCGTGCTGCAGGAGCGCGAGGTGGAGCGGGTCGGCGCGCGCAAGCCGGTCAGCCTGGACATCCGCGTGCTGGCCACCAGCAACCGCGACCTGGCGTCGGAAGTGGCGGCGGGGCGTTTCCGCGAAGACCTCTACTATCGGCTGTCGGTATTCCCGCTGGCCTGGCGCCCGCTGCGCGAGCGGCCCGCCGACATCCTGCCGCTGGCCGAACGGCTGCTGGCCAAGCACGCCAAAAAAATGAACCAGGCCGGCGTGCGTTTTTCCAGCGAGGCGCAGCAGTGCCTGCTGGCCCATGCCTGGCCGGGCAACGTGCGCGAACTGGACAACGCCATCCAGCGCGCGCTGATCCTCCAGCAGTCCGGGCTGATCCAGCCCCACGACCTGTGCCTGACCGCACCCATCGGCCTGGCGCCGGTCAGCGCGCCGGCCATGCCGGTCGCGACGCCGGAAGTGGCGCTTCCGGCCGACGCCGGCAGCGGTCTGGGCGACGACATGCGCCGCGTCGAGTACCAGAAGATCATCGACACCCTGCGCTCCGAACGCGGCCGCCGCAAGGAAGCCGCCGAACGCCTCGGCATCAGCCCACGCACCCTGCGCTACAAGCTCGCCCAGATGCGCGACGCGGGGATGGATGTGGAGGCGTATCTGTTCGCCAGTTAAGGCAAGGGCCGGTTAAGAGCGCTGAAGGCTGGAGGGCTGGACGAAAAAGCAGCCCAGGATTGGTGGTGAGCAGCCACGTAGCCGGATTGCATCCGGCTACCCGTCCGCTTTTGTAGGAGCCGGCTTGCTGGCGATGCTTTTGCGTTGCCGGGGATCGCGCGCATGGCGCGCTCCTACAGGTCGGCATCGAGGCCGTGTTTGTAGGAGCGGCCCATAGCCGCGAAAAAAGGTTTGACAGCGAAGAGGCCTGACCAGAACGCTGTCCAGCCTCCAGCCTCCAGCCTCCAGCCTCCAGCCTCCAGCCTCCAGCCTCCA
>NZ_CAJFCI010000072.1 GCF_904061905.1 Zestomonas carbonaria
GATGCTGCCCTTCTGGGCCGTGCTCTTCCCCTACAACCTTTTCGCCGCCCTGTGCTGGTGGGCCACTTGCCGGCTGTTCAACGTGCGCCCCGCCGAAGCACCGCCGAAGCACCGCCGGAAGCGCTGGAAGGGGAAGCCGTGCCCCTGGTCACGGCGGAGATGGCCATACGTGGGATAAGGCCATAGCCTTCGCGAGTGTCCAGCTTCCTTACCCTGACACGATGAGGCCCCGGAGCGCTGGTTCCAGAAACCCGTCGCTCCGAGGCCCGTGGCTTTTTCGCTGTGCCGGCAGCCGCCGGGCAGCGCGGCGGCAACCGTTTTTCCTTACTGTTGTTGCAGCCCGATCTTCCTGGAGGTCTTCAGGCTCCGGTAGGACTGGCGCAGGTCGACGGCCCAGCCATCCAGCACGGCCTTCACGTCGTCGATCGTCAACTGCTGTGCGCGGTTCTCCAGGGTTTCGCCGCTGCCCTTGCGCACGACCTGGGCGAGTTCGATTTGTCTGTCGGAGTCGATGAAGGCGGCTTCCGTGGCGATCTCCGTGTCTTCGTCGCGGATGCCCGAGGCGGTGCTGACGGCGGCGGCAACCAGCGCGATGGGGATGACTTCGTACGGGCGCAAGCCTTGAATGTGGCTGGAGACCGCCGTGATGGCCGGGCGGATGATGATCGTATCCGGTCCCGGGCGGTCGGCCACGGGCAGTTCCTTGCCCAGTTCACGCCGAAGCGCCGCATCGTAGTAGCGGGTGATGTCCACCAGGGTTTCCCCGGATACCTTCTCGCTTGGCTCCGGGCGTGGGTGGAACTGGCTGGGTTCGATGTAGAACTGGCGATACCTGTTTATGTCCAGGGCCGGGTCGACCCAACGCAGGACCGGCGCTCCGGAAGGCGATTGCTCCGCCTTCAGCCTGGAATAGTCGCCGAGGAACCCCGAGTACTCTTCCGGCTTCACCTGACCGGTCGAACACCCCAACAGGCCAGCCGTCACAACTCCCACCATCAACAACTGTAGTGCTCTCATCCAGCGCTCCCTACTGACGCTCAACCATGGTGATGGTGATTCTTCTCGAACCCATCCCCCAGGTTCCTTTCATTTCATGACAACCACCAGGCATTTCACGACAACCGCTCGAATGGCGCCCGTCAAAATTGACGACACGATGCGTCAAATGTAAATTGAAGACGCATATCTTCAGATATGAAAAATTCGAAAGTAAATGCAGTTCCTTATTACCAAAAAGCAATCGGTGTTTTCGGCCCCATGGTCACGGGGCACGGCCCCTTGTTGTCCGAATGAAAGGCAAAGCTTGATAAGTGGTGAATCGTCATGAGCAGCATAAGAATAATGTTGGTCGAACCTCGCCCCTTCCAGTTGATAGAAGCTCACATAACCATCAACCGGCTTGGTTTCTATGACGTCTATCCGGCCATCGACAGGGAAGAGGCCATTGCGATGATGACCACCACGAACAGGAAATACGACCTCCTGATCTGCAGCAGCAACCTGGGCAAGTTCGAGTTGCTCAAGCTGATCGACCAGTCGGGAAACATGCGGCTCGCCGAGAACATCATGATAATCGGTCACACGGATGAATCATGGCTGACCCATACCATTATTCCGATCAAGGAAATCAGTTCCTTCTGCATCATGAAAAGGCCTTTGGACCTGATACTTCTGAAGAAAAGAATCTCGACCCTGGCCTGTTGATAGTCAATCCGGAAATCATCCAGCAATAAAATGAATATCGCACTACTGGGCAGGAACATCCGCCAATCTGGCCATCCGCTCTTGGAGACCTTCGGGCTCGATGACGGGAAAAGGTGCAATTTTCACACCTTCGGCAATGGCTCGGAGCTACTCATGGCGATCAGGCACAAGGAGTTCGACCTGATCATCCTGGACTGGAACACCCACGAAAAGGAGGGGGAGCTCATTACATCGTGGATAATGAAGAACATCACGCCGCAACCCTTCATCGTGGCGGCGTTCAATCGTGGCTCGGAGAACGAGGCGATAAAGTTCCTGGCAACGGACGCCATTACCCAGAGAACCATCCCTTTCGAATTCCTCAAGTTGCTGGTAAAGGCCGCCACGGCCGATAAGGCAAGCGAAGACGATCCGGGAAGCATCAATGTCTTCGAGGGGATTCATTTCGACCCGATAGTGAAGGTGGTCTATCTCGAAGGATCACCTGTCACTCTGACCCAACGCGAATATGACCTGGCCTATCTGCTATTCTGCAACAGGGGGCAGTCGCTTTCCAGAAGCCATATATACGAGAAACTCTGGCGGAGAAGTGAAGATCATATTTCGAGAACGCTGGACACCCATATATGCCGACTTCGGAACAAGTTGAAACTTACCCCGGATCACGGATGGAAACTAACGACCATTTACGGATACGGCTATCGCCTGGACAGACTTAGCAAAAGCCAATACTCCAACCCGCAGAAGCTCCACCGCGGACATTGAAAAGGGGCCAATGGCCCCTTCTTTTTCACTCTCTTGCGTCAAGAGTCCTGAATTCGAGTTCGACGCGTCTATTCAGATCCCGTCCCTCCGAGGTGGCGTTATCGGCAACGGGATGGGATTCTCCGTAGCCGATGGCGGTCACTCTCTCCTTTTCGATCCCGTATCGCTTGACCAATACGTCGCTCACGGCCGCCGCCCGGCGTTCGGAGAGTTTTCTGTTGTAGGCCTCGGCTCCTCGATCGTCGGTATATCCCTTGAGGATCACTGCGACATCCGGCCGAGCCTTAAGCCGGGATGCCAGGCGCTCTATCTCCGGATAGTCCTCGGAGCGGACCGACGTGCTGTCGTTCGCGAAGTGGACTTCGAGGCGATTCCGCCCCACACCCTTGGCCGCCAGGCCCGGTTCGGGACAGCCGAAGGTATCGACGACAAGGTTGGCCGGCGTGAGCGGACAGCGATCCGCTGTATCGCAAACCCCATCATTATCGCCGTCCACACAGATCCTGGGAGGCTCGCCGGAAGGTTTGTCTCCCTGGCCGGCGCAGCCCGACAGGGCCAGAAGCAGAATCGACAGGCTGCCGATGCACGAATGGCGGGATATCTTCATTGGGAAGCTCCTCCCCTGCTTTTCGAGCCAATGGGCTGGTCCAGAAGCGAAATGCGTCCCTGGTTGATCAATCGAGGCACGCCGGCATCCTCTCCTGGCGAGTAGATGTAGACCCACGGAGGAAGGCTGCGCGAGTAGCCCACCAGTTCGTCCAGGCTCTCCGCTTCCTTGTTCGCCCCCGCTCCCCAGAGCAGGGGGTAGCCGTCCTCCACGGCTATCGACTCCAGCGCGGAGCGCATATCCGCATAGCGCGTGCCCAGCACGATGGTCTCGGCCGGCTCCTGCTGGGCGAGCCGAGGACCGTCCATTGCCGTGTCGAGCAGACGAACCGCGTCCTCCTGCCCCGAGGCGACCGACGCGGGTATCCAGGCGAATACCTGCAGGCGCGCCTGGGGCGAGGCGTCGAGGAACGCGATCAGCCCATCGAGGCTGGCGAACGAATAGGTTGTCGGCATCGACTTGCCAACCCCGGGGGGGCTGCTATCCGGTCCCCCGCCGCCGTCGCTGGACCAGGCACCGATGGACATCAGTCCGGCCATGCCCAGTACCGCGGCTCGCAAGCCATTACGCAGATGGGTCGAAGTTGATCTGGAGCGTTTCATCGGCTTTCTCCCTCTAGCCAATAACAATCTGTTGATGAGCCAGCAGGGTTGCCAGGTCGGTCTGGACGCCGGACAGAGTGGCCAGGGTGACATCCGTAAAGGTGCCTCCGGAGCCATCGCGGTCCAGATGGATTTCCGTGTCGTTCCCCACGACCACGGTCTTCAGGAAGTCATTGATGCTCGGCTCGGTGATCGTGGCCACGCCATTGACCCACTTGGCCGGCTCGCTGCTGCCGGTGTAGAAGCCCGACAGCAGTTCGCTGACATCGATCCGGTCGGCATTCGGCGTGGCCAGGTAGCTGCCCACGGTGAAGCCGCTGATGGTGTCGCTGCCATTGCCGCCATCGCTGGTGTTGCTCAGCAGCTTGTAGAGCAGCGTGTCGTTGCCGCCACGGGTGAGGTTGATGATGTCGTTGCCGCCACGTCCTTCGATCACGTCGCTGTTGCGCGAGTCGGTGATGGTGTCGGCCTGGTTGGTGCCGGCCACTCCTTCGATGTTGATGAAGGTGGCGGTGTTGAAGCCGGTCGCCTGCGGGCCGCTCAGGCTCAGGTCCACCGTGATTCCGACGCTGGACAGCTTGAAGTCGACGATGTCGTGCCCGCCGGTGGCGCTCCACTTGCCATCGTTCGCGCCACCGACTGTCCAGCCGCCGGAGCCGTTGTAGACATCGGTACCGGCCGTGGCGAACAGGGTGTCGTTGTAGCCCGTACCGACGATGGTGGCGTCGTTGCTGTCGAGCGGTCTTTCCGCCGTCAGGACATAGGCATGGTTGTTGGCGCCGGTCTTCAGGGCGGTCCAGGTGGCGTTGACCTCATCTCCGGGAACCAGGCCCGCATCACCGGTGATCGAGCCATAGCCGCCGTTGATGGTGCCGACGCCGACCTTGAGCAGCTTGACGGTGTAGGTCTCGCCGGGGTCGAGGTTGTAGAAGTCGACGATGCCGGTGCTGTCGTTGGTGCCGAAGCCGTAGTTGGGGTTGAGGACCCGGGTCGCCACCAGTTGCCCATTGCTGTCGAAAAGCTGGACCGTCTGCGAAACGAAGGTGTTCAGGCCCGCCTGGTTGAGTATCTTCAGGTGCAGGCTGGTGCCCTCCTCCAGCGCGTTGGTGTTGCGCATGAACACATCGGCGCCGTTCGTGCTGATAATCAGGTCGCGCCTGCCGTCCCAGTCGAAATCCGCCGCGACCGCCGATATGTTGGAGGTGGCCGTGGAGATGCTCGCGAGGCTGATGCTGCTGCCGGCGAAGGTCGGTGCGGCCCCCGTCGAAGCAGTGGTGTTTTCCCAGTACTGGAACGAGTTCTTGAGGCGCAGGGTGTCCGAGTTCCCGTTGCCACCGGTAGGCGCGGTGTTGTCGTTGAACTCGAACACGTCGATCTTGCCGTCCATGTTCCAGTCCACCGGCAGGGACGCGCCGCCGAACAAGGTGTCGCTCAGTACGGTGGAAGCGCTGAACTGACCCGAGCCGTCGTTGACGAACAGGCGGCTGTTGCCGGCCGCCGCGCCCGAAGCCAGGTTGGTCTGGCCCAGGAACAGGTCCAGCGTGCCGTCGCCGTTGTAGTCGGCCACCGCCAGGGACTGCACGCCGCTGGTGAAGGCGTTCAGCCCACCGCCACTGACATGACGCATGGCATTGGCGATCGTCTGGTCGGGTGCCCCGGCGAGGGCGGAGGCTCCATCCGGCTTGGTGAGACGGATGACCAGGCTGTGCAACGGACTCGGGCTACCCAGCAAGAGATCGACCCGACCATCGCCGTTGAGGTCGAAGGCGCCGACTTCCGCAGCGAAGTTGTAGTTGACGCTCCCCGAGGCAGGGTCCGAGCCGGCATTCGCATCGTAGGCCTGGAAACCAGTGGGAGTATTCAGCCAATACTGCCCGGTGTCCCGGTCCTGGTCGCCATAGACGATATCGAGACGACCATCGTTGTTCAGGTCCAGG
Source organism: Zestomonas carbonaria (assembly GCF_904061905.1). Taxonomy (GTDB): domain Bacteria; phylum Pseudomonadota; class Gammaproteobacteria; order Pseudomonadales; family Pseudomonadaceae; genus Aquipseudomonas; species Aquipseudomonas carbonaria. Next base: position 5,616 of record NZ_CAJFCI010000072.1, read on the forward strand.
ATGGCCATGCCGCCATGCCAGTTCCCGGTATCGACCACAGGGGGGTTGACCTGGGTGAACGCCAGCAGTCCATCCACGGTGTCGTTACGGAAGTAGCTGTCGCCGTCGGAATACCCGCTCTCGTTCAGCATCACGTTCTGACGACCGTCGCCATTGAAGTCGACGAATGCCGCGGAATCCGCCCGGTTCACGCCAGAGGCCGCATTCGATGGCGTATACAGCACCAGGCCGTTGAAGGTGGTGAAGTTGCGCTCCGAGGTCGCCGCCTGGGTGTAGACCGCATTGCCGCCGTAGTAGTCGAGCAGGCCGTCACCATTGAGGTCGCCCACCGTCATGCCGGCGGAGATGATGTTGGCACTCTCGCCCTGCACCGTGCGTAGGGAAGCGGCCTCGGCCTCGATCACCAGTTCCCGCTGGCTGTAGTCCTGCAGCACGTAGTTGCCGTTCACCTTGGCCATGGCGGCAACCTCGTAGGTGCCCGGCGGCAGTGCGCCCGCCTCCGGGATGCGCAGGGCCCAGGTCTTGTTCGGCAGGTCCAGTTGCACCTCGCCGCTGGCCGAGCTGTAGAGCTTGCCGTTGACCGAAATGACGATTTCCGAGCCGGTCGGCAGCACATACGGCAAGGTACCGTGCAGGATCGGCGTCGAATCCTGGGTGATCTGGCTCTCGATCGTGACGCCCAGCCTGGAGTTGAGCCAGAGCTGGTCGTTGGCCAGCAGGGTCGGCAGGTCGGTCTGCACGCCGTTCAGGGTCAGCAGCGTCGTCCATTCGCCCTGGCCGCTCGGATCGACCTGGATCTGCGTATCGCCACCCGCCACGATCACGCGCAGGAATTGCTCCAGCCCCCTGGACGACACATCCAGCTTGTAGCGGCCGTCGGTGCTGTCGTAGTGGACCGTGGCCGGCCCGGTGTACAGGGCCAGCAGGTCGCTCAGGTCGAGAATGTCGGCGCTGGCCACGCTGCCTATCTTGCCGACCACGAAATCGGTCACGGTGTCGCGACCGTTGCCACCGGTGCCGTCGGCGCCCCGCTCCCCGGGCTCGCCCTGCTGACGGAACACCAGGATGTCGTTGCCGCCACCCAGCGTATAGGTGTCGTTCCCGCCCCTGCCTTCGAACAGGTTGTCGTCCGTATTGCCGATGAAAGTGTCGGCCGCGCTGCCGCCCCGCGCGCCCTCGATGTTGGCCAGGGTGTCGCTGGCCCAGCCGCTGACGGTACCGGCGGCCAGGTTGACGGTGACGGTCGTGGAGGCGGCACGGTAGTCGATGATGTCCATCCCGCCCGTGGCGCTCCAGGCCGAAGCGCCGCCAGGGGTGACAACCATGCTCCAGCCGCCGCTGCCGTCGTAGGCATGCGCCCCTTCCGTGGCGATGAAGGTGTCGCTGTAGCCGGTGCCGACGATGGTCGTGGCCGCGGCCGCGGCAGCAGCGGAGGGTGCGCTCAGCACATAGGCGCCGTTGCCCTGTGCCTCCACCGTCCAGGAAACATGGCTCGCGCTGCCGTTCACGTTGCGCAGCAGCGTGACGGTGTACTGCTCTCCCGCGCTCAGCCCGTAGAAATGGACCAACGCGCTGCTGTCGTTGAAGCCGACGCCGGACTGTGGGTTGATCACTTGCGTGGCGACCAGCACACCTGCGGAATTGCGCAACTGCACGGTATTGCCATAGAAGACGTTGCCGCCCTTGTCGTCCAGGATGCGCAGGTGCAACGCGCTCCCCTCCTTGACCGCGTTGGTGTTGCGGATCGTGGTGATCGCGCCTGCCGCGTTCATGAAGGCGACGTCGACCGCACCGTCCCAGTCATAGTCCAGGGCCATCGCGCCAGTGATGGTGGACGCCCCCGTTCCCTGCCACAGGGTGCTGGTGGTCCAGGTCACGCCATTACCGCTCGTGTTGGCATAGAGCTTGACGTAGTTGTTGGCGGCATTGTTGCCGTTACGCGGGAACTCGATCACGTCCATACGGCCGTCGTGATCCCAGTCGATGGCGATCGACGCGCTGCCTGTCAGGGAGGTGCCCGGATTGTTGATGTCCTCCAGGTAGGTCGGTAGCGTCTCCAGCCTGCCATTGTTGTTGAAATGGATGCGGCTGACACCGGTCTCGCCGCTGCCCGAGGCGTTCCGGCCATGGTTCAGATACAGGTCCAGCAGGCCATCGCCGTTGAAATCCGCCCAGGTCATCGACTGGGTCGTGTTCGTGGCGGTGCTGGCAATCGGCACGTTCATGATGCTCTGAACAGCCGTCAGACCTCCCGAACCATTGTTGCCGAGAACGGCCAGGAAGTAGCCCTCGGTCGCCCCGGCCTGGGCACGCCCCCAGGCATGGATGACGAGATCCACATCCCCGTCGTTGTCGATATCGATGCCGGAGCCTTCACGCATCGAGTCCAGCTCGCTATAGATTCCGCCCCTGCCATTGTTGGGCGCGATGGACAGCGTCCCGGCATTGTTGTTGATGAGCGTCATGGAGTTGCCTTGGTAATCGCCAAGGTAGAAATCCAGATAGCCGTCACCATCCTTGTCGTAGGCGAGAATGGACCCATAGGTGCTGACTTCCGCTGTCGGCAGCACGGGACTGATCGGGGTATAGCCACCGCTTCCACCCATCCAGATGGCAACGGTGAGGGAGGTGTCGCGCGACCCCAGCAGATCGGCATGGCCATCGCGGTTGTAGTCCGCAAAGGTGACGTTCATCACCGTGTTGTAAGCACTGTGTACCAGCGCGGAACTGGTGAAGGTGCCCGGTGTGGCGCCTTGGTTGTAGATGCCGTTGTCGCCGTAGAAGCTCCAGAGGCCGTTACGCCCCAGCATGGCGGTAATGCCCTGCGTCGTCTGGTTGGTGCCCGTCGTCGTGGTACTTCCGATGATCAGGTCGATTCCGCTGAGCACGTTATCGGCGGGCACGATATCCACCTGGCTGGTGGCGCTCAGGCGCGAGCGGTTGCCCGCCGCATCCCACTGCATCAGTCCCAGTTGGTAGCTGCCCGCCGCCAGGGTGCCCGAACCCAGTCCTGACCAGGTGCCGTCGGCCCCCGCCGTGACGGTGCCGAGCACCTTGTCCACGCCCTCGTCGAACTGGCCGTTGCCGTTGACGTCCCAGACCAGCGCCACCGTGGCGTTGGCTTCCGCCTTCAGGCTGTCGGCGCTGCTGAAGCTCAGGCTGGTGGCCGTGGTGATTCCGTCGCCGATGACCCCGCTGTCCTGCCCCGCCGCCAGCTTGGGCGGCAGCAGCAACTGCTGGGGCGCGGTCAGGTCGACCGTGACGCGCTGGGTCATCTCGGCGCCGATATTGCCCGCCGCATCCCTGACATGCAGCCGGTAGTCCACCAGCGTGTCGTGATCGAAGGCTTCCGGGTGGATGAAGGACCAGCCCGTGCCGCCGCTGGCCGGCGTCACATCGCTCCAGGCGCTCCAGGTGAGACCGCCGTCGGTGCTGTAGCTGATCTCCAGCACGTCGGTATCGTCCAGGGCCGCCGTCAGGTTGCCGGTCAGCACCAGGCTTTCGTCGCGCGTGATGAAGTCGGCGTTACTGGTCTCGTTGACCGTGGCGACGCCCGCCGTGACCGCTGCCGCGGTGTCGGTGGTCAGCGCGAAGTCGGTGCCCTGCGTCGGCGCCGTGCGGTCGATGACCAACGGTCGTGGCGTGGACAGCGAGGAGACGTTGCCCGCCGTGTCGATGATCCGCGAGACCAGGGAGTAGGTTCCCTCGGCCCGGATGCCATCCACTCCCGCTCCGGCCACGCCGGCGCTGTCGGTATGGCTCCAGGCGGTGCCGCCGCTGCCCGGCTGGGTGCTGGCATCCACCCAGGTGCTGCCGCCGTCGAAGCTGATCTGGATGCGCTCGTCGTCCCGCAACGCCACGGTGGTGCCGCTGTAGGTCAGCGGCTGGACGGTGTCGTCCGCGCTGTTATCCGGCGTGGCGGGGTCGTTCAGGTCGACCTGGGCGTTGGTGATGAAGTCGTCCGACGACGCCCCGCTGTCGATGCTCAGCTCGGTGATCAGCGGCGCCGCCGAGGTGACCGAGGTGTCGATGCGCAGCGCCTGCGATGCGCTCGAACCGATGTTGCCGGCCGTGTCCACCACTCGCACCTCGATGGTGTAGCTGCCATCGGCCAGGCTGTGGGACTGGGCGTCGAACGTCCAGTCGGTGCCCGCGACCAAGGCATCGCTCCAGTCCAGTCCTGCCACCGGCGTGCCCGTGCCGTCGAGCAGGCGGAACTGCACGCGTTCGTCCGCTGCCAGCGCCACGGTGGTGCCGGAGAAGACCAAGCTGGTGTCGTTGCTGAGGAAGTCGCTGTCGGTGCCCGGCGTCGCCACGCTGCCGCTGGTCGCGTCCACCGAGTCCAGCGAGATTGCCGTGATGGCCGGAGCCTCGGCCACCGTCGTGTCATGGACGAAGGTGGCGATACGCTGGGCGTTGGTGGCGCCGTTGCCCGCCACGTCCGTGACCGCAGCGGTAACGGTGATGGTGCCGTCGTTCAGGCCGCTGATATCCAGGCCTGCCGCGCTCCAGTCGCCATTGACGTCGATCGTGACCTCGACGGTGACGTCCGGGGTCGCGGAATCGCCATCGCCGAGGGTGAGCGTGAGGGTGCGGCCGGCGGCGTTGGTGGAGCTGCCGCTGATGGTCAGGCCGCCCTGCTCCACGCCGTTGACCAGGTCGTCGCCGGAAATCGGCGTGGCGATGGTCACGGTCGGGCGCAGCAGGTCGACCGCCACTTCGATCGTAGTGACCGGCGAGAGGTTGCCCGACAGGTCGCTCACCTGGGCGCTGAGGCTCAGCGTGCCCTCGCCGCCCGCCACCGCGCTCAGGGCATCGCGCAGGGTGGTGCTGCCATCGCTCGCGAGCGCCGTCGCCGGCAGGTTCCAGACACCGGCGGTCACCGATGCGGTGAAGGTCAGGTCGCCGATGACGAGGGTCACCGTCCGGCCATTCTCGACGCCGCTGGTGGTGCCGCTCAGGCCTGTCAGGGTCGCCATCTCGTCGATGTTGATGACGCCATCCGCGCCGCCGATCGGCAGGTCGAAGGCGACACCCGGCAAGGCGCTGTCCTTGGTTGCCGTGACCGACGCCGGCGTTGCCGGGTTGCCCGCGGCATCGCTGACATTCGCGGTGATCATCAGCTCCCCGTCGGCCAGGCCACCCAGGTCGAGGGCGGTGGTCGACCAGGTGCCGTCGCTGCCCACCAGGGCGCTGGCGAGTACCTGGTCGATGCCATCGCTGATCAGCAGCTCGACGGTCTGGCCGGGCTCGGCGTCGCTGGTCCCGCTCAGCACCACGCCGCCCTGCTCGGTGGCGTTGATGCGCCCGTCGCCAGCGATTGGCGTGGAGATCGCGATGGTCGGAGCGGTCAGGTCCAGGTCGAAGGTGGTACCGCTCACGTCGACGCGGTTGCCGGCCGCGTCGAGCACCCAGGCGTCGATGGTGTTGGTTTCGCCTTCGAGCAGCAGCGCCTTGATCGCGTCGTTCAGCGGCAGCGACCAGCTTCCCTCGCCATCGCCGTCGGGATCGCTGACCGTGGCGGTATAGGTGGCCGCCGCCCCATTGATCCGCACGAACACCGTGCGGCCGTGCTCCACCCCGGTGGTGGTGCCGGTCAGCGGCGCCACGGACTCGTACTCGACCTCGTTGATGACCGCATCGCCCCAGGGCGAGATGGTCAGTTCCGGAGCCAGGCTGTCGACCGTCACGCCGGCGGTGGCGTTGCCGACGTTGCCAGCCAGGTCGCTGACGGACAGGCCGATGCTGGTCTGCGCCCGGGTGATCGGGGTGTTGTCCTGGCCACCGGTGAGCACGCTCTTGATTTCCGGGGTGAGGGTCAGCGACCAGGTGCCGTTGCCGTCGCCATCCATGTCATCGACGGTCGCCGTGTAGGTATTGCCGCCGATGGTGACGGCAACGTTCCGGCCATGCTCGACGCCCACGGTGGTGCCGGTCAGGGCGCTCAGCGCGGTGAACTCGTCCAGGTTGAAGACGTTGTCGGCACCCGCCAGGTTGTCGAGGGCGACCGTCGGTGCCAGGGTGTCCTTGACCGGGTTGGCCACGGCCTGCGCCGCCGGGTTGCCGGCGACGTCGCGGACGTTGGCGGTGACGCTCAGCGTGCCGTCGGGCAGGCCCGAGAGGTCCTGCGGCGAGGTGCTCCAGGTGCCGCTGGCGCCAACGATGGCGGTGGCGGTCACGCTCTGCGCGCCACTGCCGATGACCACCGTGACCACCTGCCCCGCTTCCGCGTTGCTGGTGCCGCTGATGACCACCGCCCCCTTCTCGGCATCGTTGATCAGGTCGTTGCCGGCGATGCCGGCATCGATGGCCAGGGTCGGCGCGACAGTATCCACGCCGACCAGCAGGCTGGCCGGGGCCAGCGGGCTGTTGCCCGCCACGTCGCGGACCGTCGCCGAGAGCGTATTGTCACCCTGCACGAAGGCGGCCTTGACCGCTGCCGTGGCGGCCAGGCTCCACGCGCCGCCGTTGGCGACCGTGGTGAACTCGCTGCCGTTGATGGTCACGGTGACGGTCTGGCCGTTCTCCGCGTCGGTGCTGCCCCGGATCTCGCCGAGGTCGGCCAGCTCGGCGGCATTGATCAGGTTGTTGCCGTCTCCGCTGCCATCCAGCGGCGAGGTGATGGAGATCGTCGGTGCCTGGGTATCCAGTTGGACGGGACGGACGGCCTGGGCCGCCGGGTTGCCCGCCAGGTCGCGGACATCCGCACGGATCAGGTTCTCGCCCTGGTTCAGGGCGGCCTTGAGGCCGCTGGTGCTCGCCGAGGACAGGCTCCACACGCCATTGCTGACCGCCGTGGTGAAGGTGCTGCCACCGATGGTGACCGTCACGACCTGGCCATTCTCAGCCCCGGCGGCGGTCCCGCCGATGGTCAGCACGCCGGCGTATTCAAGACCATTGATGCGATCATCGCCGGCCACAGTGTCGATGGTGATGACCGGCGGCGTGCCGTCGACCAGCACCTCCCGGGTGGCGCTGGCCAGGTTGCCGGCGGCATCGCGCACGCTGGCCTGGAGCACATGGGGCCCACCCTCGCCGAGGGCCACCAGCAGCAGCGGATTGTCCGCGGCCGCCAGCGTCCAGGTGTTGGTCGCGCTGTCGACCTGGGCGATGAACTCATAGGTGCCGATGCTGACCGTCACCTCCTGCGCCTCTGCCCCCAGGCTGCTGCCCCTGATGACTAGGCTCGGGTTGCCGTTGACGTCGTACATCTCGGCCCGGTTGAGGATGCCGTCGCCCTGGGTGAAGTCGTCGATGGCGATGCTCGGCCGCAACAGGTCCACGGTCACGCTGCCGGTGACGCTCGCCTGGTTGCCGGCCTCGTCGCGGGTGCTGGCCAGGATGCTGTGCGTGCCGTTGCCGAGCAGGCTCTTCAGGGTGGTCACGCCATCGCTGGCCAGGGCACTGGCGGCCAGGGTCCAGCCCCCGGCGCTGACGCTGGCGACGAACACATGGCCGGCGATGCTGACCTGTACCACCGGGCTGCCGCCCGCGTTGGCCACCGTCCCGCGCAGACCGCTGAAGCTCTCCAGTTCGGCGATGTTGAGGATGTTGTCGCCATTGCCGCCGTTGGCCGCATTGTCGACCGGCGTATCCAGGCTGATGACCGGCGAGACCGTGTCGACCACCACGCTGGTGCTGGCCGTGGTGCCGTTGCCGGCCGCATCGCTGACGCTGGCGGACAGCAGGTGGCTGCCCTGGCTGGCTTGCAGCGCGGCCTTCAGACCGGCGTTGGCCGGATCGCCGAGATCGATGCTCCAGGTCCCGTCGCCCGCGACCACGGCGGTGTAGCTGCCGGCACCGTCGACACTGACGGTGACCACGCGGCCGACGGCGCCGGAGGACGTGCCGGTGATCAGGGCGAGCGAGCTCATCTCACCGTTGTTGATCACGTTGTCGCCAGCGATGGCGTCGAACGACAGGGTCGGATGGAGCGTGTCCACCTGCACCGGCTTGGTCGCCGGTACGGCCGGATTGCCAGCGGCGTCGCTGACGCTGGCGGACAGGACGATCGGCCCCTGGTTCAGGCCCAGCGCGTTGCGTACCGCCGTATCGACCGCCAGGCTCCAGACGCCACTGCTGACCATGGTGGTGAAGCTCTGGCCGTTGATCTGCACGGTCACCGTGCGGCCGTTCGCGCCACTGGCGGTACCGCTGATGCTGGCCAGGGTCGCCAGTTCGGCGGCGTTGAGCACGTTGTCACCGGCGATGTCGTCGATGCTCAGGGCCGGCGCCTGGGTATCCAGGCTCAGCACGGCACTGGTGCTGGCCGGATTGCCGGCGCGGTCGCTGACGCTGGCGACCAGGTCGTTGACGCCCTGGGCGAGCAGCGCCTTCAGCTCATCGGGAGCGGCCAGGCTCCAGCTTCCATCGCCCTGGACCTGCGTCGAGAAGGTTGTGGAGCCGCCGTTGACGCTGATCGTCACGGCCTGCCCCGCCTCGGCGGTGCTATGGCCGCGCAGCGTCAGGCTGGCGAACTCGCCGGCGTTGACCACGCCATCGCCGTTGGCGTCGCCGCCATGCGGCGTGTCTATGGTGATCGACGGGGCACTGTTGTCCAGGCTGAAGCTGCCGCTGCTGCTGGCGCCGTTGCCGGCCAGGTCGGTCACACTGGCGGTCACCTGGTTGGCGCCCTGGGCGAGTGCCGCCTTCATCGTGTCGTTCAGCGTCAGGCTCCAGCTATCGCCGGTGACGTTGGCCGCGTAGCTGCTGCTGCCGATGGTCACGGTCACCGGCCGACCGGTCGCGCCGCTGGTGGTACCGCCGAGGGTCAGCACGCCGGCGTACTCGCTGCCGTTCACCACGCCGTCGCCATTGCTGTCGCCGCCGATCGGCAGGGTGATGCTGACCGTCGGTGCCGAGGTGTCCACCGTCACCGCCTGGGTGGCGGTCGCGCTGTTGCCGGCCGCGTCGCTGACGCTGGCGACGACGTTGTAGCTGCCGCCGTTGGCCAGGACGTTGGCGACGCTGATGGTGCCGGTGCTGTCCAGGGTGCCGAGGGCCAGCGTCCAGGTGTTGCCGTTGACGCTGGCGCTGAACTCATGGCCGCCGATGGTGACCTTCACCGGCAGGCCGGAGGCCTCGGTGGTGGTCCCGCCGAGTTCTACCAGGGCGGCCTTCTCCAGGCTGTTGAGCAGCCCGTCGCCGCCGGTGAAATCGTTGATGGCGATACCCGGCGCGGTGCTGTCGACGTACAGGCTGAGCTCGTTGCTGGTCGCCTGGTTGCCCGCCGCATCGGAGACCATCGCCACCACCGTGTGGCTGCCGTCGCTGAACACCTGGCCCTTGATGGTGCTGATGTCCAGCGTCCAGCTATTGCCCGTGACCACCGCGCCGGTATAGGCCACGCCGTCGATGATGACGGTCACCGGACGCCCATCGGCGCCGCTGGTGGTGCCGCTGATGCTGTTCAGGTTGAGGAACTCGGTGGCATTGATGATCGCGTCGCCGTTGGCATCGGCCGCCAGCGGCGAGGTGATGGCGATGCTCGGTGCCAGGGTGTCGATCGTCAGGGAGCGGTTGGCGGTCGCGGTATTGCCGATGCCGTCGTCCACCGTGGCCACGATGGGCTTGGCGCCCTGGGTAAGCAGGTAATTGCGGATGTCGCTGTTCACTTCCAGGGTCCAGCTATCGCCGCTGACCTGGGCGTCGTAGACCACGCCGTTGATGGTGACCTTCACCGGCTTGCCGGTCGCGCCGCTGGTGGTCCCGCTGATCTCGGTCAGGTTGCCCATTTCCACGGCGTTGACCACATCGTCCCCGCCGACGGGATTGATGGCGATCGCCGGCAAGGCGGTGTTCACCAGCACGCTGGTGCTGGCGCTGGCCGGGTTGCCCGCCGCGTCGTGCACGGTGGCGGTCAGGGTATAGCCGCCATTGGCGGAGAGCAGCGCCTTGATCTCCGGCGTCAGCGCCAGCACCCAGGTGTTGCCGCTGACCACCGCATCGAAGCTCGACACGCCGAGGGTGACGGTGACCGGACGCCCGTCGGCGCCGCTGGTGGTGCCCCGGACTTCGTTCCACAGGGCCAGTTCGCCGGCGTTGATCACGCCGTCGCCGCCGGTGAAGTCGCTGATGGTGATAATCGGTTGCTGGGTATCGATCTGCAGGCTGCTGCTGGCGCTCATGGTGTTGCCGGCAACGTCGCTGACCGTGGCGATGATGCCGTGGCTGCCCTGGGCCAGGGTTTCCTTGAGCGCCGACACGTCCAGTGTCCAGGTGTTGCCGGCCACGACGGCGTTATGGTCCACGCCGTCGATGGAAACGACGACTGGCCGGTCCGGCGCCCCCGTCGTGGTGCCACTGATCAGACTCCAGGAAGCCATCTCGACGATGTTGACCACATTGTCGCCGGCGATGGTGTCGATGGAGATGGTTGGCGCGACGCTGTCCAGTACGACGCTGCGATTGGCACTGGCCGCATTTCCGGCCGAATCGCTGACCGTGGCGGTGACGCTGTTCGGGCCCTCGACCAGGGCCACCTTCACCTCGGCGGTCACGTCCAGGCTCCAGTTGCCCCCCTCGACGGTGGCGCTGAAGGTCTGGCCATTGATCGTCACGCTGACCGGCCGACCATCGCTGCCGCTGGTAGTGCCGGTAATCCGGTTCAGTTCCGCCAGTTCGGTGCCACTGAGGTAGCCATCGCCGTTGCTGAAGTCGTCGATGGCGATGACGGGCACCTCCTGATCCACCACGAAGCCACGGCTATCCGTGGCCCGGTTGCCCGCCGAGTCGGACACGGAGGCGATGACTTCCTGCATGCCATTGCCAAGGCTGGCCTTGATCTGCGGCGTCAGCGCCAGGCTCCAGGTATTGCCCGCCACCGTCGCGGCATAGTCCTGCCCCGCGATGGTCACCGTCACCGGCAAGCCCGCCGCACCGCTGGTGGTACCGCCGATGCTGGTCAGGTTGGCCAGCTCGTTGGCGTTGAGCACGCTATCGCCGCCGCTGAAATCGTTGATGGCGATGGTCGGGGCGCTGGCGTCGACGCTGATGTCCTTGCTCGCCGACACGCCGTTGCCGGCCAGGTCGCTGACCCGTGCCACGATGCTGTGACTGCCGTCGGTCAGCGCCGCCTTCATCGCCGCGTCCAGCGCCAGGGTCCAGGTGTTGCCCTCGACCGTCGCCGCGTAGTCGATTCCGTCGATGCTCACCGTCACCGGCCGGCCCGCCGCACCCGTGGTGGTGCCGCTCAGGCTGCCCAGGGCCGACAGCTCGGCGGCGTTGACCACGTTGTCGCCGGCCACGTCGTTGATGCCGATGGTCGGTGCGCTCAGGTCCACCGTCACCTCGCGCGAGGCGCTGGCCGGGTTGCCGGCCGCGTCACTGACGCTGGCCTGGACGCTGCGCCCCCCCTCCACGCCCAGCGCCGCCTTCAACTCGCTGGTCAAAGCCAGGGTCCAGGTGTTGCCGCTGACCACGGCGCTGGCCGTGATCCCACCGATGGTCACCGTCACCGGCTGGCCGGACGCACCGGTGGTCACCCCGCTGATGCTCTCCAACGCCGCCAATTCGGCAGCGCCCAGCAGGCCATCGCTGCCACTGAAGTCGTTGATGGCGATGGTCGGCGCGACGCTGTCCAGCGTCATGGCGAGCGAAGTGCTGGCGCTGTTGCCCGCCGGGTCGCTGACCAGGGCGGAGACCAGGTTCTCGCCCTGTTGCAGGGCCGCCTTGATCTCCGGCGTCAGGATCAGGCTCCAGCTATCGCCGTTGACGCTGGCCGCGTAGCTGTTGCCACCGATGGTCACGGTCACCGGCTGGCCGCTGGCGCCCGTGGTGGTGCCGCCGAGGACGCTCAGGGTCGCCAGCTCGTTGGCGTTGACCACGTTGTCGCCGGCGATCGGGCCGAGGATGGCGATGGTCGGCAGGCCGGTGTCCAGCAGCACCGGCAGGCTGCCGGATGCGCCGTTGCCGGCGCTGTCGGTCACCGAGGCGAGGATGGTGTTGCCACCCTGCACGAAGGCGCTGCGCACTTCGTCGCTGACCGCCAGGCTCCAGGTGTCGCCGTTCACCGAGGCGGTGAAGTTCTGGCCGTTGATGGTCACGATCACCGGCCGCCCGCTGGCGCCCGTGGTGCTGCCGCCGAGGCTGGTCAGCGCGACCAGTTCCGCCGCGTTGATCACGTTGTCGCCGGCGACCGGGCCATCGATGGCGATGGTCGGCACGCTGGTGTCCACCGTCACGCTGGCCACGCTGCTCGCCGGGTTGCCCGCGCGGTCGCTGACGCTGGCCAGGATCTCGTTGACGCCCTGCGCCAGCGCCGCCTTGACCGTCGGCGTCATGGCCAGCGTCCAGGTGTCGCCCGTCACCGTGGCGGCGAAGACCTGGCCGTTGATGGTCACGCCCACCGGCCGGCCGGTCGCGCCACTGGTGGTGCCGCTCAGGCTGCCCAGCGCGGCCAGCTCCACCGCGTTGATCACGTTGTCGCCGGCGACCGGGCCATCGATGGCGATGGCCGGTGCCTGGCCGTCCACTTCCAGCATGGTCTGCGCGCTGGCGCTGTTGCCCGCCCGGTCGCTCACCGTGGCGGTGATGTCGTGGCTGCCGTTGCCCAGGGCCGCCTTCAGCGCCGCGCTGGCCGCCAGGGTCCAGATGCCGCCGGCTTCCACCTGGGTGGTGAAATTGCTGCCGCCGACGCTGACGGTGACGGTCTGCCCCGCTTCCGCCGTGGTGGTGCCGCCGATGCCGCCCAGGGAGTCCAGTTCGTCGGCGTTGAGGATGTTGTCCCCGCCGATGGCGTCGATGGTGATACCCGGCGCCTGGCTATCGAGGGTGGCCGATACCGAGGCATTGGCCGGATTGCCCGCCGCGTCGCTGACCTGCGCCATGACCGTGTTGGCGCCCTCGGCGAAGGCCGCCCGCACCGCCGGCGTCACGGCCAGGCTCCAGGTGTCGCCGGTCACCGTGGCCGCGAAGCCCTGGCCATTGACGGTCACCGTCACTGGCTGCCCGGTGGCACCCGTGGTGCTGCCGCCCAGGCTGGCCAGGGCGGCCAGCTCGTCGGCGTTGAGCACGCCGTCGCCGCCGCTGAAATCGCTGATGGCGATGGTCGGTGCGCTGGTGTCGACGCTCACCGGACGCGAGGTCACCGCGACGTTGCCCGCCACATCGGACACCTCGGCGCTGATGGACTGCACGCCTTGCGCGCCCAGCAGAGCACGGATGGCATCGGTGACCTCCAGCGTCCAGGTGCCGCCGCTGACCACCGCATCGAAGCTCTGCCCGGCGACCGTGACGCTGACCGGCCGGCCAGTGGCCCCGCTGGTGGTGCCGGTGATGGCGGTCAGGCTGGCCAGTTCGGCCGCGTTGATGACGTCGTCGCCCGCCACCACATCGATGGAGATGCCCGGCAGCACACTGTCCAGGGCGATGTCGCGATTCGCATTGGCGACATTGCCGGCGGCATCCGACACGGAGGCCCTGACGGTATTCCCGCCTTGCTGAAGCGCCGCCTTCATCTCGGCGCTCAGCAGGAGCGACCAGCTATCGCCGGTCACACTGGCGTTGTACTGCACGCCATTGATGCTGACGACGACGGGCCGGCCGGTGGCGCCGCTGGTATGCCCCGACAGGGCGGTCAGCGAAGCCAGCTCCATGGCGCTGATCAGGTCGTCGCCGGCCACCGGGTCGATCGAGATGCCCGGCAGCGTCGAGTCCAGCACCAGCAGGCTGCTGGTGCTGGCCGGGTTGCCCGCATGGTCGGAGACCGTCGCGCTGACCGTGTTATCGCCCTGCTGCAGCGCGTTCTTGATGGCCGTGGTGACCGTCAGGCTCCAGTTGTCGCCATTCACCACGGCGCTGTGGTTCTGGCCACCGATGTTGACGATGACCGGCCGGTTGTTGGCACCGACGGTCGTGCCGCTGATGGTGGTCAGCATCGACAGCTCTTCCGCGTTCAGCACGTTGTCGCCGCCGATGGTATCGATGCCGATTTCCGGCAGGCTGCCGCCCTGCCCCGCATGCACCAGGATGCTGGCGCTGCTCGATGCCAGGTTGCCGGCCGCGTCGCGCACACTGGCGACGATCATGTGGCTGCCGTCATTCAGCAGTTGCTTGGCCGCCTCGCTGAGCGTGAGGCTCCAGGTGTCGCCGGTCACCACCGCGGTGAACGTGGTGCCACCGATATTGACCAGCACCTGCCGATCCGTCGCCCCGGAGGTCGAACCCGTCAGCACGAAGAGGCCGGCCAGCTCCTGAGCGTTGACGATGTTGTCGCCGGCAATCGGCGTGTCGATGCGGATGCTGGGAGCGATGCTGTCGACCAGCACGGAACGCTCGGCGCTCGCCTCGTTGCCGGCCGGGTCCTTCACGCTCGCCGTGACCCGGTGCGCCCCATTGGTGAGCGTCGCGCGGATCTCGGGAGTCAGGGTCAGGCTCCAGCTCTGGCCCTCGACCCTGGCCTGGTATGCCGTGCCGTCGATCCGTACCGTCACCGGCTGCCCATCGGCCCCCGACACCGTGCCGACGATTGCGGCAAGGCCGGCGAGCTCTTCGGCATTGATCACATCGTCGCCGGCGATGCTGTCGATGCCGATCGACGGCGCGGCGGTATCGACATCGAACACCCGGCTGGCGACCGCCTCGCCGCCCATCGAGTTGCTGACGCGGGCAGTGACGGTGTTCGCACCCTCGCGGATGCCGGCCTTGATCTGCGACGTGAGCGCCAGCGCCCAGATGTCGCCGGTCACCACCGCGTCGTGGTCGACGCCATTGATGGACACCACGACCGGCTGGTCGGTGGCCTCGGTCGTCCAACCCGTCAGCTCGCTCAGGGCGGCCAGTTCGGCGCCATTGACGACGTCGTCGCCCGCCACCGCATCGATGACGATGGTCGGGTTCAGCTCGCTCGCCAACACGTACTGGAATGGCCGGGAGGCCTGGGCCTGGTTGCCCGCGCCATCCGCGACACGGGCCTCGATGCTGTTCGGCCCCGGCTGCAGCGCGGCCCTCACCGCGTCGTCCACCCCGAGCGTCCAGCCACGGCTGTTGATCGTGGCAGCAAAGGAGGTGCCATTGATGATCACGGTCACCGGCTGCCCCACCGCACCGCTGACCGTCCCGCTCAGCATGGCCAGGGTTTCGAGCTCATCGCCCTGGATCACATCGTCACCCGCGATGGCGTCGATGCCGATGGTCGGCATCGTGAGGTCCACCTTCAGGGTGGTCCTGGCCTCGGCGGTGTTGCCCTGGCGATCCTTTACCGTCGCGACCAGCGCCTGGTCGCCATCCGTGAGCGCCGACAGATCCGTGGCCGGCAGGTCGACCGACCAGCCACCATTCGCGACCTTGGCGGAATAGAAGTGTCCCGCCAGGGCCAGGGTGACGGTCTGGCCGTCCTCCACGTTCAGGACGCGGCCGGAGACCGTGACGCCAGCAGCGCTTTCCGCCGCGTTGAGCACGCCGTCCCCGGCAATGGGGTTCAGGATGGTGATCTGCGGCAGGCCGGTGTCGATGGTCAGGGTGATGCTCGCCGGCTCGCTGACATTGCCCAGGACGTCGGTCTGGGTGACCCGGTATTGATGCTCGCCGGTGCTCTGCACCGGCAGCGTGGCCGTCCAGCGGCCATCGGCAGTGGCCACCGCCACCGCCAGCTGGCCGCCCGAAGCGTCCCTGATCTCCACCTTGGCCCCTGGCTCCGCGGTGCCGGTGAAGGTCGGCGTGGTGTCGTCCGTGACGGCCCCATCGGCCAGGACGCCCTGGTAGGCACCGACATCATCGGTGACCTGGAAGGTCGGCTTCTCGGCAACGGCATCCACGATACCCTGCGCCGGAGAGGACTCCTTGCCGTCGGAATTGACGACCGTCGCGCTCAGCCGGGTACCGTCCGCAAGGGGGGTATCGGGCGCGACGCTCCAACGCCCGTCGCCGCCGACCACGGTCGTGTAGTCGACGCTGCCATCGCCATTGACGTCCAGCCGCAGGGTGGTGCCGGGCTGGCCCAGGCCTTCGACGATCTTGCCGTTGGACGGAAGAATCGTCGGGGGCGGCGGCGTGAGCGGTGTGGGCGGCGTAGGCGGTGCCGGCCGATCGTTGTCGTCATCGTCGTCGGCGAGCGCCACCGCCGCCGCGCCAGCGCCCAGGGCGGCAAGCGGTATCCACCAGGGGAATCCGCTGTCCGCCAGGATCAGGAAAGGGTCGATGCTGGAGATGCCCGTGTACAGCGGCTCCAGCGGCACCACGTTGTCGGCGGGCAACGCGGGTGCGGGGAGATCCATCCGGAACAACGCCCCCGTCGGATCCTCGAGCACCAGAACGTTCTCGAGGCCATCCTGGACCTTGAAGAAATTCTGATAACGGACGACGGTCCCGTCTTCGAAATACAGCAGCAGGTCGTCGCCCACGCGGTCCATCCGCTCGAGCGAGGACTTCTCCGCTTGCAGGACGACCACGGTGGGCTGCAGCAACTCTATCGTCAGGTTCTTATCGCTTACTTCTACGTTGTGCTTCTCACCGCCGACACGGGATACCAACTGAAAAGAGATGGACATAAAGACTCCTTGACGATAGAGATTCGATCCACACGAAGCAGGCAGCATCCACCGCCTCTTGAAGCCATGAAGATTTCGAATACGAACGCCCCCAACCGACTCATGGAAAGAGGGGCATCAACAGGTTTAAATTTTTGTACGAAACCGCTTGAATACTTCGTACAAACAAATTCTCGAAGCCGGCAGGCAGTCACTTTCAACTATCATCGCCAGCAAAGAACGAGGAGCCATGCAAAGAGAATCATGAACCTGCACCGGTCTTCTCCAGATGGATACCGGAAACGTCTCAATCACTCACTTTACGGCTTTCGCGCAGAGTTTCCCCTGCCCGGGAATCTACAAGCCTCCTCGCAGGAAAAACAGCACCAACAGGCGCCCCGCCAGCATATTTAACAATTGTTCAGCTTCCTGCCGATAAAAATTAACATGGATCCCTCAATACAACCTTGAACAACTTTTGAACGCATATTCTCTCAGCGCTCGCGCAACGCCTCACGCGCCTTGTTCAGCGGCTTCACCAGGTATGAGAGAACCGTTTTCTCGCCGGTATGGATATCCACGGTCGCGATCATGCCGGGAACGATGGGCATTTCCTTTCCACTCTTGTCCTTGAGCTTGTCGCTATCCGTGCGCAGATAGACCCGATAGTAATAGACGTCACGATGAACTTCGTCCTGAATCGTATCCGGAGAAATCAACGTGACCTTTCCAGGAAGTCCGCCATAGATCGAATAATCGTAAGCGGTGATCTTTATCGTGGCGGCCTGCTCCGGATGTATATAGGCAATATCCTTCGGAGATATCCTGGCCTCGATCTGCAACTGATCGTCCACCGGCACGATTTTCATGAGTTGCCCGTTGGGGGGAATCACTCCGCCTATCGTGGTGATCGGAATATCCTTGATCACCCCTTTCACGGGCGAAACGAAAGTAAGCCGATTGAGAGAATCGCTACGCCCCCGGGTAATGGATAACTGTGAATGGATCTGCTCATTGACCTTGGCGAGTTCTTCCCGGGCCTTGACGACATATTGTGTTCTGGCGTCGGTGTGCCGGATCTTCAGATCGTTCAACTGGCGCCTCAGCCGCAACACTTCCACATCGCTGGCGGCTCCCCGCTTCACCAGCGGGATGGTCATGTCCAGCTCGCGGCGGATCAGACTCATGGCCTCCTCCAGTCCCGCGAGGGTCTTGGCGAGACTTTCCCGGCGCGAGGTGTACAAGGCCGTTTCCGCCCTGATCAGTTCGACGTCGTCTGCGATCTCCTCGGGGAACTCCAGCGGCGTGTCGTTCAGTTCGGCGGTCAAGCGTGCCGCAGTCGCCTGAGCCGCCCTGGCCCTCGACGCACTCTCCTCCACGGAGGCCTCCACCCGGGTCTTGTCGAGCAGCGCCAGGACTTGTCCCTTCTGGACCATGTCGCCCTCTTTCACTTCCAGGCTGGCGAGCACCCCGCCGTCCAGAGACTGGATCACCTGCTCCCTGGACGAGGCGATGACCTTTCCCGTGCCCGTGGAGACTTCGTCCAGCACGGCGAAATTGGCCCAGACCAGAAAGCTGGCGAACAACGCGGCGACCAACCAGATCAACCTGCTCGAACTGGAAAAGTCCTGCGCGGACGACACTTGCCACTCAGAAGAGAACACGCTCATTTCACTACCCGCCATGCCGACCGGACGAGGCCGGAAGGTCAACTCTGCAACTTCCCGAGAACGGCATCCTTGCTGCCATCCATCACGACCTTTCCATCGGCCAGAACGATGATTCGCTGGACCAACCGAAGAACCGGCAAGCGATGCGTGGCGACGACCAGCGTCTTGTTTCCGATCCACCCATCCAGGGCTTCGATGACGTTGTGCTCGGTCACATCGTCCAGCCAGGCGGTGGGCTCATCCAGCAAGAGTGCGTTGGGCTGGCAGATGATCGTACGCGCCAGCAACAGGGTCTGCCGCTGGCCGCCGGACAGCCCCTGGCCGCCCTCCAGGATCATGTAATCCAGCCCCGCCGGCTGAGAACGGACGAAGGCGATCGCGCCGGAGATCTCCAGCGCCTGGATGATTTCATCGTCGGTCGCCAGGGGCCGGCCAAGGGTCAGGTTGTCCCGGACCGTACCGAAGAAAAGCCGCGAATCCTGCGCCAGGAGACCGACGTCCCTGCGCACGTCATAGGGGTCGATCATGGTGATGTTCAGGCCATCCAGGGAAACGATGCCCTGCTGGGGAGAACGCATGCCGGCCAGCAGTTGCAGAAGCGTCGACTTGCCGGAACCAATCCGTCCCAATATGGCGACACGCTCTCCTGCGTTGATTTTCAGATTCTGAATACCCAGTGCAGGCTTCCTGGCCTCTTCGTCGTACTGGAACTGGACGTTCTCCAGGGAATAGTTGCCCGCCAGGCACGGGCGATACAGCAACACACCGTGCTCGGGCTGGTCGGTCGGCTTCTTCACGATCTCGTCCAACCCCTTCCGGGCGACCTTCGCCTGCTGCCAGCGCACGAACACACCGGACAATTGCGCCAGCGGAGCCATCATCCTGGAGGCGAGGATGGAGGAACCGACCAGGGCCCCCGTGGTCATCTCGCCCTTCATGACCAGGTAGCACCCCACCATGAGCACGGAGGCATAGAGGATGCCTTGCAGCTCCTGGGTCCAGGTCAGCAGCCCGTTGGTGATCCGCCGCTGCCGCATGGCGATGTCGGCGGAAACCGAATGCAACTGGTTCCACTGGTTCTGGAAACGATGCTCGGCTCTCAGCCTCTTGATGTCCTCGACACCCTCGACCGCCTCGACCAGCATCGCGTTGCGAATGGCGGACTCCCTCATACCCTCGTTGGATAGGCGGGCCAGGGTCTTCTGCGCCAGCAGCCCGGGGATGATGAGGAACGGCAGCGCGGCCAGCGCGACATAGACCAGCGGGCCGCCGGTCATGTACAGGATGAACAGGAAAAGAATCACGAAAGGCAGGTCGGCCACGGTATTCAGCGTGGTCGAGGTGATCAGCTCGCGGACCTGCTCCAGCTCCCGGACCTGGGCGATGAAACTGCCCGTGGATTTCGGCCTGGCATCATTCCTGATCCTCAGCGCCCGGCCGAAGATGAAGTCGCTCATCTTGAGGTCGGCCCGCTTCCCCAGGAGATCCGACACCCTGGCCCGCGCGATCCGCAGGAAGAACTCGAAGAAGACCGCCAGGAGCACGCCGAAGAACAGTACCCAGAGCGTCGGCTCGGATTGCGCCGGGATGACCCGGTCATACACCTGCATGGAGAAGATCACCCCGGCCAGGGCCAGGACGTTCGCCATCAAGGAAGCCAGGACGATGTCCCCGTAGCGCATCTTGTCCTTGAGGACGATCTCCCAGAACCAGTTCCGCCGATACGGCTTTATGTATTCGTCGACGCGGGCATCCGGCACCGACGTCGCCGGCCTGACGAGCGCGACTCGCGAACAGAGATTCTTCAGTTGCTCGAGACTGAAAGCCGTGGACAGTCCATGATCCCCGCTGACCAGGACACTCGCATTGCCCTTGCCATCGGTCTTCTCGATCAACCCGACCCGGCCGTCCTTGAACTCGACGGCCAATGGCTGCCGCCAGGGGTCGACGGCCGCATCTGACACATGTTCGAAACGTACCTTCAGGCCGAGCTGGTCGGAAACCTCCCGGATACTGGTATCGACATCGCCCTTGCGGTGGGAGGCGGAAACACGGACGTTCTCTTCCGAAACGGCAAGCCGGTAGTGCTTGGCGATACCGAGCAGAACATCTACCCACGAATCGTGACTTTTCTCGATGATCATCTCTGCACTTCCACACCATGAATGGTCTTGCCGTTCAACGCATAGGCTTCCCTGCTCCTTCCCGACGCCGCGATGTAATTCACGACTCCCATCCACAGAGAGTGGCGGCTGTCCTCCTTGTCGGCAGTGGCGAGATAGACCTCCTGCTCCGCGTTCAGGAGATCCAGGACCGAGCGGCTGCCCAGGGTGTACTGCTCCTTGTACAGCTCCCGCGTCTCGAGCATGCTTTTCTGCCGCTGGACCAGGACGGCCAGGCGTTTCTTCGCGCCGCGAATCTGTTCCCTCGCCTTCGCGATCCTTTCCTCGGCATTCAGCTTGGCCTCCGCCATCAGGGATTCGGCGGCGGCCATGCCGGCATTGGCCGCCCGTATCTGCGCGGAGATGGCCCCGCCCTGGTACAGGAAAGAAGACCCCGTCAGCATGATGGTGTTGAAGCTTCCCTGGTCCTCCCCGTTATTGGGATTGACGCCACTGAGCGCCTGGTTCGAAGACGCCTCCACCGCGAACGTCGGATATCTCTGCGCCTTGGCGGACTCGAGCTCGGACTGCGCCGCTTGCCATTCCGAATTGGCAGCGATGACCTCGGGGAGCGCGTTGTAGTCGACGGGCACGTCCAGTTTCGCGACGAACTCCAGATTTTCGGGTATCGGCGCGACCCACTGCTCGGAAGGTCCGTTGGTCAGCAGCCGCAAGCGCTCCCGCCACTCGGAAAGCGAGGTCTCGATTTCGAAAAGATTGGCCCGTGCGCTATCGACCCGGGTCCTGGCCTGGACGGGGTCCGATTGCGAGGCGAGCCCCGAGCCGGCGCGCGATTCGGCCATCTCATGTACTTTCCGGACGGCCGCTATCTGCTCCTTGGCGATGACCTGGAGTACCTGGTAGCGGTGCACCATGATGGCGGCCTCGGCGGCCTGCAGAGCAACGCTGTCCACCTGGCTGAGCACCAGGGCCTTCTGCTTTCTCGCCAGCCCTTCGGCCTGTCCGACGCGCCCGCGCACCTTACCGAAGTCGTAGAGCATCTGGGACAGCGACAACGTGGCGACCTGGGACGTCCCATGCGAGCTCAGCCGACCGGAATTGAACCCCGCCGAGAGCTGGGGGTAGTAGCCGGAGCGGGCCACATCGACCAGGCCCTCCTGCCGCAGGACATTCCCGATGGACGACTCGATGGAGGGATGGCTGCCAACCGCCATCGAGACGATGTCGAACAGACCGACGCTTGAAGAGGTGTTGCCGCCCTGTCCCGCCAAGGAACGTGAAGCCGGCTCCCGGTGAACCGATGCCAAATAGTTGCCGGCATCCATGCCGGCCCCATCGAACACGTCAGCGTAATAGCTGAGCGAAGAAATACCCGCTTCATCGGCATGGACGTCCCAACCTCCTGCCAGGGCAACAGCTCCCCAGAAGACGCCACACTGCATCGCATTTCTTTTCATGTACAAGGACCACATGCGAAACATATGAACGCAACGCCTCTCGGAAACTTGACCGCCACACTTGAAACAGCACTTCGAACTCATCACGAACTCACGAGAGCGGGGAACCTTTCCAGAACCATTCCATTCAAGCGCTCCAATTCCTCATACTTATCGACAAAGCCCAATATCATCCCGCCCAACGCATTTATTGCGTTGTACAGATCCAGCACGTTGGACTCTCTTCCCGCCGAGACGAGCAGCAGGACCTTATGTATCCTTTTCAGGCCTTGCGTCCTGGAAAACAGCCTTGCGTACTCGGCACCACCAAGCTCTTCGCTGTAGACCAGAACATCGAAAGGCAAGCTCATATTGTCGATTGCAAAGATCGCCTCATCACAATCCTGCGCCGGATAGATCTCACAGAGCCCGACCGCCAGAAACCCTGCAACAATCTCAGACAAGCACCTGACATCCTGCTCTATTATTAGAATCCGAGGCATAAGAGTCCCACTGCCAATCAAGCTGATGCCCGAATGGCTATTTCGCCCGCAAGTTTATTTCAACGACCAGGAACCCATCGAGCGGACAGTTACGACCCTACAGGGCAAAAAAAGCCCACGACAGTCATAACTGCCAATCAATCATTCAAGGCTACGTTATCTATTTCTCTTGACTATGCTTGGTGCATGCTTCTCTTGGAGTGGTTGTTTTCAACCGTAACCGCGATTATCCAGATGATAAAAATACCCAGCACGCCTGACCGACGTCTGTCCGACAATCTTTCGTACAGGCCAGGGCAAATCCCTGAATCTGACTAACCTCGTCGTCAATCTATATCTGAAGACGCCCGTCGTCAACACTAGAAACAACCATCTGTCGTCCGCTCATCGCTCTGGACACGCAAGGGAAAAATCTTCGGGGGCTGCTTCAAGAGCACGCTTGGCGTATCGGATAGATGTGGTCATCCGGGGCCTTGACCCCGTCAACCACGGCCATTCTGGCCGACCACCCCTATCCACGGGAACGAAAGGGGGCCAGCAGAGAAGTTCCTAGGCTCTATCAGAACCCAATATCCGCCATAGAGGGATAGGCAAAGAGGACAAAAAACTCATAGAAGAGGACAACTTGCCACCAAGCGAGTACTAGCGCATATAAAGTCGACTAGCCTTATGCTTAAGGGGCACATCTACCCGACAAGTAGAGAGGGAGTTGGGAAGGCAGGGAAATTCGATCGTTCAGGGAACCGGCAGGAGACGGAGTTTCCTCCCGCCGGGTGGATCCAGCAGCTCGAAACTAGTTCTTACCGGCTACTTCCTCATACGCTCGAAGCGTCCCGGCGAACACGCGGGCAACACCGCTGATCATTACCGACCTCTTGGCCTTGTAGCCTGACAGGTACCAGTACTTAACACTTTCGCTGGCAGCGCCCACTATTGCCAAGCAAGATGCATTGAGCTCTTCCTCATCGAGGCGCCATCGTGGGTGCGCCATTTTCAGGACGGTCGCAAGAAGAATGGAGAAATCAAGGATGACCTTCGTATAGGCTTTGTTTATCTCTTCACTCACTCCTAGAACCTCGAGCCAGCAAACACGGGCAACCAGTGGGTCCTGTGCGTAGGAAAAGAAGGTCGATAAACCATCATGAATGTAATCCCTCAAGTCCGACCCCGGCTTTACGGAACGGAGATTCTCCATGACTCTTTTCGTCAACTCGTCTGTGCATTCCTTATAAACCCCCAGCAGCAGGTTCTCTATGCTGCCGAAAGACTCATAGAAATAGCGATCCGTAAGACCAGCCTGGCGACAAATACCCCTGACGGTTGCAGCCCTGAAACCGACACCACCGAAAATCTCCAGACCGGCACGGAGGAATTTCTTGCGCCTTGCGGCAACCCTCTCCTCCTGGCTGATACCGCCATATATACGACTAGATGCTTTCTGGATCTTCACATCACAACCTATGAGCAAGGCCAATAAAACCACTTGGGCTACTTGGAAAAATCGTCATTCCTTACGACTCGCACGATGCTCCTTGATATCGATTCCTTATCCCTGGAGCACGGCAACTGGGCAGAATAGCATGGCTCGACAGACCAACGCTCCACTCCCCTCACCCATCCATTCGGGCCAGTCCTGCGCCGCCATGAGCATCGCGCATGACCTTGCCGGCGCTCTATCGCCGGCAGACACCGCTTCCTGAGACCAACACCTGGCCCCGTATTTTTTCGCAGCCCGACCAACCCTTCTTGGGCCACGCCACAGGAGAGCCGTTCGACGAGCCTGGACAAAAAACAGAAAAGCGAGAACTCCATCACGTCACCCGCCGGCGGCATACCCAGACCGAACAGCACAAGAAGAAGGGTTCACCCGAACCTACACTGAGATAGATGCGCGCAAAAAGCCGGTCTATCCATGCAACCGGCAACTTTTCAAACAAACCTCTCAGGTTGGCGAGCAGCATGCGCAAATCAGAAACGATCACCCCGCCGCCCCGACAACCGGCCCAGCGTTTTCATCGCGGGCCACTCGGACAAATGCTGGAGCGTTTCCTGGGCATCCGGAAAAGCAAGGTCACTACCGACTACAGCCTCACCGAGCTGGAACTGTTGTGGCTGGAGGCAGCCCAAAAGGACCCGGCGATCGGATTGCACATATTCCAGCAATTCACGCCTCAAGACTGGCACGTGCTGCTCTATCTGGCCCTTTACTGCCCGGATGTCCTGGGAGCCATTCAAAACTGGGTACGCTACGCTCCGCTGGCCACGGATAGCGATACCGTGGCCATGGCCGAGGACAGGTACGGCATCGCCATGGAGATTCGCACCGAAGGCCCTCCCGCACTGTCGCGCTATCTGGCCGAACACTACGGCGTCATGGCGATGACCATGCTCCGGCGGGGAACCGGCGAGGATATCCGCCCCACGCTCACGCACTTCACCCATGCCCGTCCGTCCTACCATTCGGAGTACACGCAATGGTTCGGCGACAAGATCGAGTTCTGCTGCTCCCATACCCGCTTCTACTTCGACACCAAGACACTCGGGACTCCGATGCGGATGCGTCACACGGGCATGGTGGAACTGCTTACCCGGGAACTGGACAGGCGCATCGCGCGGCATCAGCAACTGAGCGGTTGCGCCGCCAAGGTGGCGAAGAACGTCCGCGAGATGCTCTCCAGGGGAGAACTCCCCACCCTGGAAAACCAGGCCGAGATACTCCACCAGAGCCCCCGGACCCTGCGGCGGCGCCTGGAAGATCAGGACCTGACCTTCCGCCAGTTGCTCGATCTGGTTCGCCAGGAGCTCGAGCAGCACCTCGAACTCCAGGGCAAAAGCCGCGCGGAGATCGCCAGCAAGCTCGGCTACAACAGCCTGGCCGCCTACCAATATGCACGCAAGCGATGGAAGCAAGAATGATCCGGTGCCTGTTCCCGGAAACGCTCGCCCGGATGGCCAGCCGCTCAGAAGCGCCAGATCACCCCGCCACCGAGGATGTGCAACGCGCTGTTGGAATACTCGCCGGAAACCCGCTTGCCGGATACGCGCTTCTGCTGGTCGACCTCCATGTCGCCGAGCCAGACCAGGGCGTAGCTGACGTTGAGATCCAGTCCTTCATCGAGCCGATAGTTGAAGCCGGTGGCCAGGCGCCAGGTCTCGGCCATGGGGTTGTCGACCGTACGATCCTCGTCATCGACGGCCGAGCTGTCATAGGCCAGACCCATGTTCCAGCGCAGGCGCGGGCTCAGATGGCGCTGGGCGCCCAGGGACAGGTGCCAGGTGTCCTTGTAGCGGCGGTCGGCGGTCAGCCCCTGGGGATTCTGTCCATCTATATCGATGCTCATCTTTCCGAACTCGGACCAATCCTGCCAACCAGCGCTGGCCAGCAGCGTCCACTCCGGGTTGAGCTCATGGTAGAGGCTGGCGATGACCGACTGCGGCACGCGCATGTCAATGCTCAACTGGTCGGCGGCCAGGCGACGCAGGGAGACCTCCAGGATCGGGTTGTCTATGCCGTCCAGCGAGGGCCGGTCCTCGAACTGCAGGTCGATCTTGCTGGTATACGCCAGGCCCAGGCGCGTACCGGGGCTCAGGCTGTAGAGCAGACCGGCGTTCACCCCCGCCCCCCAATCATGGGAGCGGTATTCGAGCTGCCCGTCGGGCTGATCGCCGAAGCCCAGCGGGTTGTTGTCGATCGCCATCTCGCTGCGGAACACGCCATACATCAGGCGCGGTCCGATGCCGACGGCGAGGTCGTCGGTGAAGCGATAGGCGAAGGTAGGCTGGAAGGAAATGCCCAGCAAGGCGGTGTCCTGCACGAAGTAGCGCCCCGCCCAGTCGTCGTCATAGTTCAACGCCAGACCGAAGTTGCCATACATGCCGAAACCGATGGTGGCCCTGTCGTCCAGTTGGTGACTGATAAAGAAACTGCTGCCGGGCAACGCATCCAGGGCATTGCCTCCCTCATTGCCGGACGTGGTGTTATCGCCATCACGATCGAAACGCAGGTGCCCGAGCACCAACTGACCGGCAAGGTTGATCTGGGTCCCTTCGAGATTGGCGATCCCGGCCGGGTTGCTCATCAGCACGCTGGGGTCCTGGGCGCGCGCCGCGGCCCCCGCGTTGGCGAGCCCCATGTCCTCCTGGCCGACCTCGTAGAGCGATACGCCCCCCGCTTGCACGCCAGCGGCGATCCCCAGCAGAGGCAAGGCGATGAGGGTCGAAAATGGTTTCATAGGCGTCCTCTCACAGGCAGCCGATCCCGGTATGGAGACGTTCGCCAGCCGCGCCAATGGCGTACCCCGCATCGCTCATCGCGACTCGTCTCTTCGACGATAGCCGGGAATCCGCGCCATGGATCGTCATGCGGCAACCCATGTCTTGAAGTACCTCCATCGGAGGCGGGACTGTCGCCGGCATGCGACGGAAAGCGAGCACCGAGCTGCCAGGTCCTGGGAATCGGCATCCGGCAAACGACATATTCGACACAGTATGCCGGGAACAGGCTTCCCGGAATCATGCATCTCACGACAGAGGAATGGCATCTGATGCCAAGACGCGAGCGCCTTGGCGATGTCGGCCGGCTGGCCGCCATGCGCCGCGCATCGAGCAGGCCATTTCATGTCGCACGGCAGTAACAGGACGAGGAAGACAGTCATGGACAGTGTTCGCGGTACCGCCCTCCTGCAATTCGGAGAACTGGTCGGCCAGTACGGCGCCTCGGCGCGCGACTACCTGGCGCCGCACCACATTCCCATGGATGTGATCGGTGACTACGAGAAGAAGCTCTCCTACAAGCGCATGGTGCAGATGTTCGAAGGCGTCGCTCACGCCATGAACATGCCCGGCTTCGGGCTGGAGTTGGCGACCCGTCAGGGTTCCCGACTGCTCGGCCCACTGCACCACCTGGCGCGCTCGTCCGCCACCGTGGGTGATGGACTGGATGCGGTGATTCGCTACATGCGCGTCTACAGCCCGTCGATCCACGCCACGCTGGAGCACGAGAAGCCCTCCCGGCGCACTCTGCTGCGCTTCGAGAACAACCTGCCGAACAGCCTGGAGATTCCCCAGATCATCGAAAAATCCGTACTTCAGGGTTGCCTGCTGGTCTCCGAACTGCTCGGAGCGCCCTATCGTCCCCAGGTGGTGTTGTTCCGCCACAATCCGCTGGCGAGCCTCGCCCAATACTGGCGCTATTTCGCCTGCCCGGTTCTCTTCGGGCAGGACTTCAACGCCGTGGCGATGGCTCCCGAAGACCTGGACAAGCCCTGCGCCCACCACGACCCCATACTCCATTCGGTCGTGCGCTTCTACCTCGACGCCCACCTCGACAGCACACCCAACCTGGCCGCCGAAGTGGACCGGCAGATCCGTGCATTCCTGCCGCTACAGCGCGCGAACCTGGAACAGGTCGCCCAGGCGCTCGGCATGAACTCCCGGACCCTGCAACGCCGCCTGGCGGATGCCGGCCTGGACTTCGGGCAGCAACTGGACCGGATGCGCCGGCACCTGGCCCAGCAACTGCTGGCCGGCTCCGCGTTGACCATCTCGCAGATCGCCAAGGAGCTGGGCTACCGCTGCGCTACCTCCTTCTGCCGCGCCCACCAACGCTGGTTCGACATGACGCCGCAGGAGCACAGACTGCGCAGCCGGACGTGAAGCCGCCCGGCTGCGCCCCGATCAGCCGCGCCAGTACGGCTCGCGCAGGTCGCGCTTGAGGATCTTGCCGGCCGCGGAGAGCGGCAGCGTCTCGCGGAACTCCACGGTCTTCGGGCACTTGTAGCCGGCGATGAAGGTACGGCAGTGGGCGCGCAGCTCCTCCTCGCTGGCCGTGGCGCCGGGCATGAGGGTGACCACCGCGTGCACCGCCTCGCCCCAGGTGTCGTGGGGAATGCCGATCACCGCGCAGAGCGCGACCGCCGGATGCTTGGCCAGGACGTTCTCGACCTCGGCGGAATACACGTTCTCGCCACCGGTGATGATCATGTCCTTGACCCGGTCGACGATGAACAGGTAGCCCTCCTCGTCCATGTAGGCGGCATCGCCGGTGTACAGCCAGCCGTCCTCGAGCGCCTTGGCGGTCTCTTCCGGCTTGTTCCAGTAACCCTGCATCACGCACGGCCCCTGGACCACCACCTCGCCGACGGTACGCCGAGGCACTTCGGCGCCGCTCCCGTCGATGACCTTGACCCACTGCCCGAGGATCGGCCTGCCCGCCGAGCGGTACAGGCCACTGTCGCGTCCCACGGGGCCGTGGTTTTCCGGGTGGTTGACCGAGATCAGCCCGGCATTCTCGGTCAGGCCGTAGACGTGCACGAAACCGGCGTCCGGCAAGGCGTCCATGGCCCGCTCCAGCAGCGCGGCGTTGATCGGCGAGGCGCCGTAGAGGATGCGCTGGAGGCAGGAAAGGTCGAACTCGGCGAAGCGCGGGTGATCGAGGACGGCCTGCAGCATGGTCGGCACCAGCAGGGTCTCGTTGACCCGCTCGCGGCGGACGGTCTCCAGCAGCTCCAGCGCATCGAAGGTGGGGATGTAGACGTTGGTGGAGCCGTTCACCACCCGCGCGCAGGCCGCCGCCAGGCCGGCGATGTGGAACATCGGCGCGACGTTCAGGCCGATCATGTCCGGCACCGGGGCCAGGTCGGCCATGCGCAGCAGGATGCTGAGCCACAGGTTGCGGTGCGACAGCATCACCCCCTTGGGCCGGCCGGTGGTGCCGCCGGTGTACATGATCACCGCCAGGTCCTCGCCGCCGGCCCGACTGTCGTCCATCGGCTCGGCGTCGGCGAGCAGTCGCTCGAAGGCGTGCATGCCGGCCGGCGTCTCGCCCTCACCGGCATGGATCAGCAGCGGCGCGCGACTGGCGGCTCCGACGATGTCCTCGACCAGCGGCAGGTGATGATCATCGACGATCAGGACCGAGGTGTCGCAGTCATCCAGCGAGTAGGCGATCTCCGCAGCGCTCCAGCGGATGTTCACCGGGTTCAGCACCGCCCCGGCCCACCAGCAGGCGAGCGCGGACTCCTGGTAACGGTCGGAATTCAGCGCCAGCACGGCGACCCGGTCGCCCTTGGCCACGCCCAGCCCGCGAATACCGGCGGCGAGCCGGGCGACGCGCTCGCCGGACTCACGATAGCTGCGGGTGCGGCCGCGATAGATGGTCGCGGGACGCTCGGGGGCCATCTGCATGGCGATGTGCAAACCTTGGGTGAGGTGCATGGGCTTGAACCTGTGTCTTGTTGTCGTAGCCGCTTGCGCTGGCTGGCAAGCGGCGCTTGGATTGCCACCGGGCGGCTATCAAGGGGTGACGATGCCGAACCGGAACTCGTAGGTGTCGAGCAGCCCCATGAGCTCGCCGAAAACCTCCTTGCGGCCCTCGATCTTCAGCTTGCCGTCGGCGAGTTGCTGTTCGAGGCCGGCTCCGTCGAGCACCCGGCGGCCTCAGGCCTGGGCGACCCATTCGGCCGCACGCTCGCCGATCATGATCGACGCCGCGTTGGTGTTGCCGCCGACCAGGGTCGGCATGATCGAGGCGTCCACCACGCGCAGGCCTTCGATGCCGCGCACACGCAGCCGGCTATCGACCACGGCGTGCTCGTCGTGGCCCATCTTGCAGGTGCCGACCGGGTGGTAGATCGAGTCGGCACGCCGGCGCAGCAGCTCGATCAGTTGTTCATCGCGATACAGGCCGTCGCTGTACATGTCCTTCAGGCCGAAACGGGCCATGGGGGCCTGCTCGACGATCTCCTGGGCCATGCGGTAGCCCTTGAGCAGCGTATTCACGTCATCGTCGTGGCCGAGGAAGTTGGGATCGATGCGCGGTGCGGCAACCGGATCGGCCGACCGCAGGCCGACGCTGCCGATGCTCTTCGGCCGCAGTACGCAGACGTGGCAACTGAAGCCGTGCCCCCAGTGCAGCGTGCGGTTGTGGTCGTCGATGATGCTGAACACCGAGTGCAACTGGACGTCGGGCCGGGGAAGCACCGCACAGGTCTTCAGGAACGCCCCGCCCTCGGCGAAGTTGCTGGCCAGGGGACCGCGCCGGCTCGCCAGGTAGCGGGTCAGGGCCGCGCCCATCTTCAGGCTGCCGCCCAGGGAGTAGCCCATCAGCGAAGTGTCATGGCTCTTGTAGCAGAGCACCACGTCCGGGTGGTCCTGCAGGTTCTGGCCGACACCCGGCAGTTCGTGCCGTACGGCGATGCCGTGGGGCTTCAGTTCGGCTTCCGGGCCGATGCCGGAAAGCATCAGCAGTTGCGGGCTGCCGAAGGCGCCGGCGCTGAGCAGCACCTCCTTGCGCGCCCGCAGTTCCAGGCGCCGGCCCTTGACCTGCGCCTGCACGCCGGTCGCCTGCTTGCCACTCAGCAGCACGCGCTCGGCATGGGCGCCGGTGAGCACGGTAAGGTTCGGGCGCTGGCGGACCGGCTTGAGAAACGCGGTGGCGGTGCTCCAGCGCCGGCCGTCGCGGATAGTCACGTCGTACTGGCCGACGCCTTCCTGGTCCACGCCGTTGAAGTCGGTGTTGTAGCGGTAGCCGGCCTGCCTGCCGGCTTCGATGAAGGCGTGGGTGGCGGCATGCGCCTCGACCTGGCCGACGAACAGTTCACCGCTGCCGCCGTGGAAATCGCAGGCGCCACGGTGGTTCATCTCGCTCCGGCGGAAGTACGGCAGCACGTCGGCGAACGACCAGCCCTCGTTGCCCAGGGCCGCCCAGTCGTCGAAGTCGCTGCGATGACCACGGATGTAGATCATGCCGTTGATCGAGCTGCTGCCGCCGAGGGTCTTGCCGCGCGGCTGGTAGCCGATGCGCCCGCCCAGCCCCGCTTGCGGCACGGTGTCGAAGGCCCAGTTGACGTGCCGGCTCGGCAGGATGGCGGCGATGCCGGCCGGCGCGTGGATCAGCGGGGAACGGTCTTCCGGCCCGGCCTCGAGCAGGCACACGGAAACATCCGGGTTGGCGCTGAGGCGGTTGGCCAGGACGCAGCCGGCAGAGCCGGCGCCGACAATGATGTAATCGAATTCCATGGGGTGCTCCGGGATGAGGGAGGTGCCGTGGAATTCTTCGCCGGGCGGGCCAGGCAGTTATTGATCTTTGATGACGGATACTTGATCTTTGATGACATGGACCCTTTTATCCGAACCACCTCCTTTGCCGGCTTCCGCGAGCTGGTCGACAGCCTGGGCGGGGACCACGCCCTCCTCCTCGAACGCTTTCGCATCAAGCCGGAACTGATCGACGAGGAAGACGCCCGGGTTCCGTTGCGCTCGCTGGTCGGCCTGCTGGAGTCCGCGGCGCAGGAGCTGGACTGCCCCGACTTCGGCCTGCGCATGGCCGAATACCAGAACCTGCAGGTGCTCGGCCCGATCGCCGTGATCGCGCGCAACGCGGTCACGGCCGGGCATGCGCTGGCGGAGATCGTCCGCTTCATCGGCTACCACAGCTCCGGCGTCCAGCTCGATCTCGACCGTAGCGAACCGCAGGCGCCGCGACTGCTGATCGGCCTGCGCCTGCCCGGGCTGATGCAGCAGCGGCAGATGGTGGAACTGGCCATGGGCGTGGCGCACAACACCATGAAGCTGCTGTACGGCACCAGCTTCAAGGCCCACTCGGTGCTGCTGGCTGGCGTGAGCCCGCTGCCGTTGGCGCGCTATCGCCGCTACTTCCAGACCGAGGTGTACACCGGGCAGGCCTGCAACGCGCTGATCCTGACCAACCAGCAACTGGACCAGCGCATCGAACAGCAGGACCCGACGCTGCACCGCACGCTGGTGCGGTACCTCAGCCAGTTCAACCTGCAGGCGTCCTCGGACGTGGTGGAGCAGGTCCAGCGCCTGGTGCTGCGCATGCTGCCGACGCAGCAATGCCGCCTGCCGTTGATCGCCGAGCAGCTCGGCCTGCACGTGCGCATGCTGCAACGGCGGCTGGAAGAACAGGGATGCAAGTTCGAGGAACTCGTCGAGGCCATCCGCCGCGACCGGGCCGACGCCTACCTGGCCGAGCGCGACATTCCGCTGGCGCAGATCGCCGGCATGCTCGGCTACAGCGAACAGAGCGTGTTCAACCGCGCCTGCCGCCGCTGGTTCGCGATGACGCCCAACGAGCGGCGTCGCCTGTTGCGGGAGCAGCGCGCCAAGGAACGCTAGCTGGTCAACCCCAGCTCCTTGGCCCGAACGACCGCCTGCGTGCGCCGCTCGACCCCGAGCTTGAAGTTGATGCGTTGCGCGTGGGTCTTGACCGTGTGCAGGGAGATGAACAGCATCTCGGCGATCTGCTGGTTGGAAAAACCCTGCGCGATCAGCTTGAGCACATCGAGCTCGCGCCGGCTCAACAGGGCCGCGTGCGCGCTTTCTCCCGTGTTGCCGGCACTCTTGCTCGCCCACTGCCTCATCGCCGGGTTGCGCAGGGCAAAGGCCCGTTCGAGGCTGGCCAGGCCCATCTGCCGGGCCAACGCCAGGGCGTCCAGCAGCGCCTGCTTGGCCTGCGCCTGCCGGCTGCCGGCATGCAGGGCCTCGGCTAGGCTGAAACCGATCTCGCAGGCCAGCGGGCGCCTGCCCTCTTCCAGGGCCCGGGCGTGCATGGACCTGAGGCTGTCCAATGCCTCGCCCACTTCGCCGGCGGCCAGCCGCGCCTGGGTCAGCAGCAGATGCAGGCGCACGTTCAGCTCGGGCGCCCCGAATGGCGGTAACTGGGTGCCTCCGGCCAACTGGCCACGCACCGCCTTCTCGACCTGTGCATGGCGGCCCTGGCCCAGCCACAGGCGCGCCTTGGTCAGCAACAGCAGCCCCTGGTAGAGCTGCACGCTGATGTGGTTGTACTGCATCGCTCGCTCGGCATCGCTGACCCGTGTGAAGGCGCCGGCGACGTCGCCGTGCAGCGCACTCAACTCGGCCAGCCCCAGGTGGCCCCAGACGGCGGCCGGGTCGGCACAGGCCTGGCATTCCCGCAGCCCCGACTCGAAGGCGGCCTCGGCTTCCGGGTAGCAGCCGCGTTGCAGCAGCAGGCCGGCACGCAGCAGTTGGGTGCGGCCGCGCATGGGACTGGGCTCGGCGCCCCAGGCGCCGGCCAGTTCCGAGTACAGGCGGTTGAGCAGGGTTTCCGCGCGCAGCAGTTCGCCGCGGATTTCCAGCAGCTTGACGTGCTCCAGCGCCATCAGGCTCTCGAACGCCAGGCTGGCATGCTCGCGGGCCTGCTTGATGGCCACCCGGTTGAGTTCCTGGGCATGGTCGAAGTCGCCTTCGATCAGCGCCTGCTCGATCTGCATCAGGTAGCACACCAGGCGCTGGCTCCAGGCCCGCTCGGGCAGCTCGGCGACGGCCTCGGCCAGCAGCGCCCGCGCCTGCTCGGCAGCCCCCCGATGAAACGCCAGCTTGCCCGCCAGGGTCTTCCACTGGGCGATCAGCTCCCATTGCTGGCGGGCGTCGGGCTGCGGCAGGAAACGTTCCAGCGCCACGACGTACTCCTCGCCCTCGTCGAGCCGGCCACCGAGCAGCAGGGCCCAGGCGTTGAGCAAGGCCAGGCGCGGGGTACTGCCGCGCAGCTCGGTCGGCAGCTCGCGGCACCACTCCAGCAACAGCGCCAAACCATGGCCCTGCAGCAGGCGATCCTGGGTGTAGCGCTCCATCAGGCTGGCCGCCACATCCGGCTGCTCGGCCTTGAAGGCGTATTCCAGCGCGGGGCCTATCTGCTCCCGGCTCACGTACCACTGGCAGGCCTTGCGGTACAACGCCTTGGCCATGCTGGCGGGCAGTTGAGCGGCCAGCAGCGACGCGAGCGCCGGCTGGACCCGCAGCAGCCTGCCCTCCTGGTCGACGGGCTCGATGAACAGGCCGCACTCCTGCAGATGCGTGAGCAGTTGCACGCCCTCGCCCACGCCCAGCGACTGCTCGCACAGCTCCCGATCGAAATGCGGGAAATGGGCCAGGCTATAGAGCGCCTGTTGCCAGTCGCCGGGCAACTCGTCGAGCACTTCGCGCTTCAGGTATTCCAGCACCAACGCATTGCCGGCCTCGACCGAGATCCGCTGGCCGGGCTTGAGCCCGAGCAGGCACAGGCACAACCCCGCGCACCACCCCTGCGACTGCTCCATCAGCCCGAGGATCGCGGAACGCGACCAATGGTGCCCGGCCCTTTGCAGCAGTTCGCCCAGCTCGTTTTCGCGGAAGGCCAGTTCGTGGCTGCCCAGCTCGAACAGCTCGCCATCCAGCAGCAGGCGGGTCAGTTGCAGTTGCGGCCGGCGCCGGCTGGCGACCCACCAGCGGACACGGTGCGGCGAACAGAGGATCAGCTCGTTCAGCGCGTGGTCCAGCTCCGCATCGGGAAAGCGCGGGTAGTCGTCGAGCAGCAGCCAGAGCGGGCGGCTCTCGTCGTCGAGGTGCCGCTCGATGCCTGCCAGGTCCGTGGCTGGCAGGCCGAGCGCGGTCGCCAGGCGCTGCACGAAAGCCTCGGCGCCGAGGGGCTGGCCGCGCAGGTCGAGGTGGACCAGCCGGGTTTCGGCCGGGCAATGCCGCATGCACTCCCCGAGGAGGACGCTCTTGCCGCTGCCGACAGGCGCGCACAGCAGGCGCAGGCGACAATCGGCCTCCAGCAGGGCGTCGCGCAGGCGCGGTCGGGGAACGTGGCGAGGGGGAAGCCGAGGCAGGTCGGGATGGAGTGGCGTATGAGCCATGGACGCACTCGATTCTTGTTCGGTAGGGAAACATCCTTGCAGAGCCCAGGGGTGCTGCGCAAATGGGCTGGCCAAGAAAAAGCGGCCCAGGGGGCCGCCAAGGACGGGGCAGCGAAACGTCCCGGATCAGCGCACGCCGGCCTGGCGCAGGGCAGCCGGGGTGTAGGCGGACGCGGTGGACTTCGCACCAAACTCGATGCTCTGTTTTTCCTCGTTCTTCAGACCGAGCACGGAGTAGCGGCCGGAGACCAGGTCGTACAGGGTCTCGGCGGTATAGCCGGGCACCTGCTTGTGGTAGTACTGCTGGATGTGGCCTTCGCCGACACGCCACAGTTGACCACGGCCGTCGTAATGATCGACCAGGGCCAGTTGCCAACTGTCTTCGTCGAAGTACATGTGGCGGGTGGCGTAGATGTGGCGCTCGCCCGACTTGAGCTTGGCCACCACTTCCCAGACACGGTGCAGCTCGTAGCGGGTCAGGTCCTGGTTGATGTGGCCGGCCTGGATGATGTCGGCGTACTTCAGGCTCGGCGAGTCCAGCTTGTAGGCGTTGTAGGGGATGAACAGCTCCTTCTTGCCGACCAGCTCCCAGGTGTAGCGATCCGGGGCGCCGTTGAACATGTCGTAGTTGTCCGACGTGGCCAGGCCATCGGCGGCGGTCGCCGGGCCATCGTAGGCCACCTGCGGGGCGCGGCGGACGCGGCGCTGGCCGGCGTTGTAGAGCCACGCCATGCGCGGCTCCTTCACCTGGTCGATGGTCTCGTGCACCAGCAGCACGTTGCCGGCCAGGCGCGCCGGCGCGGTCACCCGCTGGATGAAGTAGAACAGGATGTTGTCCGCCTTGCCCTTGTCCAGGTCGGGAAGATCACTGGGGTAGGACACCTCGTCGGTGAACTGGACCATGCTGAAGGAACCGTTGGCCTGCGGCTGCACGCGGGTCATGTAGCGCTTGATATTACCGCCGCGGTAACGGGTGCTGTGGTTCCACACCACTTCGACGCCGTTCTGCGGGATCGGGAAGGCGTAGTAGCGGCTGTCGCTGAAGCCCTTCAGGCCGTTGCCGCCATCGATGCCCTCGGTGTTCAGCGCGCTGGTCTTGATCCTGGCGTAGATGCTGTCCGGCAGCGCCGCGGTCCGGTGGGTCGGGTAGACCGGGATCTTGTAAGTGTCGGGATAGCGCTTGAACATCGCCAGTTGGCCGGCCGACAGCTTGTCCTTGTACTGCTCGGCGTTCTGCGCGGTGATGGTGAACAGCGGTTGCTCGCTGGCGAAGGGGTCCGCGAGGAAGCCTTTGCCGTCCACCGCGCCGGCGCTGGTGGGCAGGCCGCCGGTCCACTCGGGGATGCTGCCGTCGGCGTTGCCGGCCTTCTCGGCGCCGATCGGAGTCAGGCTGGTGCCCAGCCTGGCGGCCTCCTCCGGG
The DNA here is from genome assembly GCF_904061905.1 of Zestomonas carbonaria. Classification (GTDB taxonomy): domain Bacteria; phylum Pseudomonadota; class Gammaproteobacteria; order Pseudomonadales; family Pseudomonadaceae; genus Aquipseudomonas; species Aquipseudomonas carbonaria. The sequence goes on from NZ_CAJFCI010000072.1 coordinate 41,893, forward strand.
GATACCTTGGCCATGACGCTGGTCGCCAGCAGGCTCAGCGCCAGGGCGCCGGTCTGCATCAGGGTTCTGTGCTTGATCATCTGTCTTTCGTCCTTTGCGTCTTGTTCCGCGCTTAGAAGCTCATCCCGACGCTGAGCGCGAGGAAGTCGCGGTCGATCGAGGTGTTGTACTTGCCACCGAAGAAGTCGGTGTAGGAAATGCTCGCGGTGTAGGTGTTCTGGTAGTCGGCATCCAGGCCGAGGCTGACGGCCCTGCGGCCTTCCTCGAAGTTGGCGCCGGGGCCGGGCGAGTAGCCGTCGACGTCATGGGCCCAGGCGACGCTCGGGCGCAGGTTCACGCCGGCGAACACGTCCGGGTACTCCCAGACGGCGCGAACGCGGTAGCCCCAGGAGTCGGCCGTGGTGAAGCCGTCGTTCTCGCAGTTGCGGCTGACGTTCTTCAGGGAGCCGCCGCCCCCGGTCAACGTGCCCTGGTTCAGCCCTTCGCAGCGGCCGGCCGTCGGCAGTTGGCCCGGACCGAAGATCGGGTCGCGGCCATAGCGGGCCTTGTTGGAGCTTTCCAGGCCGCCGACGTGGGTCCAGCCGATTTCTCCGACCAGGGACAGACGGGAAGCCCCCATCACCTGGTCGAAGAAGTGGACGAAGGTGGTCTGCAACTGGGTGATTTCCTTGCGGCGGTAGCCGTGGATATCGGTACCCGGCGTCGCCTGGATCAGCGATACGCTGGGGTCCAGCGGGGTCAGGCCGCCGAACAGGATGTCGGTGGTGTTGAGCTGCACCGGCGCGTTGGGACGGTAGCTGATCTCGCCGCTCCACGCGGTGCCGGTGGGTAGCGTGGTGGAGAAGCTCAGGCCGTACAGCTTGATGTCTTCCGGGTACTCGATGAAGTAGTTGGAGTTGCCCGCCACCAGCAGCGGCGCAAGGGCGGCGAAGGCCGGCGGCAGGCTGCCGGCCAGGTCGAAGATGCCCTGGGGAGCCGCGGAGCCGCTGAAGATCGGGAGGCGGCTGTGGTAGTTCATGTAGTAGGCACCGAACTCGGTGTCCAGCGGCTCGAACAGGTAGCGGAAGGCCAGGCCCCACTGGCCGCTGTCGCGGGCATCGCGGTCAGGGCCACGGCGCACCAGGATGCCTTCCTCGTTGACATCCACGCCGAGCGGCGCCGCCAGCTCCGGTACGCCCGGCGGCAGGCTCGAACGGCTACGCAGCACCCGCAGGTTGTCGGTACAGCCATCGGCCACCACGTCCGGCTGGGAGAAGAAGGTGCCGCAGTTGTCGATGACCGTCTGGTCCCACTCGATCTGGTAGAAGGCCTCGGCGGACAGGTTCTCGGTCAGGCTCTGCGACAGGTAGAACATGTTGACCGGAATCAGGCCTTCCTTGATCTCCGCGCCAGGGCGACGGAAGGCGGCCACGTCCACCGGGTTGATGGCGTTGATGCCGTTCTGGATGAAGGTACTTTCACCCCAGCTCACCACCTGCTTGCCGAGGCGCACGGAGCCCGGCTGATCGGCGAGGGCGTAGTTGTAGTAGACGAAGGCATCGAGCAGCTCGGCGCCGGACGACTTGGCGCCTTCCTTGCGGTTGTGGTCGCTGATGTCCTTGAACGGACGGCTCTCGTCCTTCAGCTCGAAGTCGTACCAGTACTTGCCACGGGTGAAGAGACCGAAGTCGCCATAGCGCAGTTCGAGGTCGTGGATGCCCTTGAAGATCTTCGAGAAGGTCTCGCCGCGCTTGAAGTTGAGGCGGCTGTCGTCGGAGGTCTGCGACAGGCCGCGACCGCCGTTGTTCACGCCGATCAGGTCCCTGTCGGCCTTGGCGGTCGACCAACTGGCGCCGATCGACAGCGAGGAATCGAACTGGCCTTCGATCTCGCCGATGTTGAAGTTAACCGCCTGAGCACCGCCGGAAAGTCCCAGCGCGACAGCAGCAGCCAGCGCCTGGGGACGGAAGAATACGTGCCCTGTTCTTGTCATTGTTCGGTCACCTTGTGACGTTCTTGTTGGCGACCAAAACTTAATCAATCCGTCCGGTTCGGGTAACGGATGAAGTAGTGATATTCAAAGTCATCCCTAGTAGTGACTTTCCCACTGCCAGATACCCTCGACAGGCCTCCGTGGCTGGGCTGGCCGACCGACTGTGGCATTAGGTATCACCGGCCCGCCGGGAGCTGGTGGGCGGACCGACCCGCATCGTGTCCGGCGAGTCCGCACATGCGGAACGCGGCTGCACTCGTTGGGGTCCGCATGGGAAAGCCGGGCATCAACCCGGGGCTTGGGCATCGGGCGCCGTGGAGAGCGAGGCAAGGATGCCCGCCGCGTGGACCTCGCCTCTTCGGCAACGATCCGCACGCCATGAATGGACGTGGACGTCCTGGCTGGGGGCAGTGGGTTCCACCGGAATGAAAAAAGGGTTCTTCGCGGACTCAGGGGAAAGAGCGAGTTGACAGTCAGGGAAATGGGTAAATTGGCAGTCGCCAAACGAACCAACCCCCACCCCCTGCTGCCGCT
>NZ_CAJFCI010000073.1 GCF_904061905.1 Zestomonas carbonaria
TGGGCGCCCGGATGCAATCCGGGGAGATGCGTCCACCCACAGACCCCTCTCCCCCGGCCCCTCTCCCATGAATGGGAGAGGGGTGACTGGGGGACGAAGCCTCGGCGTTTCAGGCGCGCACGAACGGCTCCCTCTCCCATTCATGGGAGAGGGCTGGGGAGAGGGTCAAGGTCGGCAGCAGCCTTCCGCACGGAAACACGCAGACTACGCCACAGCGCAGCCGTCATCAGCGCACTCACCAGCGCCCAGCCGATGGCCTGCAGGTTGCCCAGGGTTTCCTGCACCAGTTGCGGGACGATGCCGGCGGCGATGAAGGCGGTCAGCAGGACGACTTCGCGACGCGGCGCGGCGACCGGGCGGCACAGGTAGACCAGTGCCGGCAGCAGCAAGGCCGCGCTGGGGAAACTGCGGTAGCGTGGGTCGAACACCAGGGCGAGCATCGACACCGCCGTGGCGAAGCCCGCCGCGCAGAGCCACCAGCCGCCGCGGGCGTCGAGCCAGGCGAACAGCCGTTCGCGCCAGCCGTTCCGCTGGGCCAGGGCCAACGCGCCGTGGGCCAGGACGATCAGGTTGAGCCCGGCCAGCGCCGCCGCCCACAGCCATTCGCCGGCATAGCGGCTGGAGACCAGCGCCAGTTCGCCCCACAGACCGAGGCAGGCGGCACCCAGCGCGGCCAGCAGCGGCAGCGCCAGTGCGGCGCGCGAAGAGGCCGGACGGCCGGCGAGCAGCAGGGCGGAGAGGGCGACCAGGCCGCTGGCCGCCAGCCACCAGGGCCAGTGCGGCAGGTTGCTGACCGGCCCGGCGAGCACGCCCTTGTCCTGGCGGTCGGCGTCGAACAGACCCCAGTAGCCGCCCACCGCGCCTTCGCTCTCGCGCTTCCAGGGCTGGTCGAAGGCTTCGATCAGGTTGTAGCGCCAGCCGTTCTGCTCGGCCATGGCGACGAAGCCACGGATGAACCTGGCCTCGTTGACCCGGCTGGGCAGGGCGGTTTCGCGCTGGCGGCCTTCGCTCGGCCAGCCGGTCTCGCCGATCAGGATGTCCTTGGGCGCGAAGCGGTTGCCGAACACCCGGCGGACTTCGGCGACATGCGCCAGCGCCGCGTCGATGCCGGCCGGGTCGTCCTCCCAGTAAGGCAACAGGTGGATGGTCAGGAAGTCCGCCACCGGGGCGATTTCCGGGTGCTTCAGCCAGAACTCCCAGACATCGGCGTAGGTGACGGGCTGGTCGACCCTGGCCTTCACCTCGCCGATCAGCCTGGCCAGTTGCTTGCCGGTGACTTCCTTGCGAAGCAGGGTCTCGTTGCCGACGATCACCGCCTGCACCACGTCCGGGTAGTCATTGGCGGCCTTGACCAGCGCGTCGATTTCCCGGCGGGTTTCCACGGGATCGGCATTGACCCAGGCGCCGAGCAGCATCTTCAGGCCGTGCTTGCGGGCCAGTTCGGGAATGCCTTCGAGGCCGAGCATCGAGTAGGTGCGAATGCAATGGAAGCGCGTGGCGAGCAGGGCGAGATCGGAATCCATGCGCTCGGGGCGCAGCTCGAAGGGCTGCTCGAGCGGCGACTGGTCCTTGTCGAACGGCGTGTAGGACGCGCATTGCAGTTTGTGCGTCGGGGTTGCCGCATCGGGCAGGATCACCGGCCTGCCGAGTCCGTACCAGAGCCCGGCGAGGGCCAGGACGGCGAGCAGGCAGGCGAGGAAGTAGGCTGGAATCGGGAAGCGTGTGGAGTCTGTCATGGGGGCTGCGCGGCCGATGTAGCGGAGCCGCGCATGTTAGCGGAATGGCCCGCGGCGCGTCAGGCGTGATGATGCAGCCAGGCGTGCTTGGGGATTTCCTTCCGCTGCGGCTGGTTTTTCTCGAAGCGCTTCCAGATCTTCTCGTGGAAGTAGAAGCCCACCGAGTTGCACAGCGGCTCCACCGCCGCAACCAGGCCGCCCACGGCAACGCTTCCGGTCAACGCATAGGTAACGGCGAAGGCAATGCAGAAGTGCATCACGGTGAAGGTTACGGTCTTGAGCATGATCGCTTCTCCAGAATGAGAATGCTTCTTGGATGTGCTCAGGTTAGTCAGGCCGTCGTCAGGGCGAAAGCAATCGAAGTGCATGGCTTCGATAGCCGTGCTCAATCGAGTCTCTATCCGTAGGGTGGGCTTCAGCCCACCAAACAAGACCTGCCTCCGATCGCTGGGCTGAAGCCCACCCTACGGGGTCTGGATCCTTCCGGGAGGCTCTATCGCGGGCCTACGACCTTAGTCGCGAACGGCCGCTGAATACGACTAAGGTCGTCTGTCGTGCGTTGACCGTCGCTCTAGAGTTGGCTCACCAGCAACCCATGCTGCTGTGGAGGACAACAACAAAATGAACGACAGCACCTACAAGCGGATCGAACAGAATCCGCGCTTCCAAGAACTGGTGGCCAAGCGAGATCGATTCGCCTGGACACTGTCCTTTCTCATGCTCGGCCTGTACGTCGCCTTCATCCTGCTGATCGCTTTCGAGCCGCAGGTGCTCGGCACGCGCATCAGCGACACCTCGCCCATCACCTGGGGTATCCCGATCGGTGTCGGCCTGATCATCTCCGCCTTCATCCTGACCGGTATCTACGTCAAGCGCGCCAACGGCGAGTTCGACGAGATGAACAAGCAAATCCTCAAGGAGGCGCAACAATGATCGGGCGTGTTCTCACCGGCCTCGGCCTGCTGGCCCTGGCCCCGACCCTCTGGGCGGCTGGCGCGATCGAAGGCGAAGTACAGCGCCAGCCGCTGAACGCCTCCGCCATCGTGATGTTCGTCCTGTTCGTCGCGGCGACCCTGGGCATCACCTACTGGGCCGCCAAGCGCAGCAAGTCGACTTCCGACTTCTATTCGGCCGGCGGCCGTATCACCGGCTTCCAGAACGGCCTGGCAATCGCTGGCGACTACATGTCGGCGGCCTCCTTCCTGGGTATTTCCGCCCTGGTGTTCACCTCTGGCTACGACGGCCTGATCTACTCGATCGGCTTCCTGGTCGGCTGGCCGATCATTCTGTTCCTGATCGCGGAGCGCCTGCGCAACCTCGGCAAGTACACCTTCGCCGACGTGGCGTCCTACCGCCTCGGCCAGAAGCAGATCCGTACCCTGTCGGCCAGCGGCACCCTGGTGGTGGTGGCCTTCTACCTGATTGCGCAGATGGTCGGCGCCGGCAAGCTCATCGAGTTGCTGTTCGGCCTCAACTATCACGTCGCGGTGGTCCTGGTGGGCGTGCTGATGGTGCTCTACGTGCTGTTCGGCGGCATGCTGGCGACCACCTGGGTACAGATCATCAAGGCTGTTCTGCTGCTCTCCGGCGCTTCCTTCATGGCGCTGATGGTGCTCAAGCACGTCAACTTCGACTTCGCCGCGCTGTTCAGCGAAGCGATCAAGGTGCACCCGAAAGGCGAGGCGATCATGAGCCCCGGCGGCCTGGTCAAGGATCCGATCTCGGCGATCTCCCTGGGCCTGGCGCTGATGTTCGGTACCGCTGGCCTGCCGCACATCCTGATGCGCTTCTTCACCGTCGGCGACGCCAAGGAAGCCCGCAAATCGGTGTTCTACGCCACCGGCTTCATCGGCTACTTCTACATCCTGACCTTCATCATCGGTTTTGGCGCGATCCTGCTGGTCAGCACCAACCCGGACTTCAAGGATGCGGCAGGCGCCCTGCTGGGCGGCAACAACATGGCCGCCGTGCACCTGGCCGACGCCGTGGGTGGCAGCCTGTTCCTCGGCTTCATCTCGGCCGTGGCCTTCGCCACCATCCTCGCGGTGGTTGCCGGCCTGACCCTGTCCGGCGCTTCGGCGGTGTCCCACGACCTTTACGCCAGCGTGATCAAGAAGGGCAAGGCCAACGAGAAGGATGAGTTGCGCGTATCGAAGGTCACCACCCTGGTCCTCGGTGTGCTGGCCATCGGCCTGGGCATCCTGTTCGAGAAGCAGAACATCGCCTTCATGGTCGGCCTGGCCTTCTCCATCGCGGCGAGCTGCAACTTCCCGGTGCTGATCCTCTCCATGTACTGGAAGCGCCTGACCACCCGTGGCGCGATGATCGGCGGCTGGCTCGGCCTGATCACTGCTGTGGGGCTGATGGTGCTCGGCCCGACCATCTGGGTGCAGATCCTCGGCCACGAGAAAGCCATCTACCCGTACGAGTACCCGGCACTGTTCTCGATGATCGTTGCCTTCGTCGGTATCTGGTTCTTCTCCATCACCGACAAGTCCACCGCGGCCAGCGAAGAGCAGAGCAGGTTCTACTCCCAGTTCGTCCGTTCGCAGACCGGTCTGGGAGCCAGTGGCGCGGTAGCCCACTGACGATCGACCCGCTGAGCAATTGGGCGGCCTTCGGGCCGCCCTTTTTTGTTTTCTACACTAGGCTGAACCGGCTTCGGTTCCATCTCGCAGGCAAGACGCCGTTTCCGGGCAGGAGCGAGGGGGACGCCATGGTCCTTTGCTCGTGAAGTTTTTGAGGAGCCGACATTCGCGAGCAGAGCTCGCTCCTACAGTTACAGGCACGTCTGGGCCAACCGTCATTCCCGCGCACGCGGGGGCCCAATGACCACAGCGCTTTTTTGGATCCCCGCGTGCGCGGGAATGACGAGAGGAGGCAGATCCTAGAGCTTGCCGAGCAGGACGAGGATCAACAGCACGATCACGACCATGCCGAGGATGCCCGATGGCCCGTAACCCCAGCTCCGCGAGTGGGGGAACAGCGGCAGGCCGCCGATCAGCAGCAGGATCAGGACGATGATGAGAAGGGTGGTCAGGCTCATGGTGGAACTCCTTTTTCACGATCCGGGGATGGCGTGTTGCGGCAGTGCCGTTCCGTCTTGCCAGTGGATGGCCGGCCTATGGATTCCGACTGCCCGTGCCGGCAAAGATTCAGCTTATCGGCCGTATCGCGGGCCGTGACGATGGACGCTGGGTTGCTTTATCGCCTGCTGGCCGATGCGGTGGTGCTGGTCCACGGGCTCTTCATCCTCTTCGTGATCGCCGGTGGCCTGCTGGCGCTGCGCTGGCCGCGCCTGGCCTGGCTGCACCTGCCGGCGGCGGCCTGGGGCGCGCTGGTAGAGTTGCGTCACTGGATCTGCCCGCTGACGCCGCTGGAAAACCATCTGCGCCGGGCTGCCGGTGAGGCGGGCTATGCTGGCGGTTTCGTCGAGCAGTACCTGATCCCGCTGATCTACCCGGCTGGGCTGACGCCGCAGGTGCAGGTCTGGCTGGGCATCGCGGTGCTGCTGATCAACGCCCTGGTCTATCTGGCGGTACTGCTGCGCTGGCGACGCCGCTGAGGCTTATTTCCCGATGCTTTCGGGGCAATCGCGAAGCGCTCTAACACGGGGTTTCTGCACGCCTAGCTTTTACAGTATCCGGAGGCCGATCCACCGGGCGTGCGCAGGCGAGGGACATTGCCATGCAGGCTTCGATGATTCTGTTGCTCCTGGCGCTGGGCATCGTGCTGGTGGCCGCCTCGGTGCTGTTGCGGGTGTTCTCCGCCGGCAAGTACGAGATCAAGACCATCGACCTGGTGTTCCTGGTGATTCCCCTGGTGGTGGTCGCCCTGGCCACCGGCAAGCTCAAGGGCATCGACATCTTCGGCGTCAAGGCCGACCTCTCCGAACTGTGGGCCGCCGCCGCGGAAACCAAGATCAAGGACCAGGTGCAGTCCTCCCCGCAGCTCACCGTGGAGGATGCCGTGCAGGTGGTGCAGATGGCCGGCAAGGGCGGGCTGGGCGAGTTGCGCGTGCTGATCGAGCGGCGCATCGAGGCGCTGGAGTTTCGCCTCGGCCAGGGCAACTACTACGGCCCGGCGATCAGGACCTATTTCGAGGCGCTGTCCGGCAGTTCCTACCTGCGCGTGGTGGTGCTCAACAGGCCGGACGGCAAGCTGTTCGGCATATTCGACGCGGCCAACCTGATCGCCTACCTGCGGGTTGCCGGCGATTCCGGCTACGGGCAGTTCCAGCAACTGCTCAACAGCACGGACGAGAGCCACTGGACGGAACTGACCAAGCTGCCCGGTTTCGTCGGCGCGGAGGCTTCGGTGGGCTCGACGACCAGCAAGCGCGAAGCCTTGGCGCGCATGGAAGCGCTGGGTACCGACAGCTTGCCGGTGATCAACCAGGACGGTTTCTTCATGGGCACGGTGGAGCGTTCCAAGCTGACCGCCAGCCTGATTCTTGCCGTCACCGAGAAGCTGGAGAGCCGTTGAATCCCAGGGGCGACGCCCCACGCAGAGCCATGTCGTCCTGCCTGCAAACGGAAAAGGAGGAGACATGATGAAGTTCGCCGAGAAAGCCATACCGCTTACCCGCCAGGGACTCGCCGAGGCACTGGAGCGCCTGGAGCTGGCCAGCGGACAGACCGCCGTCCTCTGGGCGGTGTTCGAGGTGGAGACCTCGGGGATCACCCAGGGTTTCGGCTTCCGGCCCGACCGGCGGCCGCAGATCCTTTTCGAGCGGCACAAGTTCCGCGATGCCACCGGTGGCCGCTTCAACGGTAGCGATCCGGACATCTCCGGTCCGCAGGGCGGTTACGGCAGCCTCGCCAGCCAGTACTCCAAGCTCGAGCGCGCCCTGGCACTGTGCGAGGGCGCCGGGCTGGGCGTCGAGCCGGCCCTGTGCTCGGCGTCTTGGGGATTGGGGCAGGTGATGGGCTTCAACCACAAGAGCGCCGGCTTCCCCACGGCGAAGGCGATGGTCGAGGCCATGGTGCGCAGCGAGGACGCCCAGCTCATGGGCATGGTCGGCTTCCTCGGCAGCGCGGGCCTGACCCGGCACCTCAAGAACCAGAACTGGGAAGCCTTCGCCCGTGGCTACAACGGCAGGAACTACGCTCAGAACCACTATCACATCAAGCTGGAGGAGCAGTACGCACGCTTCGCCAGCGGCTCGATGCCGAACATCGAGGTGCGCACCGCCCAGGCGGCCCTGCTGGTGCTCGGTTTCGCCCCGGGCAAGATCGATGGGGTGGTCGGCCAGCGCACCCGGGGTGCGCTGAGCAACTTCCAGATAGGCCATGGCCTGGGCGCCAACGGCGAACTGGACGCGGCGACCTACGAGAAGCTGTTCAACGTCGCCTTCGGCTGAGCGGACAGGGCGTGCCTCCGCGCCGCCCGGGAGGCCGCCGCACTTTTGCACTGGTCATTCAGCGTTTTGATATTGAGGTGGGCGGTTCATTGCCTTCGCTACACTGCGGCTCATCTACCCGCACATGAAAAAGGCAGCTCCATCCATGCAAAATCGAATCATGATTACCGGTGCCGGCTCCGGCCTCGGTCGCGAAATCGCCCTGCGCTGGGCGCGTGAAGGCAGCCGCCTGGCACTGGCCGACGTCAACGAGGCCGGCCTGGCGGAAACCCTGAAACTGGTCCGCGAGGCCGGTGGCGACGGTTTCACCCAGCGCTGCGACGTGCGCGACTACAGCCAGCTCACCGCCCTGGCCCAGGCCTGCGAAGAGAAGCTCGGCGGCATCGACGTCATCGTCAACAACGCCGGCGTGGCTTCGGGCGGTTTCTTCGAGGACCTGTCCCTGGAGGACTGGGACTGGCAGATCTCGATCAACCTGATGGGCGTGGTCAAGGGCTGCAAGGCGTTCCTGCCACTGCTCGAGCGCAGCAAGGGCAAGATCATCAACATCGCCTCGATGGCGGCGCTGATGCAGGGCCCGGCGATGGCCAACTACAACGTCGCCAAGGCCGGCGTGGTGGCCCTGTCGGAAAGTCTGCTGGCGGAACTGAGGCAGCGCGAGGTCGGCGTCCACGTGGTCTGTCCGTCGTTCTTCCAGACCAACCTGCTGGACTCCTACCGTGGCCCGAACCCGGAGATGAAGGAGCAGACCAGCAAGCTGCTGGAGAGCTCGCCGATCAGCGCTGCGGATATCGCCGAGTACATCTACCAGGAAGTCGCCAAGGGCGCGTTCATGATCCTCCCGCACGAGCTGGGCCGGGCCGCTTGGCAGCTCAAGCGGCAGAATCCGCAGGCGCTCTACGACGAGATGGCGACCATGGCCGAGAAGATGCGCGCGAAGAGCCGCTGAGGCGTGCCTGGCCGCTGTCCGGGCGGTCAGGTTTTTCCCTGCGCGGGGTTGCCCGCCGGCGCGGGGGCGGGGTAGGGTGGCAGGCCCGGTCCGGATGACCGAGTCGTGGGGCTTTCGGCATTTCGTCACGGCCGCGACGGAGCGCCGACAGCCCCTATAGGAGCTGCCGTGAAACCCCTGTCCCGTATCGCGCTGCTGGCTGCCCTGCTGCTGGCGGCGATCAACCTGCGTCCCGGCATCACTTCGCTGGCGCCGCTGATCGAGCGGATCGCCGAAGAACTGTCCCTGAGCCGTGGCCTTATCAGCCTGACCACCGCCTTGCCGGTGCTGTGCATGGGCCTCCTGGCCCCGCTGGCCCCGCGCCTGGCGCTGCGTTTCGGCCTGGAGCGCACCATCCTCGTCTGCCTGGGTCTGATCGCCGGCGCCCTGGCGATGCGCCTGGCCGGCCACTCCAGCGCGATCCTGATCGGCAGCGCGGCGCTGGTCGGCATGGGCATCGCGGTGGCCGGGCCGTTGCTGTCCGGCTTCATCAAGCGGCACTTCGTCGGTCATGTCGGCCGCATCGTCGGCTGGTATTCCCTGGGCATGACCATCGGCGGCGCCGGCGGCGCGGTGCTGACCCTGCCGGCGACCCAGGCCCTGGGCGATGACTGGGCCTTCGGCCTGGCCTTCTGGGCATTGCCCGCGCTGCTCGCCATGATCCTCTGGCTGCGCGTGCCCAACGTCCGCGAAAGCGCCGACGAAGTCATGGGCGGTGGCCTGCCCTGGCGCGAACCGCGGGCCTGGCTGGTCACCGGTTTCTTCGCCATCCAGGCCGGCCTGTTCTACGCCCTGGCCACCTGGCTGGTGGCGCGCTATCACGAGGGTGGGCTGAGCATGCTGCGCAGCAATGCGCTGTTCAGCACCTTCATGATGGTCGGCCTGCCCAGCGCCTACGCGCTACCCTGGCTGGCGCAGCGCTTCGACAACCGCTACCAGTTGCTGATGATCTGCGGCCTGTCCTCGACCCTGTGCCTGGGGATGATCACCTTTGCGCCGGCTTTCCTGCCCGAGCTGTGGGCGGTGCTGCTGGGCTTCGGCCTGAGCGGCTCGTTCGCGCTGTCCCTGGTGCTGCCTCTATATGAGGCGGACACGCCGCTGGAGGTGAGCCGCTGGACGGCGATGATGCTGTTCGCCGGCTACTGCCTGGGCAGTTGCGCTCCGGTGCTCGCCGGGCTGGGGCGCGACCTGGCCGGGAGCTACGCGCTGCCGTTCATGGTGCTCACCACGCTGGCCCTGCTGATGAGCGTCCTGGCCTGGCGGTTGAGACCGCGCACGGGGCATTGAGTGTTGCACTTTGTTGCCCGGAAAGCCGCGAATCACGGCCTTCGGGCGCTCGCGCCACGAGGCGGGCATATGACCGATCGGCAATTCGAGAGGATGTTTGCAATCTTAATCTGGCATAATCGCGCCCCCTTTTGACATGCTGTGAAAACCTCATGTTCGATCTTCTCATCGGGCTCGATGCCTGGGTGCTGGTGAGCCTCGTGCTCGCTCTGGCTTTCGTGCTCTTCTTCGAATTCATCAACGGCTTCCATGACACCGCCAACGCGGTGGCCACAGTTATCTATACCAAGGCCATGTCCGCCTACACGGCGGTCATCCTCTCCGGCATCTTCAACTTCCTCGGTGTATTGCTCGGCGGCGTCGGCGTGGCCTACGCCATCGTCCACCTGCTGCCGGTGGAACTGCTGATCAACGTCAACACCGGCCACGGCCTGGCCATGGTGTTCTCGCTGCTGGCGGCGGCGATCACCTGGAACCTCGGGACTTGGTACTTCGGCATTCCGGCGTCCAGCTCGCACACCCTGATCGGCTCGATCCTCGGCGTCGGCCTGGGCAACGCATTGATCACCGACGTGTCCATGGCCGACGGGGTCAACTGGCAGAAGGCGATCGACATCGGCATTTCCCTGATCGTCTCGCCGATGGCCGGCTTCGCCGTCGCCGCGCTGCTGCTGCTGGGCCTGAAGTGGTGGCTGCCGGCCTCGAAGATGCACAACACCCCCGAGACCCGCAAGGAGGTCAAGGGCAAGAAGCACCCGCCGTTCTGGAACCGCCTGGTGCTGGTGCTCTCGGCCATGGCGGTGAGCTTCGTGCACGGTTCCAACGACGGCCAGAAGGGCATCGGCATGATCATGCTGGTGCTGATCGGTATCGTTCCCGGCCTGTTCGTGCTCGATCTCAACAGCACCACCTACCAGATCGAACGTACCCGCGACGCCACCCTGCACCTCAGCCAGTTCTACCAGCGCAACAGCGACACCCTCAGCGAATACCTGGCCCTCGGCAAGAGCAATGGCAGCGAGATGCCGGCGCTGTTCCGCTGCGACCCGAAGCAGACCGAGATCACCATCGCCGCCCTGCTGGAAGACCTGCAAGGCGTCACCGACTACAACATGCTGGACTCCGAGAAGCGCATCGAGGTGCGTCGCTACCTGCTGTGCCTGGACGACACCGCGAAGAAGGTCGGCAAGCTGGACGGCCTGCCGTTCCGCGAACGCGCCGACCTCGACAAGCTGCGAAAGGACCTGACCGGCACCACCGAATACGCGCCGTTCTGGGTGATCCTCGCCGTCGCCCTGGCCCTCGGCATCGGCACCATGATCGGTTGGAAACGCGTGGTGCTGACCGTCGGCGAGAAGATCGGCAAGCAAGGCATGACCTACGCCCAGGGCATGTCCGCGCAGATCACCGCGGCCTGCGCGATCGGCATGGCCAACGTGTTCAGCCTGCCGGTGTCGACCACCCACGTACTGTCCTCGGGTGTCGCCGGTACCATGGTCGCCAACAAGAGCGGCCTGCAGGCCGGCACCGTGCGCACCATCCTGATGGCCTGGGTGCTGACCCTGCCGATCTCGATGGGCCTGGCGGCAGGCATGTTCTGGATCGCCACCCGGTTCGTCGGCTGATGATGGCTGGAAGCGGGAAGCAAAAAGCTTGATGGAGTAGGTGGTTTTTCCGCTGATTTACTTCCAGCTTACGGCTTCCAGCTTCCTGCCCTCGGATGGAGTGACCGCGTGGAGTCCGAATCCCTCGTCTATGGCTGTATCCGCGATTGGCCCTCGGCCGATCCGGAGCAGCGGCGTCTACGGCGTGCCAGCAACCGGCGTGAGCTGGACGCCCTGCCGCAGGGCGATGCCTGGCCGTTCCTCGGCCGTGAGATGTTTTCCTTCTGCGAGACGCCTGGCCAGGGGCTGTACCAGACCCAGCTCATCCACTTCGGCGCCAGCTACCTGGCGGTGGAGTACGAATGGAAGCTGTGGGTCGAACAGTTCGAGGCGCTGCTGCGGCGCCTGTATTGGGCCAGCGCGGTGGTGCACCTGGAGACCGAGCTGAACGGCACCCACACCTTCCGCTGGGAGTCGGAAAAAGGCTTCCACAGCCCGCAAGACAGCCTCCGCGTGCGTTGCGCCTGGGAGCGCGAAGGCAACCTGCACGGCTGATCCCGCCTTTTGTAGGGACGTAGCCCGGATTGCATCCGGGCTACGGCAGGTGGGGATGACGCTCTTGTAGGGTGCGCCGCGCGCACCGTTCACCCGGCGGAGCGCACAGTGTTTCCTCGTCGGCTACGTTTGTAGGAGCGGCCCATGGCCGCGAATTGCGCGCATGGCGCGCTCCTACAGGTCGGCATCGGGGGAGTTGTTGTAGGAGCGGCCCATGGCCGCGAATCGCGCGCGTGGCGCGCTCCTACAGGTCGGCATCGGGGGAGTTGTTGTAGGAGCGGCCCATGGCCGCGAATCGCGCGCATGGCGCGCTCCTACGGGAGGCGTCGTCATATCTCCAGGCAGGGTCGTTGGGGGGGGCGTGCGCACCGGGAGGGTGTGGCCCTCAATCCTCCAGCCATTCCTTCGGCACGTCGCGTTTCAGCGCCAGTTGGCACTGGCTGCTGTCCGGATCGTAGATGATCACCGCTTCGCCCTTGTCCAGCGCCCGGCGTACCCGTTCGACGCGGGTGGCCAGCGGCGTCTCGTCGCCGTTGTCGGTGCCGTCGCGGGTGACGAAGTCTTCGATCAGGCGGGTCAGGGTTTCGGCTTCCAGCAGATGGTAGGGGATCAGCATGGCGGTGGTCTCCGGAACAGGGCGCGGATACTAGCAGGTAGCAGAGGGTTGGGGGGCTGAGGCCCAGCCTACGGTGTGAGCGTGTAGCCGGGTGCAAGTAGATCGACTCCGCCCCTCACCCTAGCCCTCTCCCGAGGGGAGAGGGGACTGACCCGTGCCGCAGCCAGGCCACGATGTCAGATCCAAACCTCGTCCTCCCGCTCCCGCCGGGAGAGGGTTGGGGTGAGGGAGCGCGCCATCGATTCACCTCCGAGTTGCCCCTGTAGGAGCCAGCTTGCTGGCGACCCGGACGCACGGTTTGCCCAGGTGGGCTTCAGCCCACCAAATATCGCTACCCCAGCGGCTGCCCGACCAGGAAACGATCCAGGGTGGCATAGAGCAGGGCTCCATCCAGCGGTTTGCCGAGGAAGTCGTCCATGCCGGCTTCGATTCCCTGCTGGCGGTGTTCGTCGAGGATGTGCGCGGTCAGCGCGACGATCGGCACCGGGCTCAGCCGCAGGCGTTGCTCCAGGCGGCGGATCTGCCGGGTGGCCTCGAATCCGTCCATTTCCGGCATCTCGCAATCCATCAGGATCAACTGGATGGCTTCCGGCGCGCGCTGGTACTCCTCCAACGCGGCGTGGCCGTTGCCGACCAGGCGCATCTGGTAGCCGCGTTTCTTGAGGAAGCCCTGGACCACCAACTGGTTCACCGGGTTGTCCTCGGCGACCAGGATGCAGGGCACGCCATTGCCGTCGGCGCGGGTTTCCCGCTGTATCGGGCGGGGCGTGCGGCGGCGTTCCTGGTAGAGCTCGAGGAGGGTTTCCCGCAGCGGCTGCAGGGTCAGGGGCAGGGTCAGGCCGAGCAGGCGCAGGTTCCGGTGCGAGGGCAGGGGTTGCCCGTAGTCCGGCGGGCACAGCAGCAACACGCGCTGGCCGGTCTCCAGGCGCGGGGCAAGGGTGTCCAGCCAGTGGTCGGCGCTGCCGGGCCAGGGCGACATCAGCACCAGCAGAGGCGACATGGCGAAGTCGTCGAAGCAGTCGAGCAGGCGTTCCGGGTTCTGGCAGCGTTCGGTGCGCATGCCCCAGCGCGCCAGCAGGCGTTCGAGGGCGTCGAGGCCGAGTCCGTCGAGCGAGCAGAGCAGGGCGGTGTGGCCGCGCAGCAACTGACCGAGTTCGTCGTCGGCCTCGTGGGCGTCCAGCGGGATGTCGAAGTTGAAGCGGGTGCCCTGGCCCGGGACGCTGTGCACTTCGATGCAGCCGCCCATCATTTCCACCAGTTCCTTGCTGATCGCCAGGCCGAGGCCGCTGCCGCCATAGCGGCGGGTGGTGCTGGAATCGCCCTGGGCGAAGGACTCGAACAGGTGCAGTTGCGCTTCGCGGGGGATGCCGATGCCGCTGTCGCTGACCGCGAACACCAGGCGCTCGGCGCCATTCTGGCCCGGCCGGCGGCAGACGTTGATCGCCACGTGCCCCTCGGCGGTGAATTTCACGGCATTGCTGAGCAGGTTCATCAGCACCTGCTTGAGGCGGGTCGGATCTCCTCGCAGGTGCCTGGGCACGCCGCCTTCCAGGCTCAGGTAGAGGCGCAGGTTCTTGGCCAGGGCCTGGGCGGTGAACAGGCTGATGGTGTCGGAGAGCAGTTCCTCGAGGTCGTAGTCGATGTGTTCGAGGCTGAGCTTGCCCGATTCGATGCGTGCATAGTCGAGGATGTCGTTGATCACCGCCATCAGCGAGCTGCCGGAGCTGGAGATGGTCTCCACGTAGAAGCGCTGGGTGCGGTCCAGAGGGGTTTCCTTGAGCAGGTGCAGCATGCCCAGCACGCCGTTCAGCGGGGTGCGGATCTCGTGGCTCATCTTGGCCAGGAAGCGGCTCTTGGCCTTGTTCTCGCTGTCCGCCTGGGCGGCCGCCTGGCGCGAGCGGAAGCCTTCTTCCTTGAGCAGGTTGATGCGGTCGGCGAGGCCGATGGACAGGGTGATCAGCTCGATGGTCACGCCGATCTTCACTACCGCCGCGCCGTAGATGCCGAACAGCCCGAGGCCCAGGGAGTTGGTGGTGATCTGCACGAAGGCGAACAGCAGGATGCCCCAGGCCAGCATGTAGTAGACGCCGTAGCGCAACCCCTTGCGCCATACGTAGGCGCCGCACAGCAGCAGGTACAGGGACACCAGCAGGGTGACCAGGCTGGACAGCACGCCCCAGGCGCGCAGGTCGATCAGCGGCCCGATCAGCAGGCAGGCCGGGATCAGCAGCATCAGCGCGCGCAGGCCGTGGTCGAAGCGCGGGGCGACGCGCCGGGTGTGCAGGAAGTGCCGGCTGAACTGCAGGGCGGCCAGGCAGTGCAGGTACATGAACAGGTAGATGCCGGTCGCCTGCAGGCCCACCATCCCGGGCAGCAGCTTGAACAGCAGGCCGTCGAAGCTGACGGCCAGCAGGCCGACATTGAGGATGTACACCAGGTACCAGAAGTAGCTCGGTTCGCGCAGCGAGAGGTACAGGAACAGGTTGTAGAAGAACATGGCGAACAACACGCCGTAGAAGGCGCCGTTGAAGCCCATCAGGTTTTCCTGGGCCGCCGCGTTGGCGTCGTAGGTGCTGAAGTACAGTGGCAGGAACACCGTGCTGGTGCTGTGCACGCGGATCAGCAGGGTGCTCACCCCGGGCGGCACCTCGAGCGGAAACCAGAAGTTGCGCACCTGCACCGGGCGCTGGGAGAAGGGGTACCGGTCGCCGCCGGTGAAGAGCCGTGACCGGCCGTCCGGGCCGATCAGCTCGATGCGCAGGTCATCCAGCAGCGGGTAGTCGATCTCAAGGTAGCCGGCGATGGCGTGTGCGTTGGCGTTGTGCAGGCGTGTCCTGAACCACCAGGTCGAGTCGTTCTTGCCGAGGTTGGCGTGCAGGCCGGTGACCGGGGTGAAGGCATCGTCCGGCAGGGCGAGGACCGCATCGCGGCTGCGGCTGCCATCGATGTCTTCGAGGTAGGCGAGGTTGGGCCCCAGCGAAAGGCGCAGGTCGCCGCCGTCCAACCGCACCAGGGGCGATGCCCAGTTCGGCAAGGCGCAGCAGAACAGCAGCAAAGCCAGGCAAAGACGAGGCATCCCTGCACCTCAGCGGCATGTTTAGTGGCACTTTGCTCTTCTGCTCGCCGGGCTTCAAGTCTCCTGGTCGCGTTGCCCGACCACACTTTCGACTGGTGGGACGCGGGTCTCGCTTTCCATCTGCGCGTCGTGTTCGAGCTGGTGGCTGAAGCTTTCCAGAGAGTCCTGGGTCGCCTGCGCATCGCTGGCGAATACCGGCGGGCTGAGCAGGTAGCGCGCGAGCAGGCGGGCGAGGGCGGCCAGGCTGTCGATGTGGGTGCGTTCGTAGCCGTGGGTGGCGTCGCAGCCGAAGGCCAGCAGCGCGGTGCGGATGTCGTGGCCGGCGGTGACCGCCGACTGGGCGTCGCTGTGGTAGTAGCGGAACAGGTCGCGGCGCACCGGGATCTCGTGCTGGGCGGCGAGCTTCAGCAGGTGTCGCGACAGGTGGTAGTCGTAGGGGCCGCCGGAGTCCTGCAAGGCGACCGTGACGGTGTGCTCGCTGGATTGCTGGCCGGCGGCGACCGGGGCGATGTCGACACCGACGAACTCGCTGACGTCCCAGGGCAGCGTCGCCGCCGCGCCGGAGCCGACCTCCTCGGTGATGGTGAAGATCGGATGACAGTCGATCAGCGGTTCCTGGCCGGAGTCCACGAGCATCTTCAGGGCGGCGAGCAGGGCGGCGACGCCGGCCTTGTCGTCCAGGTGACGGGCGCTGATGTGGCCGCTCTCGGTGAATTCCGGCAGCGGGTCGAAGGCCACGAAATCGCCCACCGAGATGCCCAGTGCCTCGCAGTCGGCGCGGGTGCTGCAATAGGCGTCGACGCGCAGCTCGACGTGGTCCCAGCTCACCGGCAGGGCGTCCACCTGGGTATTGAAGGCGTGCCCGGAGGCCAGCAGGGGGAGCACGCTGCCGCGCAATACGCCGTCATCGGTGAACAGGCTGACCCGGCTGCCCTCGGCGAAGCGGCTCGACCAGCAGCCCACCGGCGCCAGGCCGAGGCGGCCGTTGTCCTTCAGCTCGCGGACGATGGCGCCGATGGTGTCGAGGTGCGCGGACACCGCGCGGTCGGGGCTGGACTGGCGACCCTTGAGGGTGGCGCGGATGTTGCCCCGGCGGGTCAGCTCGAAGGGCACGCCGAGTTCGTCGAGGCGCTCGGCGACGTAGCGCACGATGGTGTCGGTGAAGCCGGTCGGGCTGGGGATGGCGAGCATTTCCAGCAGGACGCGCTTGAGGTAGTCGAGGTCGGGTTCGGGGTGTCGGGGCATGGAGGCTCCTGTCTTGCGTAGCCCGGATGCGATCCGGGAGGACCGGTGTTGTTCCATTCCCGGATTGCATCCGGGCCAGGGTGAGGGGCGGACTCGTCAGCCCACCCCCTGGCTCAACGGAAACAGCAGGTCGATGAACCGTTCGGCGGTCGGCTGCGGCTCGTGGTTGGCCAGGCCGGCGCGTTCGTTGGCCTCGATGAACACGTAGTCCGGCTGGTCGGGCGCCGGGACCAGCAGGTCGACGCCGACCACCGGGATGTCCAGCGCCCGTGCGGCGGTGATCGCCGCCTCGGCCAGCGCCGGGTGGAGGATCGCGGTGACGTCCTCCAGGCTGCCGCCGGTGTGCAGGTTGGCGGTGCGCCGCACGGCCAGGCGTTCGCCGGCGGGCAGCACGCTGTCGTAGTCATGGCCGGCGACCCGCAGGGTGCGCTGGGTCTCGGCGTCCAGCGGGATGCGGCTTTCACCCCCGGTGGCGGCCTGCCGGCGGCGGCTCAGCGCCTCGATCAGCGCGCCGACGCTGTGGTGGCCGTCGCCGACGATCTCCGGCGGCCGACGCAGCGCCGCGGCGACCACTTCGAAGCCGATCACCACGATGCGCAGGTCAGCGCCGTCGTGGCAGCTTTCCAGCAGCACCCGGCTGTCGAAGCGGCTGGCCCGCTCGATGGCGGCCTGCATTTCCTCCTCGGTGCGCAGGTCGACGGCCACTCCCTGGCCCTGTTCGCCATCCACCGGCTTGACCACCACGCGGCGGTGCTCGGCGAGGAACGCCGCGTTTTCCTCCGCCGTGCCGGCCAGCCGCTGGGCCGGCAGCTTGAGCCCGGCGCGCGCCAGGGTGCGGTGGGTGAGGCGCTTGTCCTGGCAGAGGGTCATGCTCACCGCGCTGGTCAGGTCCGACAGCGATTCCCGGCAACGCAGGCGGCGGCCGCCGTGGCTGAGGGTGAAGATGCCGCCCTCGGCGTCGTCGATCTGCACCTCGATGCCGCGCCGGCGCGCCTCGTCGATGATGATCCGCGCGTAGGGGTTGAGCTCGGCTTCCGGGCCGGGACCGAGGAACAGCACCTCGTTGATGACGTTCTTGCGCTTGACCGCGAAGGTCGGCAGTTCGCGGAAGCCGAGCTTGGCGTACAGCGCCTTGGCCTGGCGGTTGTCGTGCATCACCGAGAGGTCGAGGTAGGCGAGGCCGCGCCCCATGAAGTGCTCGACCAGATGGCGCACCAGCACCTCTCCGACGCCCGGCCGCGTGCATTGCGGATCGACCGCCAGGCACCACAGGCTGCTGCCGGCCTCGGGATCGTTGAACGCCTTGCGGTGGTCGAGGCCCATCACGCTGCCGATCACCGCGCCGCTGTCCTCGTCCTCGGCCAGCCAGTACACCGGCCCGCCTTCGGGGCGCGGGGTCAGCAGCTCCGGGTTGACCGGCAGCATGCCGCGGGCCTGGTACAGGCAGTTGATCGCCTGCCAGTCGCTGTCCTGGTGTGCGCGGCGGATGCGGAAGCCGCGGAAAGTGCGGGCCGCCGTGCGGTAGTCGCTGAACCACAGGCGCAGGGTGTCCGATGGGTCGAGGAACAGTTGTTGCGGCGCGTAGGACAGCACCTTCTGCGGCGAAGCGACGTACAGGGCGATATCACGCTCGCCGTGCTGCTCGTTGAGCAGTTCGGCGGCCAGGCTGCGCGAATCGGGGAAGGTGTGGCCGACCAGCAGGCGGCCCCAGCCGCAATGCAGGGCCACCGGTTCGTCGGGTTGCGCGGAGCCCCCTTCCGCGAAGCGGGCCTGCAGGCGGGCGTAGGAGGGCGTCTGGCCGCGCAGCAGGCGTTGGCTGATCTGATGATGGGCACGCATCAGTGGACTCCTTGTTCGCTGAGCCACAGGTTGAGGGCGGCGAGCTGCCACAGCTTGGAGCCGCGCAGCGGAGTGAGCTGGCCATGCGGGTCGCTGAGCAGGCGGTCGAGCATGGCCGGGTCGAACAACCCGCGATCCTGGCTGGGGTCGAGCAGCAGGTCGCGCACCCAGTCGAGGGTGGCGCCTTCCAGGTGCTTGAGGCCGGGCACCGGGAAGTAGCCTTTCGGACGGTCGATCACTTCGTGGGGAATGACCTGCCGGGCCGCTTCCTTGAGCACCTGCTTGCCGCCGTCAGGCAGCTTGAAGCGTGCCGGGATGCGCGCCGAAAGCTCCGCCAGGCGGTAGTCGAGGAACGGCGTGCGTGCTTCCAGGCCCCAGGCCATGGTCATGTTGTCGACCCGTTTTACCGGGTCGTCGACCAGCATCACCGTGCTGTCCAGGCGCAGCGCCTTGTCCACCGCCGCTGAGGCGCCGGGGCGGGCGAAGTGCTCGCGGACGAACTCGCCGGCGTGGTCGTCGGTGAGCCAGGCCGGCTGCACGCAGGCGGCGTAGTCGTCGTGGCCGCGGTCGAAGAAGGCCGCGCGATAGGCGGCGAAGGCATCCTCGGCGCCATCGACCTGCGGATACCAGTGATAGCCGGCGAACAGTTCGTCGGCGCCCTGGCCGCTCTGCACCACCTTGCAGTGCTTCGAGACTTCCCGCGACAGCAGGTAGAAGGCGATGCAGTCGTGGCTGACCATCGGCTCGCTCATGGCCCGGAAGGCCGCCGGCAACTGCTCGATGATCTCGCTCTCGGCGATGCGTAGCTGGTGGTGGCGGGTGGCGTAGTGGTTGGCGATCAGGTCCGAATAGCGGAACTCGTCGCCGCGCTCGCCGCCGGCATCCTGGAAGCCGATGGAGAAGGTCGACAGGTGCTCGACGCCGACCTCGCGCAGCAGGCCGACCAGCAGGCTGGAATCCACCCCGCCGGACAGCAGCACGCCGACCTCCACCGCCGCGCGCTGGCGGATCGCCACGGCTTCGCGCAGGCTGTCGAGGGTCATGTCGCGCCAGTCTTCCAGGCCGAACTGGCGTTCGTTTTCGCGCGGGCCGTAGGTCAGTTCCCACCAGGTGTGCTGCTCGCGGCGGCCCTGGGCGTCGATGCGTATCCAGGTGGCCGGCGGCAGCTTCTCGACGCCGGCGAGAATGGTGCGCGGCGCCGGCACCACGGAGTGGAAGTTCAGGTAGAAGTTGAGCGCCACCGGGTCGAGCCGGGTGTCGATGCCGCCGCCGGCCAGCAGCGCCGGCAGGCTGGAGGCGAAGCGCAGGCGCTCGCCGGTCTGCGACAGGTACAGCGGCTTCACGCCGAGACGGTCGCGGGCGATGAACAGGGTCTGGGTGTCGCGCTCCCAGATGGCGAAGGCGAACATGCCGTTGAGTTTCGGCAGCAGCTCGGCGCCCCAGGCGTGGTAGCCCTTGAGCAACACCTCGGTGTCGCCGTCGGAGTGGAAGCGGTAGCCGAGTTCCTGCAGTTCGGCGCGCAGCTCGGGGTAGTTGTAGATGGCGCCGTTGAAGGCCAGGGCGAGGCCGTGATCGCTGTCGATCATCGGCTGCGCCGAGGCATCGGACAACTCCATGATCTTCAGCCGGCGATGGCCCAGGGCAACCGGGCCCTGGCTGTGGAAGCCCCAGGCGTCGGGTCCGCGTGGGGCCATGTGGTGGGTGATTTTTTCAAGAGTGGCCAGGTCGGCCGGTTGATGGTCGAAGCGTATTTCTCCAGCGATTCCGCACATAGTTCCTTACCGGTTTTGCCGTTGGGGAGGCTGACACCATAACAGTCTCAGGTTGTTTGGGACCCCCATAAGTCGGGAACGTTTAGATCAATCCGTTATAAGTCTACGGATTGCCACAGGCCCGGTTGGCCGGCACGGCGATGTCCATCAGCCTGGGATTGGGCATCTTCAGATTGGCCATCAACTCGGCGTAGGCCTCGGCGCCCGGTACTTGCAGGCGTGGATTGTGCGTTGCCTCTTCGGCGATGCTGGAGCGGGTCCAGCCCTTGTAGTCGTGGCCGGGCCATACCTCCGTGTCGCCGGGCAGGGCCAGCAGGCGTTGCAGGCTGGCCCACTGGGCGTGGGCGTCGCCGTTCTGGAAGTCGGTGCGGCCGGTGCCGCGGATCAGCAGGGTGTCGCCGGAGAACAGCTTCGCCGGTTCCCGGTCGCTGCCTGGCAGCAGGAAGCAGTAGGAATCGTCGGTGTGCCCCGGCGTGTACCAGGCGACCAGTTCGCGTCCGCCGAAGGCCAGGCGCTGGTCTTCGGCGAAGGTGAAGCTGGCGCAGGCGCTGCCGCTCTGCGCGCCGATGCCGGCGCGGCAGCCGGTGGCATCGCGCAGGTCGCCAAGGGCGGTGATGTGGTCGGCGTGGGTGTGGGTGTCCAGCGCCAGCAGCAGGCTCAGGTCCAGTTCGCGGAGCAGCCGCAGGTAGTCGTCCAGCTTGTCCTTGACCGGATCGATCAACAACGCCTCGCCCCGGTCGGCGAGCAGGTAGGTGTAGGTCGAACTGGTGCTGTCGAAGAGTTGGCGGAACAACATGTCGAATCCCTCCCAGGCTCTGCGGAGCCTAGAGTAGTTTCTGCCCGGCCAGCGTCAGGCTGGTGGCCGCCAGCAGCAGGGCGAAGATACGTTGCAGCAGCGGGCCGCCGAGGCGTAGCGCCAACTGGTTGCCGAGCAGCACACCGAGCGCGCCACCGGCTGCCAGGCCGCCGAGCAGTGATGGCGAAGGGTGCGCATGGCTCAGGTAGAGCAGGAAGCCGCCGCCGGAAACCAGGGCGATCACCGCCATCGAGGTGGCCACCGCCGCGAGCATCGACAGCGGGGTGAACCACAGTAGCGCCGGTACGACCAGGAAACCGCCGCCGACACCCATCAGTCCCGACATTACGCCGACGCCCAGGCCGATGGCGAGCAGTGGCAGGCTGCGCAGCGGCCCGCCGCCTGCACGCGGCAGCTCGGCGCTGCGCCACAGGCGCCATGCCGACCACAGCACCAGGATGCAGAACGCCACCAGCAGCGCGGCCTCGGGGACGAAGCGTCCCAGCCACTGGCCGAAGGCGTTGCCGGGCAGGCCGGCGAGGCTGAGCAGCAGCACCGGTAGCCAGGCCACCTGGCCCTGGCGGGCGCGTGGAATGGCGCCGACCAGGGCGGTGAGGGCCACCGCGCCGAGACTGACGCCGATGGCATCGCGCAGCGGCAGGTGCAGGCTGAGCAGCAGCGGCAGGGCAACCAGCGAACCGCCGGCGCCGGTGAGGCCGAGCAGCAGGCCGAGCAGTGAACCAATGCCGAGGGCTTCGAGGAGCAGCAGCGACATCAGCGGTTCCAGGGCATGCGCGCCAGCAGCAGGGCCAGGCCGCAGGTGCCGCTGAGGCCGGCGAAGGTCAAGCCGGCGCCGACGAAGGCGGCGAGGCCGTACCAGCCGGGGTGCAGCCAGGTGCCGAGGATCACGCCGAGCAACACCAGGCTGCCGGCGGCGATCTGTACCTGGCGCTGCAACTCGATCACGCCGCCACCGCTGCCTTCGCCCGGCAACCCGCAGGCCAGGCAAGCCTCGGTGCCACCCTCGATCACCTGTACGCCCGGTAACAGGCTGTGCAGGCGTTCGGCGGCCTGGCGGGCGCGCTGGCCCTTCTGGCAGACCAGGTACAGCTCGTCGCCGGCTTGCAGGCCCTCGGCGCGGAGCTGGGCGACCAGCCGCGCCGGATCGAGGCGATCCAGGGGTTCGTTGCGGGCGCCGGCAACGTGCCCGGCACGGAATTCCGCCGGGCTGCGCACGTCGATCAGGAAGCGCACGTGGCCCTCCTGGCGGGCGGTGGCGAAGCGCGGGGCGTCGATCAGGCGGATGTCGTCGTTCATCTTCGGGTACTCCCTGGGAGTATCAGGTGTATTTGGTGAAGATCGCCCGGACCCGGGCGAGGGTTTCGGCGTCGTCGCGCTCGGGGTCCATCACGGTCTCTTCCAGCAGGCATGCCAGCAGTTCCTGGTAGGCTCGGTCCAGCGCCTTGCGAGCGGCGGAGAACTGCTGGGCGATGGCTTCGCAGTCCTCGCCACGGCGGATCATCGACTGGATGCCGCGAATCTGCCCCTCGACGCGGGCCAGGCGCTTGAGCATGGCGTCCTGGCGTTCGGGTGTGGGGCCGCTCATCGCACTGCCTTCGCGGGAGTGGTGGGAGGTACCACGGTTTCTGTGGATAACGGGATGTGCATGGCTGGGTACTCCTTGGAGTATATACCCTGGGGAGTATAGTTTCGGGATCGAGCGCTTGTCACCCGCGACTGGTTGTCGCGGCATGGCTCGCGTATCGATGTGTCGGTCGCTCCGCTACTGGCCGCGAATGAGCTGGCGCAGGATGAAGCGATTGGGGTGGCAGGCTTCGGCCACGTCGCGCGGCAGGGGCAGCGGTTCGTCGTCGAGCCAGGCGGCCAGCAGTTCGCCGGACAGCGGCGCGGTGATCAGCCCGCGCGAGCCGTGGCCACTGTTGATGTACAGGCCGTCGAGCCAGGGGCAGGGCGTGTCCGGCACCTGGCGGGCGTCCTTGCCGAGCACCGCGTAGGCCTCGGCGAAGGCGGCCGTGTCGGCGAGCGGGCCGACGATAGGTAGGTAGTCCGGGCTGGTGCAGCGGAACGCGGCGCGGCCCTCCAGTCGTTCGGCATCGAGTTGGCCGACCTGCAGGCGCTCGGCCAGGTCGGTGGAGATTTCCTCCAGCAGGGCGAGGTTGCCACGGTGCTCGGCGGCGGTCGGCGCGAGGTCGTCGCTGGTGAAGTCGAAGCTGGCGCCGAGGGTATGTTCGCCGTTGCGCACCGGGGCCACGTAGCCTTCGGCGCAGACCACGCTGCGCAGCGCCACGGAGGTTCCGGTCTGCGGCAGGCGGGTGATCTGCCCACGGATGCGCTTCAGCGGCAGCTCGGTGGTCTGGGCGAAGCGGCGTACCTCGGCGGCGCCGGCGAGTATCGCCACCGGCGCTTCGGCGAGCAGCCGTTCGCCGTCCAGGGCCTGCCAGCGGTCGCCGTCTCGGCGCAGCTCCAGCGCTTCCTGGTGGGGCAGCAGGCGGATGTTCGGATGCCTCGCCAGCAACCGGCACAGCGCCGGCGGATGTACCCAGCCGGCCTCGGGGAAGAACAGTCCGCCGCTGGCCAGACCGATGCCGGCCAGGGTTTCGGCTTCGTCGCGTTCGACCGGGCGCAGCAGGTCGGCGGGGAAAGCGGCAGCCAGCTTGGCCTGACGCCCGGCTTCCTTGGCGTCGAAGGCCAGTTGCAGCACGCCGCAGGCATCCCAGTCGCGGCCGCGCTCCAGGCGTTCGAGCAGCCGGCGGGTATGGCCGAATCCGCTGACGATCAGCCGCGACAGCGCGGTGCCATGGGCCGACAGCTTGAGGTAGAGCACGCCCTGCGGGTTGCCGGAGGCCTCTTCGGCCAGCCCGGCGTGGCGTTCCAGCAGGCTCACCTGCCAGCCGCGCGCGGCCAGGCTGGCGGCCGTGGCGCAACCGGCCAGCCCGGCGCCGATCACCAGCGCTTCGCGGCGGGCCGGCATATAGGTCGGACGGGCGAACCAGGGCTTGCCGGCCGCTGCGGGAGCTCCGGTGAAGCGCCCGCGCATCACTTCCCACTTCTTGCCGGTGCCCTTGACCCGCTGCATGTCGAAGCCGACGGCGATCAGGCCCCGGCGCACGAAGCCGGCGCTGGTGAACGTGCCCAAGGTGGCGCCGGGCGCCGACAGCCGGGCCAGTTCGGCGAACAGCGCGTCGTTCCACATCTGCGGGTTCTTGGACGGGGCGAAACCGTCGAGGAACCAGGCGTCGATGCGTGCGTCGAGCTGCGGCAGGCGCTCCAGGGCATCGCCGACCAGCAGCGTCAGCACTACCCGGCCAGCGTCCAGCACCAGGCGCTGGAAGCCGGGGTGGATGGCCCGGTACTGGGCCAGCAGCCGCTCCGAGTAGGGCGCCAGGTGCGGCCAGAGGGCCAGGGCGCGTTCGAGGTCGGCATGGGTCAGCGGGTATTTCTCGACGCTGACGAAATGCAGCCGCGCCCCGGCCGGCGCGGTCCGCTCGAACAGCTCCCAGGCGCACAGGAAGTTCATCCCGGTACCGAAACCGGTCTCGCCGATCACCAGCCGTCCACCGTCCGGCAGCGCGGCGAAGCGCTCGGCCAGGTCGTTGCCCGCGAGGAACACATGACGGGTTTCCTCCAGGCCGTCGAGGCTGGAGAAATACACGTCGTCGAACAGGCGCGAGCGCGGCAGGCCCTGTTCGTCCCAATCGATGCGGGCGTGGCTGAAGGTGTCGGATGGTGTATCGGGCATGGCTGGTCTCGTGGGCAGGAGGCGCATTCTAGCCGATCCGTGCAGCGGTCTGATCCACGGGGGGAGCAGTGGTTTGTTCATTGGTTCCCCGCGTGCGCGGGGATGACGGGTGATAGCCCGTAGCCCGGATGAAATCCGGGGCAACCGGCAATGAATTTCTCCGAACCACTCCCTGTAGGAGCGGCCCATGGCCGCGAATCGCGGGCATGGCCCGCTACATCCCGTTACGCTCTCTTGCGATATCCCCCGTCATTCCCGTGAGCGCGGGATGGTGCCTGCGCTGAACGCCCTCCGGGCGGCCCGAAGGGCGAGCGGAGCGACTAACCCAGTGAACAGGCAGCTCCATGAGGCTCTACCCCGCGCAGTCCTCAGCCATCTCCGCTAGGCTGAACGGATTCAGTCAGGGAGCGTTGTTATGTTCGAATCAGCGGAAATCGGCCACTCCATCGATAAGGAAACCTACGAGGCGGCGGTCAGTGAGTTGCGTGAGGCGTTGCTGGATGCGCAGTTCGAGCTGAAGCAGCAGGCGCGTTTTCCCGTGCTCATCCTCATCAATGGCATCGAGGGGGCGGGGAAGGGGGAGACGGTCAAGCTGCTCAACGAGTGGATGGACCCGCGCCTGATCCAGGTGGAGAGTTTCCTGCTGCCCACCGACGAGGAGCTGTCGCGGCCGCCGCAGTGGCGCTACTGGCGCCGGCTGCCGCCGAAGGGCAAGACCGGCATCTTCTTCGGCAACTGGTACAGCCAGGTGCTCGTCAACCGGGCGCTCGGCAGTATGAAGCTGAGCGAGCTGGAGCAGGCCGTCGACGAGGTGGCGCGTACCGAGAAGATGCTCAGCGACGAGGGCGCGCTGATCCTCAAGTTCTGGTTCCACCTCTCGAAGAAGCAGCTCAAGAAGCGCCTCAAGGAACTGCGGGACGATCCGCAGCGCAGTTGGCAGATCAACGTGCTGGACTGGCAGCAGGCCAAGGTCTACGACAAGATCGTCAGCAGCGCCGAACTGGTCCTGCGGCGGACCAACCGCGACTATGCGCCCTGGTACGTGATCGAGGGCGTTGACCCGCGCTATCGCAGCCTGAGCGTCGGGCGCATCCTGCTCGAAAGCCTGCAGGCCGCGCTCAAGGTGGACAACGGGCGCGAGGTCAATCCGCATGCCGCGCCGCTGACTTCCAGCCTGGACAACCGGGGCCTGCTCGACAGCCTCGACCTGAGCCTCAGCCTGAGCAAGGACGCCTACAAGAAGCAACTGGCCGACGAGCAGATGCGCCTGAACCGGCTGGTCCGCGACAAGCGCTTCCGCCGCCATGCGCTGATGGCGGTGTTCGAGGGCAACGACGCGGCGGGCAAGGGTGGCGCCATCCGCCGGGTGACCGGAGCGCTCGATCCGCGCCAGTACCATATCGTGCCGATCGCCGCGCCGACCGAGGAAGAGCGCGCGCAGCCCTACCTGTGGCGCTTCTGGCGGTACGCGCCGGGCAGGCGCCAGTTCACCATCTTCGATCGTTCCTGGTATGGCCGGGTGCTGGTGGAGCGGGTCGAGGGCTTCTGCTCCGAGGCCGACTGGATGCGCGCCTACAGCGAGATCAACGACTTCGAGGAGCAGTTGCACAACCACGGCGTGGTGGTGGTGAAGTTCTGGCTGTCGATCGACAAGGAAACCCAGTACCAGCGCTTCAAGGAGCGCGAGCAGGTGCCCTTCAAACGCTACAAGATCACCGAGGAGGACTGGCGTAACCGCGACAAGTGGGACCAGTACGTGGACGCGGTGGGCGACATGGTGGACCGCACCAGCACGGTGGTCGCGCCCTGGACGCTGGTCGAGGCCAACGACAAGCGCTACGCCCGGGTCAAGGTGCTGCGCACCATCAACGATGCGCTGGAGGCGGCCTTCGCGCGCGACTGAGCGGGGAGCGGATGGAGCCGCATACGCGTGGTGAATGATCGTCGAAGCCGATAAGTCGCTGGGCTTATTCTCGTCGCCGATTTCCAACCATCGGCTCCAAATGACAACAACGAGGTGTGCCATGCGTGAAGTGGTTATAGTCGACAGCGTACGGACCGGCCTGGCCAAGTCCTTTCGCGGCAAGTTCAACCTGACCCGTCCCGACGACATGGCGGCGCACTGCGTCAACGCCCTGCTGGCCCGCAACAACCTGGACCCGGCGCTGGTCGACGACTGCATCGTCGGCGCCGGTTCCAACGAGGGCGCCCAGGGCCACAACATCGGCCGCAACGTCGCGGTGCTGTCGGGGCTGGGCATCGGCGTGTCGGGCATGACCCTCAACCGCTACTGCTCGTCCGGCCTGCAGGCCATCGCCATCGCCGCCAACCAGGTGGCTTCCGGCTGCAGCGACGTGATCGTCGCTGGCGGGGTGGAGTCCATCACCCTGACCATGAAGAGCATCAACAAGGACAATCTCGTCAACCCGCGCCTGCAACTGGAACACCCCGGCATCTACTACCCGATGGGGCAGACCGCCGAGATCGTTGCCCGTCGCTACAACGTCACCCGCGAGCAGCAGGACCTGTACGCCCTGCAAAGCCAGCAGCGCACCGCGCGCGCCCAGGCCGAGGGCCTGTTCGACGACGAAATCGCGCCGATGAACGTGAAGTACCAGGTCGAGGACAAGGCCACCGGCGAGCAGAAGATTCTCGAAGGCGTGGTCGACCGCGACGACTGCAACCGTCCGGACACCACCATCGAAAGCCTCAACGGCCTGAAGCCGGTGTTCGCCGAGGATGGCTCGGTGACCGCCGGCAACGCCTCGCAGCTCTCCGACGGCGCCTCCATGACCCTGGTGATGACCTTGGAGAAAGCGCTGGAGCTGGGCCTCAAGCCCAAGGCGTTCTTCCGTGGCTTCACCGTCGCCGGCTGCGAGCCGGACGAGATGGGCATCGGCCCGGTGTTCTCGGTGCCCAAGCTGCTCAAGGCCCGGGGCCTGAAGGTCGACGACATCGACCTGTGGGAACTCAACGAGGCTTTCGCTTCGCAGTGCCTGTACTGCCGCGATCGCCTGGAGATCGACAACGAGAAGTACAACGTCAACGGCGGCTCGATCTCCATCGGCCACCCGTTCGGCATGACCGGCTCGCGCCAGGTCGGCCACCTGGTCCGCGAACTGCAGCGGCGCAACCTGCGTTATGGCGTCGTGACCATGTGCGTGGGCGGCGGCATGGGCGCTACCGGGTTGTTCGAAGCCGTGCGCTGATTTTTTCGGCTCCAACAAGAAACCGCGCTTAGGCGCGGTTTCTTTTTTTGGAGGGGAGCAGGTTTTTGGATCGCCAGCAAGCTGGCTCCTACAGAGTGGCTGAGTCGGGTCATGGAGCAGGTCTGATAGATCGCTCCCTCACCCTAGCCCTCTCCCTCAGGGAGAGGGCTAGGGTGAGGGGCGGAGTTGATCTACTTGCACCCAGCCACACGCCCACTCCGTAGGGTGGGCTTCAGCCCACCAATACAAACACAGACACCAACCTAGAAACTCCGACTCTCCAGCAAGCCGTTCGCCTGGCGCTGGCGCAGGATGTAGCGCTGGATTTCCCGCTCCGCGTCCACTCGGGTGAAGTAGGGGCCTTCCAGGGTGCCCTCGCGGGTGGAGAAGAAGTACTGCCCGTTGACCGAGCTCACCCGGTCGCTACGGTAGTACGTGTCCGGGCCGAAGTCGGCCTCACGCTGTCCGTACATGGCTTTACCCCGTACTGAAAATCTTCATTCATGTGTTGCAGTCTAACGGGGCTGTATCGGGTCGCCGGGCTGGGCGACAAGTGGTTGATTTTTCCCGTTTTATTCCGGTTTTTCGGCGGTTTTTACGTAAATTTGGCGCCGGTTTCGTGGCGAGTCGGCCGTGGACCGGTACAGTTGCCTGGGGCGCGGGGCGGGAACTGTCCCTGTGCCGGTCTCCGGGCCCCGCCTAGAATGCCCTTTTCCCGGCTTTTGCCGGACCTGCCTTGTCGAGACCCACCATGCACATCTCTTCCGGCCGTTGGCTCTACGGCCTGTTCCTTGCCCTGGTCACCGCCGTGCTCTGGGGCATCCTGCCGATCAAGCTCAAGGAAGTCCTGCAGGTCATGGACCCGGTGACCGTGACCTGGTACCGCCTGCTGGTGGCCGGCTCGATCCTGCTCGGCTACCTGGCGGCGAGCCGGCGTTTGCCCAGTCTCTCCGCGCTCGGCCGCAACGGGCGCTGGTTGCTGCTGCTGGCCGTCGCCGGGCTGACCGGCAACTACGTGCTCTACCTGTTCGGCCTGAACATGCTCAGCCCCGGCACCACGCAACTGGTGATCCAGGTCGCGCCGGTGCTGTTCCTGATCAGCAGCCTGTTCGTGTTCCGCGAGCGCTTCAGCATCGGCCAGGGCATCGGCCTGGCGGTGATGCTGGGTGGCTTCGCGCTGTTCTTCAACCAGCGCCTGGGCGAACTGCTCACGTCGCTGACGACCTACACCGCCGGCGTGCTGGTGGTGCTGGCGGCGGCCTTCGTGTGGACCTTCTACGGGCTGGCGCAGAAGCAGTTGCTGACGGTGTGGAACTCGGTGCAGGTCATGATGGTGATCTACCTGGCCTGCGCCGCGCTGCTGACGCCCTGGGCGCACCCGTTGCAGGTGTTCGAGCTGAGCCCCCTGCAAGGCTGGCTGCTGCTGGCCTGCTGCCTGAACACCCTGGTCGCCTACGGCGCCTTCGCCGAGGCATTGGCGCACTGGGAAGCCTCGCGGGTCAGCGCGACCCTGGCGATCACGCCGCTGGTGACCTTCGCCTCGGTGGCGCTGGCCGCCAGCCTGTGGCCCGATCACGTGCTGCCGGAGCAGGTCAATCTCCTGGCCTATGGCGGCGCGGTGCTGGTGGTGTTCGGTTCGGCGTTCGTCGCCATCGGCCCGTCGCTGCTGAACGGCTACCGGGCACGCAGGGCGCGTTGGATGGCGCAGCGCCAGTAGGATGGATGACGACCCATCGCTGGACGATGGGTCGTAGGTGCCGATCAGGCCCGGCCGCCGAGCTGCTCCGCATGCCTGAGCCAGTTCTGCCGCTGCGCCTCGGAGGACGGGCGCACCGGCGAGAACTCCGTCAGGCGCTGGGTCTTGATCCCGCAGAAGCCGAGGATGGTGCGCACCATCTGGCGGTGCGCCGGGGCGCCGTAGATCCAGCGGAAGTACCAGCGCGGCGTGTCGAGGGTCACCAGCAGGTCGGCGGTGCGGCCGGTCAATAGCTTGTCCCAGAGCTGCGAACGGCCATGGTCGCGATAGCGGAAGGCGAAGCCGGGCAGGAACACCCGGTCGAAGAAGCCCTTGAGCAGCGCCGGCAGGCCGCCCCACCAGACCGGGTAGACGAACACCAGGTGCTCCGCCCAGTGGATCTGCCGCTGCGCTTCCAGCAGGTCGGGCTCGAGGTTCTGGTTATGGTCGTAGCCGCCGCGCAGCACCGGGTCGAACTGCAGTTCGCCGAGCTTCAACTGGCGCACCACGTGTCCTTCGCGGCGGGCGCCCTGGGCGTAGGCTTCGCCGAGCGCATGGCACAGGCTGTCGGTCTTGGGAGTGCCGAGGATCATCAGGATGCGCTTGCCGTCGCCTTCCAGCGGGGTGGCGCCACTCTTTGCCGCTTCAGCCATGTTTACCGCTCTCCAGCATGTTTTCCGGGCGTACCCAGGCGTCGAATTGCGCGTCGTCGAGATAGCCGAGGGCCAGGGCGGCCTCGCGCAGGGTGGTGCCCTCGCTGTAGGCCTTCTTGGCGATTTCCGCGGCCTTGTCGTAGCCGATGTGCGGGTTCAGCGCGGTCACCAGCATCAGGCCTCGTTCCAGGTGTTCGGCCATCTGCCGGGCGTCCGGCTCCAGGCCGGCGATGCAGTGCTGCTGGAAGTTGCGGCAGCCGTCGGCGAGCAGTCGGATCGACTGTAGCAGGTTATGGACGATCACCGGCTTGAACACGTTGAGCTGCAGGTGCCCCTGGCTGGCGGCGAAGCCGATGCAGGCGTCGTTGCCGAGCACCTGGCAGGCGATCATCGACAGCGCCTCGCACTGGGTCGGGTTGACCTTGCCGGGCATGATCGAGCTGCCCGGTTCGTTGGCCGGCAGCCTGACCTCGGCGAACCCGGCGCGCGGCCCGGAGCCGAGCAGGCGCAGGTCGTTGGCGATCTTCATCAGCGCCACGGCGAGGGTCTTCAGCGCGCCGGCCATGGCGACCAGCGGCTCGTGGCCGGCCAGGGCGGCGAACTTGTTGGGCGCGCTGACCAGCGGCAGGCCGGACAGCGCCGCGAGTTCGGCGGCCATGGCCTCGGCGAAACCGTGTGGCGCGTTGAGCCCGGTGCCCACCGCGGTGCCGCCCTGGGCCAGCTCGCACATGGCCGGCAGCGCGGCGCGGATCGCCCGCTCGGCGTAGTTGATCTGGGCGACGAAGGCCGACAGCTCCTGGCCGAAGGTCACCGGGGTGGCGTCCATCAGGTGGGTGCGGCCGGTCTTCACCAGGCGCGAGTGGCGCGCGGCCTGCTCGGCGAGGCCGCCGGACAGCTCGGCGATGGCCGGCAGCAGGTCGTGCTGGATGGCCCGCACGGTAGCGATGTGCATGGCGGTGGGGAAGCAGTCGTTGGAACTCTGCGAGCGGTTGACGTGGTCGTTGGGATGCACCGGGCTCTTGCCGCCACGGCCGTTGCCGGCCAGTTCGTTGGCGCGTCCGGCGATCACTTCGTTGACGTTCATGTTGCTCTGCGTACCACTGCCGGTCTGCCAGACCATCAGCGGGAACTGGTCGTCGTGCTCGCCGGCGAGCACTTCGTCGGCGGCCTGTTCGATCAGCCGGGCGACGTCCGCTGGCAGGTCGCCATTGCGGCTGTTGACCCGCGCGGCGGCCTTCTTGATCAGCGCCAGGGCATGCAGCACGGCAATGGGCATGCGCTCCAGGCCGATGGCGAAGTTGATCAGGGAGCGTTGGGTCTGGGCGCCCCAGTAGACATCTTCGGCGACCTCGATGGGGCCGATGCTGTCGGTTTCGATGCGGCTCATGGCATTTCTCCGGAGTGTCTTCCGGCAGTTTAGGCCGCTTGTCCGGTCAGGGGTTCCTCGCGAGGGTGAGCGGACGACGGATTACCAGCGCGCGTGGGTGCTGCCCAGCCAGCCGAGGGCACTGCGCACCGGCACGCGCTCGCCGGACGGGTCGCGCAGCACGCCGTCGAAGTGACCGAACCACTGGCCGGTCGAGGCATGGA
The DNA here is from genome assembly GCF_904061905.1 of Zestomonas carbonaria. GTDB lineage: Bacteria > Pseudomonadota > Gammaproteobacteria > Pseudomonadales > Pseudomonadaceae > Aquipseudomonas > Aquipseudomonas carbonaria. Next base: position 31,824 of record NZ_CAJFCI010000073.1, read on the forward strand.
ACGGGCCGACCTTGGGCTGTGCCAGGTGGTACTGGCGGGGGGTGAAGACAAGGTCGACGCGCTGGTCGTCGGAGCTCAGGCGCCAGGGCGCCAGGGAGTCGTGCTGGGACTGTTCGAGGTGGACCGGGCAGTCCAGGTGCAGCAGCTCGCCGCCGAACCACAGGGCGTTTTCCGACAGGCCGCTGGCATCGGTCCAGCCGGAGCCGAAGTTGCCGGCGATGCCGCCCGGCGCGGCGAAGGCGGCGCGCATCCAGTGGCTGCGGAGCGGCCAGACGCCCCGGCCGAAGTCCAGCGAGGCGAAGCTCTGGCCGGGTTCGCATTCGTACTGCCGGTCGCCCAGTTGCAGGCCGCCGTTGGTGGGCAGGCCCAACTGCCGGGAGGTGGCGTGGAAGCCCTTGCGGCCGAGCGGCACCACCAGGTTGACCGACTCCAGGTGCGCCGGACGCTGGATGTCCAGCGCCACGTTGAGCGGCCGCCCGCCGATGTCCGGGGCCAGCGCGGTCAGGCGCAGGCGCCCCGGCTGGGCATCGGCCCGCAGGTGCAGGTGCGGGTGGCGGAATTCATGGCTTTCCAGGGGCGTGTCGGGCAGCTTGCAGCCGTAGCCGAACGGCCGGAACTGGGTGCGCGAGATGACTTCGCCACTTTCCATGTCGAGGAAGTAGGCTGCGCCGTAGCCGACGTAGTCGAGGTCGGCGAGGGTCAGCGAGAGCATCCAGCGCGGGGTGGTGATGCACCAGTGGTTCCAGCGCTTGCGACGGCCGAAGTGGCCGGGCAGGGCGCAGTGCACGCGGGGGCGGGGCGACCAGCCGACGGCCGCCGGCAGCAGGTTGCCCTGTGCGTCGCACAGGGCCTGGAAGGTCGGGGAGGCGGAAGTGAAGCTGGTCATCGGACACATCCATGTGCGCGTTGCAATACTGACGGGCGGTGCAACTTGAGGCTCGTCACAGGGTCGATTCAGGTGAGCGGGCCGACTGAAAGGTCATGAAGCATGCCGACCCAATCAAAGGATGGGCAAGTACTGGCCATTTGACAACGAGCGATTTCCGGCGCCAAGAGCCTGTCACGGACGCCCGCTTGAGCGGCGTCCGGCGTCGGCGCAGAATGGCCTTCCGCAACACAAGTCCGCCGTTCATTCTCCCCCAACAGCAAGGAATTTCCATGACTCCTATTCGCGCGCTTTGCACTGCCGTTCTCCTCGTGGGGATGAGTGGCCAGGTTCTGGCGGATGCGGCCAGCCACGCTGCCAATGCCGAACGTTTCCTCAAGCTGGCGCATGCCGACAAGCTGACCGTACCGGTCTACGCGCAGGTCCAGCAGATGTTCGCCCAGCGCTTCGCCCAGGCCCAGGCACCCGAGAGCAAGAAGGCCCTGCTCGAGGGCTACCAGGCCAAGGCCAACGCGGCCCTGGACAAGGCGGTCGGCTGGGACAAGGTCAAGCCCGACATGATCAAGCTGTACACCGGCGCCTTCACCGAGCAGGAACTGAAGGACCTGCTGGCCTTCTACGAATCGCCGCTGGGCAAGAAGGTGCTGGCCAAGATGCCGGAACTCACCGCCCAGTCTGCGCAACTGACCCAGGCCAAGCTGGAGACCGCCGTGCCGGAGGTCAACAAGCTGCTCTCCGACATGACTGCCGAGCTGGAGCCGAAAACCGCTCCGGCCAAGAAGTAACGGGTAGGACCCTGCATGAGCATGAGTGAACGCATCCAGGCGGCGCTGGTCGCCCTGGAGCCTGAATACCTCGATGTGCTGGACGAAAGCCACATGCACAGCCGTGGTCTGGAAACCCACTTCAAGGCGGTGGTGGTCAGCCCGGTGTTCGCCGGCCTGAACCTCGTCAAGCGCCACCAGAAGGTCTACGCCGCCCTCGGCGAGCTGATGGGCCAGTTCCACGCCCTGGCCCTGCACACCTACACCCCCGAGGAATGGGCGGTGCAGGGCGCCGCCCCGGACTCCCCGACCTGTCGCGGTGGCAGCAAGCACGGCTAGCCTTCCTGTAGGAGACCCAGGCTTCCCTCGTAGGAGCGGCCCATGGCCGCGAAGGGAGCATTGCGTTCAAGCCATCCGGGCTACGGGGGCCGGCCTGCGCCGCTCGGCCGCAGGCCGGGTTTCCCGGCTTTCTGGTAGACTGCGCGGCGCGTCGGCCTGGCGGCCGGCGTCGCTGTCTGTCACCGGTCCGCCCTTTACGCGGGCGACCACTGGAAGGAAGTACCCCCATGACCCAGAAGATCGTCGTGGCGGCGCTGTACAAGTTCGTCACCCTGACGGACTACGTCGCCCTGCGTGAACCCCTATTGCAAACCCTGCTCGACAACGGCATCAAGGGCACCCTGCTGCTCGCCGAGGAGGGCATCAACGGCACTGTCTCCGGCAGTCGCGAAGCCATCGACGCGCTGCTCGCCTGGCTCAGGAGCGACCCCCGTCTCGTCGACATCGACCACAAGGAGTCGTACTGCGACGAGCAGCCCTTCTACCGCACCAAGGTCAAGCTGAAGAAGGAAATCGTCACCCTCGGCGTGCCCGGCGTCGATCCCAATCGGCAGGTCGGCACCTATGTCGAGCCCCAGGACTGGAACGCGCTGATCAGCGACCCCGAGGTGCTGCTGATCGACACCCGCAACGACTACGAAGTGGCGATCGGCACCTTCGAAGGCGCCATCGACCCGAAGACCAGGTCGTTCCGCGAATTCCCCGAGTACATCAAGGAGCACTTCGACCCATCGAAGCACAAGAAGGTGGCGATGTTCTGCACCGGCGGCATCCGTTGCGAGAAGGCCTCCAGCTACATGCTCGGCGCGGGATTCGAGGAGGTCTTCCACCTCAAGGGCGGCATCCTCAAGTACCTGGAAGAAGTGCCCGAGACCGAGAGCAAGTGGCGCGGCGACTGCTTCGTGTTCGACAACCGGGTCACCGTGCGCCACGATCTGTCCGAGGGCGACTACGACCAGTGCCATGCCTGCCGCAACCCGATTTCCGTCGAGGATCGCCAGTCCGAGCACTATGCTCCGGGCATCAGTTGCCCGCATTGCTGGGACTCGCTGTCCGAGAAGACCCGCGCCAGCGCCCGCGAGCGGCAGAAGCAGATCGAGCTGGCCAAGGCGCGCAACCTGCCGCACCCCATTGGCCGGGACCCGCGCCAGCAGGTGGTGTGACAGCCGGGGCGAGCCCCAGCGCCAGAACCTTTGATTTGGAGTAACAGTCTTTGGCTCATTCCCGCCTGCTGTACGTGATGGATCCGATGTGTTCCTGGTGCTGGGGTTTCACCCCGGTGGTCGAGGCCCTTGCCGAGCAGGCGCGGGAGGCCGGGGTGCCGACGCAACTGATCGCCGGCGGCCTGCGCACCGGCGGTGGCGCGGCGCTCGATCTGGCCACCCGGGACTACATCCTCGAACACTGGCGCGAAGTGCAGCGCACCACCGGCCAGCCGTTCCGCTTCGAAGGCGCCATGGCGGATGGTTTCGTCTACGACACCGAGCCGGCCTGCCGGGCCCTGGTGGCCGCGCGCAGCCTCGATGCGGAAAGCGCCTGGTCGCTGGTCAAGGGCATCCAGCACGCGTTCTACGCCGAGGGCCGCGATGTCGGTCAACCCTGCGTGCTGGCCGAGCTGGCGGAAACCGCTGGCCTGCCGCGCATGGTGTTCGTCGAGGCGTTCGACAGCACGGAGCAGCGCGCCGCCACGGTCGCCGACTTCTCCTGGGTGCAGGACCTCGGCATTGCCGGCTTTCCCACCCTGCTGGCCGAGCGCGATGGCCAGTTGGCGCTGCTGACCAACGGCTACCAACCCCTGGAGCGACTGGCGCCGCTGCTGGCCCGCTGGCTGGAGCGCGGCGCTCATGCATGACCGGCTGAGCTGGGCGGAAATCCGTCGTCTGGCCCTGCGCCATCGAAAAGCCCTGATCCTCGCCAACGCGGTGGCCGTCCTGGCGACCCTGTGCAGCGTACCGATTCCCCTGCTGTTGCCGTTGCTGGTCGACGAGGTGCTGCTCGGCCATGGCGATGCGGCGCTCAAGGTCATGGGCCTCTTCCTGCCCACGACCTGGCAGAACGCGGTCGGCTACATCGGCCTGATGGTGGCGCTGACCCTGCTGCTGCGCAGCGCCGCCCTGGTCTTCAACGTGCTGCAGGCGCGGCTGTTCGCGGGGTTGTCCAAGGACATCGTCTATCGCATCCGCGTCCGCCTGATCGAGCGCCTCAAGCGCATTTCCCTCGGCGAATACGAGAGCCTGGGTGGCGGCACGGTGACCACCCACCTGGTCACCGACCTGGACACCATCGACAAGTTCGTCGGCGAAACCCTGAGCAAATTCCTGGTCGCCGTGCTGACCCTGGCCGGCACCGCCGCCATCCTGCTGTGGATGCACTGGCAACTGGCGCTGCTGATCCTGCTGTTCAACCCGCTGGTGATCTTCGCCACGGTGCAACTGGGCAAGCGCGTCAAGCACCTGAAGAAGCTGGAGAACGACAGCACTTCGCGCTTCACTCAGGCGCTCACCGAAACCCTGGAGGCGATCCAGGAAGTACGCGCCGGCAACCGCCAGGGCTTCTTCCTCGGCCGTCTCGGCCTGCGTGCCCGGGAAGTGCGCGACTATGCCGTGGCTTCGCAATGGAAGAGCGACGCGGCGGGGCGGACCAGCGGCCTGCTGTTCCAGTTCGGTATCGACGTGTTCCGCGCCGCGGCGATGCTCACCGTGCTGTTCTCCGATCTTTCCATCGGCCAGATGCTCGCGGTGTTCAGCTACCTGTGGTTCATGATCGGCCCGGTCGAGCAACTGCTCGGTCTGCAATACGCCTTCTACGCCGCCGGCGGTGCGCTGACCCGGATCAACGAGCTGCTGGCGCGCGCCGACGAGCCGCAGCACGAAGGCCGCGTCGATCCGTTCAAGGGCCGCGAGACCGTGGGCATCGAGGTACGCGGGCTGACCTTCGGCTACAGCGACGAACCGGTGTTGTCGGGGCTCGACCTGTCCATCGCGCCGGGCGAGAAGGTCGCCATCGTCGGCGCCAGCGGCGGCGGCAAGAGCACCCTGGTACAACTGCTGCTCGGCCTCTACACGCCGCAGGCCGGCAGCATCCGCTTCGGTGGCAGCAGCCTCGAAGAAATCGGCCTGGAGCGGGTGCGCGACAACGTCGCGGTGGTCCTCCAGCATCCGGCGCTGTTCAACGACAGCGTGCGCGCCAACCTGACCCTGGGCCGCGAACGCAGCGACGAGGCCTGCTGGCACGCGCTGGAGATCGCCCAGTTGGCGGACACCATCCGCGCCCTGCCGCAGGGCCTGGACAGCGTGGTCGGCCGTTCTGGCGTGCGTCTCTCCGGCGGTCAGCGCCAGCGCCTGGCGATCGCCCGCATGGTGCTCGCCGAGCCCAAGGTGGTGATCCTCGACGAAGCCACCTCGGCCCTCGACGCCGCCACCGAATACGCCCTGCACCAGGCGCTCGGCCGCTTCCTCAACGGCCGCACCACGCTGATCATCGCCCACCGCCTGAGCGCGGTGAAACAGGCCGACCGCGTGCTGGTGTTCGACGGCGGGCACATCGCCGAGGACGGCGACCACCAGCAACTGATCGCCGAGGGCGGCCTGTATGCCAAGCTGTACGGGCACCTGCAACACTGAACGGGTGTAGGAGCCAGCTTGCTGGCGATTAGCCGTGGGGAGCAGGATCGCCAGCAAGCTGGCTCCTACAGGAAGCGTCCAAAGGGCGGAATCACTGGTAGGCGGTGTTGTAGAGCAGGACGAATTCGGCCAGCCCGGGCTTCACATTGCCCTGGTCGTACAGCTCGGCCTGGAACGAGATGTTGAAGCCCAGGGCCTGCCTGGCGTCGATGACGTGGGCCACGGGCTGGCCGAACTGCACGTACTGTCCGCCGGCGATGTCCTTGACCTTCAGCAGCAGGTCGTTGGATTCGTGCACGATGCCGGTATTGCCGTCGATGAGCTGGCCGGCGGTGGGCGTCAGGGTGGTTTCGATCGTGGCGCCGCCATCGCAGGTCCACTGGAAGTCGAAGGTTCTTGCCTGGGGCAGGGCCGACTTGGCGAAGGTGCCGAAGTCGACGCGGTTGGGCGCCTCGGACAGCTCGCAGGTGGTGGGCAGGAAGCTGATGGACACGTTCGGGAAGGGGGCGATGTCGTACGACGGTCCATTGTCGTTCCAGCGGGCGCCGACGAACTGGCTGGGGTTGCGGAAGTTGACGGGGTAGGTGCCGGGCGCCTGGATGGGGCCGTTCTTCACCAGTTCCATGAAGGTGGGCGACAGCGAGCCGCTGACGCATTGGCTGGGCCCGGGCGTTCTGTCGCCGTCGACTTCCAACTGAATCCGGTTCGCCACCCCGCCGACCTGCCTGACCCCGACTCCGTTCATGTCGCCGCTGGGGATGATCCGGTAGACCAGGCCATCGACAGTTGTGGCGAAGGTTCGCTCCTGCAGGTGGCTGCTCTCGGCGGCGATGCCCAGCACGATATGGCGCCCGGCCTCTCCGGCGAGGTTTTCCTGCAAGCGGCAGTCGTAGTCCAGCGACAGGTTGAGCGTGCCCAGCACGCTGCCGACGGGCAGGGCGCTGCTGATGCTGGTTTCGCCATCGTAGGCGAGGGCCTGGTTGGTGAAGTAGCACTGGTTGGGCTCCACGGGGCACTCGTCGGCGAGGGCCGGGAAGGCCAGGAGGGCGGCGAGTGCGAGGGGGAGCTTGCTAGCGGCTTGCGTTTCCATACGTCTATCCAGGTAGGTCAGGGGCTGTCCTGCTCGACGGAGCAGGTGACAGGCGTTTTGCGGTAGGTCTCATGAGCCTCTTCGGGCGGTGCGTAGGTGAAGCTGCAGCTTTCCCGCTCGCCCCACGACACCCTGTAGGTGGTCGGCGCCTGGCTGGTGCGGATGAACACCAGTTGGCCCTGGGCGACATGGGTGACGATTTCCCCGTTGGCGTCCGAGACCGCCGCGCCGAACGGAATGGGCTGCCCGTCGGCATGAGCGATATCCAGCAGCGATGGCTGCCCGATCGTGGTCTCGTAGAGCACGCGGACGATGGCGCCGTAGCGGGGTGCGATGCGCTGGATGTTCTCCTTGATCTCGACGCTGTCCGAGGCGTCCTTGGAATCGAGGACGATGTCGTTGTTCCGGTAGGGCGTCAGGCCGGTCACCAGGGCCTTGCCACTGCCGCCGATGCGCACCTGGTTGCGTCGCAGTTGCGCGCCGGCGGCGCCTTCGGCCTCGACGATCGCCATGGTTTCCCCCTGGGTGGGCGAAAACACCACGCCGCCGCTGTAGGTCGCGATGCTGCCCCGCGCCGAGAGCGACTCGCGGGCGAAGCCGTCGCCCCGCGAGACGCTGGTGCCAAGGGTCGAGACTGGGGTCCGGTGCCGCAGGTTGACGCCATAGGCGTTGCTCCGCTCACCGGTGCTGAGCCCGCTGTTCGCGTACAGGTTGTAGTTGGTCTGCATCTGTTCGCCGACGACCCCGCTGACGCTGGTCTGCAGGGTGTTGTTGTCGTTGTCCTGGTAGGTCGCGGTGGTGTTCAGGAGCGGCGCGCCGGCTGTCTGGCCGAGCGGAATGCTGAGGGTCGCCAGGTACTGGACGTCATAGTCATCGCCGCTCCTGAAGCGGGACGCGGACAGGCTCAGGCTTCCCCAGGAGAATGAGCTGGTGAAACCGCCGCCGAAAGTGACGTTGTCCGGCTCGCCGGTCCAGTAGGACTGGGCCACGCCGGAGAGGAAGAGACTGCTCCGGCTACCCAGCATCTGGTTGACGTTGAGGGTCAGGCGATCCCGCTCGCGGAGCAGATTCGCCAGGCCGGTATCGACCGCCCCGGCCGCGGCGGAAAGGCCGAGGTAGCCCTCGTCCGAGCGGCTGTAGACGGTCTGCACGGTGGTGCCGGTGTGGCCGAAGGTCTTGTTGTAGGCGAGACGGTAGCTCTGGCCACGGGTCGGCATGTCGATGCCGAGGGCGTTCGGGTTTGGCTCGAAGTCCGCGAAGGTGATGTCCGTGGTGATGGCGCCAAGGGGCGTGTTGAAGCCGCTGCCGATCAGCGCGGCCATGTAGCTGTCGGCGGCGATGGCCCCGGCGTAGAGGGTCAGGGTATTGGTGACCCCTCGGCGATAGCCGCCCTGGAGGAATTCCAGTTCCCGCCTGACTTCTTCGCCACGGTAGCGGCCGGCGGTGAGGAAATAGCGCGAGCTGTTCGGGCGGAGCAACTCGGCGGCGTAGGAATAGGGCACGGCGAAGGTCTTTTCCCGGCCGTCGGCCTCGGTGATGGTGACCTCCAGGTTTTCCGTGAAGCCGGTGTTGTACAGGTCGTCGATCAGGAACGGGCCGGGCGGCACCGTCGTCTCGTGGATCACCTGGTTGCCCTGGCGGATCGTGACGGTGGCGTTGCTCTCGGCCACGCCGCGCACCTGCGGGGCGAAGCCGCGCTCGTTGTCGGGCAGCATGCGCTCGTCGCTCTCCATCTGCACGCCGGTGAACGGGATGCTGTCGAACAGGTCGCCACGGGTGAAGTGCTCGCCCAGGGTCAACTGGGACGACAGCGAAGTCAGGTCGCGCTGCAGGTAGTTGTTGAGGGTCTGGTAGGTGCTGCCCTTGTCGGTGTTGTCGCCGCTGAGGAACGAACCGTTGTGGCGAAAGCGCCAGCCGAACAGGTTCAGCCCGCCGTTGAGGCCGAGGAAGTAGTTGTTGCGGGTGTCCTGGTCGTCGCTGCGGGCGTGGTCGAAGTTGGTGTTGTAGCTGAGGAAGCCGGCATTCAGGCCGGAGTCCCAGCTTTGCGGCGGCGCGTAGTGGCGCGGCCTTTTCTTCACATAGAGCTGGGGGACCGTCACGTTGAGCGAACCGACGGCCATGTCCAGTTCGAGCTTGGCCTGGGGGATCAGCGCGATCAGGTCCACGCAGTCCCGTTCGAGCGCTTCCTGCCGGTCGTCGGGCAACTCCTCGAAGGCCGTGCCCCAGTTGGTGAGCTGTTCCCGGGTGAAGCAGTAGATCTGCCGCCGACCCTCGGGGGTATGGGTGATGCGGATGTCCTGCCGCCCGTAGGAGGTGCCGTTGAGGTTCAGGATGAACTGGTAGGTGCCGGCGGGAAGGGCGTCCGGCGTGCGCTCGAATGCCGAGACGTCGACGTCCAGGCCCAGGCTGCGCAGGGTGTCGCGGTCGAAATGGACGTCACCCGGCGACGGCGACTGGTCCGCGAAGGTCCATCCGGTTTGAACGAGCGTCAGCAGGCCGGCCAGGCAGGCGCCATGGCCGGTTCGGGACCGGGATTGGGTTCGCATGCACGGGGCTCGTTACTGGACGGAAACTTCTGTCTCGATCGCGCCGCCGAAGTCGTTGATCCAGGTGTAGCGAACCTGCGCGCCGCTCTTCGCCCAGCCGGCCACGTTATCGGGCAGGGCGATGTCGTGGTTCCCCAGCGGCGGAATCATGTCCAGCTCGTTGTAGGTATGACTGTTTCCGCCGAGAGCCAACTGAAGCTTGCTGAGGGAGATGTGGTAGGGCGAGTCGTTGATGGCACGCAGGACGGGCCGCCCGTCGCTGGAGGCGATGGTCCATTCGAGGTTCTGCGCCGCGTCGCTGGGCGAGCCCTTCAGGGCAGTGGGGCGGTAGAACAGCTTGATCTGCGAGCGGAAGGCGATTTGCAGGCTGCCGCTGGTGTCGCTCTCTTCGTCGGCATCCTTCTTCGACGGTTGGGAGGGAATTTCCAGGACATTCAGCCAGAACACCGATTCGCGATCCTGGGGCAACGGTTCGTTGAGATAGGCCACCTTGAGGAGCAGGCCTTTCTCGGGGTCGAGGCGGGAGACGGGCGGAGTGACCAGAAACGGCGACCCGGCGGTGCGGTCCTGGTTGATCGCGCCGCCCTTGTCCACCCAGGCCTGGATCAGGGAGGGCGTCTTGCCGGTATTGCGGAGAGTGATGCTGATGCTTTTCTCGGTGGCGGGATAGATGGCCCGGGTGCCGGTGATGACGATGCTGGCATGGGCCGGAGCCATGACGAGACAGATGATCAGGGCAAGGATGGTTCGAGAAAGAAAACGCATTACCGCTGGTCTCCACGGAGAGGTGCATTCGGTTTTGGGCTGGTCTTGCTGAGGGAAGTAGTGCGCGCAGCCCTTGGCCTCGATGTCCTGGATGCGGGAAGTCACCAGTGAACAGGAGGAAGGCCCGGGTCGAGGTTTGCGACGAATCTGTTATCGGACAGGAGAAGAGGGGGCTTCTTCTGCGGAGTGCTGGTTGCCTGGCAAGTAGTGAGGGCATCGCCACCGCGAAAGCGGGGAGCGGATGAGGCGACTCTTCCGCGGTGACGATGGTTTCTCAGGTGGATCAGTTATACGAGAGCGTATAGGTCAGGACCGAGCTGAAGTTGCCGGTGGAGAAGTCGTCGTCCGTCCTGATGAGCTGGCCGACGTAACGAAACTCCGAAACGCCATCCTTGATCTCTTGCAGCGGGTTGTTTTCGTTGGTCCGCAGGTCGATCGGCTCGAGGCTGTTGTTGAGGATCCGGGCCTCGAGTCCATTGGTGGGGTCCATGCTCGCGGTGTTGGCGAGGTTCCCGGTGGACGGGTTGACGCTGGTCATTTCGAACTTCGGACGCATGAAGATGCCATCGCCACAGTTCGTGATGGCAATGCTGAACGGCATGTCCCCGGCGGTATCGCCAGCGTTCTTGAAGGCACTGGAAGGAATGAGGTTGAAGTTCAGGACGCCGTCTGCGCCGCCTTGATCCACACTGGCCTCACAGGTCGAGTCCGAGATCATCGCAGAGAGGGTCACGGAACCGCTGGATGCCTGCGCGCTGGTTGCGAACAGCGCGGTCAGTGCAGTGAACAGACTGCCGGCAATCACGGTTTTTTTCATTGTGGATACTCCTAGTGGATTGAGAGGCGGAAAATTCTGACGACCAGTGCGCACTTTTTCTGTAAGAAAAGTCTGAATGGCGGTTCAGTGTTACCGGGGGCCAACTTCTGGTCGCCGGGTTTTTGCTTTTGGAAAGAGAAAGGCCGGGGGCTGTCATCGATCCATGGGCAGCGATGGTTCAGGCGTGAAGCTGTTTTGTACTGAAGATTCAGCTTTTGGCGGCGGAGGCTGCTCCTGATGAGATGGGGCAGACCGTACTGGCTCATCCCGCGACAACAACCTCAACCCCGCCGAGGCATGGATTGAGCGCAGACTTGAGCGCTGCACGCACCAATCCCCTCTCCCTCTGGGAGAGGGGGCGGACCGTGCCGGCCTATCCCACGACGACAACCTCAACCTCGCTGAGGCACGGATTGAGCACAGACTGTGGAATGCTGCACGTACCAATCCCCTCTCCCTCTGGGAGAGGGATAGGGTGAGGGGCGGACCATGGGCCGGCACAACGTCTTCGGCCGCAAGCTGGAAGCCGCTTTTCACTCGCACTGCACAGTCAAGGCGATGGCCTGGGGGCAGAACGAGACACCGCCCCTCACCCCAACCCTCTCCCAGGGGGAGAGGGGGCGGACCGTGCCGGCCTATCCCGCGACGACAACCTCAACCTCGCCGAGGCACGGATTGGGCACAGACTGGAATGCTGCACGTACCAATCCCCTCTCCCCCTGGGAGAGGGGGCGGAATCGGCGTGGCGGGAGGGGGCGGAGTCCGGCGGCATGCACAGATTGTCCCCTCTCCCTCAGTAGCAGGCAGGCCGAGCAGCGGCGGTTGGCGATTTCGAGACACCGATATTCGCGGGCAGAGAAAAAAAGCGCCTCAACCCTGCCCAACACGAATGAACAGGCTCACCAGCTCCGTCTGCCTGTCGGTCTCGGTCTTGCGGAACAGTGCGCGCAACTGGCTGCGCACGGTGTTGATGGTCACGCCCAGTCCCGCTGCGCATTGCTCCGGGCTCAGGCCCTGGGTCAGGAGTTCGGCCAGCCGGCGTTCGGCCGGGGTGAGTTGGAAGATTTCCGCCAGCAGTTCGCCACGCGGCTCGTTGCGCAGCAGGGCGAGCAGCGCCAGGGGCCGCTGCCGCACGTGGCGGAAGGCGACATGCTCGGGGACCGGGGTGATCAGCAGTTCGGCCGGCGGCTGGCCGGACAGCGGCAGCCAACTGGCGTGGGCAGCCCCCTTGCGTTCGCAGGCGCGCCGCAGAAGGGGTGCCAGGACGTTCTCCCGGCCCTTGATCCGCAGCACGCCGTGGCGGGCCTGCATGGGACTGTCGGCATCGAGCAGGTAGCGCTCGGCGGCGGGGCTGTGGTGGAGCATCCGGCCATTCTCGTCGACCAGCCAGAGCGGCGTGCGGTTCTGTTCCAGCAGCAGGTCGCGCTTGTCGAGTTCGAGTTCCAGGCTGCGAATCTTCTCCGACAGCCGCCCCGCGAGGATCAGGTGGCCGGACAGGCGCTGCAGCAGTTGCTGCCGTTCGGCGTCATGGGGCTCGGCGCCATATTCGGCGAGCAGCGACAGGTAGGCGCCGGCGCGCTGGTTTTCGTACAGCTTGAGGCAGGAGATGCTTCCCATGCCGAACGAACGGTGGAACTCCTGGTAATAAGGATCGCGGCGGATGTTCTGCGGGCCGTACTCGGCGAAGTCGTGGTACCAGACGCCGGGCGCGCGGTCGGTCATGAATGAGCGGGTGGGGTCGAACTCGCAATAGTGCGAGTTGTAGGCCTCGACCATCGCCGGCTCGCAGAGAGTCAGGGATGCGACTCGCGGGTCGCCGTGCTGTTGGTCCCAGAACAGCAGTGTGCTGGTGGTGCCGCCGGTGGCGGGGCCGATGCGCTCGAGCAGCGACTGCCAGCTATCCGGGGCCAGCACACATTCATAGCTCAATCCGACCAGTTCGTCGTACAGCTTTTCCTGGTGACTCATGCGCAATGTCCTGCTCATCCATGGGCTGTCATGGCTATCTGATGGCTAGCATTGTCGAGCCCGCCGGGAGCTGCAAGCGACGGGCGACCATGGAACGGCTTTCGGCGGCATCGGACCGGACTTTAGGCCGGCCATCCGGATACCCGCCGGCAACGGGGCGCACCATGCTGTAAGGAAAACGTTACGGATTTGCAGGCGGGAAATGGCCTGGAGATGCACTTGGTCCGGCTGTAAGGAAAAGCTGCCAGTGGCGGGCGATTGTCTCCGGCAAGAGGGCGGGAGAGCGTCTTGAGGGCGTCCGGCGGCTCGGTTGTCATGAAGCCATCCACGCGCCACCGACTCGGGTGGCGAGCCAATAAAGACAATGAGGAGGCTGAATGAACGCCGTGGCCAAGATCGAGCAGCACAATCCCATCGGTACCGACGGTTTCGAGTTCGTCGAATACACCGCGCCTACGCCGGAAGGCATCGAGCAGTTGCGCCAACTGTTCACCGCCATGGGGTTCACCGAGACCGCCAAGCACCGCTCCAAGGAAGTCTGGCTGTTCCAGCAGAACGGCATCAACTTCGTGCTCAACGGCAGCCCCACCGGGCATGTCCGCGAGTTCGGTCTCAAGCACGGACCGAGTGCCTGCGCCATGGCCTTCCGGGTGAAGAACGCCGCCCAGGCCGCGGCCTATGTCGAGTCCCAGGGCGCCAAGCTGGTGGGCAGCCACGCCAACTTCGGCGAGCTGAACATCCCCTGCGTCGAGGGTATCGGCGGTTCGCTGCTGTATCTGGTCGACCGCTATGGCGACAAGACCATCTACGACGTCGACTTCGAATACATCGAAGGCCGCTCGGCGAACGACAACGCCGTGGGCCTGCAGTGCATCGACCACCTGACCCACAACGTGCGTCGCGGTCAGATGGACGTCTGGTCCGGCTTCTACGAGCGCATCGCCAACTTCCGCGAGATCCGTTATTTCGACATCGAAGGCAAGCTCACCGGCCTGCTGTCCCGCGCCATGACCGCGCCTTGCGGCAAGATTCGTATCCCGATCAACGAGTCGGCCGACGACAAGTCGCAGATCGAGGAATTCATCCGTGAGTACCACGGCGAAGGCATCCAGCACATCGCCCTGTCCACCGACGACATCTACGCCACCGTGCGCCAGTTGCGCGCCAACGGCGTGGACTTCATGACCACTCCGGACACCTACTACGAGAAGGTCGATACCCGCGTCGCCGGTCACGGCGAGCCCACCGACGTGCTGCGCGAACTGAACATCCTGATCGATGGCGCGCCGGGCGACGACGGCATCCTGCTGCAGATCTTCACCAACACGGTGATCGGCCCGATCTTCTTCGAGATCATCCAGCGCAAGGGCAACCAGGGTTTCGGCGAGGGCAACTTCAAGGCTCTGTTCGAGTCCATCGAGGAAGACCAGCTCCGCCGTGGCGTGATCTAGGCTGACGGGAATAACCGCAAGCCGGAGCCACCGGCCGGCTGCCGCCACAGGTAGCCGGCCGCCCACGCCCAGGGAGCCCCCCATGCTGACCTTGTATTCCTACTGGCGCTCCAGCGCCGCCTATCGGGTGCGTATCGCGCTGAACCTGAAGGGCCTGGCCTACCGGCAGGTGCCGGTCCACCTGGTCAAGGATGGCGGCCAGCAGCACGCCTCCGACTACCTGGCACTCAATCCGCAGGGCCTCGTTCCGCTGTTGGTGGACGAGGAGGGCGGCGGGGTGCACATCTCCCAGTCGCTGGCCATCCTCGAATACCTCGACGAGGTGTTCCCGGTGCCGGCGCTGCTGCCCGTCGAGCCGCCGCAGCGCGCCCTGGTGCGTGCCCTGGCCCTGCACATTGCCTGCGACGTCCACCCGCTGAACAACCTGCGCGTGCTGCAATACCTGTCCGGCGAACTGGGCGTCGATGACGAGGCGAAGAATGCCTGGTATCTCCACTGGGTACGGAATGGCCTGGCCGCCGTGGAGCAGGGCCTGGCCGTATTCGGCGGGCGTCTGTCCCTGGGCCAGCGGCCGGGCTACCTGGAGGCCTGCCTGATTCCGCAGTTGTACAACGCCCGACGCTTCGCCTGCGATCTCTCCGCCTATCCGCGCCTGCTCGACATGGAGGCGCGCTGCCAGGACCTCGAAGCCTTCCAGCAAGCCGCTCCGGAGGTGCAGCCAGACGCGCAGTGAGGGGGGCTTATTGGGTCCCCGCGAACGCGGGGGCCCAGAAACAATCACCAGCCCCGGAAGAAGAACCAACCGCCTTGCCATTCCGTTGCGCCACAAGCGCGGCGGGTCCGATCCGTCACAGACAACAACAACAGGTGACGTAACAATGATGAGTGACCACCAGTCCTCGGGCACGCTCAAGCGCGGCCTGAAGAACCGCCACATCCAACTGATCGCCCTCGGCGGCGCCATCGGCACCGGGCTGTTCCTCGGCTCGGCCGGGGTGCTCAAGTCGGCCGGGCCGTCGATGATCCTCGGCTACGCCATTGCCGGCTTCATCGCCTTCCTGATCATGCGCCAGCTCGGCGAGATGATCGTCGAGGAGCCGGTGGCCGGCTCCTTCAGCCACTTCGCACACAAGTACTGGGGCGGTTTCGCCGGCTTCCTGTCCGGCTGGAACTGCTGGGTGCTGTACATCCTGGTGGGCATGGCCGAACTGACCGCGGTCGGCAAGTACATCAACTACTGGTGGCCGGAAGTGCCCACCTGGGCCAGCGCCGCGCTGTTCTTCGTGGCGGTCAACGCCATCAACCTGGCCAACGTCAAGCTGTTCGGCGAGACGGAGTTCTGGTTCGCGATGATCAAGGTGGTGGCCATCATCGGCATGATCCTGCTCGGCTGCTGGCTGCTGTTCAGCGGTAACGGCGGCGAACAGGCCGCGGTCAGCAACCTGTGGGAGCACGGCGGCTTCTTCCCCAACGGCATTACAGGGCTGGTGATGGCGATGGCCTTCATCATGTTCTCCTTCGGCGGCCTGGAGATGCTCGGCTTCACCGCCGCCGAGGCGGACAAGCCGAAGACGGTGATCCCCAAGGCGATCAACCAGGTGATTTGGCGCATCCTGATCTTCTACATCGGTGCGCTGGCCGTACTGCTTTCGCTGAGCCCCTGGGACGCCCTGCTGCAGAGCATCAACAGCGCCGGCGACCCGTACAGCGGCAGCCCGTTCGTGAAGGTCTTCGCGCTGCTCGGCAGCGACACCGCCGCGCACATCCTCAACTTCGTGGTGCTCACCGCCGCGCTGTCGGTCTACAACAGCGGCACCTACTGCAACGGCCGCATGCTGCTCGGCCTGGCCGAGCAGGGCGACGCGCCCCGCGCCCTGGCCAAGGTGGACAAGCGCGGCGTGCCGGTGCGCTCGCTGCTGGTGTCGGCGCTGGTGACCTTCATCGCCGTGGTGATCAACTACCTGATCCCGCACCAGGCCCTGGAGTTGCTGATGTCGCTGGTGGTCGCCGCCCTGGTGATCAACTGGGCGATGATCAGCTACTCGCACCTGAAGTTCCGCCGCAGCATGGATCGCGACGGCGTACGCGCCAGCTTCCGCGCGCTGTGGTTCCCGATGGGCAACTACCTGTGCCTGGCCTGGGTGGCGTTCATCCTCGGGGTGATGCTGCTGATCCCGGGCATCCAGGTGTCGGTGTACGCGATCCCGGTGTGGCTGCTGGTGATGTGGGGCTGCTATCGCCTGAAGCTGGCCGGCCACCAGGACGGGGCGGGTGTCGCCACGGGCTACGAGGCGGGGTAGGGCGCGCTGTTTATTGGGTCCCCGCGAACGCGGGGACCCAATAGACAAACACCACCAGAAACCACCCATTGGCCCGGTAGCGGCATCCGCCGGCTGGCCGGGCCCTGGCCGGGCTTATATACTCCCGGCGTTTCCGTGACCCGACGTCTCCCCGACGTCTCCATTCCGGCCAAACGCCAGTAATTCCGCAGATCACGAGTCCGCGGGTATGTTCCCGTCACGGAACGGACCACAGGTGAACCCATGTCCTGCCATTGCCCGTCCCGTCGCCAGCCCCGGAGCGTTCGCTGATGTCCTCGCATCTGCACACCGGACCGCTCACCCGCGGCTTGAAAAACCGTCATATCCAGTTGATCGCCCTCGGCGGCGCCATCGGCACCGGGCTGTTCCTCGGCTCGGCCGGGGTGCTCAAGTCGGCCGGGCCATCGATGATCCTCGGCTATGCCGTCGCCGGCTTCATCGCCTTCCTGATCATGCGCCAGCTCGGCGAGATGATCGTCGAGGAGCCGGTGGCCGGTTCCTTCAGCCACTTCGCGCACAAGTACTGGGGTGGCTACGCGGGCTTCCTGTCCGGCTGGAACTACTGGGTGCTCTATGTGCTGGTGGGCATGGCCGAGCTGACCGCGGTCGGCAAGTACATCCAGTTCTGGTGGCCGGAGGTGCCCACCTGGGCCAGCGCGGCCGCCTTCTTCGTGCTGGTCAACGCCATCAACCTGGCCAACGTGAAGGTATTCGGCGAGGCCGAGTTCTGGTTCGCGATCATCAAGGTGCTGGCGATCATCGGCATGATCGTGCTCGGCTGCTGGTTGCTGGCCAGTGGCAGCGGCGGACCGCAGGCGTCGGTGAGCAACCTGTGGGAGCACGGCGGTTTCTTCCCCAACGGTCTGACCGGGCTGGTGATGGCGATGGCCTTCATCATGTTTTCCTTCGGCGGCCTGGAGCTGGTCGGCATCACCGCCGCCGAGGCCAGCGAGCCGAAGACGGTGATCCCCAAGGCGATCAACCAGGTGGTCTACCGCATCCTGATCTTCTATGTCGGTGCGCTGGCCGTGCTGCTTTCGCTGTATCCCTGGGACCAGTTGCTGGAGACCCTGGGCGCCGCCGGCGACCCGTACAGCGGCAGCCCGTTCGTACAGATCTTCGCGCTGATCGGTAGCGACACCGCCGCGCACATCCTCAACTTCGTGGTGCTCACCGCCGCGCTGTCGGTCTACAACAGCGGTGTCTACTGCAACAGCCGCATGCTCTACGGCCTGGCCGAGCAGGGCGATGCGCCGAAGGCGCTGATGAAGCTGAACAAGCGCGGCGTTCCGGTGCTGGCCATCGGGCTGTCGGCGCTGATCACCCTGTTGTGCGTGGTGGTCAACTACGTGGCGCCGGCCGAGGCGCTGGAGTTGCTGATGGCGCTGGTGGTGGCGGCCCTGGTGATCAACTGGGCGATGATCAGCTATTCGCACCTGAAGTTCCGCAAGGCCATGCAGGCCAAGGGCGTGGTGCCGTCGTTCAAGGCCTTCTGGCATCCGTTCTCCAACTACCTGTGCCTGGCCTGGGTGGCGTTCATCCTCGGCGTGATGCTGCTGATCCCGGGTATCCAGGTGTCGGTGTACGCGATCCCGGTGTGGTTGCTGGTGATCTGGGCCTGCTACCGCCTGCGCCTGGCGCGCGGCGGCGCACTGGCCGGCGATCGTTCGCTCGCCGAGTAGGGTGGATGGCCGCCCCGTGGTGGAAAACGCTTCGCGGTTTTCCACCCTACGGTTGAGCCAGCTCCTGCGCCCAGCCGGCAGGTGCGCTTCCGTAGGGTGGATGTCGCTTTTCACATCCACCGGCGTTGGGTGGATGGCCGCCCCGTGGTGGAAAACGCTTCGCGGTTTTCCACCCTACGATTGAGCCAGCTCCTGCGCCCAGCCGGCAGGTGCGCTTCCGTAGGGTGGATGTCGCTTTTCACATCCACCGGCATTGGGTGGATGGCCGCCCTGGTGGTGGAAAACGCTTCGCGGTTTTCCACCCTACGGTTTGGCCAGTTCCTGCGCCCACTGCGCCAGGGGTAGCGGTTTCCGTTCGTCCCAGATACGTGCCAGCAACTGCCGGAGATGCGCCAGGTCGCCACGGCGTGCCGGCAGGCGCTCGACCCATTCGACCAACTTCCACTGATCGCCTTCCCGTTCCGCCATCGTGAAGCGGAACGGATGGAAGCCGGTCATGCCCAGGCGCAGGTCGGTGACGATCAACCGGTCGCCGATCTGGTCGTAGCGCAGGATGCCGTGGGTGAACCACATCAGCCGCTGGTGCTGGGGCGAGTCCCGCAGCACGCTGGCCAGTTCGCCGCCACGGGGAATGCGTTCCAGACGCGGCGGATCACGGTCGAACCAACCCACCAGCGCTTCGTGATAGTCGTTCCCTTCCACGATGATCACCCGCCAGAGCAGCACGTTGAACGGCGTCGGCGCGACGAACACCGCCTGCGGCTGGATGCGCTCGACGGCCAGCGCCTGCTCCACCCGTTGTTCGGCCATCCACTTGCCAGCCACGCTGAAGGCCATGTACAGGCAGGCCAGCGCCAGGGCCACGGCGGGCAGGTGGGTGGTCCGGTCCTTCAGGCCGCCGATCAGTCCGGAGCCCACCGCCACCAGCAGCGGCAGTGTGTACAACGGATCGATGATGAACAGGGTCGACCAGGCGATCGGCGGTGGCGTCAGCGGCCAGAACAACTGGGTGCCGTAGCTGGTGAAGGCGTCCAGCAGCGGATGGGTGATCAGCACCAGCCAGAGGGTCAGCGTCAGGCGGGAGGCGGAGTAGCCGGCGCCGGGATGCAGGCGGCGCACCAGCCAGGCGAGCAGCAGCGCCACGCCGGTGAGCACCGCCAGCGAGTGGCTGAAGCCGCGATGGTGGGTCATCCAGGCCACCGCGTCGCCATAGTCGATCACCACGTCCAGGTCCGGCAGGGTGCCGAGCAGCGCGCCGTAGAGCAGCGCCTTGCGACCCTGCCAGCGGCCGAGCAGGGCGCCCTGGATGGTGGCGCCGAGCGCCATCTGGGTGATCGAGTCCATTTCGTTCCCTCGCGAGTCGAGGCGGCTAAGTTAACCGAGAGGCGTGGCGGGGGCGGCAGGCAAATTTTCACCGAGGATTTCAAACCGGCCGCGCTATCCTGTGCGCTCGATATCCATAGGTCCGACCATGCTGGCGATTTCCAACAGCGTCCACCTGCCCGACGACGAGATCGAGCTGACCTTCATCCGCGCCCAGGGCGCCGGCGGACAGAACGTCAACAAGGTATCCAGCGCCGTGCACCTGCGCTTCGACAGCCAGGCCTCGTCGCTGCCACCGTTCTACAAGGAGCGCCTGCTGGCCCTGCGCGACAACCGCATCACCGCCGACGGGGTGATCGTCATCAAGGCCCAGCAGTACCGCACCCAGGAGCAGAACCGCGCCGACGCCCTGGAGCGCCTGGCCGAGCTGATCCGCAATGCGGTGAAGACCGACAAGGCACGCCGCCCGACCAAGCCGACCCTCGGCTCGAAGAAGCGCCGCCTGGAGGGCAAGGCCAGGCGTGGGGCGATCAAGGCCGGGCGGGGCAGGGTGGATTTCTAGTTGGCGTAGCGGCCCGGATCGTGGGCCGCTGCGGTCAGTCGCACACTCGGGCGATGGCCTCGGCCAGGTAGGCCAGGCGTTCTTCGGCCATGCCGGCCACGTTGGCCCGGCCGCTGCTCACCATGTAGATGCTGAACTCCTCGCGCAGGCGTTGCACCTGGGTGGGGTTCAGGCCGGTGTAGGAGAACATGCCGCGCTGCGTGGCGATGTGCGCGAAGCGTTCGGCCAGGCCGTGCGGGCGTAGCGCTTCGACCAGGCCGCTGCGCAGGCTGGTGACGCGCTGGCGCATGGCTTCCACCTCGTCCGCCCAGAGCGCCTTCAGTTCGGCGTCGCCGAGGATGCCGGCGACCACCGCGGCGCCGTGGGACGGCGGGGTGGACCACAGGTTGCGGGCCAGCAGGGCCAGTTGGCTGCGCACGTCGGCGAGCTTGTCGGCCGTCTCGGCACGCACGATCAGCGCGCCGGTGCGTTCGCGGTAGAGGCCGAAGTTCTTCGAGCAGGAGCTGGTGACCAGCAGTTCGGGCAGCTCGGCGGCGAACAGGCGCACCGCCCAGGCATCCTCGTCGAGACCGTCGCCGAAGCCCTGGTAGGCGAAGTCGAGCAGCGGCAGCAGTTCGCGGGCCTTGACCACTTCCAGCACCCGTTTCCAGTTGCGCGGGCTGAGATTGAAGCCGGTGGGGTTGTGGCAGCAGGCGTGCAGCAGCACCGCGTCGCCGACCGGCACCTGCTCCAGGGCGGCGAGCATGGCGTCCACGTCCAGGCGATTGTCGGCGCCGACGTAGGGGTAGTGGCCGACCTTCAGGCCGCAGGTGGCGAACAGCGTTTCGTGGATCGGCCAGGTCGGGTCGCTCAACCAGATGCCGCGCCCCGGCAGGTTGCGGGCGATGAAGTCGCCGGCCAGGCGCAGCGCGCCGGTGCCGCCGGGTGTCTGGGTGGCGCCGGCGAGATCGTCATGGAGCAGGGCCGAGCCTGCGCCGAGCACCAGTTCCAGCAGGTGCCGGGCGAAGGCCGGGTCGCCATGGCCGCCGATGTAGCTCTTGGTCTGCTCGGTCTCGATCAGGCGCTGCTCTGCCAGTTTCACGGCGCGCGGGATGGGCGTCAGGCCGCTGGCGTCCTTGTACACGCCGACGCCGAGGTCGAGCCTGGCCGGGTTGGGATCGGCACGGAAGGCGTCCATCAGGCCGAGGATCGGGTCGCCCGGCACTCGGGCGACGTCAGCGAAATGTTTCACTTGCGGCCCTCGGCGCTGGCGGCGACCGCGTCGGTGCGCGCGGCCATGATGAAGTCGTTGCGGTGCAGGCCCTTCATCTCATGGCTCCACCAGGTGACGGTGACCTTGCCCCATTCGGTGAGCAGGGCCGGGTGATGGCCGACTTCCTCGGCGATCGCGCCGACCGCGTTGGTGAAGGCCAGGGCGTGGCGGAAGTTCTTGAACAGGAACACCCGCTCCAGCTCCATGTGGTCGTCGCGCACTTCGATGTTCCAGTCGGGAATCTCGCGGATCAGCTCGGCCAGCTCCTCGTCGCTCACATGGGGCGCGTCGGCGCGGCAGGCTTCGCATTGGGCTTGGGCAAGGGACATGAAGGTTTCCTCGATGATGTTCTTGGTTCGTGTAGGAGCGGCCCATGGCCGCGATCGCGGCCATGGGCCGCTCCTACGGTCAGAGCCGTAGGATGGGTCGAGCGTAGCGATACCCATCCTACAAAAGCGCATTACGCCGCTTTCGGCGGGAACTTCGGCGCGTGCAGGCCGAGGCGCATGGCCTGGTGGACCAGACCCATGATGTCCTCATGGGCCAGGTCGAACAGGCGCTTGAGTTCGGGCAGCACGAAGTACAGCGGCTGCAGGATGTCGATGCGGTAGGGGGTGCGCATCGCTTCGAGCGGGTCGAACGGCTGGTGCTCGGGCTGCCCGGACAGGCAGTAGACGGTTTCCTTCGGCGAGGAGAGGATGCCGCCGCCGTAGATGCGCCGGCCTTGCGGGGTATCGACCAGGCCGAACTCGATGGTCATCCAGTACAGCCGCGCCAGGTAGACGCGCTCTTCCTTGCTGGCCGCGAGGCCGAGCTTGCCGTAGGTATGGGTGAATTCGGCGAACCAGGGGTTGGTCAGCAGCGGGCAGTGGCCGAAGATCTCGTGGAAGATGTCCGGTTCCTGCAAGTAGTCCAGTTCTTCCGGGGTTCGGATGAAGGTGGCCACCGGAAACTGCTTGCTGGCCAGCAGTTCGAAGAAGGTCTGGAAGGGGATCAGCGCCGGTACGCGCGCGACGCGCCAACCGGTGGTGCTTTCGAGTACGCGGTTGATCTCGCCGAGTTGCGGGATGCGCTCGTGGGGCAGGGCGAGTTGCTCGATGCCGTCCAGGTATTCCTGGCAGGCGCGCCCCTCGATCACCTTCAACTGGCGAGTGATCAGCGTATTCCAGACCGCGTGCTCGGCATCCGGATAGTGAATGAAGCCGTTCTCGTCGGGTTGGCGAGCTACGTACTGCGTATTTTTCATCGCGCCTCCTCAAGCGGAGCCTTGTTGTTGTATTTGGTGCTGTTGTAACGCGACGTAGTGAGCCGGGGCAGATGCCGACAAGCGCCGGAAGCCGGATTTCCGGGTGTTTTCCGTAAAGAAAGAGTTACAACCTGGTGGCAGTCGCCAATGATCGCCTTGCTGGGCTGTCGATTCGTCACATATTCTTTACGAAAGAATCGAGCCGGGCACAAAAATCCGGCCACCAGCCGAGTCCTTGCCATGCGTATCAAAGTCCACTGCCAGAACCGCGTCGGCATCCTGCGCGACATCCTCAACCTGCTGGTCGACTACGGCATCAACGTCGCCCGTGGCGAGGTTGGCGGCGAGCAGGGCAACGCCATCTACCTGCACTGTCCGAACCTGATCAACCTGCAATTCCAGGCCCTGCGCCCGAAGCTGGAGGCGATTCCCGGGGTGTTCGGCGTCAAGCGTGTCGGGCTGATGCCCAGCGAGCGCCGCCACCTGGAACTCAACGCGCTGCTCGGCGCCCTGGACTTCCCGGTGTTGTCCATCGACATGGCCGGCAGCATCGTCGCCGCCAACCGCTCGGCGGCGCAGTTGCTCGGCGTGCGTGTCGACGAGGTGCCGGGGATTCCGCTGTCGCGCTACGCCGAGGATTTCGACCTGCCCGAGCTGGTGCGCGCCAACAAGTCGCGGATCAACGGCCTGCGGGTGAAGGTGAAGGGCGACATCTTCCTCGCCGACATCGCCCCGTTACAGACCGAGCACGACGAGAGCGACGCGCTGGCCGGTGCGGTGCTCACCTTGCACCGCGCGGACCGTGTCGGCGAGCGCATCTATCACGTGCGCAAGCAGGAACTGCGCGGCTTCGACAGCATCTTCCAGAGCTCCAGGGTGATGGCCGCGGTGGTCCGCGAGGCTCGGCGCATGGCGCCGCTGGACGCGCCGTTGCTGATCGAGGGCGAGACCGGCACCGGCAAGGAGCTGCTGGCCCGCGCCTGCCACCTGGCCAGCCCGCGCGGCCAGGCGCCATTCATGGCGCTGAACTGCGCCGGGCTGCCGGAATCCATGGCCGAGACCGAGCTGTTCGGCTACGGCCCCGGCGCCTTCGAGGGCGCCCGCCCGGAAGGCAAGCTCGGCCTGCTGGAGCTGACCGCCGGCGGCACCCTGTTCCTAGACGGTGTCGGCGAGATGAGCCCGCGCCTGCAGGCCAAGCTGCTGCGCTTCCTGCAGGACGGCTGCTTCCGCCGGGTGGGTAGCGACGAGGAGGTGTACCTGGACGTGCGAGTGATCTGCGCCACCCAGGTGGACCTGTCCGAGCTGTGCGCCAAGGGCGAGTTCCGCCAGGACCTTTATCACCGGCTCAACGTGCTCAGCCTGCACATCCCGCCGCTGCGCGAATGCCTGGACGGCCTGGAGCCGCTGGCCGAGCACTTCCTCGACCACGCCAGCCGGTTGATCGGCTGCCCCTTGCCGAAGCTGTCGCCCCAGGCGATGGACAAACTGCGCCACTACCACTGGCCGGGCAACGTGCGGCAACTGGAGAACGTGCTGTTCCAGGCGGTGTCGCTGTGCGAGGGCGGCACGGTCAAGCCGGAGCACATCCGCCTGCCGGACTACGGCGCGCCACAACCGCTCGGCGACTTCTCCATCGAAGGCAGCCTGGACGATATCCTCGGTCGCTTCGAGAAAGCGGTGCTCGAGCGCCTCTACGCCGAGCACCCGAGCAGCCGCCAGTTGGGCAAGCGGCTGGGGGTGTCGCACACCACCATCGCCAACAAGCTGCGCCAGCACGGGGTGGGGAAGGAGTAGCGGGCGTCAGCCCTTGTTCTTGCGCTTGGGTTTGGGCCGCCCCTGCACGCACTTGAAGCGCGGCGCGGTCTTGCAGATGACGTAGAGGCGGCCGCGGCGCTTGACGATCTGGCAGTCGCGATGACGCAGCTTGGCCTGCTTCAGGGAGGCGACGACCTTCATGCGCCACCCCCGACGAAACCGGCGAAACGCTTGTTGAAGCCGGCCACGCGGCCCTCGCTCTTGGTCTGCCGTTGCTTGCCGGTGTACACCGGGTGCGAGGCGCTGGACACGTCCAGGGCCACGTAGGGGTAGGTCTTGCCTTCGTATTCGCGGGTCTTGTCGGTGGCGACGGTGGAACCGATGAGGAAGTAGGCGTCGGCCGCCACGTCGTGGAACAGCACGGGGCGGTAGTCGGGATGGATGCCGGGTTTCATGAGGAAGGTCTCTTTAATGTTATAAAGTAACAATAAAGATGATAATGATTCTCGCTGGATGGTCAAGTGCCAGGGAGTCGCCTGCCGATCCATCCAGGCTGGTCATGGCCTTGCGCGGCGAACCATGGAAGCTCGGCCGTGTCCCGTGGTCCGCGCTCGTGCGCCCCGGTAGGCGCCGACGCGTCGTACGACCTTGGTGGTATAGGCGTGTGTCGCCCGGTCGGCGTAAAAAGCGTCATCCAGCTCCTGCGTGTGGTTCCTGGATGTTGTGTTTTCCCATTCCTCTCCCGGAATGTCTGTACAGGCGGCCTGTTTGGGCCGCCTTTTTTATGCGCGGCGTTTCTTCCCCGGGAGTGTGAACAGCCTCTAAGACCTTAGTAGCCGTAGGGTTAAGACCTTTGTCGTATGGTTGCTGGAGGGGGTGGTGGTTACAAATGTGCCCAGTCACAAGAACAACTGTCACCGAGGTCGAATCCCATGAGTGCCGCTTCCCTGTATCCCGTTCGTCCCGAGGTCGCCGCCAATACGCTGACCGACGAGGCTACCTACAAAGCCATGTATCAGCAGTCGGTGATCAACCCCGATGGATTCTGGCGCGAGCAGGCCAAGCGCATCGATTGGATCAAGCCGTTCACCAAGGTCAAGCAGACCTCCTTCGACGACCACCACGTCGATATCAAGTGGTTCGCCGACGGCACCCTGAACCTCTCCTACAACTGCCTGGACCGTCACCTCGCCGAACGCGGCGACCAGGTGGCGATCATCTGGGAAGGCGACGATCCGTCCGAGCATCGCGAGATCACCTACCGCGAACTCCACGAGCAGGTCTGCAAGTTCGCCAACGCCCTGCGCGGCCAGGACGTGCACCGTGGCGACGTGGTGACCATCTACATGCCGATGATCCCCGAGGCCGTGGTCGCCATGCTGGCCTGCGCCCGTATCGGCGCCATCCACTCCGTGGTGTTCGGCGGCTTCTCGCCGGAAGCCCTGGCCGGCCGCATCATCGACTGCAAGTCCAAGGTGGTGATCACCGCCGACGAAGGCGTGCGCGGTGGCAAGAAAACCCCGCTCAAGGCCAACGTCGACGACGCCCTGGCCAACCCGGAAACCGCCAGCGTGCAGAAGATCATCGTCTGCAAGCGCACCGGTTCCGACATCAAGTGGCACCCGCACCGCGACGTCTGGTTCGAAGACCTGATGGCGGTGGCCGGCAGCACCTGCGCGCCGAAGGAAATGGGCGCCGAGGAGCCGCTGTTCATCCTCTACACCTCCGGTTCCACCGGCAAGCCGAAGGGCGTGCTGCACACTACCGGCGGCTACCTGGTGTATGCCTCGCTGACCCATGAGCGGGTGTTCGACTACCGTCCGGGCGAGGTCTTCTGGTGCACCGCCGACATCGGCTGGGTTACCGGTCACACCTACCTGGTCTATGGCCCGCTGTCCAACGGCGCCACCACCGTGATGTTCGAAGGCGTGCCGAACTACCCGGACGTGACCCGCGTGTCGAAGATCGTCGACAAGCACAAGGTCAACATCCTCTACACCGCGCCGACCGCCATCCGCGCCATGATGGCCGAGGGCAAGGCGGCGGTCGAAGGCGCAGATGGCTCCAGCCTGCGCCTGCTCGGTTCGGTGGGCGAACCGATCAACCCGGAAGCCTGGCAGTGGTACTACGAGACCGTCGGCCAATCGCGCTGCCCGATCGTCGACACCTGGTGGCAGACCGAAACCGGCGCCTGCCTGATGACGCCGCTGCCGGGCGCCCACGGCCTCAAGCCGGGCTCCGCCGCGCGGCCGTTCTTCGGCGTGCAGCCGGCGCTGGTCGACAACCTGGGCAACCTCCTGGAAGGCGCCACCGAGGGCAACCTGGTGATCATCGACTCCTGGCCGGGCCAGGCGCGCACCCTGTACGGCGACCACGATCGCTTCGTCGACACCTACTTCAAGACCTTCAAGGGCATGTACTTCACCGGCGACGGCGCGCGCCGCGATGAAGACGGCTACTGGTGGATCACCGGCCGCGTCGACGATGTGCTCAACGTCTCCGGCCACCGCATGGGCACCGCCGAGATCGAGAGCGCCATGGTCGCCCACCCGAAGGTCGCCGAGGCCGCGGTGGTCGGCGTGCCGCACGACATCAAGGGCCAGGGCATCTACGTCTACGTGACCCTGAACGCCGGCGTGGAAGCTTCCGAGCAACTGCGCCAGGAACTGAAGAACTGGGTCCGCAAGGAGATCGGTCCGATCGCCAGCCCGGACGTCATCCAGTGGGCTCCGGGATTGCCGAAGACCCGCTCGGGCAAGATCATGCGCCGCATCCTGCGCAAGATCGCCGTCGCCGAATACGATGCCCTCGGCGACATCTCCACGCTGGCCGATCCTGGCGTGGTGCAACATCTCATCGAGACTCACCGCAGCATGCAAGCCGCCTGCGCCTGACCGGCTACGGCAAACCAGAGCCCCGCCCGGCCACAAGCCGGGCGGGGCTTCGTCATTCCAGGGGCTCTGGGTAGGGTGCGCCGTGTGCACCTTACCGTGGGGCGCCGCCAATCCATCGGTGCGCACGGCGCACCCTGTGGTCTATTCGCCCTGATTCGAGGGAACGGCGACCAGGCTGAGCAGGCTGCCGTCGAACAGGCTGAACTGCCCCTCCAGCTCCCGGCCGCTGTGCCACTCCGGCGACAGGTCGATGAGCAGGCGCAGGCGCGCGCTGCCGTCGTCCGAGCATTCCAGCAGTTCGGCGTGTTCGAAGTAGAAACGCTTGTGCACCAGCGGGTAGAGCGCCTTGAACAGGCTTTCCTTGAGCGAGAAGGTCAGGGTGACCAGTCGTGCCTGTCGTTCGGCGGATTGCTGCGCCAGTCGTCGCAGTTCGGCGGGGGTGAGGATCTCGCCGGCCAGGCGGTTCGCGCGCTCGGCGCCCAGCAGCCTTTCCATGTCCAGGCCGAGGCCGCGCCAGTCGGCGTGCCGGGCCACCACGGCGGCGGCCCAGCCGTGGCTGTGGGTGATCGAGCCGCTGATGCCGCCCGGCCATTGCGGGGCGCGGTCTTCGCCGACGGCGGGAACCGTGCCGGTGCCGGTGAGCTGGTGCAACGCCGCGTGGGCGCAGAGGCGGCCGGCGAGGAACTCCGCCTGGCGCTTGTCGACGCCTCTCGGGCGGGGAATGCCGGTCAGGGTGAAGTCGTCGGCCGTCAGCAAGGCGGGATCGAAGCGGGTGCTGATCAGCCGCACGCCCGCCAGTGGGCGCGGCAGTGGCCAGTGGTCGAGCAGGGGTGTGCAGCAGGCGGGGAGGGCGTTCATCCCGATATTCTGCCGGGCGCGATGCGGCGCGACCAGCCGGGCGGGCCTTTACATTTCTTTGCAAAGGTCCAACAAAGCGCTACGGATGGGCGGCGGACCTTTTGCCAGACTGGCCGCCGCGCTTTTTCGGGAGCGCAGATGAGGTTGAAGTCCGCCACCAGTGCCGTGCTGTTGTCGATGGCGGACGTTTTTTCACGGGAGCCCCGAGAGGGGCTCCCGTTTTTTTTCGTAGGGTGCGCCGTGCGCACCGCCGATGTGCCGGCACAGGCTTTTGGTCCGGCGGGGTGTTTCTGCCGACGGGCTCCGTGTCGTGCCTGGCGCTCCGTGCCGGTTTCTTATCGGTGCGTGCGGCGCACCCTACAAGAGCCTGCCCCACAGCGATCAGCCGCAGGAAACGCGCGTGATGACCTGCTTGTCGTCGGTGATCAGGTTCAGGCGGCGCGAGTTGTATTCCAGGGTGACGACGTCGTGTGGTCCCAGCACGCGCGCGGTTTCGGCTCCGGAGCGCTGTTGCGCCTGTTGCAGCAACTGCGTGGTCGCCTGCTTGCCCAGCAGGTCCTGCACGGTGTTGGCGTCGCAACCGCTTCCGTGGTGGGCGGTCGGCGGCGTGGATTCTTCGCGGCTACCGCTCGTGCCGCAGCCGGCCAGAAGGGCGGCGAGCAGCGCGGTGCCGAGACTGAGTCGTTTGGTCAGCATAAGGGCTTCCTCATGAATTGAAGCGGGCACCATAGCAGACTTGCCGGGCGTTCCCGCGTTCCCGGCGCGCGCCCATCCCTTCCCCGGAGTGCCGGTCGCAGAGCCGACCAGGGGTTCGTTCAGGTGCGGTTCAGCAACGGTACAGGAGGCGTTCAGCGGGCCCTGCGTAACCTGCTCCCATCGAAACGGCAATCTTCCCTCGATAGGAGAAACACCATGAAAAAGCTGAAAATGCTCGCCCTCGCCACCGCCGTACTGGGGACCAGTGTCGGTGCCCACGCCGCCGACAACTTCGTCGGCCTGACCTGGGGCCAGACCAACAACAACATCCAGAAGTCCGACGCGCTGAACGCGAACCTGGACAATCCCAAGCTGGACAAGGTCATCCACAAGACCGACACCTGGGGCCTGCGTGCCGGCCAGCAGACCGACGCCGGCCGCTACTACCTGACCTACGAGAACTTCTCGGATAGCGACAGCGGCTACAAGCTGCGCCAGCAGAACCTGCTCGGCAGCTACGATCTGTTCGTGCCGGTGGGCGACTACAACACCAAGCTGTTCGGCGGCGCCACCCTGGGCCTGGTCAAGCTGGAGCAGGAAAGCCGGGGCTTCAGCCGCGACAGCAACATCAACTACGCTGCCGGCCTGCAGGCCGGTATCCTGCAGGAACTGAACAAGAGCGCGTCCATCGAGGCCGGCTACCGTTACCTGCGCACCAATGTCAGCACCGACATGGGCGAGCACGGCGGCCCGCGCCTGGGCTCCCTGGATCTGCACAGCAGCGGCCAGGCCTACGTGGGCGCCAACTACAAGTTCTGACCCCTTTACCACGACAGGCCGGGCCCGCTGCCCGGCCGCTTCATCGACAGGGAGAACAGCCCATGAAACTGCTGGTCGTGGAAGACGAGGCGCTGCTGCGTCATCACCTCTACACCCGACTGAGCGAACAGGGCCACGTGGTGGATGCCGTGCCGGACGCCGAAGAGGCGCTCTACCGTGCCGCCGAATACAACCATGACCTGGCCGTGGTGGACCTCGGCCTGCCGGGCATGGGTGGCCTGGACCTGATTCGCGAACTGCGCAACCAGGGCCGGACATTCCCGATCCTCATCCTCACCGCGCGCGGCAACTGGCAGGACAAGGTCGAGGGCCTGGCCGTGGGGGCCGACGACTATGTCGTCAAGCCGTTCCAGTTCGAAGAGCTGGAGGCGCGCCTCAATGCCTTGCTGCGCCGCTCCAGCGGTTTCGTCCAGGCGGCCATCGAGGCCGGCCCGCTGCTGCTGGACCTCAATCGCAAGCAGGCGCTGGCCGATGGCGAGCCCCTGCCGCTGACCGCCTTCGAGTACCGCATCCTCGAATACCTGATGCGCCACCACCAGCAGGTCGTGGCCAAGGAGCGGCTGATCGAGCAACTTTACCCGGACGACGAAGAGCGCGATCCCAACGTCATCGAAGTGCTGGTCGGTCGCCTGCGCCGCAAGCTGGAGGTGGCGATCGACGGGTTCCGCCCGATCGAGACGGTGCGCGGCCAGGGCTACCTGTTCACCGAGCGCTGCCGATGATCCGCTCGTTGCGCATCCGCCTGATGATCGGCGCGGCGATCCTTGCCGTGCTGTTCATGTCGGCCCTGTTGCCGGCCTTGCAGCGCGCCTTCGGCATCGCCCTGGAGAATGCCATCCAGCAGCGCCTGGCGGCGGACGTGGCGACCCTGATCTCGGCGGCACGCATCGAGGGCGACCGCCTGAGCATGCCGGAACACCTGCCGATAGAGGACTACAACCTGCCGGAGTCGAAGCTGCTCGGCTACATCTACGACCAGAACGGGACGCTGGTCTGGCGCTCGACCTCGACGACGGACGAGAGCATTCACTACCTGCCCCGCTACGAGGGGCTGGTCGACGAGTTCACCCGGGTCCGGGACGAGAGCGGCCGCGAGTTCTTCGTCTACGACGTGGAAATCGACCTGCTCGGCGGCAAGCAGGCGGCCTACAGCATCGTCACCATGCAGCCGGTCAGCGAATACGGCGGGCTGCTGAATTATTTCCGCGAGCAGTTGTACATCTGGCTCGGTGGGGCGTTGCTGGTGCTGCTGGGGCTGCTCTGGCTGGTCCTGGGCTGGGGGCTGCGCTCGTTGCGCGGATTGAGGAACGAGCTGGACCAGATCGAGATCGGCGAACGCGAGCGGCTGAGCGAGGAACATCCCGAGGAGATGCGCCGCCTGACCGATTCGCTGAACCGCCTGCTCGACAGCGAACGGGCCCAGCGCGAGCGCTACCGGCATTCGCTGGGCGACCTCGCGCACAGCCTCAAGACGCCGCTGGCGGTGTTGCAGGGCGTGGCCGAGAACCTGGCGGACCAGCCGCGCAACCGCGAGCAGGTGCAGGTGCTGCGCAGCCAGATCGAGCGCATGAGCCAGCAGATCGGCTACCAGTTGCAGCGCGCCAGCCTGCGCAAGAGCGGGCTGGTTCGCCATCGAGAAGCGCTGGCCCCCTTGCTGGACACCCTGGGCGCCGCGCTGGACAAGGTCTATCGCGACAAGCAGGTGCGGCTGGAGCGGGATTTCCCGGCCGGCACCGAGTTGCCGCTGGAGCACGGCGCGTCGCTGGAGATGCTTGGCAACCTGCTGGAAAACGCCTACCGGCTGTGCCTGGGCCAGGTACGGGTGACGGCCCGGCGGATGGATGGCCGGCTGGAGCTGCGGGTCGAGGACGACGGCCCCGGCGTGCCGGCCGACCAGCGCGAGCGCATCCTCCGGCGCGGCGAGCGCCTGGACACCCAGCATCCGGGGCAGGGCATCGGCACGGCGGTGGTGATGGACATCATCGACAGCTACGGCGGCGAGCTGGAAGTGGAGGACTCGCCCCTGGGCGGCGCCTGCTTCCGGATTCTCCTGCCCTCGTAGGGTGATGACTCAATCCGCCTGGTGGGTGCGGTAGGCCCCCGGCGTCAGCCCCGTCCACTTCTTGAACGCGCGATGGAAGGCCGAAGGCTCGGAGAAGCCGAGCTGCGCGGCGATGTCCTGGATCGCCAGGCTGTCGCGGCCGAGGTGGTAGATCGCCAGGTCGCGGCGCAGATGGTCCTTGAGCTCCTGGAAGCTGGTGCCTTCCTCGCGCAGGTGGCGGCGCAGGGTCTGCGGGCTGGTGTGCAACTGGCGGGCGACGTGTTCGAGGTCCGGCCAGTGGCTGCAGTCGCGGCCGAGCAGCCGGCGGATCTGGCTGGTCAGGCTGTCGCCGCCGTCCGGGCGGGCGAGCAGGTCGGCCGGCGAGTTCTTGAGGAACTGCTTGAGCGTGCGTTCGTCCTGTAGCAGCGGCATGTCCAGATAGCGCGCCTGGAACAGCAGGCTGGTGCGTGGCGCGTGGAATTGTCGAGCCCCCGGGAACAGCAGGTCGTACTCGCTGGCATGGGGGGGCTCGGCATAGGTGAAGGTGGCCTGCAGCAGGCGGATGCGCTGGCCGACCAGCCAACTGCCGAGGCGGTGCCAGAGCACCAGCAGGCTTTCGGTCAGGAAGTGGTCCGGGTCCCACAGGTCGCTGGTGTCGAGGACCAGCCGGGCCTGGTCGCCGTCGCGCTCCAGGTGCAGGAGCGGCGCTTCCGGGAACAGGCCGTAGAACAGCGTGCCGCGATTCAGCGCTTTGTCCAGCGTCTCGCAGTGGATGATGCTGTGGCACATCATGGCGAAGGTGCCGCGCTTGCTGCATTGCCGGCCGAAGCCCATGTATTCGTCGTCCAGTTCTTCCCAGACGCGCTGCACCAGGCGCGCGAACTGCTCCGGGGTGACGCGCGCGCGCGGCTCGCTGAGCAACTCGGGGCGGATGTTCAGCTCGGCCAGCAATGGGCC
The DNA here is from genome assembly GCF_904061905.1 of Zestomonas carbonaria. Lineage (GTDB taxonomy): Bacteria > Pseudomonadota > Gammaproteobacteria > Pseudomonadales > Pseudomonadaceae > Aquipseudomonas > Aquipseudomonas carbonaria. The sequence goes on from NZ_CAJFCI010000073.1 coordinate 64,500, forward strand.
CGTATCGTAGCCCTGCCGCTCGGCGCCGCGCAGGGCGGCGCGGACGAAATGGCTGGCGATGGTGCGTTCTCGCATGAGGGTCGCTCGTCGACTGGACCCGGCGATGGTAAGCAGCGTGCCAGTGGGCGACAACCCGACCATCCGCCGGGGGAAATCCGCCATGGCGTTCGCGGTGCTTGGCGGGAATCCGCCAGGGGGCGTTGGCCAGCGGTGCTGGATTAAATATCAACTTGTTGTTTTTAAAGGAATTAATTTTTTCGTTCGGGAGTGGCATGGGGCTTGCGATAAGTGTCGCAAGCCTGCTCCGGCAGGTAAGAACAAATCCCTCCAGCCCAGGAGGGTTAGTGCTTCGGCGGCGTGGCATCGAGGACCGGTGCCGAAACGTCGCCCTTGAGGAAAAGACCTGTCATGACCCGCACTCCTCTCTACAAGAGTCTGTACATCCAGGTGCTGGTGGCGATCGCCGTCGGTATCGCCCTGGGGCACTTCTACCCGGAAACCGGGGTGGCGCTGAAGCCGCTCGGCGACGGGTTCGTCAAACTGATCAAGATGGCCATCGCGCCGATCATCTTCTGCACCGTGGTCAGCGGCATCGCCGGCATGCAGAACATGAAGTCGGTGGGCAAGACCGGCGGCTACGCGCTGATGTATTTCGAGGTCGTCTCGACCGTCGCGCTGGTGATCGGCCTAGTGGTGGTCAACCTGGCGCAGCCCGGCGTCGGCATGCACGTCGACCCGAGCACCCTGGACGCCAGCAGCATCGCCGCCTATGCCAAGGCCGGTGAGCAGCAGAGCACCATCGGCTTCCTGCTCAACGTGATCCCCGGCACCGTGGTCGGCGCCTTCGCCAGCGGCGACATCCTGCAGGTGCTGTTCTTCTCGGTGATCTTCGCCTTCGCCCTGCAGCGCATGGGTGACTTCGGCAAGCCGGTGCTGGACTTCATCGACCGCATCGCCCACGTGATGTTCGGCATCATCAACATGATCATGAAGGTCGCGCCCATCGGTGCCTTCGGCGCCATGGCCTTCACCATCGGCCAGTACGGCGTCGGCTCGCTGGTGCAGCTCGGCCAACTGATGATGTGCTTCTACATCACCTGCCTGTTCTTCATCCTGGTGGTCCTCGGCGGCATCGCCAAGGCCCACGGCTTCAACATCCTGCGCTTCATCCGCTACATCCGCGAGGAACTGCTGATCGTGCTCGGCACCTCGTCCTCCGAGTCGGTGCTGCCGCGCATGCTGAACAAGATGGAGAAGCTCGGCGCGAAGAAATCCGTGGTCGGCCTGGTGATCCCCACCGGCTACTCCTTCAACCTCGACGGCACCTCGATCTACCTGACCATGGCCGCGGTGTTCATCGCCCAGGCCACCGACACGCCGATGGACCTGACCCACCAGCTCACCCTGCTGGCGGTGCTGCTGGTGGCTTCCAAGGGCGCCGCCGGGGTTACCGGCTCGGGCTTCATCGTCCTCGCCGCGACCCTCTCGGCCGTCGGCCACCTGCCGGTGGCGGGCCTGGCGCTGATCCTCGGCATCGACCGCTTCATGTCCGAGGCCCGTGCGCTGACCAACCTGATCGGCAACGGCGTGGCCACCATCGTGGTCGCCAAGTGGTGCAAGGAGCTGGACGAGGATCAGCTCGAACGCGAACTGGCCAGCGGCGGTCGCCCGGCCGTGGCCGAGGAAGAACCGCAACCGGCCGCCAGCCGCGAACTGGCCTGACGGCTCGCGCCCCGGACCGCGCAAAGGTCCGGGGCAACGCTTTACCTTACCGTCGCCTCACGAGGGGGACGGCTCGCACGGCCCGCCTCGCTGCGGGCTTTTTTTCGTCCGGGGATTCGGCCGAAGCCTACCGTAGGATGGGCTTCAGTCCACCGATGGGCCTTCGGGCGACGGCTCGAACCCCGGCGGACACTTGCCTTGCAGGTACCAGGCGAAGGCGATGATCTCGGCGATGCAGCGGTACAGCGCTTCGGGGATCGCCTCGCCGAGTTCCAGGCGGGCCAGCAGGCGTACCAGTTCGGCGTTCTCGTAGATCGGCACTTCGTACTCGCGGGCGATGGCGAGGATGGTTTCGGCCAGCTCGTCGTCACCCTTGGCGCTCAGGGTCGGGGCGTTCTGGCCGTCATAGCTGAGGGCGATGGCCTGGCGGGGTGTCTGGCGCTTCATGCGGTCTCGTCGATCCAGCGTTGTTCCAGGGTGGTCCGTGGCCCTTGTGGCGGCGTGCCCTGGCGGCAGGCCAGGTCGCCGACGTCGAGGCCGGCGTCGAGCAGGCGCTGGCGCAGGTTGCCCAGCTCGCTGTCGATCAGTTGCGCGGTGGCCTGGCGCTCCGCCCAGAGCTGGCCGGACAGGCTGCCGTGGGCCAGTTGCGCCTGCACCTGCAAGGGGCCGAGCGGGGGCAGGTCGAAGGCCAGCTCGACGCGCCAGAGGGTTTCCTGTGCGTCCTTCTTCTCCGGCTTGGCCTCTTCTTCGCTCTGGATCCGGAGTTGCAGCGGCACCAGCTCCTGCTGGTGGCGCATCGGCAGCTCCAGTTGCCAGGTGGTCAGCAGGCTGCCGTCCGGTGTCACCTGGGTTTGTGCCAGGCTGGACAACTGATGGGTCTGCAAGCGCGAGACGGCGGCGGCGGCGAGCTTGAGCAGTGTTTCCAGGTCGGCCTCGCCATCCTCGAATGCCTGCTGCAACTTGGCCGGCAGCGGAAAACCGGGCGGCTGCGGGCGGCCGCCGAGCTGACCGAGCGCCCCCAGCGCGGTGCGCGCGAAGGCCGGCATGGCCTGGGCCAGGCTGCCGGCGGCGCCCGCCGCCAGTGGAGTGGCCTGGGGCAGTTGCGGCAGCAATTGGGCGACCAGGCGCAACAGGTTGGCCTTGAGGTCCTGGGGCAGGGCGCCGCCAGCGCCGAGCAGGCGCGCTTCGAGCAGCGTGCCGCTGTTCTCCATGGCCTTGGCCAGGCCCTTGGCGTCGCTGAGTTGGGCGAGATCGGGCAGGGCGCCGAACAGTTTGTCGATGCTGCCGCGAAGCCCTTCCGGCAGATTGCTGCCGGCCAGCCCCTGGAGCGCACCGAGCAATCCTTCCAGCGAGCCCTGGCGGGCACTCTGCGCCTGCAACTGCTGGCTGATCGCCAACTGGTCGAGCCGCCCGCTCAGCGGCAGGAAGGCCAGCGCCTGGCTGCCGTCCACCCGCGCGGTCAGCAGGCTGCCGACGGGCAGCGGCATACCTGTTTCCAGCGATAGCTTGCTGCCGGCCAGCGGCGTGTTGAGCAGATTGACCATCACCCGGTAGAGCGCCTGCTGCGCCTTGAGCCCGGCGATCTGCTCGCGCGCCTCGACCTTGCCCTGGATCAGCGTGCCGACCGGCAGCAGGTTGAGGTCTAGCTTGGTCAGGGCGCGTTCGCCGGCGTTCTGCAGGGCCATCGCCAGGCGGGTATCCGACAGCGCGGTGACGTTGAGCAGGCTGCCCTGGACGAGCGGCTGGTTGCTGCTGGCCTGCAAGGTGGCCTGGCTGCCGTTGGCGAGGGTCAGCCTGAGCAGCACCTGGAAGCTCTGTGCCACCGCTTCCCGGACCGCGACCACCTCGGCCTTGGCGGTCTCGCCGCTGGCCAGCAGGCCGTCCAGCGGCTGCAACAGCCTGAGCGCCTGCTCGACGGCCTGGGCTGGGCGGGGGCCGCTGATCTCGCTCATTGATGGGTTACAACCTGTCGAAAAAGGCCACTGCGGGCGGGCTGGCCGGGTATGTATAATGCCGCCCCGTTTCGCTCTCGCTGCCCGGCTCGACCGGCGGCCAGCCGGGCGTATGCCAGTATAACGGCCGACGCCTTCCCGACTTGAATGCCTGTGGACCCGCATGTCGTGACCAGCCCTGTACTCGAAACCCTGGCCCTCGCCTGCGAGCGGGATTGGCGCCTGCTGTTCGAGGGGCTCGACCTGCGCCTGCACGGTGGCGACATGCTCCAGGTCAGCGGGCCCAACGGCAGCGGCAAGACCAGCCTGCTGCGCCTGCTCGCCGGGCTGATGCGCCCGACCGCCGGGGAAGTGCACATCAATGGCCGGCCGCTGGGCAAGCTGCGCGGCGAACTGGCGCGCAACCTGCTGTGGATCGGCCATGCCGCCGGGATCAAGGGGCTGCTCACCGCCGAGGAGAACCTTTCCTGGCTGTGCGCCCTGCACGTACCGGCCGAGCGCGCGGCGATCTGGCGGGCGCTGGAGGCGGTCGGCCTGCGCGGCTTCGAGGACGTGCCCTGCCACACCCTGTCCGCCGGCCAGCAGCGCCGCGTGGCCCTGGCGCGCCTGTACCTGGAAGCGCCGCCGCTGTGGATTCTCGATGAGCCGTTCACCGCCCTGGACAAGCAGGGCGTGGCGCAACTGGAGGCGCACCTGGCCAGCCACTGCGAGCAGGGCGGCCTGGTGGTGCTGACCACCCATCACACGCTGACCGTGAAACCGGCCGGCTATCGCGATCTGGACCTGGGGCAGCGTGCGGCATGAGCAACGTGTTCACCCTGCTGGTCGCCCGCGAAGCCCGCCTGCTGTTCCGCCGCCCGGCGGAGCTGGCCAACCCCCTGGTGTTCTTCGCCATCGTCATCGCCCTGTTCCCGCTGGCGGTGGGGCCGGAAACCAATCTGTTGCAGACTTTGTCACCGGGCCTGGTATGGGTCGCGGCCCTGCTGGCCGTGCTGCTCTCTCTGGACGGCCTGTTCCGCAGCGATTTCGAGGACGGTTCCCTGGAACAGTGGGTCCTTTCGTCGCACCCCCTGCCTCTTCTGGTCCTGGCCAAGGTGCTGGCACACTGGATGTTTTCCGGGCTGGCGCTGGTGGTGCTGGCCCCGCTGCTGGCGCTGATGCTCGGCCTGCCGGCGCGCTGCCTGCCGGTGCTGCTGCTCTCGCTGCTGCTCGGCACGCCGGTGCTCAGCCTGCTCGGCGCGGTCGGCGCGGCGCTGACCGTCGGTCTGAAACGCGGCGGCCTGCTGCTGGCCCTGCTGATTCTGCCGCTGTATATCCCGGTGCTGATCCTCGGCAGCGGCGCGTTGCAAGCTTCCCTGCAAGGATTGCCGGCGGCCGGTCACCTGTTGTGGCTGGCCAGCCTCACCGCCCTGGCGGTGACCCTGACGCCTTTTGCAATCGCCGCCGGTCTGACCATCAGCGTCGGCGAATAAGAACGAACCGTGAAGCGAAGTGCATGATGTAGCCCGGTGAAATCCGGGAAAGCCCCGCCCCGGATCGCCTCCGGGATACGGCAATCGTGCCTCGCAGGATGATGAGTCGACCGATGAACTGGACCTGGTTTCACAAATGGGGTTCGCCCAAGTGGTTCTATGAGATGAGCGGCCGCTGGCTGTTCTGGCTGGCCATCGCCGCCGCGTCGCTGCTGGCGGTCGGCCTGGTCTGGGGCCTGGCCTTCGCACCGCCGGACTACCAGCAGGGCAACAGCTTCCGGATCATCTACATCCACGTACCGGCGGCGATCCTCGCCCAGTCCTGCTACATGATGTTGGCCGTGGCCGGCGTGGTAGGCCTGGTGTGGAAGATGAAACTGGCCGACGTCGCCCTCCAGCAGGCCGCGCCGATCGGCGCCTGGATGACCTTCCTGGCGCTGCTCACCGGCGCCATCTGGGGCAAGCCGACTTGGGGCTCCTGGTGGGTCTGGGACGCGCGTCTGACCTCGATGCTGATCCTGCTGTTCCTCTACTTCGGCATCATCGCCCTCGGCCAGGCGATCACCAACCGCGACAGCGCGGCCAAGGCCTGCGCGGTGCTGGCGGTGGTCGGCGTGGTCAACATCCCGATCATCAAGTACTCGGTGGAGTGGTGGAACACCCTGCACCAGCCGGCCACCTTCAAGCTCACCGAGAAACCGGCCATGCCGCCGGAAATGTGGCTGCCGCTGCTGGTCATGGTGCTCGGCTTCTACTGCTTCTTCGCCGCCGTGCTGCTGGTGCGCATGCGCCTGGAAGTGCTCAAGCGCGAGTCGCGCAGCAGTTGGGTCAAGGCCGAGATCGGCAAGCAACTGGGAGGCGTAAAATGAGCTTCGCTTCCTTCGGCGAATTCCTCGCCATGGGCCAGCATGGCCTGTATGTGTGGACCGCCTACGGCATCAGCCTGGGCGTGCTGGTCCTCAACGTCGCGCTGCCGCTGTTGGCGCGGCGTCGTTATCTGCAAGAAGAGGCGCGCCGTCTGCGCCGGGAGAGCAAGTCGTGAATCCGCTGCGCAAGAAGCGTCTGTTCATCATCCTCGGCATCCTCGCCGGCGTCGGCATCGCCGTCGGCCTTGCCCTCACCGCCCTGCAGCAGAACATCAACCTGTTCTACACGCCGACCCAGATCGCCAACGGCGAAGTGCCCCATGACACCCGCATCCGCGCCGGCGGCATGGTCAAGGACGGCTCGGTGCAGCGCTCCTCGGATTCGCTGGAAGTGCGCTTCGTGGTCACCGACTTCGCCAAGGACGTGACCATCCAGTACCACGGCATCCTCCCCGACCTGTTCCGCGAAGGACAGGGCATCGTCGCCCTCGGCAAGCTGAACGACGAGGGCGTGCTGATCGCCGACGAGGTGCTGGCCAAGCACGACGAGAACTACATGCCGCCGGAAGTCACCAAGGCCCTGCAGGAAAGCGGCCGGCTACCGAAGAAGGAAGGCTGAGCCATGAACGCAGCCCTGATGATCCCCGAACTCGGCCACCTGGCCATGATCCTCGCCCTGTGCTTCGCCATCGTCCAGGCCACCCTGCCGCTGATCGGCGCCTGGCGCGGCGACCGCCAGTGGATGAGCCTGGCCGTGCCCGCCGCCTGGGGGCAGTTCGCCTTCCTGGCGTTCGCCTTCGCCTGCCTGACCTGGGCCTTCATGGCCGACGACTTCACCGTGCGCTACGTGGCCAGCAACTCCAACAGCGCGCTGCCCTGGTACTACAAGTTCAGCGCCGTGTGGGGCGCCCACGAAGGTTCGCTGCTGCTCTGGGCGCTGATCCTCGGCGGCTGGACCTTCGCCGTGTCGGTGTTCTCCCGGCAGTTGCCGGAAGTCATGCTGGCCCGCGTGCTGGCGGTGATGGGGATGATCAGCATCGGCTTCCTGCTGTTCCTGATCGCCACCTCCAACCCCTTCGAACGCCTGCTGCCGAACAGCCCGGCGGACGGCAACGACCTCAACCCGCTGCTCCAGGACATCGGCCTGATCGTCCACCCGCCGATGCTCTACATGGGCTACGTCGGCTTCTCGGTAGCCTTCGCCTTCGCCATCGCCGCATTGCTCGGCGGCCGCCTGGACGCCGCCTGGGCGCGCTGGTCGCGGCCGTGGACCATCGTCGCCTGGGCGTTCCTCGGCGTCGGCATCACCCTCGGCTCCTGGTGGGCCTACTACGAATTGGGCTGGGGCGGCTGGTGGTTCTGGGACCCGGTCGAGAACGCCTCGTTCATGCCCTGGCTGGTCGGCACCGCGCTGATCCACTCGCTGGCGGTGACCGAGAAGCGCGGCGTGTTCAAGAGCTGGACCGTGCTGCTGGCCATCGCCGCCTTCTCGCTGAGCCTGCTCGGCACCTTCCTGGTCCGCTCCGGGGTGCTGACCTCGGTGCACGCCTTCGCCTCCGACCCGGAGCGCGGGGTGTTCATCCTGATCTTCCTGCTGATGGTGGTGGGCGGCTCGCTGACCCTGTTCGCCCTGCGCGCGCCGGTGGTCAAGAGCCAGGTCGGCTTCGGCCTGTGGTCGCGCGAGACCCTGCTGCTGGTCAACAACCTGGTGCTGGTGGTGGCCACCTCGATGATCCTGCTCGGCACCCTCTATCCGCTGGTGCTGGATGCGCTGACCGGCGCCAAGCTGTCGGTCGGCCCGCCGTACTTCAACGCGCTGTTCCTGCCGCTGATGGCGATCCTCATGGCGGTGCTGGCGATCGGCGTGATCGTGCGCTGGAAGGACACCCCGGTGAAGTGGCTGGCCGGCATGCTCGGCCCGGTGCTGCTCACCAGCGGCGTGCTGGGCGTGGCCGCCAGCTTCCTGCTCGGCGATTTCCACTGGGCGTCGCTGGCGGCCTGGCTGCTGGCCGCCTGGGTGGTGGTCGCCGGCCTGCGCGATTTGCTCGACAAGACCCGCCATACCGGCCTGCTCAAGGGGATCGGCAAGCTCGGCCGCAGCTACTGGGGCATGCAGGTGGCGCACCTCGGCATCGCCGTCTGCGCTCTCGGCGTGGTGCTGTCCAGCCAGTACAGCGCCGAGCGCGACCTGCGCCTGGCGCCGGGCGAGTCGGTGGAACTGGCCGGCTACCGCTTCGTGTTCGAGGGCGCGGCGCACCATGAAGGCCCCAACTTCACCTCCGACAAGGGCACCGTGCGGGTGCTCAAGGGCGGTAAGGAAATCAGCGTGCTGCACCCGGAAAAACGCCTCTACACCGTGCAGCAGTCGGTGATGACCGAGGCCGGCATCGACGCCGGCTTCACCCGCGACCTCTACGTCGCCCTCGGCGAGCCGCTGGACAACGGCGCCTGGGCGGTACGCGTGCACGTCAAGCCCTATGTCCGCTGGATCTGGCTGGGCGGCCTGCTGACCGGCCTCGGCGGCCTGCTGGCGGCGCTCGACCGGCGCTACCGCGTCAAGGTGAAGACCCGGGTGCGCGAGGCGCTCGGCCTGGCTGGAGCCCAAGCATGAAGCGTCTGGTGTTGCTGATTCCCCTGGCGGTGTTCCTCGGCGTCGCCGTGTTCCTCTATCGCGGGCTGTTCCTCGATCCCTCCGAGCTGCCCTCGGCGCTGATCGGCAAGCCGGTGCCGGCCTTCTCGCTGCCCAGCGTGCAGGGCGACCGCACCCTGACCCAGGAAGACCTCAAGGGCCAGCCGGCGCTGCTCAACGTCTGGGGCACCTGGTGCATCGCCTGCCGGGTCGAGCATCCGGTGCTCAACAAGCTGGCCGAGCAGGGCGTGCGCATCCACGGGGTCAACTACAAGGACGACAACGCCGCCGCCCTGAAGTGGCTGGACGAATTCCACGACCCCTACCAGCTCAACATCAACGACGCCCAGGGCAGCCTGGGGCTCGACCTGGGCGTCTACGGCGCGCCGGAAACCTTCCTGATCGACGCCCAGGGCATCATCCGCCACAAGTTCGTCGGAGTGATCGACCAGACCGTCTGGCGCGAGCAACTGGCGCCGTTGTACCGGCAACTCGTCGATGAGGCCGCTGAATGAAACGTCTGTTCGCCGTCCTGTTCTTCGTCCTGTGCCTGGCCGGCATCGCCCGCGCCGCCATCGACACCTACGAGTTCGCCGACGAGGCGCAGCGCGAGCGGTTCCGCGAGCTGACCAAGGAACTGCGCTGCCCGAAGTGCCAGAACCAGGACATCGCCGACTCCAACGCGCCGATCGCCGCCGACCTGCGCCGCGAGATCCACCGCATGCTCGGCGAGGGCAAGAGCGACGACGAGATCGTCGACTACATGGTCGACCGCTACGGCGACTTCGTGCGCTACAAGCCGCCGGTCACCGCGCGCACCTTCCTGCTCTGGTACGGCCCGGCGCTGCTGCTCGGCGGCGGCCTGGTGGTGCTCGGCGTGATCGTCCTGCGCCGCCGGCGGGTGGAGAACGCCCCCTCCGCCGTCCAGCTTTCCGATCAGGAGCGCGGCCGCCTCGACGCCCTGCTGAAATCCACTTCCTCGGACAAGACTTCGAATGATTGATTTCTGGCTCGCCGCCGGCCTGCTGCTTCTGGTCGCCCTCGCTTTCCTGCTGATCCCCGTGCTGCGTGGCCGCAAGGCGCAGACCGAGGAGGACCGCACCGCCCTCAACGTCGCCCTCTACCAGGAACGCGTCGCCGAACTGGAAGGCGAGCACCGTGCCGGCGTGCTCACCGACGCGCAGCTCGAAGCCGGTCGCGCCGAGGCCGCCCGCGAACTGCTGGCCGATACCGAAGGCGCCGACGCCAATCGCAGCTCGCGCCTGGGCCGTGCCGCGCCGCTGGTCGCCGCGCTGCTGGTGCCGCTGCTCGGGGTTGGCCTGTACCTGTACTGGGGCGCCAGCGACAAGGTCGAGATGACCCGCGAATTCGCCCAGATGCCGCGCAGCATCGAAGAGATGACCGCGCGCCTGGAACAGACCGTCAAGGCCCAGCCGGATTCGGCGGAAGCCTGGTACTTCCTCGGCCGCACCTACATGGCCCAGGAACGTGCGGCGGATGCGGCATCGGCCTTCGAGCACGCCGCCACGCTGTCCGGCCGCCAGCCCGAGGTACTCGGCCAGTGGGCCCAGGCGCTGTACTTCGCCGGCGAGCGCAAGTGGACGCCGCAGATGCAGGCGCTCACCGACGAAGCGCTCAAGGCCGACGCGGAGGAGGTCACCAGCCTCGGTCTGCTCGGCATCGCCGCCTTCGAGGAACAGCGCTTCAAGGACGCCATCGGCTACTGGGAGCGCCTGGTGGCCGTGCTGCCGGCCGAGGACCCGTCGCGCTCGGCGATCCAGGGCGGTATCGAACGCGCCAGGGCCCGCCAGCAGGAGAGCGGTGCGGACAGCTCGCCGGCGGTTGCCGCGAGTGCCGACGGCGCCACCTTGAAAGTGCGCGTGGAGTTGGCGGCGAGCGTCAGGGACAAGGTCCAACCGGGCGACAGCGTGTTCGTCTTCGCCCGCGCCAGCAGCGGCCCGCCGATGCCCCTGGCGGTCAAGCGCATGACCGTCGCCGACCTGCCGGCCGAGGTGGAGCTTTCCGACGCCGATGCGATGATGCCGCAACTGAAACTTTCCGCCTTCCCCGAGGTTCAACTGGTGGCACGTGTCTCGCGTTCCGGCACCGCCACCGACGGCGAGTGGATCGGCCGCAGCCAGCCGCTGGCCAGCAGCACGACCGATGTCCAGCGTCTGAGCATCGACAGCCCGGACGAGTGAGCGACCACGCTCGATGAAACAGCTTCTGGAGGCACCCCGATGAAACCGACCATGCACCTTCTCGCCCTGGGCCTGCTGGTCGGTCTGGCCGGCTGCGCGGCCCAGCGTCCGGCTTCGGACCTGCCGCCCGCGCCAACCCCTCCCGCGCAGCTCCCGCCGCCCACCCAGGCAC
>NZ_CAJFCI010000074.1 GCF_904061905.1 Zestomonas carbonaria
GATGCCCTGGGCGCGAAGGACGCTGTCGAGGATCTGCGGGACGCTGCGCTGCTGGAAGATCCGCCAGTTGGAACGCAGCTCGGCGCGGGCCAGGGCGGGTTCGACCACGGCGCTGTAGCGGGTGCGGCGAAAGCCGGTGTCGCCCTGGGCGAAGGCGCTGACCAGGCCGTGGACATGGCGCACCGCGCGTTCGCCGTGCCAGAGGGTGAACAGCGCGGGCCGGTCGAGGATCGCGCCAAAATCCACGGCGGGATCGCGGCTGGAGAGCTCGAGGGTCAACCGGAAGGGCGTGGACAGCCCTTCGTCCAGCTCGAAGGAGATGACCTCGAAGTCGCCGCTGGCGGGCGCGAAGGTGAAGCGCAGGTCGGATTGGCGGGGCATCGCGTGCAGCTCCTTGAGGTGATCCGCGGCTCAGTGCCTGAGAATCTCGTCCAGCGATTGCAGGACCTGTTCCGTGGTGTTGCCGAGGCTCATGGCGTAGAGGATGTAGACGCAGGCCAGCAGAGCCGCGGCGGCGATCCAGGGCGCCCACCAGGGCAGTTGCCGGCCGATGCGATAACGCCGGGAGGTGACGTTGGCGCTGGCGTCGGTCAGTTGCTCGGGGCTGTCGCCGCGCAGTTCGCGCAAGGTGCGGTGCAGCTTGTCGATGAGGGCCTGGAGCGACTTGTCGTTGTTGTCGTGCTGCAGGCCGTACTTGCCCCTGAAGCCGAGACAGAGGCACAGGTACTTGAACTCCAGCACGTCGCGGTATTTCTCCGGCTCCATCAGCATGCGCGAGAGGATGGTGAAGAACTTTTCGCCGCCCCAGGTCTCGTCGTGATAGGCGCTGAGCAGGGAGCGCTGCGCCCACATGGATTTGGAGCCCCAGGGGGTGCCCATTACCGCTTCGTCGACGAAGGTGCACAGGGCGTAGCGGAAGGCGAGCTGGGTAGCGGTGTCGTAGTTGTGCTGGTTGATTTCCTCGTCGAGCGCGGCGATCTGTTTGCGGACCATCTCGTAGAGCCCGCCCACGTCTTCGTATTTCTCCATCCCGCGCAGGCGGATGACCAGCCCGAACAGTGGGAGAGCGCCGTCCACCATCGGGTTGTAGCCATGGCCGCGCAGTTGGAAGTCGAGGTCTTCGTCGTGGTCGATGTGCTGGATGCCTTCGAACATGATGTCCTGCTTCTGCGTGACGACAGACGCCGGAGTGGTTCGCTGGTAGTCGGTACGGCGGCTGGCGGTTTCGGTGCTGCTCATGTCATTGGCTCCTGATGGCCCAGAACTGCAGTTCGAGCTCGGGGTATTCCCCAGCGATGTGGAAGCCGAAACCGGCGGTTTCGCGCATCATTTGCCAACTGGGGTGGGAACGGTCGAGCTGGAAGTAGGTGAAGCCCGCATGGAAGGGCAGGTGGCGCGGCGCCACCGGCAGGGGGCTGAGCGGAATGCCCGGCAATTGCAGGCTGACCAGTTCGGGCAGCTTTTCCATGGAGGCGACCTTGGCCTGCTGCACGAATTGCTGGCGCAGCTTTTCCAGCGGCATGCGCGCGCGCACGGCGAGGATGAATTCGGCGTCGGCCAGCAGGCGCTTGTCCTGGACGGCGGCGGTGAGCATGCCGTACTGCTGCTTGACGATCGGCAGGGAGACGGCGCGCGGTTGCAGGACGGTGCTCAGGGCGCGTCGCAAGGTTTCCTCCAGCGTGCGGAAGGACAGGCGCAGGTCGTCGTGCTGGTAGGGGGAATATTCCTGCGGCAGGCGCCCTTCGTCGGTGAAGGTGACCAGTTCTCCGCATGCCTGGCTGAAGGCGATGTAGAGCTGTTCGGGGTGCACGTGGCGAAGGCGCGAGAGATGCTGGAAATAGGGCTGCAGGCGGTTGAGCGTCTGCAGCAGGTTGAAGTCGGTGACATCCGCCACGCCGGCCTGGCCGGGTGAGCCGATGCGTTCCGCGATGTTCTTCGCGCGCTCGCGCATGAGGCCGGCGATTTCACCGAGGAAGCGCTGGAGCGGCGGGATGGCGGTGAGCGACAGGCTGGTGGGGTAGAAGGCTTCATCCAGCACCAGGCTGCCGTCCGGCCGCTTGTCGAGGATGCGGCACAGGGCGATGCCGGTGAAGGCGCTGCGGTCGTCGCGTTCCAGGGACAGTTGCAGGTTCGGGAGGGCGAGGTCCATCTGGACGTGGTCGCCCTCCAGGCTGTGGCTGTCCTTGACCTCCTCGGAGCGCGCCACATAGCGAGTGTTGGCATAGCTGTCGGGCCACTGGATTTCCAGCACGCCATCGGAGCGTAGCGGCAGGGTCAGGTACACCACCTGGTTGACGGCCGACAGGTCGTTGATCGCCAGCGGTGTGGGTGGCGGCACGTCGTTGGGAATGTCGAAGGTGCTGCCGTCGGGCATGGCGCCACGGGCGCGGACGATGGCGATCTTGCCGAAGCTCAGGTACTCGTGGTTGAGCTCCAGTTCGCTGAAGCCGTACAGGTGTTCGCTGACGCTGTTCACCCGCTGGTGGATGAGGTGTTCCAGCGAGCGAGACTGTTGCTGAAAGTGCTGGGGCTTGACGAACAGTCCTTCGCTCCAGATGACGGGGTTCCTTGAAGTCATGGTGTGGGTCTCGGCTTCGGCTGGCGGTAGCTTTCATCGGTGATGGCGACCTGGGTGTCGGTCAGGGTCACCAGCACGGCGTACTTGTGTCCGGTGGGTTCGAGGCGGAGCACCTGTTTCCAGACCGCGCCGTCCTGGTTGTGGAAGTTCGCCATCACGGCCAGGTAGTGGGTCTTCTCGTCGATTTCCGCGTAGTCGATGAACTTGAACTGGCCCGGCTGCAGGACGTAGTCGTCGTCGTCCAGGTAGGTCTTGCCCAGGGCCTTCTTCAGGTTCTTGGTGAGCATGTCGTGGTCGGCGCTGAGGAACAGCGAGTCGTCCTTGAGCTGCAGGACCTTGAAGGTAATGGGCGTGGCCGCCTCCCTGGAGGCGAAGGCGTTCTGTCGCTCCTGGAGGCCGTCGACCATCTCTTCGGCGTATTGCCCCAGGGCAGGGGGCTGGTCGGTATCGATCGGGAACGGCACGCCGGGACGCCAGGCCGACTTGTCCGGTGCGGGATGGGCGGAAGGTTTCCCAGGCATCTGCAGTGCCGGGTCGAACTGCAGGCTCAGGGACGGCTTTTTGCCGTACTCGGACGAGCCGGTGCCTTCCTGCTGCATGTATTCGAGCAGCGCGCGCAATTTCTCGGTCAGGTCGACGTGGCTGCTACCGCTCAGGTTGATGCGGTAGGGGCCTTCATTCCCGGTTCCGAGACCCGCCTGCTGGACGGGCGCCGCACCGGGAGGCGTCGCCGTGGCGTCGGTGGGTTCCGGCTGTACGCTGGCCGGGTTGGGATTGACGTCTGGGGCCGCGTACAGGCTGAGCGAGAGTTGCGTGGGCGGTGCTTTTTCCTTCTCGCCGCCGAACAGGCCGCATCCGCCTATCAGCGTGCCGGCCAGCAACAGCAGGATAGGGCGTCGGGCTTTCATTGGGCTTCCGCTCGAAGGGCCTGGTCGTAGGCTTGTTCGAACACTTCCCAGAACAGCTTTTCGAAGCCCTTCTGGCGGGAGGAGGTCAGCTCGTTGTAGTAGTGGGTGTACATCTGCCACGCCCAATCGTTGCTTTCCGACTGTGCGGTATGGCCTGGCCGATAGCGCTGGAAGCGCTGCAGGAGCACGTCGGGAGCGAAGGAGCGCAACAGGGCATCGAGGCTCGCGCTGATGGCCTGGATGATCGCGGTGTTGTGCTGGCGCGCCTGGGCCAGGCTCTCGTCGATGGCCGCCCTGGGGGACAGGTGGACGACACTGCGGTCGCTGGAGAAGAGCGCGCGGACGGTATCGTCGTAGCTCTGCCCGAGGCGCAGGGGATTGTCCTCGATCGGTTGCAGGGTGCGGTTGAGCAGCGCCAGGCGCTGCTGGGTACCGGCCTGGCTGCCGTACAGGGCGGCGATGCCGCGGATGGTGGCATTGAGGGCCTGTCCGGCCTCCAGCAGCAACTGGTGGGCCGATTGCCCGTCGAGCCGGCCGATCGGGGCGCCGAGCCCTTGCAGCAGGGGTTCGATGGCTTGCTGGGGATCGCCGCCAATCACCGGAGCGGCCGGCGTCGAGTAATCGTATTGCTGCGTCATGTTGGGTTCTCCGGAATGGGGCAGGGGAATGCCGGATACGGCTTCGAATCGGGTTTCGGCCAGGTCCGCCTGGGTCGTGGATGGCGACAGGCCATAGTGGGTGGGGTCGAACGGGTTCGAGGAGCGCTTCTCCGCCTGCTCCTTGGCACGGCGCTCGGCTTCGTCGAGGGCGGCGAGGGGGTCGAGGGCGCTGTCGCGTTGCGTGCCTTCGACGAGATCGTCCAGGGCTGAGCGGCCCTTGTCCCTCTCCGGGCGCATGTCTGGCGCGGCGGGACCGTTGGCCAGTTCGTCCAGTTGTGCGCCCTGGTCGTTGAGCATTTCTCCGACGCCGTACTGGCTGAGGTGGCGCGACGGATCGGGAAGCTGGTGGTCCTGATCCTGCAGGTGGGCGACGATCCTGTAGGGGCCGACATGCAGGGTGTCGCCCTCGCCCAGGCGGGCGCTGACGTTCTGGCCCACGGGGCTCTCGTTGCTGTTGACGCGGGTGTGCCCGGAGCGGTCGATCACGCAGAAATTGCCTTCCTCGAACAGGATCTCGCAGTGGATCGCATGCACGCGGTCACGGCTGTCGGTGAGTATCCAGTTCGCGCCGCGGCAACCGATGGTGCCGCCGGTGCTGTCGAAGGTGTGGGTGGGCGCGCAACCCTGCTGCAGCATTTGCGGGTTGACGACTGCGAGGGCGATGCGGCGAGGGGCGGCCGATTCGTTCATGAGCGCACCTTGATGCGGACGGTGGATTGTTTGCGCAGGACCTTGTGGTCGACGAAGCTCGTCCAGCCCAGATGGGTACCGTTGGTCCTGCCGAGATTGAAGGGGGGCACTTCCTCCTGGCGCAGCCCCAGTTCCAGGTCGTAGGCGGCCGGGTCGCGCAGCAGGAAGTCGATGAGCTTGCGCAGGCGCCCGTAGTTCTCGCCGCTGGGCAGGAATTCCCGGAAGCGGCGCTGGTCGAGATCGGAAATGACGATGGTGAACTTGCTGCTGCGCGAGCGGACCCGGCCACCGATGACGAAGCTGTCGCCCAGGGTGCCGTTGCGCTTGCCCAGGGCCAGGAGCTGGCTTTCCGCAATGTCGACGTAGCGGAGCTCGAACTCGCGGATGTGCACCGTGGTCAGGTCGAAGCAGTGCGCGATGATGCCCGCCACCACGGTCGGCGAGCGGCTGCGGCTGGCGATCAGCCCGGCGTAGCTGAGCAGGCGGCTCCATGGGATAGGGGTGGCTCCGCGCAGTTCCTCGTCGTTGAGCCCGATCAGGGAGAAGATGTAGCGCGAGAAGCGGTCCTTGGCCTCGCGCTGGAAACGCACGTAGTAGCGGTATTTACGCCAGGCCTGGTGCAGCAGGGTCAGCAGGCGGTGGTTGAAGAAGTCGAAGAACGCCGGACGGATGCCGATGCCCTGGGCGTATTCGTAGGCGAGCCGGTCCAGGTAGTAGCCGGGCAGCGGCGAGTCCGGTCCGTGCAGGCCGAAGAATGTCGCCTGCACGTGGTAATCGCTGCGCGCATGCTCGGGCATGCGCTCGGCGAGACCGATGTCGGAGGCGGGGAAGCCCAGGCCGGCATAGCTGGTCAGGCGGACGCGCTGCCGCTCCGGGTGCAGGGTCTCGGAGGACTCCAGGTCGTCCTCGTGGAGGTTGTGCAGATGCTCGAGCAGCCGGAAGAAGTTGTAGTTCTTCGCATCTGCCAGCAGGGCATCGGCTAGATCAGCGGTTGCTTGCCGGTCTGCAATGGCCATTCGTAGCGCTCGTTGTTGCTGGTGTTGATCACTTCCAACTGGTGGAAGGAGTTGATGCTGGCGTACAGGGCGAAGAAGTGGCTGAGCACGGTGCCGAACAGGTACAGGTCGCCTTCGCAGAGAAAGGCCGACTGGTCGAGTTTCAGCACGGTCTTCAGGCCTCGGATCGGCAGGCCTTTCATGAGGACGTCGGTCGGTACGGTGACGGCGTCGCCGATGCCGTTCAGGCGCTTGCGCGTCGTGCGGGCCTGCTGGATGTCGTGCAGCGCGGCGAAGTCGTAGGCGCGGATGACCGCCTTCAACGGTTCGGCCGAGAGCAGCGACAGGTAGTTGAGCGAGAGGTTGGAGATCAGCGTCCATTGCAGCCCGCCGTCCAGCACGGGGCGGTAGGAGGGCGTGGGACGGACGATGTTGGTGTACGAGGCGTAGGTCGGGGTGTTCCCGGAGGGCAGGCAGATGTCGCCCGCGCCGAGGGCCAGCGGCAGGTCGCGGTTTGTGCAGGTCAATGCCAGCGAGACGGTCTCGCTGACGCCGATGTAGGCGGTTTCGTCGTCGCGCACGAAGGCGACCCGATGCACGACCCCGTCCTCGCTGAGCGCGTTCTCTATGCGGGTCCGGTAGTAGAGCGCGCTGCGCCCGTGGGCGTGCTCGATCTCATGCTGGAACGACTCGAACGGATGGAAGGTCCGCAGCCGCTCGCCGCGTGTTCCGTCGGGGTCTCGCCGCCAGCCGTACACCTCGTCGATGCTGAAGATCTCGTAGCATTCCGGCCTGTGGCCGATGGGCCGCAGGCGCTGGTCGACGGCCCGGCCATCGAGGTTGATCGGTTCCGCGTCGTGGGCGAACAGGTTGACCGCCGGCGCACAGTACAGCGAGATGTCCGATGTCCTCAGGCGGATATCGGCGGGCATCGGCCGGGAAAAATGGAACTCGAAGCGGATCTGCCTGGCCTTTTCGGCGGGCCAGAGCGAGCGCAGGGCGTTCAGGCTGAAGAAGTGGAAGCGCTGCGGGAAGGTGAAGTATTCCTGCAGGATGCGATAACCGTCGAAGACGTTGCGAGGGTAGGGCAGCAGTGCCTCGTCCGGATTGAAGCCGGGAAAGCTCACCTGGCGTGGCTGGATGCGTTGCACTTTACCGTTGAGCTCGACGCGAACCTCGCTGAGGTACTTGGCGAGCCACAGATAGAGCGTCTGCGCGGTGGTGTCGTCGCCGCTCAGGTGGAAGTCCAGCCTGTCGCAGTCGATGGCGTTGAGGTCGTTGTCGGTGATCGAGCCCAGGTCGATGCGTACGATGGATTTCTCGCGCGTGTGGGCATCGCTGACCTCCAGCAGGCGCAAGGGGTGGATGATGACGTCGGTGCAGGTGCGGAACTCGCAGGAGACACCGTCGACCGGCCTGGAGAGAATCCGCGTGCCGCGCGGGATGACTTGTCGTTCGCTGATGGCCCGCCCCGCCGGGTCGAAGCGGATGATGGTGGCGCTGGGCAGCGGGCGCAGGTAGTTAGGCCACAGCAATTGCAGCAACGAGTGCGTCAGCTCCGGAAGGTCGTCCTCGATCTTCAGGCGCAGCTTGGCGGTGAGGAAGGCGAAGCCTTCGACCAGGCGCTCCACATCCGGGTCCGCCGCCTGGTCGCCCAGGAAGCGCGCGAGCTGGGGATTGTCGTGGGCGAACTGGCGTCCTAGCTGGCGTAGCTGGCTCAGCTCGTCTCGGAATTTCTGTCGTAGCGGCATGCCTGCCTCACCTCATGATCCTTGTCGATCGGTCCAGTCCATTGATGACGAGGTCGATTTCCATCTGTTCTTCCGAGTTGAAGACGGGCACCAGGCAGTCGAGTCGGAAGTGCAGTTCCAATGGCTGCGAAGGGTCAGGTTGCGCCCTCACGTTGAGGACCTTCACGCGAGGCTCGTGCATGGCCACCGCGCGCCGGATGTCTTCGCAGACACGCAACTGGAGGTCGGCGCTGCCCATGGAGGCGTCGTTGAAGTCCCGCAGACCCGCACCAGGGCTGCTCGCGGAGCAGCCCTGGTGTGAGTTGAGGAGCCATTCCAGATGTCGCTTGATCGCCTGTATGCGCTCGTGGGCGAGATCCTGGCGCGACAGGGCGCGCCGGGGTATCGCCTCGGGATCGAGTCGTTCGAACAGGCTGCCAAGCCCTGCCGTCCTGGGCATGGGTCAGTGTCCTGGCTGGTTATTCCTTGTCCAGCTTGCCGACCAGCGACAGCTCGAAGTTGGCGCCCATGTACTTGAAGTGCGGACGCACGGCCAGGGACACCTGGTACCAGCCCGGGTTGCCCGCCACGTCCTGGACCTCGATGCGGGCGGCGCGCAGCGGACGACGGCTGCGAACGTCGGCGGAAGGGTTCTCCTGGTCGGCGATGTACTGCTTGATCCAGACGTTGAGCTCGCGCTCCAGGTCCTGACGCTCCTTCCAGCTACCGATCTGCTCGCGCTGCAGGACTTTGATGTAGTGCGCCAGGCGGTTGATGATGAACAGGTAGGGGAGCTGGGTCCCCAGCTTGTAGTTGGTCTGGGCTTCCTGGCCTTCCGGGGTCTTGGCGAAGATCTTGGGCTTCTGTACCGAGTTGGCCGAGAAGAAGGCGGCGTTGTCGCTGTCCTTGCGCATGGTCAGCGGAATGAAGCCTTCTTCGGCGAGTTCGAATTCCTTGCGGTCGGAGATCAGCACCTCGGTGGGGATCTTCGCCTGCAACTGGCCGAGCGATTCGTACAGGTGGACCGGCAGATCGTCCACGGCGCCACCGGATTGCGGGCCGATGATGTTCGGGCACCAGCGGTAGCGGGCGAAGGACTCGGTGATGCGGCTCGCCATCAGGTAGGCGGTGTTGCCCCACAGGTAGTTGTCGTGGTCGCCGTCGATCGCTTCGCGATAGGAGAAGCTGCGGACCGGGTTCTCCAGCGGGTCGTAGGGTTGGCGCAACAGGAAGCGCGGCATGGTCAGGCCGAGGTAGCGGGCGTCTTCCGATTCGCGCAGGCCGCGCCACTTGGCGAAACGCGGGCCTTCGAAGATGTCCTTGACTTCCTTCAGGTTCGGCAGGCCCTGGAAGTCGTCTAGGTTGAAGAATTCGGGACCGGCCGCGGCAATGAACGGTACGTGGGACATGGCTCCGACGGAGGCGACGTAACGCAGCAGCTTGATGTCGGGTGCGGACGGGCCGAAGGTGTAGTTGCCGATCATGCTGGCCACCGGTTCGCCACCGAACTGGCCGTAGTTGGCGGTGTAGACGTGCTTGTAGAGTCCGCTGCGGGTGATGTCGCCGGCGCTCTCGAAATCCTCCAGCAGCTCTTCCTTGGTGACGTGGAGGATCTCGATCTTGATGTTCTCGCGGAAGTCGGTCCGGTCGACCAGGATCTTCAGGCCGCGCCATGCCGATTCGAGTTGCTGCAGGCCAGCATGGTGGAGGATGGCATCCATCTGCTCGCCGAGCTTGTGGTCGATCTCGGCGATCATCTGATCGACCAGCACCTTGTTGATCAGTTGCTCGCGATCATCGCTCTTGAGCATCTCCGCGATGAATGCCGCGACGCCGCGCTCGGCGACGGCATAGCCTTCATGGCTGGGAGCGATTCGGGTCTGGGCCATGATCTGGTCCAGCAGGCCGGCGGAGGCGGCGGGAGCGGCGGATTCTACGGTCGAGGTGTTTTCTTGGGACATGACGGTGACTCCTTGTCAGCGCGATGGCGAAAAGGGGAGGCGTGGGGCTGAGGGCCCTTCTCGGTGGCGTGTCTTAGGCTCTGTACGAAAAGTGCCTGCGCTCGGTGATGCTTCGTTAAAAACCGGTTCGGAATGCTCATTTAGCACTCGTAAACTCCGCTTCCTCACCGATTTTTGCCTCGCCTGACCTTCGCTCGACGACTTTTCGTACAGCCCCTAGCTGTGGGGCTGGTCAAGTACCAGGTCGAGCTCCTTGGCCAGCTTGGCGCGCGCCTGTTCGTCGGTCAGCAGCGTTTGCAGTTGCTTGCGGAAGGCGGGGACGTTGCCCAGCGGTCCCTTGAGCGCGGTGAGTGCTTCCCGGAGTTCGAGCAGTTTGTTGAGTTCAGGAACTTGTTTGGCGATCGAGTCGGGCGTGAAATCGCTGATCGACTTGAATGCCAGGTTCACACGCAGGGTATCGGATTCATCGGCGCCGAGTTTTGATGGAACTTCCATGTCCAGCTTCAGGTTCGCCTTTTCCAGTACAGCATCGAAAGTATCTTTGTCGATGCGAACGGGTTGGCGTTCCTCAAGTGCCGTTTCTTCACCGTGACCTTTGAAATCGCCGGTGACCAGCAACTTCAATGGCAGTTCGATCTCGGCCTGTTGATCGCCCGTTGCGGGCACGTACTTGATGTTGATGCGCTCCTGGGGGGCTACGGAGCCGGGCTTGCTCGACATGACAAACTCCTTCTGTAGGTCGAGTGCGCATGGGGTTGAAGCGACAGTAACGTCTGTCAGTTCGCCATCCATGCGAGACGTTTGAATTTTCACTACTTAACGGTTTCACCGCTTTTCGCGAACTTTTGCGCAAACACATCGGTAGTCGCCGTGTTGGCACGTTTTCCTAGTTCAACAGTTCTTGAGCAGAAATCGCAAGAGGTGGCTATCTGCCATATTTATCGTCTGAAAGTATTCATGATGGCAATGTGATTTCTAACTTTTAAGAAATTTCCTAATTGCCATGTCTTGGTATTTTGTGAAGTAGGTTCGACGTAGAAAGTTGGAATTTACAGATAGCTCCGTTCTCTGCGAGTATCGAAAAAGGACTGTTATCCGTTACAAGAGTTGTCAGATGATCAGGATCGATCTGCCGGCGCTCATCGAGCGTCTGAACCCGGTTTGCCGGCATGGCCTGGAGGAGGCCGCCAGTCTGTGCATCAGCCAGCGCGGCTCTGAAGTGACCGTCGCCCACCTGCTGTTCAAGCTGCTGGATAACCCTTTGGGAGATGTACGCCTGGTGCTCAAGCATGCGGGCGTGGATGTGGACTCGGCGCGCCAGGCGCTCTCCAGCGCCTTTCCCGAACAGGGCGACGGACACGACCAGTACCCGGCATTCTCGCCGTTGCTGGTCGAACTGCTGCAGGAGGCCTGGCTGATCGGCTCGCTGGAGCTCGAGCAGCCTGCGATTCGTGGTGGAGCCGCGTTGCTCGCCGCCCTGCTCAATCCCGCGCGCTACCTGCCGCTCCAGGCGATCCGCCTGCTCGACAACATCAACCGGGAGACGCTGCGCAAGCAGTTCGGCACGCTCCTGGCGAACTCCTCGGAGACCGTCGAGAAAGGGCATGCCCCCCTCGCCGAGCTGACGTCGTCCGATACGGCGCTGGCCAGGTTCGGACACGATTTCACCGCGCAGGCTCGCAAGGGAGGCATCGACCCGGTGTTGTGCCGCGATGCCGAGATCGACCTGATGATCGATATTCTCTCGCGGCGCCGGAAGAACAACCCCATCGTGGTCGGCGATGCCGGCGTGGGCAAGAGCGCGGTGGTCGAAGGGCTGGCCCTGCGCATCGTGCAGGGGCGCGTTCCCGAACCCTTGCGCCAGGTCGCCCTGTGGGGGCTCGACCTCGGTGCCCTGCAGGCCGGCGCGGCGGTCAAGGGCGAGTTCGAAAAGCGCCTGAAGGCGGTGATCGACGAGGTGAAGGCCGCTCCGCAGCCGATCATCCTGTTCATCGACGAGGCGCATACCCTGATCGGCGCCGGCAATGCCGCTGGCGGCAGCGATGCGGCCAACCTGCTCAAGCCGGCGTTGGCGCGGGGCGAGTTGCGCACCATCGCGGCGACCACCTGGTCCGAGTACAAGAAGTATTTCGAGAAGGATCCGGCGCTCACCCGCCGTTTCCAACTGGTGAAGCTGGACGAACCCAGCCAGGAGCAGGCCGTGCATATCCTGCGCGGCCTTCGTCCGATCTACGAGCAGGCGCACCGGGTGTACATCGGCGACGACGCCCTGCGTGCCGCCGCCGCGCTATCGGCGCGCTACCTGTCCGGCCGGCAGTTGCCCGACAAGGCCATCGATGTGCTGGATACCGCATGCGCAAGGGTGGCGACCGCCCTGGCCGAACCGCCGCGACGGTTGTCGGCACTCGAGCACGAACTGTTGCAGATCGACTCGGAAAGCACCCAGTTGCGCCGCGACGCGCGTTCCGGCCGCCAGGTCGATGAGCGCCGACTGGCGTCGCTGGACGAGTCCCGCGAGAGCGTCCAGGCGCAAATGCGACAGTTGCACCATGCCTGGGAGCAGCAGAAGGCCCTGGTGGAGGAAATCCTCGCCCTGCGCCACGAGGTCGAGGAGGGTGCGGACGAAGAGCGTGGGACAGGCGCCGCTCCTGCGCTGGCCGACAAGGTCGGACAACTCGCCGAGCTGCAACGGGACGGAGCGCTGCTGCACGCCGATGTCGGCCACGAGCAGATCGCTCAGGTCATTGCCGACTGGACCGGCATTCCCATCAACAGCATCACCAGCGATCGCATGGAGCGGCTGCAGGAGTTGCCCGCCACCCTGCGCGAGCGGGTCAAGGGGCAGGAGGCCGCCATCGAGCGGGTCCATCGTCACCTGCTGACCGCCATCGCCGATCTGCGCCGTCCGGGTACGCCGCTGGGGGCCTTCCTGCTGGTCGGGCCCAGCGGCGTCGGCAAGACCGAGACGGCATTGGTCCTGGCCGATGCCCTGTTCGGCGGCAAGCAGTTCCTCACCACCATCAACATGTCCGAGTACCAGGAGAAGCACACGGTTTCCCGCCTGCTCGGCGCACCGCCGGGTTACGTCGGCTACGGCGAGGGCGGCGTGCTGACCGAGGCGATCCGCCAGCGCCCCTATTCGGTGGTGTTGCTCGACGAGGTGGAAAAGGCCCATCCGGAGGTGCTGAACATCTTCTACCAGGCCTTCGACAAAGGCGAACTGGCGGACGGCGAGGGGCGGCTGATCGACTGCAAGAACATCCTGTTCATGCTGACTTCGAACCTGGGTTTCGACCAGCAGGACGGCGCCCTGGGCGATCTGGATGAGGCAACACTGCGCAGCCGGCTCATGGGCTTCTTCAAGCCGGCGCTGCTCGCCCGCATGCAGGTGGTGCCGTACCGCTACCTGGACGAGGAGGTGCTGGGCGAGATCGTCGATGCGCGCCTGGCGCGCATCCAGAAACAGTTCTCCGAACGTTATGGCGCGACCCTGGATGTGGATACCAGCGCGCGGAGCGAGCTGCGCGCCCGTTGCACGCGCCATGAGAACGGGGCGCGCATGCTCGATGCCGGAATCGACGGCGAGTTGCTGCCGCCCCTGTCGTTGGCGGTGCTGCAGTGCCTGGCCGGCGGCGTTCCATTTTCCGGTGCCCGGCTGGATTGGGATGGCGGGAGTTTCCTGGCGACCCTGGACTGAGGAATCAAGGAGATGGATGCGCTAGGGATCGCGAACATGGCGCGGGACATGGCTTCGGCCGTGAGGCCGGATGAGCTCGCCAGATGTTTCCTGCTCGGCAGCGTACGGCTGCATGAATTGGAGCTGGGCTTCTGTTACCGGCGCGATGCGGCTGGAGACTCTCTCGTTCCCCTGGCGAGCACGGCCATGCCGGTGACGGCCCTGCCGGTCATCGGCATGGGCGAGCTGGACAATCCCCTGGTCTACAGCCTGCATGATGGCCAACCCTGCCAGGTAGATGACCTCCTGCGTCTGGTCGATGTGGGGCAGGGTTTCGAAGCTCTGCGCGAATGCCTGCCGGCCGGCCGGTCATTGCTGGCCTGGCCGCTGACGGATGGCCGTCGGCATGCCCTGGGCGTGAATGTTCTGATTGGCACGGCACGGCAACTGAGGGATGTGCATGGTGATCCCCTGTGGCAGGCATTGGCCGGCATGCACGAGCAGTTGTTCGCGCGTCTGCGGGAGCAACTGGAGGCGGTCGAGAGCGTGCGTTACGAGCGTTCGGTACGCCAGGCGCACGAGGCCGAGAAGGACAAGGCGGGCGCCAGGCGTTTGCTGGCCGCTGAATTCGTCGGTGTCAGCGACGTGGCGTGCAAGGTGCGCGAGGAAATGTTCAGCCTCGCCGACTCCAGCCTGTCCACGCTGATTACCGGGGAGACCGGCGTGGGCAAGGATCACGCCGCCTGGTTGATCCACCAGGCGTCTTCGCGGAGCGGGCGGTTCGTGCCGGTCAACTGTGCGGCCATCCCGAAGGACCTGATCGAGGCCGAGCTCTTCGGCAGCACCCGTGGCGCCTTCACCGGTGCCACGCAGACGCGCACCGGCCTGGTGGCGGAAGCCGATGGCGGGACCCTGTTCCTCGACGAGATCGGCGACATGCCCTACGAACTGCAAGGCAGGTTGCTGCGGGTACTCAACGAGAAGAAGTATCGGCCGCTGGGCGCCACGCGGGAGCGGGAGTCGGATTTCCGCCTGATCTGCGCGACCCACCAGCCACTGGCGCAACTGATCCGGGACGGGCGTTTCCGCGAGGACCTCTATTTCCGCATCCGCCAGCACAACCTCCATCTGCTTCCGTTGCGCGAGCGGCTGGAGGACATCGAACCGCTGGTGGCCCACACGCTCCTGCAATTCAATCGCGAGCGCCAGGCCGCGGTCGCCGGTATCGAGCCGGAGGCGTTGGCGTTGCTCCAGGCGCACGGTTTTCCCGGCAATGTCCGTGAGTTGCGCAGCCTGGTGCTGGCCGCCGCCGAACGGACGCCACGGGGAGCGCTCGTCGGTGTCGACGTCGTGCGTGAGCGGCTCGCCCATCTGGATGGAGCCGCCGGAGGTGGTGAGAGTCGGCCGGAACTGAACGGCCTGCTCGAGGGCGACAGCCTGCCCGAGGCGGTGGAGGCTTTCGAGAAACTGATGATCGATACCCGCCTGCGACAGTTCGAAGGCTCGCGCAGCCAGGCCGCGCAGAGCCTGGGTATCCCTAAACGTACCTTGGCACGCAAGTGTCAGCAATGGAACCTGGACAGGGAGACATGTCCTTCATGAGAGCGCTTTCCCCTTTGTTGTTGCTGGCGCTGGTCGCCGGTAGCGGGTGCGAGGCCCGGAACGATACCCATGAGGTCGAAACGAAGGTCACCACCGAGATGGCCGCCGTTACCACCACCGTCGTCGATGCCCTGCCATCGGCCGACTGCACCGCCATCAGCGTGGCGGTCGATCGGCTGGCGTGTTTCGACGCGATTGCCGGGACGCCGGCCGATCCGCCCAGTTCTCCAGCGGTTTCCAGCGCGCCGGGCGCATCGACCGAAAGTGTGCGCCAGCCCCTGATCGTCGAACTGATGCGCAGCAACGAGGCCGAGCGCCAGGAGGAGGACAGCCGGTTCCTGATGACGGAGGCACGGGACCCGGTTCAGGTGGTGATATCCGCGCCGGCCCTGGGCAGCGTGGCGCCGCGACCGTACCTGGCGATCAGTTGCCTGTCCGACATCACGCGCCTGCAATTGCTGGTGGACAAGACCATCGAGCGTAATCAGGTACGGCTGCGCTTGCTGGTGGACGGCCGGCCGGTATCGGACGCCGCCACCTGGCAGGTGCTGGAGGAGGGCGGCATCGTCGACGCGGGACGGGGACTGGTCGCCATCGATCTGCTGCGTCGCCTGGGGAAGGGCAGCCGCCTCCAGGTGGAAAGCGATTACCCGCCCTTCGACGGACTGGTGTTCGATGCCACGGGCCTGGAGGCAATGATCGAGCGGGAGAGAAAGGCATGTCACTGGTGACCGAGTTCGAACCGCTCGACCTGGCAGCCTTGCTCAGGCCTCTGGAGTCCACCCACCCGGCCGGCCACTTCGACGAGGAAGACGAGACCTATCAGGCCATCGACCAGGAGATGGTCAAGCTCGGCGGCCTGCACGAAGGACGTATCGACTGGCCGTATGTCGACGAGGCCTCTCGCCAGTACCTGGGCAACCAGTGCAAGCATTTCCGGATCGCCGGCCACCTCATGATGGCGAGGCTGCGAGCCCGGACCTGGCGCGCCTGGGGGGAGTCGGCGAGTGTCCTGGCCGGCATGGTCGAGCATTTCTGGGAGAGTGGCCATCCGAAGCCCGGACCGACCGGTTATCCGGCCAAGCGTCGGATGCTGGCGTTGTTCCTCGAGCGTCTCGGGGAGGCATTGTCCCAGCTCGGCGCCACGGGCTTCAGCGACGAGCACGAGGCTTCCGCGCGCCATGCGTTGGAGAGCTTGCAGGCACAGGCCGGAACGGCTCAGCTCGACGAGGAGACGCTGGCGCGGTTGCAGCGGCAGTTGGCGCGCAAGGTGGAGGAAGTCCGCTCGCCCATCCGCCCGGAACCGCCGCCGGTGTCGGCTCCGGGGCAGCAGGGCGGACAGGCCATCAGCGAGCAGTATTTCAGTACCGGCGGCGGCCTGCAGATGAGCAACGAGCGTGAGATACGACGCACGCTGCTGACCGTCGCCGACTTCGTCAACCAGGAGGATGCCTACGATCCCGCCGGTTACACGCTACGTCGTTTCGCCCTGTGGGGGCATATCCGTGCCGCGCCCATGGCCAAGAGCGAGCAGCGCACCGAGTTGCACTGCGTATCGGCGGATACCGTCGAGGCCTATCAGGAATCCCTGTCCTCCAATGTCGTCGATCCCGTGCTACTGCAACGGATCGAGAAGAGCGTGGCGTCCTCGCCGTACTGGATCCGGGGCAGCTTTCTCGCCGCGGGAGTCGCCAGGCGCCTGGAGATGAACGAGGTGGCCGAGGCGATCCGCTATGCGGCCGAACGCTTCGTTCGTCGCATACCGCTGCTGATGGAGCTGCGCTTCCACGACGGCCGGCTGTTCGTCGACGAGGAAACCAGAGGCTGGCTCAGCGGTACCGGCGACGGCGAGGCCGGACCGGGGCCTGCTCAGGAGTACGGCGGTTTGCGCGAAGAGCTGGCCGCCCAGTTGGAGATCGAAGGCGTCGAGGTGGTGCTCAAGCGCCTGCAGGACCTGCAGGCGAGTTTCACCGCGCCGCGACAGCGCAGCTACGCGACCGTCATCGCCGCCGACCTGTTGGCCTCGCGCGGCCTGCCGTGGCTGGCCGAGGGCCTCTACGCCAATGTCGGCGAGCTTATGCAAGGCACGACCGCCGCCGTATGGGAGCCCGATCTGTTCGAGCACCTGGCGCGACATATCCGTCCCCATTCCGCCATCGAACAGGGAAGCAAAGGTTAAGGAGTACCGTCATGATCATCTGGACCTACATCAAGCGCTTTGGCCTGCCTTTGCTGCGCCAGTTCAAGAGCGCGATGCCCATTCTGTTGCTGCTGGGCGTCGTTTTCCTGCTGGTCGCCATCTGGTGGCTGGGTCCCCAGTGGACCTGGCGTGACAGCCAGCCGCTGGCGGACCTGTCCATGCGGGTGCTGCTCACCGTCGTCGTGGTGCTGATTCCCACCCTGGCGTGGGCCCTGGTATTGCGCAGCCGCAACAGGCAGTTCGAGGAAGAACGTCGCCAGGCCATGCAGGTCCAGCACGATCCGGTGCTGCGTTTCGTGCGGGCGCAGGAGCGGGCACTGGACCGCAGCCTGGCCATGCTGCGTGAGAACCTGGGCGGGCGTAATCCGCTCTACCAACTGCCGTGGTATCTGGTGCTCGGCCGGGAGAACGCCGGCAAGACCAGCCTCATCAACCGTTCGAACCAGAACTTCCGCCTTACCGGCGTGACCAAGGCCGGTAGCCGCAAGCTGCATGACGATCCGGACCTGGCCTATCCCGTCGACTGGTGGATCGGTGATCAGGCGGTGCTGATCGATCCGCCGGGTGAAATCATCAGCCAGTCCGAGGCCTCGGCTGCCGGAGAAAAAGACAAGGAAAGCCCTGGGCAGGCGGAGCAGGGAGAGGACGGAAGCTCCCGCGCCAGTGACGACGACCACCTGCCGCTGGGTACCCACGCGCGTCTCTGGGAAGGGCTGGTGGGCTGGCTCGGCCGCAATCGCAGCCGTCGCCCCCTCAACGGTGTGGTCCTGGTCGTCGATCTGGTCACGCTGCTGACCCAGAAAGTGAGCGACCGCAAGGCCCTGGCCCTTCTGCTGAGGGCGCGCCTGGTGGAGCTCAGTCGCCAGTTGGGCACTCGGCCGCCGCTGTACGTGGTGCTGAGCAAGTTCGACCAACTCGACGGTTTCGGTCCTTTCTTCGAGCGCTTGCCGCGTTCGGTGCGGGAGGACATCTTCGGCTTCACCTTCACACTGGACTCGGTGGACGACTTCGATGCCTGGCTGGAGGAGTTGTCCAAGCGCTATGACGCTTTCGTCGGGCGGGTCAACGAACAGGTCTTCGACGCCCTGGGCAAGACGAGCGGCCTGGAGCAGCGGGATGGGTTGTTCTCGCTGGTGCGCCAGCTTGCCGGCATGCGCCCCGTGCTGCTCGGCTTCCTCCAGGAGATCCTCGGCAGCGACCGCTATGCGACGCCCGCCCTGGTACGCGGCGTGTATTTCTCGTCGGTGTACCAGCAGGGACAGGTGTGCAATGCCTTCGTCAACGCCGCCGCGAAATCCTATGGAATGCAGGTGCCCGTGCAGGCGGTCCAGCCGGATGGCCGCTCCGTGGTCTATTTCGCCCAGCGCCTGTTCCACCAGGTCATCTATCCCGAAGCGGGGCTCGCCGGCGACAACGTCAACGTGCTGGCCAGCAAGAAGCGCATTCTCGCCGTGAGTGGCGCGGTCGCGGCCCTGGGTTGCCTGGTGGTCATCGGGGGCTGGCAGCACTACTACAACGTCAACCGCGAGAAGGCGGCGAGCGTGCTGGACAAGAGCCGCGAATTCAGCGCGCGCAACATCGACGGCCGTGTCGACCCGACCGGCCGCAACCTGCTGGAACCACTGGACCAGATCCGCAGTGCCGTCTCCGTGTTCGGTGACTATCGCAATGCCTGGCCGGTGGTCTCGGACATGGGCCTGTACCAGGGCCGCAGCATCGGTCCCAAGGTGGACGAGGCCTATCTGCAACTGCTCTCCAAACGCTTCCTTCCGGCTATCGCCAGCGGGGTGATGGATTCGATCAACAACGCCGAGCCGAACAGCAACGACCAGCTTGCGGCGCTGCGGGTCTACCGCATGATCGAGGATCGCCAGAACCGCCGGCCGGCCATGGTCGAGGACTGGATGGCCAAGGTCTGGCAAAACGCCTTCCAGGCCGAGGGGCGGGTGCAGAATGCCCTGATGAACCATCTCGAGTACGCCATGCAGTATGTCGATACCGATCTGCCGCAGTACCGCCCGAGGGTTCGCGAAGTGCAGCAGCAGTTGCGGCAGATTCCCCTGCAGCAACGCGTCTACATGGCGATGAAGCAGCAGGCCCGCGAGGCACTGTATGCGCCCCTGGATCTGCGCCATGAGGTAGGCCCGGCGTTCGACGTCGTCTACAAGTCGGTTTCCCCGGAGAGCCTGGAGGGGGATGGCACCCGCATAGACGCGCTGCTCACGGCCAGGGGCTTCCGCAATTACTTCGAGCCGTACGGCAAGGACCTGACCGACCTGGCGATCATCGACCAGTGGACCCTTGGCGAACGCAAGCGCATCGATTACTCCGAGGCCGACAAGCAGGCGCTGGCCGAGCGTATCCGAACGCTCTACAACGCCGACTACATCGATACCTGGCGGCGTGGCCTGAATCAGTTGGAAGTGGTCGATTTCGACAATATCGCCCAGGCGGTGGAAGTGCTGGGCAGCGTGACCAGTCCCTCGGCGCCGATGCGCCGGCTGGTGGAAACCGTCCGGGACAACTCGGTGCTCTACCCGGAAGCCGAGCCGGCCACGGGAGAGGCCAAGGCGGTCGTCGCCAAGGTTGGCGAGGCAGCCGGCGACGCCTCGGGGCGCGAGCAGGCCGCGAGCATCGCCCGGGCGTTCGCGCCGATGAGCGAGCTGCTGATCGCCAAGGGCGACAAGCAGCCCTATCTGGACGGGACCATGGCAGCGGTCGGCGACGTGTACAGCCTCATGAAGTCCGTGCAGGACAGCCCGGAGCGGGGCAAGGCGGCGTTGAACGTCGTGCTGGACCGCTTCAACCTCAAGGGCGCGGACCCCATCGGCAATCTCCTGCGCGTGGCGACCGGCCTGCCGGAGCCGCTCAACCACCAGGTGAAGAAGCTGGCCGACGAATCCTCCCAGGTGCTGCTGATCGAGGCCCTGCGCGAGCTGGAGCGGCGTTGGGATGCCGATGTCTACAGCTTCTACGCCCAGCGCCTGGCGGGCCGCTACCCGTTCAACCCCGCCAGCCGGAGCGATGCCTCCCTGGAAGACTTCGCGGCCTTCTTCGGCCCGCAGGGGCGCTTGCGGCAGTTCAGCGACCAGTACCTCAAGCTGTTCTTCGAGGACAACCTGGACGCGCTGTATTCCGAGCGTCGCGGCGGCTATCTGGTCCGGACCGACGTGCTGACGCAACTGGAGACGGCCAACCGCATCCGCGACGCCTTCTTCAACAATCGCGGCGCGCTGGGTGTGCAGTTCACCGTCGAGCCCCTGGGGCTGACACCGAACCGGCGCAGCAGCGTGCTGGGCGTGGAAGGGCAGTTGGTGCCTTACAACCACGGGCCCAGCAACAGCGTGGGGCTGATCTGGCCGAACAGCCTGGGCGAGGGGGGCGAGAGCCGGGTGACCCTGGTCAACAGCAGCGGCAATAGCAGCACCCTGAGCTATCGCGGTCCCTGGTCGCTGTTCCGCCTGCTCAGTCAGGCGCGGCTCAATGGCTCGGCCGTCAACAGCGTGGACCTGAGCTTCATGGCCGGCGATGGCGCCATGCGCTACCGGGTTACGGCGGAGAAGGCGGTGAACCCCTTCACCCAGCGTCCGTTCAATGGTTTCGTGCTGCCACGGACGCTGTTGCAGGACGCGCCCCGGCAGACCCATGCGGCGGCCGAAGGTTCGAGCGGAGGCGGCGCCTGAAGGCGCCGCCACCCGTGACGCCACGGGATGAAAACGAAAAGGCCACTCCTGCGAGTGGCCTTTTCGTTTCCGCTTCGGTGACGGATGTCGCCGTCGGCGGCGTCAGCGACGGTGGATCTCAGAGTGAGATGCCCCCGCCGCAGATCAGGACTTCCCCGGACACGTAGTCCGACTCCGGATAGCAGAACATCGCGACGGCGCCCGCGGCCTCTTCGGGACGGCCGGCTCGCCCGAGGGGAATCGAGCGCTCCATCATCTTGGCCAGGTCGGGGCTGATGCCCACCTTGATCTTGCGGCCTTCGATGTCCACGGAGGCGTCGGCATCGGCGGTGGCTTCGGTGAGGCGGGTGGTGATGAAGCCGAAGGCCACGCAGTTGACGTTGACCTTGTAGCGACCCCATTCCTTGGCCAGGGTCTTGGTCATCCCGACGATGCCGGCCTTCGCGCTGGAGTAGCCCACCTGGCCGGGGTTGCCGCCGAGGCCGGCGACCGAGGAGATGTTGACGATCTTGCGGAAGTTCTCGACGCCTGCCTCGGCTTCCCGTTTGGAGGATTCGCGGATGAAGCCGGCGGCGGCGCGGAAGATGCGGAAGGGCGCGGTCATGTGCACGTCGAGCATGGCGTACCACTGCTCGTCGGTCATCTTCTGCACCACGTTGTCCCAGGTGTAGCCGGCGTTGTTGACGATGATATCGACACCGCCGAAATGGTCGATCGCGGTCTTGACGAAGCGCTCGGCGAAGTCCGGGGCGGTGACGCTGCCAATGCAGGCCACGGCCTTGCCGCCACGGGCGATGATGTCGGCGACGGTTTCTTCCGCCGGTGTGGCGTCCAGGTCGTTGATCACCACGCTGGCCCCTTCCGACGCCAGCTTGAGAGCCACTTCGCGGCCGATGCCACGGCCGGAGCCAGTGATCAGCGCCACCTTGTTGTCGAGCTTGCCCATTGTGTTTTCTCTCCTCGTTCTGTGGTTATTGCGCAAGGGCGATGACGGCCGTGCCGAGAATCTTCGTTTCGCCGAACTGGTTGGCCATCTGCACCTCGACACCGACGCGGTGCTCGCCGTCCTGTTCGAACTTTTCCACTACCTGGCCGGTCAGCACCGGCTGGTTGCCCAGGTGGGTGATGGATACGAAGCGCACGCTGAAGGAGCGCAGGGCCGACTGCGGGACCCAGCCGGTCAGCAGGCGGCCCAGGTAGGCCATGCCCAGCATGCCGTGGGCGAACACGTCGGGCATGCCGGCGCGACGGGCGAAGTCGATGTCGATGTGGATGGGGTTGTCGTCCCCGGAGGCGCCGGCGAAATGGGCCAGGGTAGCGCGGTCGATCGGGGCCGGACGGAGCTCGGGCAGCGGGTCGCCGACCTGTAGGTCGTGGTAGCTGAGTTGCGTCATGTGCGGTTCCTTACTTGTTGCGCACGACGAGGACAGTGCGCATCTCGCCCACTCGTTCGCCGTTCTGATTGGTGAGGGTCGTCAGTTGGGTGACGAACTCCAGGGCGCCGTTCTTCTTGTCGGTGATGTCGCTGACCCGGGTTTCCACGGTCAGGATGTCGCCGGCGAAGATCGCGCCCTGGTAGTCGAAGGACTGCTCGCCATGCAGGATTCGAGCGATGGGTACGCTCATCCGCGACAGCATCTCGGTCAGGCTGCGCGAATCCATGATGGCGCTGAAGGCGAAGGTCGGTGGCGCCAGCAGGGACTGATAACCCAGGGCCTTGGCCGCCTCCTCGTCGTGGCATTCCGGACGGGTATCGCCGATAGCACGGGCAAAGGCCCGGACGCGGCCCTTTTCGACTTCCCAGCGGCTAGTGGGCAGGGTCAGGCCGATAAAGCTCTTGTCAATCATCAGAATCTCCTTCGCTGATTCCGCGTTATTCAATCCACGCGGCGATAGAGGGTGACTACGCATGCGCCGCCAAGCCCCAGGTTGTGTTGCAGGCCGATGCGTGCGTTGGCGACCTGGCGTACCCCGGACTGCCCGCGCAATTGCTCGACCAGCTCGGTGCATTGGGCCAGGCCGGTGGCACCCAGCGGATGGCCCTTGGAAAGCAGGCCACCAGAGGGGTTGACCACGTACTTGCCGCCGTAGGTGTTGTTGCCGGAGTCGACGAATTCGGTGGCGCCGCCCTCGGGACACAGGCGCAGGCCTTCGTAGGTGAGGACCTCGTTCTGCGCGAAGCAGTCGTGGAGTTCCACCACGTCCACGTCCTCCGGGCCGATGCCGGCCTGGGCGTAGACCTGGTCGGCGGCGGCGCGGGTCATGTCGGCGCCGACCAGGGCCATCATGCTGCGCTTCTCGAAGGTGCCGGGCAGGTCGGTGGTCATCGCCTGGGCGGCGATGTAGACGCTGGCGTCGAGGCCGTGCTTGCGGGCGAAGTCGGCCGATACCAGGATCGCCGCGGCGGCGCCGCAAGTCGGCGGGCAGGCCATCAGGCGGTGGAGATGGACTTCGGGGAAGACCAGCGGCGAGGCCATCACGTCCTCGGGAGTGATGACGTTGCGCAGCAGGGCCATCGGGTTGTGCTCGGCATGGCGGCTGGCCTTGGCCTTGACCTTGGCGAACAGCTCGGGGCCGGCGCCGTAGCGATCCATGTATTCCTTGCCGGCACCACCGAAGTAACGCAGGGCCAGCGGCTGCTCGAAGGGGCAGATCTCGTCACACAGCGTGTCGAAGTTGGCGAAAGGCGAGGGGCGGTCATCCCACTGGGATTTCAGCGCGCCCGGCTGCATCTGCTCGAAGCCTACGGCCAGCACACATTCGGCGGCACCGGACTCGATCAACTGACGAGCAAGGAACAGCGCCGACGAGCCGGTCGAGCAGTTGTTGTTGACGTTGACGATCGGGATGCCGGTCATGCCCACCTGGTACAGGACCCGCTGGCCGGCGGTGGAGTCGCCGTACACGTAGCCGGCGATTGCCTGCTGCACGTCGCGGTAGTGCAGGCCGGCGTTCTCCAGGGCCTTGCGTACGGCGGCGGCCCCCAACTGGTCATAGTGCACGCCGCTGCCAGGCTTGACGAAGGGCACCATGCCGACACCGGCGACATAAGCTTTGCTGTTCATTTCGCGTTTCCTCTCTCCGAAGTTGCCGGATAGCTCCGGTTGCCTCCTTCGCATAGTGCAGAGAAAGGCCCGCGTGCCACCCCTCCCGGTGTGGGAGGGGGTGTAGCAGGGGGGGCTGCGTTAGGTTGGCGACCATCCGCAACTGTCGGTACTCACGTTCGAGTGGAATTTCCGGAGGAATGACGCAATGACCATCCCGCGCACTTTGTTCAGCGAAGAGCACCTGCAATTCGGCGAATCGATCCGTCGCTTTCTCGAGGCGCAAGTCTTGCCTCATTACGAACGCTTCGAAGAACAGGGCTATATCGACCGGGAGGTCTGGGCGAAGGCAGGGGAGAGCGGTTTCCTCTGCTTCAGCATGCCCGAGGAATACGGCGGGTTGGGCGCGGACAAGCGCTACAGCGTCGTGCAGATGGAAGAATTCTCCCGTGTCGGCGCGACCAACCTGCTGGGCATGACGCTGCATTCGGAAATCGTCGCGCCCTACATCCTGCACAACGGCAGCGAGTACCTGAAGCAGACCTACCTGCCACGCATGGCCAGCGGCGAGATGATCGGCGCGATCGCCATGACCGAGCCGGGCGCCGGCTCCGACCTGCAGGGCGTGCGCACCACCGCCGTCCGCGATGGCGACGACTACGTGCTGAACGGCTCCAAGACCTTCATCACCAACGGCATGCATTGCGACCTGGTGATAGTGGTGGCCAAGACCGACCCGGCGGCAGGCGCCAAGGGCATCAGCCTGTTCGTGGTGGAAAGCTCGACGCCGGGGTTCACCAAGGGCAAGCGCCTGAAGAAGGTCGGCATGAAGGCCCAGGATACCGGCGAGCTGTTCTTCGACAACATGCGGGTGCCGGCGCGGAACCTGCTCGGCGAGGAGGGCAAGGGTTTCGTCTACCTGATGCAGGAGCTGTCCTGGGAGCGCCTGCAGTTGGCGATCAGTGCCACAGCCC
This sequence comes from Zestomonas carbonaria, assembly GCF_904061905.1. GTDB lineage: Bacteria > Pseudomonadota > Gammaproteobacteria > Pseudomonadales > Pseudomonadaceae > Aquipseudomonas > Aquipseudomonas carbonaria. The sequence continues at coordinate 24,701 of NZ_CAJFCI010000074.1, forward strand.
TGGCCGAGGCGGCGCTGGACTGGACCGTGCGCTACTGCCATGAGCGCAAGGCCTTCGGCAAGGAGATCCTGCAGTTCCAGACCACCCGCCACAAGCTGGCCGGGCTTAAGACCGACGTGCAGATCGGCCGCGTATTCCTCGACCGCTGCGTCGAGCTGTTCATCGAGGGCAAGCTGGAGGCGGCCGAGGCATCCATGGCCAAGTACTCGATGACCGAACTGCAGTGCCGGGTCATCGACGAGTGCGTGCAACTACACGGTGGCTACGGCTACATGTGGGAATACCCCATCGCCCGTGCCTGGGCCGATACGCGGGTATCGAGGATCTATGGCGGCACCACCGAGATCATGAAAGAGCTGATCGCCCGGACGCTCTGAGGCATCTCCCCCCCGCAGCCCATAGGAGACGCAGCATGCAGATACCACGCATCGAGCATTTCATCGCCGGCGGTGCCCTGGCGCCGGCTGGCGGCCAGTACCTGGAGGTGCACAATCCCGCCACGGGCGAGGTCATCGCGGAGGTAGCCGCCGGCAGCGCGGCGGACCTCGACCGGGCCGTCGCCGCGGCCCAGGCGGCGGCCGCCGACCCGGCCTGGCGCGACATGCCCGGCGAGCAGCGCGCCACGCTGCTCCATGCCCTGGCCCAGCGCCTGTACGCCCATGCGGAGGAACTGGTCTACCTCGAGTCCATCAGTTCGGGGGGCACGGTCAGCCGCATCGCCGGCCTGGATCTGCCGGCGGCCCTCGACATCTGCTGGACCATGGCCGGGATCGTCAAGGATTATCCCTTCGTCGAGAACCTGCCGGCACGCCCGCTGCCCGAGCTGACCCACGGCCAGGTGGTGAAGGAGCCAATCGGTGTCTGCGGCCTGATCACCGCCTGGAACTTCCCGCTGCTGCTGTTGCTGGCCAAGACCATCCCGGCCCTGGCGGCGGGCAACGCGGTGGTGGTCAAGCCGTCCGAACTGACGCCGCAGACCACCGCTCGCTTCGCCGAGATCACCGCCGACCTGCTGCCGCCCGGGGTGTTCAATGTGGTTCACGGCCATGGCCACGAGGTGGGTGCGGCGATGAGCCGGCATCCGGATATCGGCAAGATTTCCTTCACCGGCTCGAGCCGTGTCGGCAAGTTGATCCAGGTGGCCGCCGCCGAGACCTGCAAGCGCGTCACCCTGGAACTGGGTGGCAAGGGCGCGGCCATCGTGCGGCCCGACGCGGATCTCAATCTGGTGGCTTATGGTGCCCTGTTCGGCGTGATGCTGAACGCCGGGCAGATGTGCGAGTCGGGAACCCGCCTGATCGTCCACAAGTCCATCGAGCAGCCGCTGCTCGCCGCCCTGGCGGAAACCGCCGCGCGCCTTGCGGTGGGCAACCCGCTGGATCCGGCGACCTCGGTTGGCCCACTGTCCAGCGTTGCCCATGGCGAGAAGGTCCTCGACTACATCCGCCTGGCCCTCGACGAGGGCGCGCACCTGGTCTGCGGCGGCGAGCGGGTCCAGGTGCCAGGCTGCGAGGGCGGGCTGTTCATCGCCCCCACGGTGCTGGCCGGGACGAACAACCGGATGAAGGCCGCCCGCGAGGAAATCTTCGGCCCGGTGCTGGTGGTGATGACCTACGAGGATGACGAGGAGGCCATCGCCCTTGCCAACGACAGCCCCTATGGCCTGTCTGCCGGCGTCTGGACCGCCGACCTGGTGGTGGCGCAGCGGATGTCGCGCCGCCTGCAGGCCGGTTCGGTGTGGATCAACGACTGGCACGCCATCCGTACTGACGCGCCCTTCGGTGGCTACAAGGAGAGCGGCTATGGCCGCGAGTTCGGGATTGCCGGTCTGGAAAGCTTCCTGGAGACCAAGACCGTGATCACCGCCTTCCAGCGCGATCCCCATGCCAAGCCGCTGTACGGCCTGCTGCACACACAGCGGGCCTGAGTGCGAATCCAGAGGAGCTGAGACTGATGTCGAATACAGGTTACTTCCACTACTGGATGCGCACTCAGGTGCACTGTGCCGCCGGTGCGCTGGTGCGGGTACCGGCTCTGCTGCAGCAACTGGGCGGTAAGCGCGTGCTGCTGCTGGGCAGTGCCGGCGTGCGCCGCGCCGGCCTGCTCGAACGCCTGGAGGCCGTCTTCGCGGCCAACCGGGGCGGTGGCCAGGCGGAGCTGGCCGGGGTGATCGAGTGCATCGAATCCGGTGTCTCGGCCGCCGCTATCAACCAGGCGCTGGCCCGGGCCCGCGAACTGGGGACGGACTGCATCGTCGCTCTGGGCGGCGGCAGCGTGCAGGATGTCGCCAAGGCCGTGAAGTACGCGCTGGCCCACGGCCTGGCCGATATCCAGGATGCGCTGCTGGGCGGCATCCGCCTGGAAACCAGCCCGCCGGAGGGGCTCCTGGGCATTCCGCACATTGCGATACCGACGCTGGCCGGCGGCGGTGCCGAGGTGAGCAATACCGCGGTGATCCGCTGCGAACGCCTCGGTGGCCTGCGGGCACTGCTGAGGGCGCCTGGCCTGGAGGCGGACATCGCCGTGCTCGACCCGCAACTGACCGTCGGCCTGTCCCGTTCGCTCACCGCCGCCGCAGGCATGGAGGCACTGGCCCAGGCCCTGGAGGTGGTCGCCAGCACGGGCAGCAACCATCTCAGCGACGCCAATGCCTTCGCCGCCGTCGCCCTGATCGACTGCTGGCTGGAGGCGGTGGTCAACGAACCGGGCAACCTGGATGGCCATGGCGCGCTGCTCCAGGCCAGCACCCTGAGCGGGGTGGCGCGGACCAACGTCCTCGGCGCGATGCCGGTGCACAACTGCGCCTGTGCCCTGGCATCGCTGTACGACATTCCCCTCGGCCAGTTGAAGGGTGCATTGTTACCGGTGGTGCTGGAGGTGCTGCGCGACTTCTACCGGCCGGTGGCCTGGCGCCTGGCGCGCGCCTTCGGCATCCCGACCACGGGACGCAGCGCCGACGAGACCCTGGACCAGGTCATCGCGCGGCTGCGCATCCTGCTGGATGAGATCGGCATGCCGTGGGCCATTCCCGGCCTGCCGCAAGGCGAGATGGAGCGGATCGTCCAGGCCGTGTCCGTCGATCCGGCCGCGATGTTCTGCCGGATGTCGCCGGCGCAGATCGAGGCGATCATTGCCAAGGTGGCAGGAACCTGAGCCCACGCCCTTCTCCAAGGACCAAGCCAAGAACAAGAAGCGACACAGATATCCCAGGAGATCCCATGTATTTCACCCAACCCCTGCACCGTAACGTCCAACACTCTCCCGACCGGCTGATGACGATCCATGGCGAACGCAGACACAGCAACCGCCAGTTCGTCGAGCGGGTGGCGCGGCTTGCCGGCGCCCTGCGCCGCCTGGGGCTGGAGCGCGGCGACAGGGTCGCCATGCTTTCGCTCAACTCGGACCGCTACCTCGAATACTGCTTCGCGGTGCCCTGGGCCGATGGCGTGCTCAATCCGTGCAACATCCGCTGGAGCGAAAAGGAAAACGCCTACGCCCTGGAAGATTCTGGCACTTCTATCCTGTTCGTCGACGAGACCTTCAAGGGCGTGGCGACTGGCTTGCGCACGGCGGTCGAATCGATCCGCCACGTCATCTACACCGGCGACGACGCGGTACCGGAGGGCATGCTCGACTACGAGGCGCTGCTCGCCGAAAGCGAACCGATCGAAGATGCCCGAAGGGGCGGCGAGGACCTCCTGGGGATTTTCTACACCGGTGGTACCACGGGGTTCCCCAAGGGCGTGATGCTCAGTCACCGGTCCTTCTGGAGCAGCCAGATCGCCCTGGCCACCGAGCCGTTCTTCCTGCCGGAGGAGACCATGCTGCGGGTGGCGCCCATGTTCCACCTGGCCGACATGGCCATCGGCTATGCCATGACGCTGTTGAACCACACCCATGTGATCCTGCCGTCGTTCAATCCGGTGGACGTGGCCGCCGCGATCCAGCGGCACCGTGTCGGGATGGCGCTGTTGGTGCCGACCATGGTGCAGATGCTGGTCAGCCACCCGGAGGTGGGGCGCCATGATCTGTCTTCGCTGCGCCTGTTGGTGTACGGCGCATCGCCGATCCAGGAACAGCTCCTCCACGACCTGCAGGCGAATCTGCCGCACCTGCTGTTGTGCCAGGCCTACGGCCAGACCGAGATGGGCCCGCTGATCTCCTTGCTCGGTCCGGACCAGCACACCCCCGAGGCGGCCGCCCGGGGCATGCTGCGCTCCTGCGGCCGTCCCGGCCGGGCGCTGGAAGTGCGCATCGTCGATGGCGAAGGACGGGAAGTGCCGCGCGGCACCGTCGGCGAGATCGCCGTGCGCGGCCCCAACGCCATGCAGGGCTACTGGAACAAGCCCGAGCAGACCAGGGCGGTGCTGCGTGGCGATGGCTGGCTGCTCACCGGCGATGGCGCCTACATGGACGAGAACGGCTACCTGTTCATCGTCGACCGGGTCAAGGACATGATCGTTTCAGGGGGCGAGAATGTGTTTTCGGCGGAAGTGGAAAACGCCCTGGCCAGCCATCCGGACGTCGCCATGTGCGCGGTCATCGGCATTCCCAGCGAGGAGTGGGGCGAAGCCGTGCATGCGGTAGTGGTGGCCAAGCCGGGCTGTACGCCGTCCGCCGAGGAACTGCTTGCCCATTGCAGGGCGCGCATCGCCGGATACAAGACGCCGAAGAGCCTGGAGTTCCGTAGCGAGCTGCCGCTCTCCGGTGCCGGCAAGGTGCTCAAGACCGAACTGCGTGCGCCCTTCTGGAAGGGCAAGTCGCGCAGCGTCGCCTGATCCCTCCCTGCGCGCCGCCCCGCAGGCCTCCTGCCTGCGCGGGCGCACCCGCGCGTTCATTTCGCTGAGCGGGCTGCGGCCCGCTTTTCGCGCTTTCCCTCCTGGCACCCGTCCGGCTGGCGTCGTGGCCGGCTCCATGTCTGCCTTCGACGTCGCGGGGAATCCGTAGAGGCTGGCTTGCCAGCGAATGGCGCCCCTGCACGCTCCCTGGCCCGATGGCGAGCCCCTGGCAACGGCTACTGCGGGCAGCCCGCCACATTCACCACCCCTTCGCCCCCTCTCTCGTTGGGAGGGGGCAAGTCGGGCGCGGAGCAGTTTACTAACCCTGCCAACCACCACCGGCTCCGGATCGTCAGGGAGGGGCCGCTCGCCGAGGACGGGGTTGGCAGCTCCCCCAACGAATCGGGTCCATCAAGGGAAGTACACAATGACAAGAATAACTTCTGCACAAGCCGGCTTCGCCCGCCACGCGCTGGGCCGGGCCGTCCTGTTGGGCATGCTCGGCGGCACCGCCGGATATGCCCAGGCATTCAATTTCGAAACCGAGAGCGGCTGGTCCGGGAGCCTGGACACCACGCTGTCGCTGGGCAGCAGTTGGCGCGCCGAGGCGCGCGACAACGAGTTGTACAGCCGCCTCGACGGCCAGGTGATCGGCAAGAACGACGGGCTCGGTGGCTCCAACACCGATGGAGGCAACCTCAACTACGATCGTGGCGACCGCTTTTCCACCATTGCCAAGATCCTCACCGAGTTCGAGATGAGCAAGGGCGAGATGGGCGGGTTGCTGCGCATCAAGGGCTGGTACGACCAGGCCCTGGAAGATGAAGACGTGTACTTCGGCAACCAGGCCAACGGTTACCGGCGCAAGCCGCTGTCCGACGATGGTTTCGAGGACCTGCAGAAGAACAAGGGCGTGTTCCTGCTCGATGCCTATGTCTACGACACCTACTACCTGGCCGATCGCCCGTTGCAGGTGCGTCTCGGCCGCCAGGTGGTGAACTGGGGCGAGAGCCTGTTCGTCCAGGGTGTCAACCAGATCAACCCGCTGGATGTGCCGTCCCTGCGTCGTCCTGGCACCGAGATCAAGGAAGCGCTGCTGCCGGTGTGGATGATCTCCGGCAACTTCGGCCTCAGCGAAGGGCTGTCCCTGGAGGCCTTCTACCAGTTCAAGTGGGAGCCCACCGCCATCGAGGGCTGTGGCAACTACTGGTCGGTCACCGAGACCATCATCTCCACCCACCCGGGTGGTTGCACCATGGCTACCTCCCTGCCCAACGTGAGCAACCCGGTGGGCTTCCGCAGCGGTTCCAGCCTGCCCCTGTCCAAGGGCAAGGACGCCAAGGACTCGGGGCAATGGGGCCTGGCACTGCGTTACCTGGTCGAGTCGATCGACACCGAGGTCGGCCTCTACGCCATGAACATCCATGCGCGCACGCCGAACGTCTCGGCGCAGAGCGGCAACTGGGGCGCCATCCCGGTGGGCGTGGCGGGGCGCGGGGCACCGTTCATCAACCCGATCCAACTGCACCAGGACCTGCCGTTCGGCGCCACCTCCACGAGCGCCTTCTGGGAGTATCCGGAGAACATCCGGCTGTACGGCCTCAGCGCCGCCACCACCCTGGCCGGCTGGTCGGTCGGTGCCGAACTGAGCTACTCGCCGAACGTTCCGGTACAGCGCAACGGCAACGACGTGCTTGCCGCCGTCCTGCAGGGCGTGGGACCGGTGGGCGCGCAGGCCGTCGCGCTGGGCCAGGACGCCTACCTGCGTGGCTATGATCGCTTCGAGAAGACCCAACTGCAGATCAACGGCATCAACCTGTTCTCCAACGTGCTGGGCGCGTCCAGCCTGCAGGTGGCCGCCGAGATCGCCTTCCAGTGGAACGACGTACCCCAGGGCGACGACGACATCCGCTATGGCCGCGCCTTCATATTCGGCAACGGCTCCCACCCAACCTACGGCGGCAACACTTGCGGCGCCCGCAACCCGCAGCCGTCCGGCTGCAAGGACCAGGGCTACATCACCGACTTCGCCTGGGGCTACCGCGTGCGCGGCCAACTGGAGTACCCGGACCTGTTCGGCATCGGCGTCGCCACCTACCCGAGCCTGTTCATCGGCCAGGACATCGATGGCGTGTCGCTGGATGGCCAGTTCAACGAGGGCCGCTTCACCGTCGGCACCGGGGTGCGCTTCGACTACCTGAAGAAGCACAGCCTGGAGTTCAACTACGTCACCTTCAACAACGACGCCGAATACGACCCGCTGCGTGACCGTGACTACTACTCGGTCAACTACAGCTACAAGTTCTGATGAGGAAACCGGCATGAAAACAATAACGATGCGCCGCAGCCCCCTGGCCCTGGCCCTGGTGGTTACGATGATGGCCAGCGCCGGCAATGCCTGGGCCAAGCTGACCCCCGAAGAGGCAGCGCGGCTGGGGAATGACCTGACGCCTGTCGGGGCCGAGAAGGCCGGCAATGCCGATGGCAGTATCCCGGCCTGGGACGGTGGCCTCACTGAACCGCCGGCCGGCTGGACTCCGGCCATGGGGTATGTGGACCCCTTCCCGGAGGACAAGCCCCAGGTGGTGATCAGTGCGGCCAATGCCGAGCAGTACAAGGACAAACTGACCCCCGGCACCCTGGCGCTGCTGAAGAAGTACGACAACTTCAGGATGCCGGTCTACCAGACCCGGCGTACCGCCGCGCTGCCCACCGCCGTCACCGACACGGCCAAGGCCCAGGCCACCCAGGTGGAGCTGCAGGGTTTTGGCCTGAGCAACCTGAACGGTTCCAACATTCCCTTCCCGATCCCGAAGAATGGCCAGGAGGCGATCTGGAACCACCTGGTGCGCTATATGGGGGGCGGCCTGGACCGCACCTACCACTGGTTCCCGGTGCGCAGTGGTGGCGACTCGTACAAGGTGGGTTTCCGCGAGTACCGTGTCTACGACCAGAACATGGATCGTCGCGAGGACAACCGCCTGTTCAACATCCTCGGCTACTTCCTCGAACCGGCGACCCTGCAGGGCACCGTGTATCTGGTCAAGGAGCCGGTGGACCAGGTCAAGGAGGCGCGTTCGGCGTGGATCTACAACTCCGGCGCGCGACGTGTGCGCCGTGCGCCCGACCTGGCCTACGACAACGTCAGCGACGGCACCGAGAGCATGCGCGTGACCGACCAGTACGACGGCTACAACGGCGCACCGGACCGCTACGAGTGGAAGCTGGTGGGCAAGCAGGAGCTCTATGTGCCGTACAACGCCTACAAGCTCTCGGACAAGTCGCTGAAGTACGCCGACATCCTGCAGAAGGGCACCATCAACGCCGACCTGATGCGTTATGAGCTGCACCGCGTCTGGGTGGTCGAAGGCACCCTGAAGACCGGCCAGAAGCACATCTACGGCAAGCGCGTGATGTTCCTCGACGAAGACAGTTGGACCGTGCTGGAAGAGGATGCCTACGACACCCGTGGTCAACTGTGGCGTGTCGGCGTGCATCCGCTGATCCAGTTCTACGACGCCGGCCTGCCCTGGTATCGCGCCAACATCTGGCACGACCTGTCCAACGGCAACTATCTGGTGGCCGGCCTGGACAACGAGGTCAAGAAGCCCTGGAAGTTCGACGTCAAGGGGCGCCAGGCCGAGTTCCAGCCGGACGCCCTGCGCCGAGCCGGCCACTGAGTACGTTGCACCTGACGGCGGCCCATCGTGGCCGCCCTTCCAATAACAGGAAAGGAACAGCCAATGACCCGTTTCGGCAAGCCGACTCATGCATTGCTGTGGGCGGCGTTCATCATGGTGGCCGGGTTTCGGGCCGAGGCATCCGCTTCGGCCGGGGAACCGCTCAAGGTGGATCGCATCATCCTGCTCGATATCCAGCGAGCCGGTTCGCAGTTGTTCAGTGCCGGTGAGCACGGCTGGATACTCCGCTCGGACAACGACGGCGCTGATTGGGAGGCCGTGCGCACACCGGCGGATCGTACCCTGACCGGGCTGGCCTTCGGCGACGACCAGGTCGGCGTGGCCGTCGGCCATGGCGCCACCCTGTTGCGTACCGCTGACGGTGGCGCGACCTGGACTGCCATTCCCCTCGACGGCATCGGGCGCGACGCCCTGCTCGGCGTGACCTACCTGGGTGACCGACGCTTCGTGGCCTACGGATCCTTCGGACATTACCTGGAGTCGCTCGACGGCGGCCTCAGTTGGACGCGGCGGCAGATCCTGAACGAGGACTTCGACCGGCACATCGCCAAGGTACTCAGGGCCGGCGACCACCTGTTCCTGTTCGGCGAGTCCGGAACCCTGTTGCGTTCCGCCGATCTCGGCGCCAGTTGGGAGCAGTTGGAGTCCCCCTATGAAGGTTCCTTCTTCGGTGGCCTGGCGACCCCCGGCGGCACGCTCCTGGCCTTCGGCATGCGTGGCAGCCTCTACCGCTCGACCGATGCGGGGGCCAGTTGGGTGCCGGTGCCGCTGGACACCAGGGTGGCCCTGCAGGGCGGCCAGGTTCTGCCGGACGGCCGCATCGTGCTGGTGGGCAACGCAGGCATGCTGGCGATCAGCGGCGACGATGGGCGCAGCTTCGTCCTGGGCAAGGCGGCCCGCGGCAGCCTCGCCCAGGTAGCGGCCGTGATGGAGGGCGTGCTTGCGGTGGGCGACAGCGGAATACAGGCGCTGAGCCTGACATCAGCGGCAGCGAATTGAGGTTGATATGAGCCATTACCAAGACAGTCGTGGTCTGGAGCACGATCTAGAAGGCAGGTTGCTCGACCGCCAGCATTTTTCCCGTGGCCTGGTCGGCCGGGTGTCGTACTGGATCTTCCATTTCCGTCGGCCGCTGCTGGTCTTCTTCATCCTTCTGACGCTGCTGTTCACCTTCAGCGCCACCCGGCTACGGGTGGAGGCGGGATTCTCGAAGATGATCCCCCTCCAGCATGAATACATGCAGTCCTTCCTCAAGTACCAGGAGCAGTTCGGCGGCGCCAACAAGGTGCTGGTGGCGCTGAAGAGCGAGAAGGGCGATATCTTCACGCCGGCGTTCATGCAAAGCCTGCGCGAGGTCACCGAGGAGGTGTTCTACGTCAAGGGCGTGGAGCGCAGTTCGGTCACGTCCCTGTTCACCGCCAACGTCCGTTACAACGAAGTGATGGAAGACGGTTTCCGTGGCGGCAACATCGTGTCCGGCGATTTCAGCGGCACGCCCGAGCAGCTCAAGATCGTGCGCGAGAACGTGCTGAAGTCCGACTGGATCGGCCGCATCGTCGCCAACGACCTAAGCGCCGCCATGGTCGTCGCCAACCTGCAGGAATTCGACCCGGAGACCGGCGCGCGGCTCGACCTGCAACAGGTGGGACGTGCCCTGGAGGCGGTCCGCGCCAAGCACGAGAAGGATGGCGTCAGCGTCCACATCATCGGTTTCGCCAAGTCGGTGGGCGATATCGCCGACGGCTCGGCGGGCGTGCTGCTGTTCTTCGGCCTGGCCTTCCTGGTCACCGCGCTGCTGCTCTACTGGTACTCCGGCTCGCGCATGCTCACGGCCTGGGCGCTGATCTGCGCGTTGGTGCCGGTGGTCTGGCTGCTCGGTCTGTTGCCGCTGCTGGGGTTGGCGCTGGACCCCATGTCGATCCTCGTGCCGTTCCTGATCTTCTCCATCGGCGTATCCCATGCGGTGCAGATGACCAACGCCTGGCGGCTGGAAACCCTGCACGGCCACGACGGGTTGACCGCTTCGCGCAACTGCTTCCAGAAGCTGTTCATCCCCGGCGCCATGGCGCTGCTGGCCAACGCCCTGGGCTTCCTGGTGATCGCCTTCGTGCAGATCGAGATGGTCCGTGAGCTGGCCATCACCGCCACCCTGGGGGTCAGCCTGATGATCCTCACCAACAAGCTGCTGCTGCCGATCCTGCTGTCCTACATGCACTTCTCGGCCCGGGACGCGGCGAGCCTGAAGGGCAAGGAAACCGCCGGCGACTGGCTGTGGGAACGCCTCGGCCCGCTGGCCACCCGCAAGGGCGGCACGGCGGTGATCCTGTTCGCCGTGCTGCTGCTCGGCCTCGGCCTGTGGAAGGCTGGCCAGCTCAAGGTCGGCGACATGGGCGAGGGCGTGCCGGAGCTGCGCGCCGACTCGCGCTACAACCAGGACGTGGCCATGATCACCCGCCACTTCGCCATCGGCGTCGACCTGCTGCAGGTGGTGGTGGAAGCCAACGGCAGCGACTCGCCCTGCGTCGACCGCGAGGTGCTGGGCAAGGTCGAGGACTTCGAGTTCGCCATGAAGCAGACCGACGGCGTCGGCACCGTGCGCGGCCTGGCGGGTTTCGTCGGGCAGGTCACCCAGGGCTACGCGGAGACCTTCGTCAAGTGGCGCGCGATCCCCGAGGAGCGGGCGCAGATCGCCCAGGGCGTGGGTTTCGCCACCCGTCTCGGCAACGAACTGATGAACTCGACCTGTACCGCCATGCCGATCTCGCTGTACACCGAGGACCATCAGGCGTCGACCATCGACCACATCATCCAGCGGATCAAGGCGTTCAAGGCGGACAACGACAGCGAGCACCTGCGCTTCCAGTTGGCCAGCGGCAACGTCGGCGTCATGGCCGCCACCAACGAGGCGGTGGCCGCGGCGGACAAGTGGGTCAACCTGGCGCTGTTCGCCTCGGTGACGCTGCTCTGCCTGTTGAGCTTCCGCTCGCTGCGCATCACCCTCTGCATCATCCTGCCGCTGGCGTTGGTGACCGTGCTGTGCAACGCGCTGATGGCGTTGCTCGGCATCGGCCTCAAGGTCAATACGCTGCCGGTAGTGGCACTGGGGGTCGGAGTCGGCGTGGACTACGGCATCTACCTCTTCGAGCGTATCCGCCACGAGATGCACTCGCGCCACCTGGATCTGCGCGCCGCCTTCGTCGAAGCCTTGAAGCAACGCGGCACTGCCTCGCTGTTCACCGCGGTGACCATGACCATTTCCGTCAGTACCTGGCTGTTCTCCACCCTCAAGTTCCAGGCGGACATGGGCGTGCTGCTGGCCTTCATGTTCCTGGTCAACGTGTTCGGCGCCATCCTCCTGTTGCCCGCGCTGGCCGCCTGGCTGGTGCGGCCGGCGCAGGGCCGGCGTCAGGCAACGAAGTAGTGTGAGCGCTCGTGGTCCACGGACCACTCTCCAATCCCGGGAGGTCAGCTTCTCCCGGGATTTTTTTCGTCTTCTCCGACCGGGTGGCATGGAGCTGCCCCATCGGAAGCGCGGCCGACGTGCGCACCTCGGTTGAGTACAAGGACATCATCGCCGGCGCTTCTAGGGGAGGGAGCAAACCTTACTGCCCGCTCGTGGTGGGCGAGAAGGGAAAGACCTGGCGCCATTCCGCCGCCATGTCGACCACGGTCCAGCCGTCAGCCTTGGCGATGTCCAGCGCCTTGTCCAGGTGGCCGATACTGGAGTCGCGGTCGTAGGCGGTTTCACGCTGGGCGTCGGTGTGATGGACCAGGCCCGCGAAGCGCTTGCCGCTGCCGGCGGCGGTCCATTGCAGCATCTGCAGGTCGCCGTCGGAGTTGCCGAAGGCGAACAGCGGTCGGCGGCCGATGATCAGCTCGATGCTTTCCACCTTGCCCGGACCATCGTTGTTATGGGCCAGTTGCGGGGTACGCAGGACCGACAGGCGGCCGCCCTGGTCCTGGAAGCGGGAAAGGTAGTGGGTGCCGATCACCTGTTCCGGCGGAATGCCGTAGACCTCCTCGGCGAAGGCCCGCATGAAGACCACGTCGCCACCGGACACTATGTAGGTCTTGAAACCATTGGCGCGCAGGTAGTCGAGCAGCTCCAGCATCGGCTGGTAGACCATCTCGGTGTAGGGCCTGTGGGTCCTGGGATGCACGGCCCTGGCCAGCCAGGCCCGGGCATTGCCGAGCAGGGCATCGGTGTCCAGGCCGGCATGGGTGGCGCTGACCACCTCGAGCAGGCCCGGCATGCCGCTCTCGAACAGGGTCTTGAGGTCGTTTTCCAGCACGGCCTTGAACGGCTGCTGTTCCTTCCATTCGGGATGCTGCGGAGCCAGGCGCTTGACCTCGTCCATGGCGAACGCCAACTGGATGTACAGCGGCTGTTCGCTCCACAGGGTGCCGTCGTTGTCGAACACGGCGATGCGCTCGGCGGGCGGGACGAAGCCTTTGGAGCCCTCGCTGGTCACTTCTCCGACGAAGGTCATGATCGCGTGCCTGGAGGGCCCATCGCTCCATGAGGGCAGTGGATCGGCCGCCTGGGCCAGGAACGGCAGCACCAGCAGCAGGTACAGCCACCAGTGAACACGGAGGAGGGGGGATGGGCTCATTGGTTTGTCCTCTTGGGGGGGAACGGTGGGTAAAGTGGTTTCAATCCTGGCCTGACGACCAGGCGCAGGCCTTGCGCGGAGGTTTCCCGACGCAGTTTCGGCAGGAGCCGCCGCAGCGTGGAGAGGTCCGCGCCGTTCTGAGGCTCCTGGCCATAGCGGGATTTCAGGAATGTTCGCAGTTGCGCGGCGAGGTCGGCGGAGACCTTGCCGGAAAGCCCGTTCAGGGTGACCGAGCCGCAGCGGCGTCGAACCCACAGGTACAGGGCATCCAGTCGTGCCGGCTGCCGGGTGAGTTGTCCCGGCACCTGGCGCCAGGCGAATGCCGCCGAGGCATGCCAGGCTGCCTGCCGGGCCTTGCAGTAGCGGCCCAGGGTGTCGAGCGCGGCGAGAAACCGCTGACGCGCGAAGACGACGAGGCCTACGCCCAGCAGGAGCATTCCGGCCAGCAGGAGCCAGTGCCGAGCGAGTTGCCAGCGGGCATGCCGGCCGAGTCGCTGGAGGTCTTCGGAGATATCGAAGGCGGCCTGGTAGGCGGCGGGTGCTTCGACCTCGAACTCGACGGCTTCCGCCGATACGCGGCGCAGTTGGCTGGCATCCTGGTCCCACCACTGCAGCTCGATGGCCGGCAGTCGGTAGCGGCCCGGGCGCTCCACCACGTAGCTGAGGCTGTCCAGGCGTTGTGCGCCGAGAAGATCGCCGCGACCATCATCCACGGGGTGTAGCCGGGGGGCCCCACGGTAGTGCTTGAGCCCCTCGATATGCGCCGCCTCCGGGGCGGGAAGCCGCGCCGCCTGGGCACCCATGGCGATCATCCGCAGTTCCCGGGTGACGCTGTCGCCGACCCGCAGGGGATCGTGGGAACGGAGGATACGTTGGTCGAGGGTGACCGTCCGGGCCACCAGCGGTGGCCGCTGCGGATCCGTTCCCGGCAGCGGGTGGGCGACGAAGCCGAGTGGCTGGCTGTGGACCCTGAGAGGGCCGGCGGCCTGGCCGGGGCTGACCTGGATGGCCAGTGCCGGTATGTCGAAGCGCCGGGCCTTGTCCGGGATGATCAGGTAGGTGAAGCGCAGGCCGAAGAGGTTCTTCCCGTCACGCCGTTCGCTCAGGTGATCCGCGCGGCCGCGCGGGGAAGTCACCGCTGCGTCGGCCAGTTCCAGTTCCGGCAGTTGCGGCGGGGCGGTGAACCAGGTGTCCACCAACAGGTCGACCTCGAGGCGCAGCGTACCGCCGACCGGCACCGTCGCGGCCGGAACCAGGCGGGTTTCGACCCGCACGACGAGTTCGTCGCCCAGCGCGGCGAGGGGCGCCAGGCAGGCCAGCCACACCAGCCACACCTGCAGCGTCTTCACGGCTGTTCCCCGGTGTCGTTTCGGGCGGCCTGCTGCAGGCGGAATTTCTGCTTGAGGAACTGTGCGGGCGAGGTGTTCAGGTTGCGCAGCCAGAGTTCATCCGAAGTGGCCTGCTGCGCGGGCATGGAGGTTTCCTTGCCCTTGTCGGCGCCCTGCTCGAACTCGATCTTGTCCGGCGCCATTTCAGGCGCCGCCTGCCGTTGTTCCTCGAGGTCCTTGCGCAGGGCGGTGACCAGTCGCAGGTTGGCGCGGGCCTCGGGAAACACCGGTTGCAGTTCCAGGGCCCGCTGGTAGGCGCTGATCGCCTCGGTCAGTTTGTACAGACGGGCATAGCTGTTGCCGAGGTAGAAGCTGGCATGCGCGCCCTCGGCCTGGGCGAAACTGTCCGCCGCGGCCTGGTAGTCGACGGCCCGGTAGGCCGCCAGGCCTTTCCAGTAAGGATCGCGGAAGGCCTCCCGGGCGCGCTGGAAGTCGCCCCGCTCGAACGCCCAGCGACCTTGCTGGTCCGGTGTGAAGAACGCGTCCGCCAGCGGGCCGGCGTGAACCGGCGTCGACAGTGGCGCCAGGCTCGTCGCCAGCAGCAGGCAGGCCAGCCAGTGCAGGCTCCAGCCGCGCCGCACGCAAAGGAAGGCGATCGCCAGCAGCGGCCAGCACAGCCAGTAGCCGGCGTCCTTCCAGTGCGGTTGTGCGCCGTCGTCTTCGCCCGCCTGGAAATGGCGCTGGGCATGCAACTCGATCCAGTCGAGGTCGTCGTCGTCCAGTGTCAGGCTGCCGAGCGGGGCGTCGGCCGCTTCGGCGAGCCGCTCCAGGCCCTCCACATCGAAGCGCGCCGAGGCCGGTGTACCGACCGCCAGGATCAGCACCTGTGGCGCAGCCCCGGCCAGGGCTGGACCGATCCGGGGGAGCTGGTCGGCGTCGACGCCATCGGTGACCAGGACCAGTGTGCCCGGGCCCTGCTCGACGGCCAGCAGGCGCCTGGCCAGGCCGATGACGCCGGGCACATCCTTGCCGGGCGTTTCGATCAGCTCGCTGGACAGGGCCTCGATGAAGCTGTCCAGCAAATGCGGGTCGTCGGTGACCGGCAGCACCAGGTGGGCGCTGCCGGCGTAGGCGATCAGCCCGGTACGGGCGCCCGCCCGGCGCTGGACCAGGTCGTGCAGCTTGCGCTTGGCGGCTTCCAGGCGGGTCGGCGGCACATCGTCGGAGTCCATCGAGGCCGACAGGTCGAGGGCGAGGATCAAGGGGGCCCGGTCGTCGAGGAACTCCGGGCGGTCCTGTTCCCAGGTCGGTCCTGCGGTGGCCAGGCCGCCGAGGATCAGCAGGGCGCTGAGCAGGTGCACCGGATGCAGGCGGCGGCCGGCGGCGGGGCTGACCAGCAGGTACGGGAGCAGGTGCGGGGCGATGATTCCAGCCGCGCCGGTGGCGTTCCGCTGGCGTTTCCAGAGATATGGCAGCAGGATGCCGGGCAGGACCAGCAGTAGCCAGAGCGGACGGAGGAAGTGGAAGGCGCCGAGGTCCATGTCAGCCTCCCTGTCCGGGCCGCGGAGCAGCGGTCCTGGCCGGTTGGCGGTGCAGGGCGGCCAGTCCGTGGTAGAGGACGAGCAGGATCAGCCCCAGGCCCAGTGGTATCCAGAACAGGTCGCGCTTGGGCTGATGGCCGAGGGTCTTCACCTGGTGGGGGGTGAGGCTGTCGAGGGTGGCATAGGCCTGCTCCAGGGCGTCGCGGTCCGCGGCCTGGAAGAAGCGGCCGCCGGTGGCTCGGGCGATGTCGCGCAGTTCCTGCAGGTCCACCTTGGCGTCACCGCTGGCATTGGCGTCGCCGATGGCGATGGTGTGTACCAGGATGCCCGCGTCGGCGGCCAGCCTGGCCGCGCGCGTGGGCGGGATGGCGCTGCCGGTGTCGTTGCCGTCGGTGAGCAGGATCAGCAGCCTGTCCTTTTCCCGGGCTCCTTCGAGCAGCTTGACCGCCAGGCCAATGGCGTCGCCGATGGCGGTGTTGGGGCCGGCCATGCCGATACCGATCTCCTCCAGCAGCAGGTTCAGGCTGGCGTGGTCGCGGGTCGGTGGCGCCTGCGGGTAGGCGCCCGTGCCGAACACGATCAGGCCGAGGCGATCATCCGGACGCCTGGCGATGAAGTCCCGTACCACGCCCTTGACCGCGCTCAGGCGATCGATGCGGCGACCCGAGGCGTCGGTGTAGTCGGTGGTTTCCATCGACTGGGAAATGTCGAGGGCGAGCAGCAGGTCGCGTACCGGTTGCTGGCGCTCGATGGGTTTCTCCAGCAGGACGGGGCGGGCGCAGGCCACCACCAGCAGGATCCAGAGCGACAGGTTGAGCAGCAGTTGGCCACGGCTGCCGCGTGGGCCGGAACGGCCGGGCGTCTGCCCGATGGCACGGCTGACGGCGGCGAAGAATGGGACGCGCAGGGCATCGCGCGGCTCGCGGTATTCGCCCAGGTAGCGATACCCCAGCCAGGGCAGCGGCAGCATCAGCAGCAGCCAGGGATAGTCAATCTGCCACATGGTGGTTCTCGATCCAGTCGCGGCAGGCACCGAGCAGTGCCGGCAGGTCGTCGGCCAGGGCCTGGACCGTCGGCGCCGGGGCATAGGCGAGAGTGGCCAGTTGCTCACCGAGCCTGGCCGGCAGCGGCCTTGGGCTGGTGCGTTCGAGGAAACCTTGCCAGTCGGCGCCACCCAGCGCGGCCACCGGCGGGCTGCCAGGCATCGACAGCGCCACGCGCTTGAGCAATTCCGGGATTTCCCGCAGGGCGGCCAGCCCGCCGTGCTCGTCGCCCAGTGCCCGCTCCAGCTCGGCCAGGCGGAGCAGGGCTTCGCGCCGATAGCGGTCGCGCCGCCAACGACGCCAGCGGCGTCCCGCCCAGAATGCCAGTCCGGCCAGCAGGACAAGCAACACCAGCAGCCAGCCCCAGGTTTGCGGCCAGTAGCTGACCAGGGGATCTACCGGCGGCAGTTCCCGGAGCTGGTCGAGCCGAGGTGCTTCATGCCCATTCATCGCGAGGCTCCCGGCAGGCGGCCCAGTTCCTGGCGCAGTTGCTCCAGGGCGCCTTGCCCCGTGCTGAACATCAGCAGCGGCACCCGGCTGCGACGTAGCAGGCCGGCAACCTCGTTCAGGCGGCCGAGGAGGAACTCGCCCAGTGGCTGGCGAACCTGCCGGTGCCCGACCTCCAGGGCGACCTGCAGCTCGCCCTGGGTGACCACCAGGCGTCCCCGGGTGGGCAGTTCCAGGGCCAGCGGGTCGTAGACCAGCATGGCGATCACATCGTTGTGCGCGGACAGCCGGCGCAGCAGTTGCAGGGTGCGCGGGCTGGCGCCGGCGAAGTCGCTGACGATGCAGATCAGATGGTCGTGGCCGGCCATGGCCAGGCAGTCCTGGAGCATGTCGTCGAGGCGGGCGCCGTTGTCGATCTCCGGCTGCGTGGCACACAGGGTCCGGTTGTGGCTGGCGATGGCGGCACACAGGGCTTCGACCTGCCTGCGGCTGCGCAGGGGACGGAGGCGCGAGGTCGCCTGGTCGCCGAACACGATGCCGCCGACCCGGTCGCCTGCCTGAAAGGCGATCCAGGCGGCCAGGGCCCCCAGTTCCGCTGCGATGGCCGATTTGAAGCTGCGCCTGGAGCCGAAGTACATGTTCATGCGCTGGTCCACCAGGACCAGCGCCGGACGATCACGCTCCTCGCTGAAGGTGCGCACGAACGGCCTGCCGTGGCGCAGCGACGCACGCCAGTCGAGGCGGCGCAGGTCGTCGCCTGGCAGGTAGTGGCGCAACTCGTCGAAGTTCAGCCCGCGTCCGCGCAGGCGCGAGGCATGCTGCCCGGCGAGGATGCTGGAGCGGGGCTGGCGGGACAGGAAGTCCAGCCCCCGGGCCGGCCGCTCCAGGGCGATCAACCGGTCGAGGGAAACCTGGACCAGGCCGGTGGTGTCGTGGTGATCCATGCTGGCGGCCTAGGCGGGAATGGCGACCTTGTCGAGCAGGCGGTCGAGCACCTGGTCCGTGCTCACGCCATCGGCCACCGCGTCGTAGGACAGCATCAGGCGATGACGCAGCACCGGGTGGACTACCGCACGTACGTCATCCGGCGAGACGAAATCGTTCCCCGCCAGCCAGGCATGGGCCCGGGCGACCCGGTCGAGGGCGATGCCGCCGCGCGGGCTGGCGCCGACCTGGATCCAGCGGGCCAGGTCGGCATCGTGGTTCGCTGGCCTGCGGGTGGCGTTGACCAGATCGACCAGGTAGCGGTCCACGGCCTCGGAGACATGCAGCGCGCCGATCTCCTGGCGCGCATTGAAGATGACCGCCTGGGCCAGGCGATCGCCGCCCTCCGCCGAGTCGGTCGGCGCGGCCCGTTCTTCCAGGCGCAGCAGGCGGAGCATGCGGGTTTCGTCCGGCGCGTGCGGATAATCCAGCAGGACCTTCATCAGGAAACGGTCCATCTGCGCTTCGGGCAGCGGGTAGGTGCCTTCCTGCTCGATGGGGTTCTGGGTCGCCAGCACCATGAACAGCTCGGGCATGCCGTGGCTGACCCCGGCAACCGTGACCTGGCGTTCCTCCATGGCTTCCAGCAGGGCGGCCTGGACCTTGGCGGGGGCACGATTGATCTCGTCGGCGAGGATCAGGTTGCCGAACAGCGGCCCGGCCTGGAACCTGATCTGGTTCTGCCCGTCCACCTGCTGGAGTATCTCGGCGCCGGTGATATCCGACGGCAGCAGGTCGGGGGTGAACTGGATGCGCGACATCCGTGCTTCCAGGCAACGGCTCAAGGCCTTGACGGTACGGGTCTTGGCCAGGCCGGGCAGGCCTTCGAGCAGCAGGTGGCCATTGGCAAGCAGGCCCAGCAGGACCTGGCGGACGACATCGGCCTGGCCCAGCACGGCCTGGCCGATGGCGCGTTCCAGTTCAAGGATCCGTTCTCGCGGATTGATCATGACGGCCTCGATGGGGTTGTCCTCTGACGTCGGGCGCCCAGCCGTTCGAGGCTGGAGGTTGCCCGCATCATCGGTAGAGCTGGCGATGGGTCTGTTCATCCGCTTCCAGGATGATCTCCTTCAGCGCGGCTGCGGCCGGAGAAAGGCTCTGGCCCCTGCGGCTGACGACTCCGTAGGCGGTGCTGAAATCGAGTCGCTCCTTGGGCAGGGGGAGGACGGCCAGGCGCCCGGCGTGCACGTCCTCGGCGATCACGTCCCAAGGCGCCAGGCCCAGCGCGTCGCTTTCGCAGACCAGCCGGTGCAGGGCGAGGAAGTTGTCGCACTGGACGCTGAGGGGAGGGTGGTGGTCGTTCAACTGGCTGAGGATGATGCTTTCCTTGACGGGAATATGGGTCGCCGCCAGCGGGTAGCGACCGAGTTCACCCGCCTCCGGTGTGCCCTGCTGCAGCACGGGATGCCGCGCACGGCAGAAGATCACGATCGGGTAGTTGTGCAGAAGGGTTATGGCCAGTTGCGGGTCGTCGATCACTTCGCGCACGTCCGCCACATAGAGTTCGAGACGGTTGCCCAGCAGGTGGTCGCGCAGTTGCAGGCGGTTGTCGACCTGCAGGAACAGCCGGATGCGGGGATGGCGTGCGAGCAGGCGGCCCAGCGCGCGGGGAACCAGGCCGGCCGACGGGTAGGCGCCGGCTCCTACGTGGAGTTCGCCGCTTTCCAGGTTGCTCAGTTGGCTCACCGCGTTCTTCAGTTCCTGGTCGCTGGCCAGCAGACGCTGGGCGTAGCGCAGTACCAGGCGCCCATGCTCGGTGAGGTTGACGCCGCCGCGCGGCGAGCGGTCCAGCAACTGGCAGTCCAGCGAGCGCTCAAGGGCTTGCAGGCTGCGGGTCAGGGCGGGCTGGGAAAGGTTTACCGCCTCGGCTGCGCGGGCGAAGTTGCAGTGCTCGGCGAGGGCGACAAAATGTCGTAGTTGACGCAAATCGTGCATGGCCGGTATTCCGTTGGGGAGCCGTTCCTCTAACTGTAGCCAGCGGGATTGCGCGCCTCCTCCCCGGATTCCGGGAGTGGAATCGCCGAGCCGGGGGAACGGCACGCCGGCGCGGAGGGCCGCGCCGGCGTTGGCGGCCTTCAGCGGCTGCTGGCCCTGGCTGCGGCCGCTTCCATCTGCTCCATCACCTGGTCGATGGAGAAGCTCGCGGGCTTCTGCCGTGGCGGGAAGGCCTTGAACGTCTGCAGGAACTTGCCGACCTGCTGCTGGGCGGGCACCAGCAGGAAGACGTGGTCGATCAGCCAGTCGTAGTAGGTGTTGGAGGTGATGTTGGCGCGTTCGTAGGGATCGCGGCGGAGGTTGAAGATCAGTGGGACGCGCAGCTTGACGAAGGGCTCGGCCCAGACCTGCAGGGTGCCGGGTACGCGCTGCTCGGCGAAGACGAACTTCCAGTCGTTCCAGCGCATGGCGGTGAGGTCGCCATCGTCGGAGAAGTAGAACACTTCCTCACGGGGCGAGCGTTCGCTCTTGCCGGTGATCAGCGGCAGCATGTCGTAGCCGTCCAGGTGCACCTTGTAGGTCCGGCCGATGGCCTTGACGCCGCCTTTCAGCAACTGCTCCTTGATGTCCGGCGCTCCGGCCGCGGACAGCAGGGTCGGCAGCCAGTCCATGTGGTGCATCAGTTGGTTGGAAACACTGCCCGCCGGGACGTGCTCGGGCCAGCGCACCATGGCCGGGACCCGCCAGCCGCCTTCCCAGTTGGTGTTCTTCTCGCCCCGGAACGGGGTCTGCCCGGCGTCCGGCCAGGAGTTCATGTGCGGGCCGTTGTCGGTGCTGTAGATGACGATGGTGTTCTTGGCCACGCCCAGGTCTTCCAGGGCCTTGAGCAGATCGCCGACCATGGCATCGTGCTCGACCATGCCGTCGGCGTATTCGTCCTGGCCGGACTTGCCGCGGTTGGCGTCCTTCACATGGGTGCGCAGGTGCATGCGGGTGGCGTTCCACCAGACGAAGAAGGGTTTGTCGGCCTTGACCTGGCGCTGCATGAAGTCGACGGCGGCGCTGGTGACCTCTTCGTCGATGGTTTCCATGCGCTTGCGGGTCAGCGGGCCGGTGTCTTCCACCTTGCCGTCGGCAAATGACTTGATGACCCCGCGCGGACCGAATTTCTTGCGGAATTCCGGGTCCTTCGGATAGTCCGAATGCTCCGGTTCTTCCTCGGCGTTGAGGTGGTAGAGGTTGCCGAAGAATTCGTCGAAGCCATGGTTGGTCGGCAGGAACTCGTTCTTGTCGCCCAGGTGGTTCTTGCCGAACTGGCCGGTGGCGTAGCCCCGGGCCTTGAGCAGGCCGGCGATGGTCGGGTCCTCTTCCCGCAGGCCGAGGTCGGCGCCGGGCAGGCCTACCTTGGATAGTCCGGTGCGGTACACGCTCTGCCCGGTGATGAAGGACGCGCGCCCGGCGGTGCAGCTCTGCTCGCCGTAGTAGTCGGTGAAGAGCATGCCTTCCTTGGCGATGCGGTCGATGTTCGGCGTGCGGTAACCCACCACGCCCATGGTGTAGGCGCTGATGTTGCTCTGGCCGATGTCGTCGCCCCAGATCACCAGGATGTTGGGTTTGTCGGCGGCCATGGCCGCCGAGGCGCTGGTGAGCAAAGCCAATGTGGCTAGCCAGGTTCTTGTCCTTTTCATCGCTGTCTCTCTCGCATGGATATCCCGCTGTCCGGGAGCATCACTGCGCCTGGCGGGAAGGCCGGACGCTCGAGCGGCAATGGTCGGCGGCCGACGGAAGCTTGCGCAAATGCGACTTTCGCATCGTGGCGATACCTGCCTTGCATAAGGCTCGGCGGCACGCCGTTGCAAGGCCCGCTGGCCGTGGCTGCGGGATGGGCCTCGATGCGGGAACGGGACGGGTAGTGGTCAGGACAGCAGCCCGAGGTTGCGCGCCTTGGCCACGGCATCCTCGCGGGAGAAGGCGCCGAGCTTGCTGAAGACGTTCTTCAGGTGCCATTTGACGGTGCCGGGAGAGAGGTTGAGTTCCCGGGCGACGCTCTTGGTGGACAGGGCGCGGGCCAGCAGCATGACGATCTCCTGTTCGCGCGGCGAGAGAATGCCCTGGCCGGCAGCCGGCTCCTTCCCGGCCTCCGCTGTCTCCCCCGGTGCGCTGTCTGGGCTGGCGGCGCGCTCCAGGCAGCGCTGCAGATAGGCCTTCTCCCGCGAGCTGAGGCCATTCTCCATGGACAGGGTTTCCAGCAGGCGGAGGCCGGCTCCACCCTCATCGAGGAAGACGCGGTTCATGCCGCATTCGCTGGCATCGCGCAACGCCGCCTGGGCATGGTGCCGGGCCTCGGCGTGCTGCTCCAGCGCCAGATGGGCGATCGCGGCGCGGATGCGCTGCACGGTCGCCTGCAACAGCAGGCCATCGTCCAGGCAGGCCTGCGCCCAGCTCCCACCCAGTTCCGCCGCGCGCCGATAGTCGCCTTCGGCGAGGGCCAGGGCCGTTTCCGCCATGCCGGTGATCAGGGGAATCTCGGCCCAGGCGCAGTTGCGTTGGTTGTCGTAGGGCTCGGCCAGCGCGCGCAAGCGGCGCATGGCTTCCCGGGCCGGTGGCAGGTCCGCGCACTGGCAGGCGATGCGCACCTGTTCCGCGTAACGCCAGGCCTGCAGCCGATCCAGGCTGGTGTCCTCGGCAATCTCGCCCAGTCGCTCGAGCGTGGCGAAGGCCGCATCCGGCATGCCGCCGGCACATTGCAGTTGCGCCCGTGCGAGGTAGGTGTAGAGGATGCATTCGATGGTGCCCAGCACCTCCGCGACGTCCAGGCATTCCTCGACGTAGTCGTCGGCGGCGTCCAGGTCGTCCAGACCGTAGCAGGTCAGGGCCAGAGTGGCCTTGGCCAGGATTGCCGCCTCCTGGGCCAGCAACGGCGCGCGGGTGATCTGCCCCAGGGTGGCTACCAGGTTGCGCTGCGCCTGGTACAGGTCGCCCTGGACATAGAAGCTGAGGCCGCAGAGGGCGTCGAGGAAGGGGCGCGGGCGTGCACCCTGCTGCTGGGTCAGGAGCCGCTGGGCGTTGTGTGCCAGGTCGCGGGCCTGGACCGCATGGTTGGCCTTGAGCAGGGCGACGCCGGCGAGCGTGTAGAGCATCAGCAGATGGAAGTTGCGCTGCTGGGGCGGCTGCTCGAGGAGCGGTGCGAGCAGGTCCAGGACCTGCGCCGTGTCGTCGCGCTTGATCAGGTACATGGCGCGCAGCAGACGCAGTTCGACCGCCACTTCCGGGTTGTCCACCGCAGGATGAGCGCGAACGGCCTCCAGCGTCAGCTCGAAGCCATCCAGGCGGTTGCAGGTCAGTTCGGCCCAGCCGACCGACAGCAGCAACTCGATCTCCTGGCGCCAGGCATCGCGCGGCAGGACGTCGACCAACTGCAGGAGCTGGGCGAAATGGGCCTCGCCGATCAGCGGTCGGGACACACGGGTGAGCAGTTCGATGCTGCCGCTGAGGTCTCCGGCGTACTGCGCATGGCGAATGGCCTCGACATACATGCCCTGCTCGGCGAACCAGCGGCTGGCGGTCCGGTTGATCCGGTTCATTTCCGCTGGCGGCAACTGACTGCGCAGCCTGCCCAGGTAGCCGGCGAACATCTGATGGAAGCGATACCACTGCACGCTGCCTTCGAAGTCGATCGGCAGCAGGAACAGATTCTGTTCGAGCAGGACGTCGAACACCTCGCTGCTCCGGACGTCGCCCGTCAGCGCTGCGCAGAGCTCGCGGTTGAAGCGCCGGCAGGTCGAGATGCGGACCATGACGGCGATCTGCTCGGGGGTCAGCACGCGGGCGATGCAGTCGTCGAGATAGGCATCGAGGCTGTGATGGTCGGCGGCCATGGCGCCACCGAACCCGCCCTGGAGGCTGCGTTCGAAATCGCCGCCATTCCTCAGCGACAGGGCGCTCAGTTGCAGGCCGGCGGCCCAGCCGTCAGTCATCTCGTGCAAGCGCCGTTGCTGCGCCTTGGACAACTCGCCGATCCCCTGCTGGGCCAGCAGGACGGCCTGTTCTTCGGCTGTCAGGCGCAGTTCCGAGAAGCCAAGCTGCATGAGCTGGCCCTTGATGCCGATGGCGATGAGGTCGAGGTCCGGACGCTGACGCGAACTGATCACCAGATGGAAGTTGTCCGGCGCCAGGTCGACCAACTTCTGGATGAGCCCGAGTGCCGGCAGGGCGGCAAGGAACTGCAGGTCTTCGAGGAACAGGTACAGCGGCCGCGAATGTTCGTACAGCGCGTTCACCAGCAGAGGCAGCAGGACCTCCAGGGAACGCCCGTCGTTGCGTTCGCTCAGGCCGATCATTTCGTCGGTCACCGCCAGGCCCGCGGTTTCCAGGCTGGCTACCAGGTAGGCGGCCCACAGCGTCTCGTCGTCGGGACCCAGGTTGTACCAGCCGACAGCATTGCCGGAGGCGATGAGGCGTTGCCGCCACTGGGCCGCCAGGGTGGTCTTGCCGCTGCCGGCCGGGCCGATGATCAGTGCCAGTCGGCAATCCTTGCCCGCCTCCAGTTGGGCAAGCAGGCGCTCGCGTTGTAGCGACCGGGCATCGACGCGTGGCGGCATCAATTTGGTACGGATCAGCAGGGTGTTGGCGCGTTTCATGGGGCGGGTCGGCTCGAAGATCGCAGGCGTGTGCAGCTACTCAGTGTATTTCGCAAGCCTGTCCGGGAATAGGAACAGTCCGTTGCCTCCAGGTTTCCTGGGGCGTTGTCGTCGGTGGCGCGTGGCTGGCATTCCACCCGCTCTCGCCCCCTCTCACCCCCTCCCATGGAGGGAGGGGTGCGGTCGGATCGGAAGCGGTACCTTTCGGGCATAAGCTGACTTCAGCTCTTCGTCGATGGGGGCAAGGTGGCTTGAGTATAGCGACCCGGCCCCGCAGTCCTCCGGTGACGTCCGGCCCGGTACATGCAACCTTCCGGAAAGTTGTGGTGCCGATCGGGCGACCCGGGTTGGACATCGGGTGGATGAGGAGCGTCCGGTGTGGTGTTTGATCGCCTGTCCCACTGGACGGGCTGGTTTCGGTGGGAACAGGCTCCACGGCTGGCATGCTGAGTCGTCATCCTCGGGCCCCAGCTCCTGTTCCCGCCATTTTATTCGCGGGCAGCGCGAGGCGCGCTGCCGGCTGTTGATAGCCGATGTACCTGATGGGCGACGTCCGCATGGCCTTCGCCGGGCCGCCGGTCGCCCGGAGCTGATCTCCACGACCTCAATACAATAACCAGGAGCCCGCAATGGAGTTCGATTACATCATCGTCGGTGCCGGATCGGCCGGCTGCGTCTTGGCCAACCGCCTCAGCGCCGACCCAGCCGTTTCCGTCTGTCTGCTCGAAGCCGGGCCGGAGGATCGCTCTCCGCTGATTCACGCGCCGGCCGGCATTGCCGCCATCCTGCCGAGCCGGCATGTCAACTGGGCTTTCCAGACCGTGCCACAGCCGGGGCTGGGCGGGCGCATCGGCTACCAGCCACGCGGCAAGGTGCTCGGCGGCAGCAGTTCGATCAACGGCATGATCTATATCCGTGGGCACCGCAACGACTTCGATGACTGGGCTGCCCTGGGTAACGAAGGCTGGTCGTTCGCCGACGTGCTGCCGTACTTCCGCAAGAGCGAGACGTACCACCGCGGCGCGAGCGAGTTCCACGGCGACCAGGGGGAACTCTATGTCGGACGCATCGAGCCCCATGCCATCACCGAGGCGTTCATCGAGTCCGGCCAATGCGCGGGCCATCGCTATAACGACGATTTCAACGGCGCGGAGCAGGAGGGGATCGGCCAGTACGACACCACCATCCGCGATGGCCGCCGCTGGAGCACGGCCACGGCCTTCCTCAGGCCGATCCGCGCGACCCGCAGGAACCTCGTCGTGCTGACCGGCGCCCTTGCCGAGCGGGTGGTGCTGGAGGGCAAGCGGGCGGTCGGAGTCCAGGCGCGGATCAGGGGCAGTTCGGTCACCCTGAAAGCGCGTCGCGAGGTGCTGCTGAGCGCGGGGGCCTTCGGCAGCCCGCACCTGCTGCTGCTGTCCGGCATCGGTCCCGAGTCGGAGCTGAAACCGCACGGCATCACCGTCCGTCATGAGCTGCCCGGTGTCGGCCAGAACCTGCAGGACCACCCGGACGTGGTGGCCAGCTACAAGAGCCCCGACACTTCCCTGCTGGGCTATTCGCTGCGCGGCAGCCTGAAGCTCGGCGCGGCGCTGACCCGTTACGTGGTGAGCAAGCGTGGTCCGCTGGCCAGCAACTTCGCCGAGTGCGGCGGGTTCCTCAAGACCGACGAGAAGCTGGCCCGCCCGGACGTCCAACTGAATGCGGTAGTCGCCATCATCGACAACCACAACCGCACGCTGCACTGGGGGCACGGATTCAGTTGCCACGTCTGCGTGCTGCGGCCGAAGAGCGTCGGGAGCCTGGGCCTGCGCTCGGCCGACCCCGCAGCACCGCCGCGCATCGACCCGAACTTCCTGGCCCACGACGACGACGTGCAAACGATCCTCAAGGGGTACCGCATGACGCGCGAGATCTGCGAGCAGTCGCCGATGTCCCGCTTCGCCCTGAAGGACATGTATAGCGCGGGGCTGGATAGCGACGAGCAACTGATCGAACTGCTGCGACGGCGCACCGACTCGGTCTACCACCCGGTGGGAACCTGCAAGATGGGTAACGACGAGAACGCGGTGGTGGACAGCCAACTGCGTGTGCACGGCATCCAGGGGCTGCGGGTGGTGGATGCCTCGATCATGCCGACCCTGGTCGGCGGCAACACCAACGCGCCGTCGATCATGATCGCCGAGCGCGCGATGGAGTGGATCGCCCAGGACTGATCTTTGCAGTCCCTGGATGGCGCCGTACCGGGACGGTGGGCGCTGTGCCGGGCCTGGCCGGCTCCATCAGCCAGCGCTGGCCGGTCATGGCGAACGAATGATGTCGAAAGGACGCGCTGGATTCACGAGAGGATGATTTCCCATGTTGTCAGGTATCAAGATCGTCGAAATCTGCGGGATCGGTCCCGGCCCCTTCTGCGCCATGCATCTGGCGGATCTCGGTGCCGAGGTCATCGCGGTCGAGCGTGCCGAGTCGATATCGATCACCGGTGAGTCGAATGCCGCCACCAACCCCATGAATCGCGGCAAGCGGTCGGTGGTTGCCGACCTGAAAAGCGCCGAAGGGCGTGAAGCGATATTGAAGCTGCTCGAAGGCGCCGATGCCCTGATCGAGGGCATGCGGCCGGGCGTGATGGAGCGCCTCGGGCTGGGGCCGGACGCCTGTCATGCACGCAATCCCCGACTGGTCTACGGGCGCATGACCGGTTGGGGACAGCGGGGACCGCTGGCGCATGCCGCCGGCCACGACAACAACTACATCGCGCTCTCCGGTGCCCTGCATCACAGCGGGACCGCGGGCGAGGCCCCGTCGGCGCCCATTACCCTGATTGGCGACATCGGTGGTGGCGCGCTGTATCTCGCGGTGGGCATCCTGGCCGGCATCCTCAATGCCCGCGCCACCGGCAAGGGCACGGTAGTGGATGCGGCGATCGTCGACGGTTCCGCGCACATGATGCAACTGATGCAGACGCTTGGCCGCCTCGGCCTGATCCAGGAAGAACGAGGCAAGAGCGTCCACGACGGCTCGCACTTCTACGCCACCTACCGTTGCGCCGACGATCACTACGTGACCCTCGGTTCGATGGAGCCGCAGTTCTACGCGCTACTGCTGGGGAAGCTCGGGCTGGAAAACGATCCGAGCTTCGCCAGGCAGTGGGATGTGCGGCACTGGCCGGAACTGCGTGCCCGGCTGGCCGAAATATTCGTCACCCGGACCCGCGACCAGTGGTGCGAACTGTTCGAGGGCACCGACGTCTGCTTCGCCCCGGTGCTCAGCGCCCGCGAGGCCGCGCAGCATCCGCACCTGGTCGAGCGCGGTGTCTACTTCCAGCGCGACGGTCTGCTGCAGGCCGCTCCGGCGCCGCGTTTCGATGGACGGGTGGTCACACCCGGCGCCATTCCCGTACGAGGCTCGGACACCGAGGCGGTCATGGCGGCGCTCGTTAGCGACAACCCGGCTGCTGCCTGGCGTTCTTGAGAAGGGAAGGTCTTTGCTCGGGCACTCAGTGCAGACGTGCCCGGCCTTCCTGGCTGTTGCCGTCGTCGTCGATCCAGGTGAAGCGGATTTCGTCGCTGGCGGTTGCCGGAAGCCTGTGGGGCAGGGGCAATGGTTGTTGCGAGAAGGGGGAGAGCAATTCGCCCGGTATCTGCAGGCGGTCGCTGCCGTCGAGCAGTTGAAGGCTGGCCAGGGTGACGAAGTAGGGCGTCGGGTTCTCTACCCGCAGTTGGTCGCCGTCGAGGCTGAAGGCCAGCCGGGTTGGGGCCTCCTCCGCCCTCGGAGAGAGGTCGCGCGGGCGGTACAGGACTTTCATCTGGGTTCGCAGTGTGACTGTCAGCCGGGATTGTCCAGCTTCCAGCGGCTCGTTCGGCTGCGGTGGAATTTCATAGAGGTTCAGCCAGTACAGGGTCTCGCGGTCACGCGGCAGCGCCTGGCCGGTTGGCAGCAGGCGCAGGCTGCGTTGTTGGCCCGGCTCCAGGCGGAACAGAGGCGGCAGTGGCAGGAGCGGAGCCTGTGCGGTTTCCGGCGTCGAGTCCAGGGCGCCGTCGTCGATCCAGGCCTGGGTAACCACCGGATAAGGGTTGAGATTGACCAGCAGCAGCGATGCTTCGCGTTGGCCCTCGTGGAAAATCACCCGGGTGCGTTCGGCTGTGACGCCGGCCTGGACGTCGAGGCTGAACAGCAACCCCAGGCCAGCCAGCGCCAGGCGCAGGCGTCGTCGGTCACTGGACACGGATCACCACCTGGGCGGTGGCTTCCACGCGGCCCGGGGTGGCCGTGGGCTGGGTGCCTACCGAGAGCTTTTCCAGGCGCGCGCGGAAGATCTCGCTGTAGTGGGCGATGCCGCCGTTCGTGCCGGTTGGGTTGGAGGCCGCGCCGATCACCGGATACCAGCCGCGCGCCTGGGCGTTGCTGCCGTTGGCCGAGTCCTCGCTGGCCAGCAGGTTCATCGGGGTGCTGTTGCGGTACAGACGGATGCCCACGCCCTTCGCGACCCCCGGTTGGCCGTAGTTATCCGAGACCAGGTAGGCCAGTCCGCCATTGCTGTTGGCCAGGCCCAGCGCCGAGGACGCCGCCAGCGCGCCCGCGGATACCTTGATGCCCAGTGCGGTGCCCGTCGCCGCGACACTGTTGATCACGCCACTCTGGCACTTGAAGGCCACTTCGAACGGCATCTCGCGGAAAGCGCCGGCATTGACCTCGCCAAGGGAGATGGGCGGGAACACCACCCGTGGGGTGACGTTGGTCACCACGCAGGTCGGATAGCGCTTGAGCGTCACGCGGTTGTAGAGGCCGATCGCCCCGGGCCAGTAGTGGTGCCAGCCGCCCCAGTTGCCGCCGATGTGGGCCTGGCCGACGGTGGGGTAATCCAGCCCAGGCCCCTTGATGGCGATGTAGCCCGCCGGCTGGGTGTAGCCATAGATCTGCGATGGGGTGCCGGGGGAGTAGTAGCGGGTCGGTTCCAGCGGTGCGCTGAACAGTTCGGTACGTACAGCGCTGAGGTTCTTCGCCTTGACCAACTGAAAGCCGCGCGAGTCGATGTCCAGTCCGCTGAGCCGGCGCTCGCGCCAGACGTCGGTGAAGTATTGGCCGGTCTCCACGTGGGTCAGGCGCAGAAGGACGTTGGGCCAGGCTGTGCGGTAGGCGGCCTGCAGGCCGATGGAATTGCCGACGCTGTCGCCGCCGTCGTACCAGCCGCTGTAGAGGTTGTCGCCGTTGGTGGAGAACATCTCGTAGACCGCATCCTCCGGCGCACAGCGAAAGAACACCCGCTCCGGATCATAGCCGGCGGCGGCTCCGTACTGGGTGTGCGGTGCCACGGAGCTGGCGATCAGGGTCGGGTAGGGCTGGAAACCCGGGTCGCTGACGTTGATCACACTGGGCAGGCCGAGCGAGCCGTTGCAGGTATCGCAGGCTCCGGCCCAGGAGGCGGCGGTGCCTTCGCCGGGGCGGATCTGGGTATTGGAGGTGGTCGTGCTGCTGCCGACGCTGGTGACCTTGTAGCAGGTGGCCCAGGCATCCTGGGCCAGGAGCAGCGCTAGCAGCGGGGACAGGAATTGGACTGTTCGGAGCATCATGGCCTCTTCGATTCAACGCTGGGCGGAAGCGGGGGTGCAGGTGGCTTGCAGGCGGATCAGAACCTGGTCGCGCCGGGCCTTCTTGAGGTCGTAGGGCAAGTGGCAACTGTCTTGCGGCGCGTTGCCCCACTGCACGCGCAGCCGGCCCTGTTCGCCCTCGGCGCGGGCATAGACCTGGCTGCCCTGGCCGACCATGCCGATGTTCACGCCCTGGCTGTCGAACACGTCGGCGCCCAGCGGCAACGGTGTGCCCCCGGGCGTGCGCGCCTGGATCAACAGCGGGTGGCCGGTCAGGGTCTTGAACTCCACACGCACGCTGGCGCCGGCGTAGGGAGCGATCTTGCGTTCGGTCTCCATCAGCTCGGCGTTCTCGGATATGCCCTGTGGATCCAGGCTGATGGGGTTGTAGCGATAGGGCGACAGCGATGGCACCACGGCGAAGCCATTGCCGTCGATCCGCGCGCCCTGGCCGCCGCGCACGCCGGCTCCGCTGGCGCCACGGGCTTCGACCAGGGCGAAGGTATCGCCCACGTAGGGCCCGAGGGTCAGGCCGCCGCCGTGCAGCACGGCCGCGCCGCGCACGCCGCCGTTGACCTGGCGATAGTCGCTGCTTTCGGCGTAACCGACATTGAGCGTGGCCACGGCGGTCTGCTTTTGCAGATTGCCGTTCCAGTTGCTGCCCTGTCCCTCGCTGTCATGCCCGGCGGCCACCGCATAGCTGAGGGTGCGGTCTTCGCCGAGGGTGCCGTTGATGCCGGTCTGGTAGCTGGTGCCGCTGCTGTCGCCGGAACGCCGGGCGGCCATGGCGCTGAGGGTTGGGGCACGACTGGAGGAGCCCAGCGGCATCGACACGTTGAGGGTAAGGATGTTTGTGCGGTTGCGGCCTTCGCGGTCGATCGGCGACGGCGGTTGCGGCCCGCCGGCGACCGGGACGAGATCGCCGCGATACCAAGTGGTTTCCTGTCTCGAGTAGGCGATGTTGTAGCTGAGCTGGCGCCAGGTGTTGGAGTAGCCGAACTGCAACTGGGTGTCGCGGTTCTTCCCATCGTAGTAATCGCTGGTGGAACCGGACAGATAGAGGTTGCCGTAGCCGCCGAGCCCCTGGTTGATCAGGAGGGTGAACTGGTTGCGTTGCTTGTAGTTGCTGGAGTCCCAGTGCTCGCCGTGGTCGGCCGCCGTGCGCGAGCCGAGCACGTCGCCGAGGTCGCGATAGCCTTCCGTCGAGTAGCGGTAGCCGGCCAGGGTCAGCATCGTGTTGGTGGGCTGGAATGTACGGCTGTAGTTGAGGCCGATGCGCCAGCCTTGTTCGTGCTCGTCTTCCTCCACGCGGGCGCTGGAGAACGTGGTGTTGAGGCCGAAGGCACCGTAGGGTGTGGCCAGTACGCCGCCGCCGAGCAGTGCCAGGTAGTCTTCCGCGACGCGGGCGCCGAGGTTGGCGGTCAGCGCGTTGCTTAGGCCGTGCTGGTAGGTGAGGTCGCCGAACAGGTCGTCGCCGTCGCCATACTGGCGTGCCTGCCCCAGGGTGGCGCTGTAGCGCGACAGGCCCGGACGCATCGACTCGGGAACCGCCGAGAAAGGCACGCTGAAGCGCGACTCGCTGCCGTCCGCCTCGATCACCTGGACGTCCAGGTCGCCGTCGTAGGAGGTGCCGTACAGGTCGCTGATGACGAAGGGGCCGGGAGCGACCGTGGTTTCGTGGATCTTCTTGCCGTTCTGACTGATCACGACCCGTGCGTTGGTCGTCGCGGTGCCGCGCACCAGGGGGGCGTACTGGCGCTGGGAGTCGGGCAGCATGCGGTCGTCGGTGGCCAGGCGCAGACCCCGGTAGCCCATGCTGCCGAACAGGTTGCCCTCGGTGTAGCTCTCGCCCAGCGTCAGCTCGCTGCGCAGCCCTGGCAGGGCGCGTTGGGCGTAGCTGCGGATGCTGTTCCAGTCGCCATGGCTGCTCCCGTTGTAGTCGGAGTAGGTGTAGTTCGACTGGTGTCGCAAGCGCCACAGGCCGAGGTTGATACCGCCGTTCAGGCCCAGGTAGCCGTAGTCCGAACGGCCGCCGCTGTTGCCATCGAAATCCGAGCGGTAGAGGTTGGCGTCGTAGTTGACGAAGGCCATGCTGCTGCCGGCGTCCCATTCGTCCGGGCTGACGTAGCCGCGTGGCTTGATGTCGAGCAGGGCCTGTGGCACCGACAGGTCAAGGCGCAGGCGTGCCATGTCGAGGCTGAAGGTCGAACCGGGCAGGCGTATGGCCAGCCCCTGGCAGTCGTCATTGCCGGATAGCGGCACCGGTCCCGGCTGGGCGCCGAGGCTGCGACGCAGGAAGCGCTCGCTGAAGCAGGGCTCGACGCGCTGGTCGCTGGTGCGGAAGGTCACCGGCGCGCGGCTGCGGAACTGGCCATTGAGGTAGATATCGACCTGGTAGGTGCCGGGATCGGTGTGGTCGGCGCGATTGAAGCGTTCCAGGCTGCCGCCGGCCAGGTCGGAGCCCAGCAGCAGTCGGTCGTCGAAGTGGTAGCCGGTTTCGCCGTGGGCCAGGACGCTCGCCGCCAGTGCCAGACCGCCCAGGGCCAGTGACGCGGTGGGGGCACGGCGTGAGTCAAGGTTGAAGGTCATGGTGAATGTCCACCCGCGCGCCGTAGTCGTTGATCAGCAGGGCATGCAGGCGGGGCGTGCCGCTGGGCAATGCTCCGGGTGTCTGCGGCGCCCATTCGGTCTGGCCATGGGGTTCGACCATGCGGGATTGCAACGCCCATTGGCGGCCGCCGACCTTGAGGCTGGCGCTGCCGAAGGAGGCGTAGTAGCCAGTCGGGTTTTCCACGCGTACACGCCAGTCGCCCGCGCTTCCAATCAGGCTGAAGCGCAGCTTGCCGGGCAGTTGTTCGGGAGATTCGGCGATGCCCGAGGGGCGATAGAACAGCTTCAGGCGATTGCGCAGCATCACCAGCATCTGGTTGCGGTCCGCCATGGCCTCGTTGCGCGGTGGAATCTGCAGCACATTGAGGTGGAAGAGGGATTCGCGGTCCTGAGGCAGACCCTGGCCGGTGTAGACGATGCGCAGGGTCTGGCCGCTGCCCGGGGCCACGCGGGAGACGGCGGGGTTGATCAGAAAGGGCGCGTCGGCCCGATCCGGGGTGGAGGCAGGGTCGTTCACATCGATCCAGGCCTGCACCACATTGGGAAACGTGTCGTTGTTGGTCAGTTGTACGGTCTTCTCGCGCGCTTCGCCGGGGTAGATCACCCGGGTACCGGTAACCACCACGCTGGCATCGGCCAACAGGGCGTGAGTGGAAAACAGCAGGCCGAGCGCGAGAGTCGCCGCACCGCTGGGGCAGCGTCGTTGGGCAATCATCCTGTTCACCTCGTCGACGGGGGGGGCAGCCACGCGAACGCCTGTCGGGCGCCCGGTCGTGGACCCGGAGTGTCGGGGAAAGGGGCGGCACCCGTGGGTGCCGCGCAGGGTCACTCGTAGCGCAGGGTGTAGGTCACCGAGCTGAGGACCGGACCGGGGGTGACGGTGGCGGCTTCGGAAACGTACTGCACCGCGTAGTCGTAGGTGGTTTCGGTCTGGCCGTCGGCGAGGACGATGTCGCCGGCTTCCACGGCCGCACCGCCGGCCAGGTTCACCGGATTGCCGGCCGGGGCGTCGAGCAGTTGCAGGGCCACGCCGGTGGCGCCGGAGGCTGCGGTGTTGGCCAGGTGGCCGGAACCGGTCGGATTGGTCGCCTGGAAGAGGGTGGTGAAATGCTCGTCGGCACCGCTCGGGGCCGAGCAGCCGGTCAACTGAAGGGTGAAGGTGGTTTCGCCTGTGGTCCGGCCGACGCCGCCATTCAGCGCACTGGCAGGTACGCTTTCGAGGACCACGGTCGGGTCGGTGGAACCATTCACCACGGCCTGGCAGGTCTGGTCGGTGACTTCGCCATTGAAGGTGATGGTATTGGCAGCCAATGCAATTCCCGGCACGGTGATGATTGCCGCGACAGCCAGGGCTTTTGCGTGTTGCTTCATGGTTTCGCTCCTTGATGTGGCATCCTTTGCCCATCGTAATGGTGTATTTGCATCGAAGTGTCTAATACAACTATCTGAAGTTCTGGAGTGGAATCACCGTGGCGTCACTGCCAGGCAGGCGCCGAAGTTGTTCCGCTCGCGACTAGGTTGTCAGCCTTGTCCATGGTTTTTCTACGGGTAATTAACATTTGTTCAGGTTCTTAAAGATTCTTCAGATTCTTGAATGACGGTTACTGTTCGTGGTCGAAAGTTTCCCGCTCTCTATGTAACGGCGCTTGATTGGCTACGCCATCCGGCTCCGATTGAGCGGTTGACCATTGTTAACATTATGGGCAGTCGATTTTCTTGACGGCTGGAATGTCACTGCTATTTCATCTGGTCAGTATCTTTCATGCATGTCTGAAAGTGCATGTCTGCACTTCGCAATCAACTTGGCTGTGCCAAGTCCTGCATTATGTGGATGGCAAGGAAGTTTCCCGTGCGTAATGTTTTCCGGCTGCTGGGTCTTGTTCTTGTTGTGATCCTCTGCATGTTGTGGGGCAACCGGACCTATTCGAGCGATGTCTTGCAGGTTCCCGGAACCAGCGTGTCCATTCATGCGGAAATGGCCAAGGGAGCGTTTCTCAAGAGCGCTCTTTGATTCTCGAAAGTGATTGCCGGGCAAAGGGGACTTTCATGGATGGACAGGTACAGTTATTGCGCCAACCGGTGAACGACGAGATCGATCTGGTTGAACTGGCGCGCACGCTCTGGCAACAGAAGCTGCTCATCCTCTTCTGCGCCGTGGCCGTCTCGGCCATCGCCGCGCTGTATGCCTTCACTGCCACCCCCTACTACCGGGTGCAGAGCATCCTGCGCCCGACGCCCATCAAGGAGCTGGATGCCCTGAACCAGAGCGGGGTCTACAAACTGAATCCCGACGCCGCCCTGCAGCGCATGGGGATCGCGCTCGAGTCCTACGCCAATCGCCTGGAGTTCTTCAGGACGCACCCGGACCTGTTCGTGGAACTGCAGCAACCGAACCTCACCCTGGAGCAGTCGTTCGAACGCTTCAATCGTGACGCCTTCACCGTCCTCAAGCCGGACGCCAAGAAGGACACCAGCATGGGCCGCTATGTCGGCATCGCCATGAGCTACCCCGCCGGCGTGCAAGGCCCCGAAGCCCTGAACGGCCTCGTCGATTACGTCATC
>NZ_CAJFCI010000075.1 GCF_904061905.1 Zestomonas carbonaria
ATGGTAGTGTGGGGTCTCCCCATGTGAGAGTAGGTCATCGTCAAGCTCCTATGCCGAAACCCCCGTCCTGGCAACAGGTCGGGGGTTTCTCTTTGCGCGATGGAAAACCGGGATCCGTCCTCTTGCGTGCTGGAAAGCGGCAAAGGCGAGGCCTTACCAACAAAAAGGCCACCTGAAACGGTGGCCTTTTTGTTGGCTTGATTGGAGGGCTCAGTCGCCTTTGTATTCGCAGCCACTGGTGCAGGTTTCGTGGATGCGTACTCGGGAAAGCTCGGGGAGCAGGGGTTTGAGCTGTTGCCAGATCCACTTGGCGAGCACTTCGCTGGTCGGGTTTTCCAGGCCGGGAATGTCGTTCAGGTAGTTGTGATCGAGCTGTTCGTACAGCGGCTTGAAGATTGCCTTGATCTCCGCGAAGTCGCGTATCCAGCCGGTATGGGGATTGACTTCACCCTCGATATAGATAGCGGCGCGAAAGGAATGCCCATGCAGGCGGCCGCACTTGTGTCCGGCAGGGACATGGGGGAGGCGGTGTGCCGCTTCGAAGGTGAATTCTTTGAACAGTTCCACGGTGTTGCGCTCGTTCGTCTAGGGGCCGCAAGACGGCCTGGAAGAAACCCGCAGTCTACCAGACTTGCATTCAGAGAGCCTGGAGGCGCTGGCCCAGGCTGCCGCTTTCGACCAGTTCGAGGAATTCGTCACCAAGCCTGCGGCTTTCATCCATGGCCTTGCGCCAATAGCGCTCCCGCCCCGCGTCGTCGCCCAGGTAGCGTTTGAAGTCCTTGCGGTCCGGCAGCTTGCCGTGTGGCAGCTTCGCCAGGTATTCGCGCGACGGAGCGATCAGCACCACATCCTGCAAGCGCCCGCTGTCGCCACGGCGCCAGGGAATGCCCTTGTCGAACCAGCCGGGGATGACCTTGTCGGTGAAGTGTGGGTAAAGCACCACGTCGCTGCCGCTGTAGGGGAGATCGAGGTGATAGTCGAGCAGCCCACCGTCCCGATAGGTGCCTGCACCTGCTCCCGGGATGTCGCGAACGCCCTCCATCACCATTGGAATGGAGCCGGAGGCGAGCAGGGCATGGCGCAGGTTGCCGGTGTCGAGCGGCAGGCAGCGGGACGGGAAGTCGTTGAGTTCGCCCAGCGGTGGGTTCCGGCGGGCATCGTGCAGGATCACCCGCTCGAAGTGCCTGGACAACCGGGGGCGTCCGATCAGGTTGTCGGCGATCACCGAGGAAAGTCCGAGACCAAGGCGGTCGCGGCGATCATCGGCCAGCAGGCCATGGCTCTTGACCACGACGATGTTCAGGCGGTAGTGCGGATTGGCCAGGATCCTGGCGTCCTGGCCGGCGAGCAGGTCGTCCAGCATACGGCTGCAGCTACGTGAAACCTCGGAGATGCTGGCTCGTTTGCCGAAGCGTTGCTGGGTATAGAGTTCGCCGAGGAGTCGGATGCCGGCTGCAGCATCCGGCAGGCATGCGCTGGCGAAGCGCCAGGAACCGATGGAGGCGCCGATCAACGAGCGCTCGCGTGGCGCTCGTGGCAGCCAGTCGCCGAACAGGGCCAGGTCCAGCCCCTGGATGCCCAAGGCCTTGGGGCCGCCGGCGGCGCCGGGCAGGATGCCGACATCGCCGGGATTCAGGCCCTGTTCCCGGATGCGTCGCAGGGCGCGAGGACCAGCCTTGAGGGTGAGGGCGGGGGACTTGATGTGAATGGCGCTCATGCCGACCTCCGTGAGACGAGGTTGCGATTATAGAGGTACTTGTGGGCGATTCAGCTTGAATTAAGTCCTGAAAGCTAAGGTAGCTCCCGTAGACAACAGACAGGTTCTGCAGGAGATTACCCCCATGAAAAAATTGAGCACCCTGTTCGCCGTGGCCGCCATCACCATTGCCGCCAACGTGCAAGCGCACGATCTGGGGCCGGACGAAGCCTTGCGCCTGCGCGATGCGGGTACCATCCAATCCTTTGAAAAACTCAATGCGGCGGCGATCGCCAGGCATCCGGGCGCGACCGTGACCGAAAGCGAGCTGGAGCAGGAGTACGGCCGCTACATCTACCAGGTGGAGTTGCGTGATCCTCAAGGCGTGCATTGGGATCTTGAGCTGGATGCCACCAATGGCCAGGTCCTGAAGGACCATCAGGACGACTGATGAAACTGATTGCCCGCTACAGCGGCATTTTGGCCCTGATATGCGTGCTCCTGGTGCTGAGCTTCTCCGTCGAGGCCCGTGACCTGGACCAGGACGAAGCGCTCAAGCTGCGTGAGGCGGGTATCATCCAGTCCTTCGACCAACTGCTTTCCGCTGCCATGGCCCGCTACCCCGGAGCACGCCTCCTGGAAGTCGAGCTGGAAGAGGAAGATGGCATCTATGTTTATGAGGTGGAGCTGCTCACGACCTCTGGCGTTGTTCGTGAGCTGGAGTTGGATGCCCGCGACGGGCGCATCCTGAAGGATGAGGAAGACTAGATGCGTTTGCTGCTGGTGGAGGACCACGTACCCCTGGCCGACGAATTGCTGGCCGGCCTGGGGCGTCAGGGCTATGCGGTGGACTGGCTGGCCGATGGCCGTGATGCTGCCTACCAGGGCGCGACCGAGCCTTATGACCTGATCATTCTCGATCTCGGCCTGCCCGGAAAACCAGGGCTCGAAGTGCTGCGCGAATGGCGTGGCGGCGGCCTCTCCACGCCGGTGCTGATCCTCACCGCGCGTGGCTCCTGGGCGGAGCGTATCGATGGATTGAAGGCCGGCGCCGACGATTACCTGACCAAGCCTTTCCATCCCGAGGAGCTGCAGTTGCGTATCCAGGCGCTGCTGCGTCGCTCCCACGGGGTGGCCAACCAGCCCCGCCTCGAAGCGTCCGGCCTGCAGCTCGACGAAAGCCGCCAATGCGTCAGCCTCAACGGAAACGAGATTGACCTCACCGCGGCGGAGTTTCGCCTGCTGCGCTATTTCATGCTGCACCCGGGGCAGATCCTCTCCAAGTCGCACTTGGCCGAACATCTCTACGATGGCGAAAGCGAGCGCGACTCCAATGTCATCGAAGTGCATGTCAACCACCTGCGCCGCAAGTTGGGGCGCGAGGTGATCGAGACGCGCCGTGGACAGGGGTATCGTTTCGATGGGGTAGCTGGGTGAGGTCGATCCAGCGTCGCCTGAGCCTGGGGCTCGTCGGCGTGCTCGTGGTGGTGGGCCTGGCCCTGGCGCAGACCAGCCTGTGGCTGGCGGACATCGGCCTGCGCCGCTACCTGGAAGACTCCTTGCGCTATGAGGCCGAAAGCCTGCTGGCGGCCATGGTGCGCGGGCCGCAGGGTATCCAACTGGATGACCAGCGGCTGGTCGCCAGCTACCAGCGCCCGTTTTCCGGCCACTATTTCCGGGTCGATTTCGACGCACAGAGTTGGCGCTCGCGCTCGCTCTGGGATCGCGAGTTGCTGACGCCGCCCACCGTCGGTTTGCAGGAGACCCTGGCCGACGGGCCCCATGGCCAGTTGCTGCTGGTCTACCGTGCCGATTTCCGAAGGTTTGGCGAGCAGATGAAGATCAGCGTCGCCAGGGACTACAGCCCGGTGCTGCGCAATATCCGCCAATTCCGCTGGATCGTCCTGGGAGTCGGGGGGAGTGCGCTGTTGCTGATCCTGTTCCTGCAACGCCTGATCGTGCGCCGGGCGCTCCAGCCGCTGGAGCGGACGCGCCAGCAGATCGAGCAGTTGCAACAGGGGCAGCGCTCGGTCCTGGACACCGAGGTTCCAGTGGAGCTGGAGCCCCTGGTCCGCCAGATCAACCATCTGCTGGCCCATACCGAGGAAACGCTGAAGCGCTCACGCAATGCCCTGGGCAATCTCGGCCATGCCTTGAAGACACCCCTGGCGGTCCTGGTTAGCCTGGCCGATCGCGACGAACTGAAGGATCACCCCGAGTTGCGCGAGAGCCTGCAGCAGCAACTCGTCTCGATCGAGCAGCGCCTGGGCCGGGAGTTGGGACGCGCCCGCCTGGCCGGCGAGGCATTGCCCGGGGCGCATTTCAATTGCGACGAGGAACTTCCCGGGCTGTTCTCCACCCTGGCGATGATCCACGGTCGTGGTCTCGAACTGGACTGGCAGGCAACACCGGGACTGCGCCTGCCATGGGATCGCGAGGATTTGCTGGAACTGCTCGGAAACCTGCTGGACAACGCCTGCAAGTGGGCGCGCCACAAGGTCCGTTTGAGCATCGAAGCAGGCGAATCAGAGGTCCTGCTACTGGTCGACGACGATGGGCCAGGCGTCGGTGCTGAGCAGCGCGAGGATATTCTCAGCCGGGGCGCGCGCCTGGATGAGCAGGTCGCCGGGCATGGCCTGGGGCTGGGGATCGTGCGCGATATCGTGGAAAGCTGGCAGGGCCGCCTGCAGTTGCAGGACAGCCCGTGGGACGGCTTGCGGGTGAGTGTCGAGTTGCCGCTGGGTGTTTCTGGGCCCCCGCGAACGCGGGGGTGACAGGAAAAATACCGGGCTTCCCGTCACTCCCGTGAATGCGGGAGTCCAGTGACACCTACATGCCGTTGGCGAACGCCGGGTTGCTCATGTCGATGGACGCACGCACCGGTTTCAGGGCCTGGGCGTACTTGGCCAGGATATCCAGGTCGTAGTCGATGCGCGCGCGCAGACGGGCGTCGTCTTCGCTGGCGGCCTCGACCTCGTTCAGCACCTTTTCCGCATGACGGACGATCAGGTGCTCGGGGATGTAGCACAGGCGGCAGTTCTTGTAGCCGGAGGCGCGCAGTTCGCTGATCGGGTAGGCGCCGCCGACGCCAGAGGACACGCCGACCAGCAGGCCCGGCTTGTGCGCCAGCTCGGTCTTGCTCGCATAGAGGAAGAAGTTCTTGATCGCCGGGCAGGCCATACCGTGCCATTCCGGGGCGATGACGATCACCGCATCGGCGGTTTGCAGCACTTCGGCGAACTGGCTCCAGGGACCGCCGTGCTCGGCGGGCCAGAGGGGCAGCGGGTTCTGTCCGAGATCGATGACCTGGCTGAGGTCTTCCCGGGTATGGCCCTGTTCGATCAGGCGTTGGCGCAGGTAGCGGGCGATCTTGGACGATTGGCTGTTGGCGCGGCTGGAGCCGGCGACGATGGCGAAATTCAGCATGCTCGAGGTTCCCTTCATACAGAGACGCGCAGGCTATAGCTGCGCAAGAAAGTCGACAATTCGTGGTGCGTCAGGCCGGTGGTCGAATGACGCCAGCGCTGTTGGGAAGGGCCGGCGGAGCCGGCTGGCGGCCGGGCGGGAAATGCCCGGCCGCGAAGGCTGCCACTATACGCGGAATTGATCCATCAGGCCCTGCTGGTGGTTGGCCAGGCTGTTCAGCGACTGGCTGACCCGCGCCGACTCGTCGGCCTGTCCGGACAGCGATTCGGTGACGTCGCGGATGGTGGCGACGTTGCGGTTGATCTCCTCGGCCACCGCGCTCTGTTCTTCGGCGGCGCTGGCGATCTGCAGGTTCATGTCGGTGATCACCGACACCGCTTCGCCGATACGCCGCAGCGCCGCTACCGCCTGCTCGACCTGGGCCACGCTGCTCTGCGCCTGCTGGTGGCTGTTGTTCATCGAGCCGACCACCTCGCGGGTGCCGTTCTGCAGGCCCTCGATCACCTGGCGGATCTCTTCCACCGAATCCTGGGTGCGCCTGGCCAGATTGCGCACCTCGTCCGCAACCACCGCGAAACCGCGCCCGGCCTCGCCGGCCCGGGCTGCTTCGATGGCCGCGTTGAGGGCCAGCAGGTTGGTCTGTTCGGCGATACCACGGATCACCTCGAGCACCGAGCCGATCTGCTCGCTGCTGGCGGCCAGGCCCTCGACCTGGCTCATGGCGCTGGTCATGTCGCGGGCCAGGTTGTCGATGGCGGTGGTGGTCTGGTCGATCACGCCGAGCCCTTCGCGGGTGGCCTGGTCGGCACCGCGAGCGGCTTCTGCGGCCTGGGCGGCGCTGCGTGCGACGTCCTGTGCGGTGGCGCTCATTTCGTTGGAGGCGGTGGCCACCTGCTCGACTTCGCGGAACTGCTGCTGCAT
The DNA here is from genome assembly GCF_904061905.1 of Zestomonas carbonaria. Lineage (GTDB taxonomy): Bacteria > Pseudomonadota > Gammaproteobacteria > Pseudomonadales > Pseudomonadaceae > Aquipseudomonas > Aquipseudomonas carbonaria. The sequence goes on from NZ_CAJFCI010000075.1 coordinate 6,044, forward strand.
GCCGGAGCTGGTCTGGCTGGCGATGATGGCGGACTGGTCGGCGGTGCCACGGGCGTCCTGCACGCTGCGTTTGACGTCGGCGATGATCGGCTGGAGCTTGTCGAGGAAGCGGTTGAACCAGCCGGCCAACTCGCCCAGTTCATCTTGCCGCGCGTAGTCGAGGCGGCGGGTCAGGTCGCCTTCTCCGCTGGCGATGTTGCGCAGCATTGCGGCCACGTTGAGGATCGGCCGGGTCACCCCACGGGCGGTCAGCCACATCAGCAGCAGGCCGCCCAGCACCGCGATCAGGCCAAGCCCCAGGGAGACCAGGCTGTCGGAGAGTCGACGTTCGTCCAACTGGTCCTCCAGTCGCTGCGCCGGCTCGTGCAACAACTGCTGGGGGACTTCGAGCAAGACGCTCCACGGCTTGGCCTCGGGGATCGGCTGCAGCGGTTCGAGCACGCGCAACATTTGGTCGTCGCCGAATACCCGGGCGTGTCCCTGGCTGGTCAGGCGGATCAGTTCGCCGTCCTGTCCGGCGAAGGCGCTGCCGGCCGCCTTGCCGAGCAAGGTGGCGTCGCGGCTGTGGCCGGCGAGGAAGCCTGCCGGGCTGAGGATGCTGACGTGTCCCTGGCCCTGGTAGAGCTCCTGGTTGGCCTTCAGGCTGATCTGCTGGAGGCTGGCCAGGCTGATATCGACCCCCATCACGCCGATGACCTTGCCATCCTTCTCCAGCGGGAAGGCGATGCTGGTCATCAGGATGGACTGACCGTTGACGTCGTCGAGGTAAGGATCGATCAGGCATGTCGTGCCGCTGTCCCGCGGGCAGGTGTACCAACTGTTGTAGGCCATGCCGTTGGTCCCGGTGCTGGTGTCGTTGAGCATCTCCTCGGGCATGGCTTCGCTCTCCAGTTGCCCAGGGATGCCTTGCGACCAGTACAGCGCGAAACGGCCTTTGTCGTTGCTGCCCAGTTCGCCCTGGTCGGCGAACAGTTCGTCCTTGCCGTCCAGGGCGTTGGGTTCGAATACGACGTAGAGGCCGAGCAGCGACGGGTTGGCTTCCAGGGCGGTGCGCACCTGGCGGGTCAGGTCTTCGCGCAGGTCATAGGCATCGAGGAAGCGCTTTTCCGCCTGCTCGCGGAGGAACAGCACCTGACGGGAAAAGCCCTTGCCGTACTGATAGGCGTCCATGAAATAGCGCTGGATGCGCAGGGCCTGGGTTTCTCCACGGGCTTGCATGCGTTGCCGGGCGGCCTCCTCGAGCATCTGCGAGCTCGAAGCCTTGACCAGTTCGGCGCTGCGTTTGGACTGGTAGAGCGATGCGGCTACCAGCAGGGTGACGATGGCCAGCAGGCAGAGTCCGGCCAACAGGCTGATTTTCCACTGGATGGAGAGACGGTTGGAAAGCATCAGGAACACCTTCAGTTCGACAACTACAAGCCTCTATCGGCACGCTCCGGTCTTTCTTGACCACGTCTTGCTCCGTGGCCGATCGGGTTGCCGACACTCAGTGACGAACGAAGGCAAGAAGCATGCTTGGCTGTAGGTCGATGACACGAGGTCGTAGCCAGGCGTCGTGTCATCGAAGGTCGTCGGGCGGACTTTGACAGGGTCCGGGGCGTTGGGCAGAGTACGCGGTTTTTTGCGCCGCTCGGCCGGCGCTCCGAAGGGCAGGAGGTGGGGAAATGAACGCAGTCGTGATGGCGATTGGCATCATGTTGGTGCTCAGCCTGTGCCGTGTGCATGTGGTGATCGCCTTGATCGTCGGTGCACTGGCCGGTGGTCTGCTGGGTGGATTGGGGCTGGAGGATACCTTGCAGGCCTTCAACAACGGCCTGGGCGGTGGCGCCACGGTGGCGCTGTCCTATGCGCTGCTCGGCGCCTTCGCCGTCGCCATCGCCAAGTCCGGACTGGCGCATGCGCTGGCGGACAAGGCGCTGGTTCTGGTGGGCAAAGGAAACGGGCAGGGCTCCGGCATGCTGAAGGCACTGCTGATCCTGCTGGTCCTGGCGGTGGCCATCTCGTCGCAGAACATCCTGCCGATCCACATCGCCTTCATTCCTCTGCTGATCCCGCCGCTGCTGTATGTGTTCGCCCGCCTGCGCATCGATCGCCGGCTGATAGCCTGCGTCATCACCTTCGGCCTGATCACGCCCTACATGTTCCTGCCGGTAGGCTTCGGCAACATCTTCCTCAACGAGATCCTGCTGGCCAACGTGGTGCGCAGCGGAGTGGACGTCAGCGGTGTGAACGTCACCGAGGCGATGGCCATTCCGGCGCTCGGCATGCTCTGTGGCCTGGTGCTGGCGTTGCTCAGCTATCGCCGGAAGCGCGACTACGATCTCGAGCGGATCGAGCAGGTGGAGCAGGTCAGCGTCAGCTATCGACCACGCACCCTGCTGGTGGCCGGGGCGGCAGTCGTCACCGCGTTCGGCGTGCAGTTGTGGCTGGACTCGATGATCGTCGGCGCGCTGGCCGGCTTCGTGCTGTTTTCCCTGTCGGGAGTGGTGCGTTGGCGCGAGGCCGACGACCTGTTCACCGAGGGCATGAAGATGATGGCGATGATCGGCTTCATCATGATTGCGGCGGCCGGCTTCGCCGAGGTGATGAAGGCGACCGGTCAGGTGAAGACCCTGGTGGACACTTCCGCAGCCTGGATCGGCAACAGCAGGGCGCTCGGTGCGCTGTTGATGCTATTGGTGGGCCTGCTGGTGACCATGGGCATCGGTTCGTCGTTTTCCACCGTGCCGATCATCGCGGCTATCTTCGTGCCGCTGGGGGTGGAGCTGGGCTTCAGCCCGCTGGCCATCGTCAGCATCGTGGGCACTGCCGGGGCGCTGGGCGATGCTGGCTCGCCGGCTTCCGACTCGACGCTCGGGCCGACCGCCGGGTTGAACGTCGACGGCCAGCACAACCACATCTGGGATACCGTGGTACCGACCTTCCTGCACTACAACCTGCCATTGCTGGCTTTTGGCTGGGTGGCTGCGATGGTGTTGTAGGAGCTCTGCTCGCGAAGCGCTTGCGCTGCTGGAGTTCGCGGGCAGAGCTCGCTTCTACGGTGAACAGACACAAAAAACCCGGCATTGCAGCCGGGTTTTTCATTGCCTTGTGGATCAGCCGGCGAGGGCCAGTCCGGCATGCTGGACCAGGTCCAGCAACGGCTGCGGGTAGACGCCGAGGGCGAAGGCCAGGATCGCAACGAACAGCAGCATGATGCCGCCGGTACGCTGGGCCCAGTGCAGCGGCGCGTCGTGGCGATGCAGGTTGGGTTCGACCAGGAACATCGCGACCATCACCCGCAGGTAGTAGTACACGCCGATGGCGCTGCCGATCACCAGGGAGGCGAGCAGCCACCATTGCTGCGACTCGACGCCGGCGGCGATCACGTAGAACTTGCCGATGAAGCCGGCGGTCAGCGGGATACCGGCCAGCGACAGCATCATCACGGTCAGCACGGCGGTCAGATACGGGCGGCGCCAGAATAGGCCGCGATACTCGTACAGGGCGTCGCAGTCACGGCCGCTGTAGGGCGTGGACATCAGGGTGATCACCCCGAAGGCGCCCAGGCTGGTGAGCGTGTAGGTGGCCAGGTAGACACCGATGGCCTCGACGGCCAGGCCCTTGCTGGCGATCACCGCGATCAGCAGGTAGCCGAAGTGGGCGATGGAGGAGTAACCGAGCAGGCGCTTGAGGTTGCTCTGGACCAGCGCCAGCAGGTTGCCGATCAGGATCGAGGCCACCGCGATCACCGACAGCACGACGTTCAGCAGTCCCTCGTTGGCCGCCGGGGATATCTGGAACAGGCGCAGCAGCACGGCGAACACCGCCACCTTGCTGGCGGTGGCGAGGAAGGCGGCGACCGGGGCCGGTGCACCCTCGTAGACGTCCGGGGTCCACAGGTGGAAGGGGACCAGCGACAGCTTGAAAGCCAGGCCGACCAGCATCATACCCAGGCCGAGCTGGGCCAGGGCGCTGGGCAGGCCGGTGGCGGCCAGCTTGGCGCCGATGCCGGTGAAGTTCAGGGTACCGGCGTCGGCATACAGCAGCGCCATGCCGAACAGCAGGAAGGCCGAGCCAGCGGCCGACAGCACCATGTACTTGATGCCGGCTTCCAGCGAGCGCTTGTTGAAGAAGGCGTAGGCGACCATGCCGTAGACCGGCACCGAGAGCAGTTCCAGGCCGATGAACAGGCCGGCGAGGTTCTGCGCGCTGACCAGCACGATACCGCCGGCCGCGGCCAGCAGGATCAGCAGGTACAGCTCTTCGCGGTTGCCCGGGTAGCCCTTGCCGTCCTGGTGCTCGCCCAGGTAGGCGTGGGCGAGGGTGACGCAGGCCAGGGTGGCGGCCAGGATCAGGGCGCTGTAGAAGCAGGCGAAGTTGTCCACCTGGAGCAGCTCGGTGACTGCCAGCGGCGTGACTCCGAGGGTCGGGATGATGGACAGCAGGGCGAGGTTGAGACCAGCCACCGACAGGACGAAGGTCAGGGTATGGCTGCGACGCCAGGCGATGCCCAGCATCACCACCACGATGGTGGTGCAGGTGACCAGCAGTGGCAGCAGGGCGATGAGGTGTTGAGTCGTGAATTCCATAGCGCTACTTACCGAGCCGAAGCGAGTTGAGTGAGGGCGGTCCCGAACCACTGCTGCACGCCGTGCATGCTGGCGGCGGAGGTATCGAGCACCGGCTGCGGGTAGACGCCGAGGAGGATCAGCAGCACCGCGAGGCCGAGGATCATGCTCATCTCACGCGGCTGCAGGCCGGCGAGCAGGCTGTCGTCCTTGCTCGGGCCGAAGTAGGCGCGGTGGATCATGATCAGCGCATAGACCGAACCGAATACCAGGCCGGTGGCGGCCAGCACGGTGATCCACGGGGCGACCGGGAAGTTGCCGACCAGGATCAGGAACTCGCCGACGAAGTTGCCGGTGCCCGGCAGGCCAAGGGCCGCCGCGGCGAAGAACAGGCTCAGCGCCGGCAGGTAGGGTAGGCGTGCCCAGAGGCCGCCCATCTGGCGCATGTCGCGGGTGTGGATGCGCTCGTAGAGCTGGCCGCAGAGGATGAACAGCGCCGCGGCGGAGAGGCCGTGGGCGACCATCTGCACCACCGCGCCTTGCAGGGCGATCTGGCTGCCGGAGTAGATGGCGATCAGCACGAAGCCCATGTGCGAGACGCTGGAGTAGGCCACCAGGCGCTTGATGTCGGTCTGCGCGAACGACAGCAGGGCGCCGTAGACGATGGCGAACACGCCCAGCCACATGGCGATCGGCGCGAACTCCGCCGACGCGTTGGGGAACAGCGGCAGGGCGAAGCGCATCAGGCCGTAGGCGGCAGTCTTCAGCAGGATGCCGGCGAGGTCGACGGAGCCGGCGGTCGGCGCCTGGGCGTGGGCGTCCGGCAGCCAGGAGTGCAGCGGCACCACCGGGAACTTCACCGCGAAGGCGATGAAGAAGCCGAGCATCAGCAGGTACTCGGTGCGCGGCGCCAGTTCGGTCTTCAGCAGGTCGGCGTAGTTGAAGGTCAGCACGCCGGTCTGGCCGTAGTGGACCAACACCAGGCCGAGGATCGCCACCAGCATGATCAGGCCGCTGGCCTGGGTGTAGATGAAGAACTTGGTAGCGGCGTTGATGCGGGTCTTGCCTTCGCTGCCGCTATGACCCCAGAGCGCGATGAGGAAGTACATCGGCACCAGCATCATTTCCCAGAAGAAGAAGAACAGGAACAGGTCTACGGCGAGGAACACGCCGACCACGCCGCCGAGGATCCACATCAGGTTGAGGTGGAAGAAGCCGACGCGGTTCTGGATCTCGTTCCACGAGCAGAGCACCGAGAGCACGCCGAGCAGGCCGGTGAGGCTGATCATCAGTACCGACAGGCCGTCGAGGGCGAGGTGGATGCTGATGCCGAAGCGCTCGATCCACTGGACCTGGAACTCGGCCGCCCACTGCGGCGCGGCGCCAGGGGCCGGGGCCAGGCTGAAGTCGCCGGCGGCCCACGACCAGAGGCCGAGACCGAACAGCAGGACCATGCTCAGCAGGGCGATCCAGCGGGGCAGGGTGTTGCCGAAGCGCTCACCGTACCAGCACAGCAGGCCGCCGATGAATGGAATCAGGATTAGCCAGGGCAGAATCATGACGGGCTGTATTCCTTAATTCAGAAAATCATGAGGGTGGCGAGCAGCAGCACGGTGCCGCCGACAATCGAGGCTGCATACCAGCGCAGGTTGCCGGTTTCCGTGCGGCTCATGGCATGGTGCCCGCCACGCGCAAGGCGCGGGATCACACCGATGCTGCGGTCGATCGGGTCGCGACCGAGCAGGCGGCAGATCAGCAGATAGGGTTTGACGAACAGCCGGTCATAGAGCCAGTCGAAGCCCCAGGCGGCGAACCACCAGGCCGACAGGAAGCGGCCGGGGGCGCTGCTGGCGATTGCGCCGACCAGGTTGCGCTTGCCGAGGAACAGCAGGGCGGCGAGCAGGATGCCGGCGATGGCGATGGCGCCCGAGGCGATCTCCAGGCTGTGCTTGGCTTCACCACCGGCATGGCCGACGCTTTCCGGCAGCACGCCGGCCAGCGGCGGGGTGATCAGCGCTCCGACGAAGGTGGAGAGCACCAGCAGCGTCACCAGCGGCAGGCCATGGGCCAGGCCGTGGCCGGCGTGGGCCTCGGTCTTGGCTTCGCCGTGGAAGGCGATGAAGATCAGCCGGAAGGTGTAGATCGACGTCAGGAAGGCCCCGGCAAGACCTGCGTAGAGCAGCGCCTGGTGACCGCTGGCGAAGGCTTCCCAGAGGATCTCGTCCTTGGAGTAGAAGCCGGCGGTGACCAGCGGCAGGGCGGCCAGGGCGGCGCCGCCGACGATGAAGCTGGCGTAGGCCAGCGGCAGCTTCTTCCACAGGCCGCCCATCTTGAAGATGTTCTGCTCGTGGTGGCAGGCGTTGATCACCGAGCCGGAGGCGAGGAACAGCAGGGCCTTGAAGAAGGCGTGGGTCATCAGGTGGAAGATCGCCGCGCTCCAGGCGCCGACGCCGAGCGCCAGGAACATGTAGCCGATCTGGCTCATGGTCGAGTAGGCGAGGATGCGCTTGATGTCGGTCTGCACCAGGGCGGCGAAGCCGGCCAGCACCAGGGTCGCGGCGCCGACGATGCCGACCAGTTCGAGGATTTCCGGGGTCAGCAGGAACAGTCCGTGGGTCCGGGCGATCAGGTAGACGCCGGCGGTCACCATGGTCGCCGCGTGGATCAGCGCGGAGACCGGGGTCGGACCGGCCATGGCGTCGGCCAGCCAGGTCTGCAGCGGCAACTGGGCGGATTTGCCCACCGCGCCGCCGAGCAGCATCAGGGTTGCCACCCACAGCCAGGTGTCGCCGGCCACGTACTTCTGCGGCGCCAGCACCAGCAGTTCCTGGATGTTCAGGGTGCCGAGGTGCATGAACAGGATGAACAGGCCGATGGCCATGAACACGTCGCCGATACGGGTAACGATGAAGGCCTTGAGCGCTGCGTTGCCGTTCGGTACGTGCTTGAAGTAGAAGCCGATCAGCAGGTAGGAGCACAGCCCCACGCCTTCCCAGCCGAAGTACAGGAACAGCAGGTTGTCGCCGAGCACCAGGAACAGCATGCTGGCGATGAACAGGTTGGTGTAGGCGAAGAAGCGCGAGTAACCCTCTTCACCGCGCATGTACCAGGATGCGAACAGGTGGATCAGGAAGCCGACGCCGGTGACCACACCGAGCATGGTCAGCGACAGGCCGTCCAGGTACAGGGTGAAGCTGGGCGCGAAGCCATCCACGCTCATCCACTGCCAGAGCACCTGGGTGAACACGCCGCCTTCCGGCGGATTGACGTTGAACTGCCAGATGATCCAGGCGGCGACCAGGGCGGACAGGCCGACCGAGCCGACGCCGATGACGGCAGAGGTGTTTTCCGAGAAACGCCCGCGGGAGAAGGCCAGGACGAGCCAGCCGAGCAGCGGGAAGAGGCAGGTCAGGAATAGTAGGTTCATCCGCGCATCTCGCTGGCAGCGTCGATATCGAGGGTGTGGAAGCGGCGGTAGAGCTGCAGGAGGATCGCCAGGCCGATGCTGGCCTCCGCGGCTGCCAGGGTGATGATCAGGATGAACATCACCTGGCCGTCGGGCTGCGCCCAGCGGCTACCGGCGACCACGAAGGCCAGCGCGGCGGCGTTCATCATGATTTCCAGGCTCATCAGCACGAACAGGATGTTGCGCCGCACCATCAGGCCGACCAGGCCGAGGCAGAACAGCACGCCGGCGACCGCCAGGCCGTGCTCCAGGGGGATCGAGTTCATCATGGTTCCTTGGCCTCGTGTCGTCCGAGGTGGAAGGCCGCGACCAGGGCCGCGAGCAGCAGCAGGGAAGCGAGTTCGACGACCAGCAGGTAGGGACCGAACAGGCTGATGCCGACCGCCTTGGCGTCGACATCGGTCAGGCCCAGGGGCGCTCCGCTATCGGACAGGCCGAACAGCACATAGAGCAGCTCGGCCAGCAGCGCCGCCGACAGCAGCGCGGGGCCGGTCCAGATGCCCGGTGATAGCCACTTGCGTTCCTGCTCGACGATGGCTGGCCCGAGGTTGAGCATCATCACCACGAACACGAACAGCACCATGATGGCGCCGGCGTAGACGATGATCTCCAGGGCTCCGGCGAAGGGCGCGCCCAGGCTGAAGAAGCACATGGCCACCGCCAGCAGGGAGATGATCAGGTAGAGCAGGGCATGTACCGGGTTGCTGTTGGTGATCACCCGCAGCGTGGACACCACGGCAATGCCAGCAGAGAAATAGAAAGCGAATTCCATCTTTCGTCCTTAAGGCAGCAGGCTCTTCACGTTGATCGGCTCGGCCTCGTTCTGCGCGGCGCCTTTCGGCTTGCCGGCGATGGCCATGCCGGCGACGCGGTAGAAGTTGTAGTCCGGGTTCTTGCCGGGGCCGGAGATCAGCAGGTCTTCCTTCTCGTACACCAGGTCCTGGCGTTTGAACTCGGCCATCTCGAAGTCCGGCGTGAGCTGGATCGCGGTGGTTGGGCAGGCCTCCTCGCAGAGGCCGCAGAAGATGCAGCGCGAGAAGTTGATGCGGAAGAACTCCGGATACCAGCGACCATCATCGGTTTCCGCCTTCTGCAACGAGATGCAGCCGACCGGGCAGGCCACGGCGCACAGGTTGCAGGCCACGCAGCGCTCCTCGCCGTCCGGATCGCGGGTCAGCACGATGCGGCCGCGATAGCGCGGCGGCAGGTATACCGGCTCTTCCGGGTATTGCAGGGTGTCGCGCTTGCGGAAGGCGTGACCGAAGATCATCACCAGGCTGCGCAACTGGGTATAGGTGCCGTGCAGGATGTTCAGGATTTCTTTGATCATGATGTTTCTCCTTACTGGGCCGCGGCCAGCACGAGCGCGCCGGTCACCAGCAGGTTGATCAGAGTCAGCGGCAGGCAGACCTTCCAGCTGAAGCTCATCACCTGGTCATACCGCGGGCGCGGGATCGAGGCGCGCAGCAGGATGAACAGCATGATGAAGAAGGCGGTCTTCAGGGCGAACCAGATGAACGGGATCTGCGGCAGGATGCCGAACGGACCGTGCCAGCCACCGAAGAACAGGGTCACCAGCAGCGCCGAGACGAACACGATGCCGATGTATTCGCCGACGAAGAACATGCCCCATTTCATCCCGGCGTACTCGATGTGGTAGCCGTCGGCCAGTTCCTGTTCCGCCTCCGGCTGGTCGAACGGGTGACGGTGGGTCACTGCGACGCCGGCGATGAAGAAGGTACAGAAGCCGAGGAACTGGGGAATGATGAACCACAAGTGCTGCGCCTGGTAATCGACGATGTCGCGCAGGTTGAAGGAACCTACCTGTGCAACCACGCCCATCAGCGCCAGGCCCATGAACACTTCGTAGGACACCGTCTGCGCCGAGGCGCGCAGGGCGCCGAGCAGGGCGTACTTGTTGGCGCTCGCCCATCCGGCGAACATCACCGCGTACACCGACAGACCGGCCATGGCGAAGAAGAACAGCAGGCCGATGTTCAGGTCCGCGACACCCCAGGTCGGGGTGATCGGGATGACCACGAAGGCGATCAGCATGGCGCTCATGGCCACTACCGGCGCCAGGGTGAAGATCGGCTTGTCGGCGAACGGCGGGGTCCAGTCTTCCTTGAAGAACATCTTGATCATGTCTGCGCCGAGCTGGAAGGCACCGAACGGGCCGACCCGGTTCGGACCGTGGCGGTCCTGCCAGAGACCCAGCAGGCGGCGCTCCACCCAACTGAGCAGGGCACCGCAGACCACCACGGCGAGGAGAATGACGATGGCCTTGAGGACCGAGATGATGACTTCGATCAGTTCGGGAGTCAGCCAGCTCATTGCGCCACCTCCTGCAGACCGCTGGCCGACTGGCCGATGACGCCTGCCGGGATGCCGGCGAAGCCGGCCGGCAGGGCGACCAGACCGGCGGCCAGCTCTTCGTCGATGCGCACGGGCAGACGCAGGGTCTGGCCGGCAACGGTGAGGCTGACGTAGGTGCCGTCATTGACCGCCAGGCGGGCGGCTTCGGCCTTGCCGAGCGCCACGTAGGCCTGCGGGATGCGCTCCTGCACCGGCGCGGCTCGCGAGCTGTTTTCCTCGCTGCCGAACAGGTGGTGGAACGGCACCACTTGCCAGGTTCCCTGGGCCGGGTTGAACGGCGCGGGGATGGCGGTGAACCATTGCAGGCCGTCGTTTTTCGCTTCGATCAGGCGCACGCCGGGATCGCCGGCGCGCAGGTGGCCGCCGACTTCGTCCTGGAACTTGTTCCAGGCCTGCGGCGAGTTCCAGCCTGGAGACCAGGCGAAGGGGATCTGCTGACGGTCTTCCTTGCTGCCCGAGTAGCCTTCCATGGAGAAGGCGAACGCGGAGTCCTGGTCCTGCGGCTGGCGCGGCTCGTGCACGCTGATGTTGGCGCGCATGGCGGTGCGGCCGCTGTAGCGCAGAGGCTCGCGGGCGAGCTTCAGGCCCTTGATGCGGAAGGAGGCGGACGGCGCGGCGTTGCGGATGCCGGCCAGCTTGTCGTTGCTGGCGGCGCAGGCCTCGGTGACGTGGTCCAGCTGGGTCCAGTCGACCGACTTGCCCTGTAGGGTGCTGTGCAGCGCGTGCAGCCAGCGCCAGCCTTCGCGAACGAGGATCTCGGCGTCGTAGTAGGACGGCTCGTAGACCTGGAAGAAACGCTGGGCGCGGCCTTCCTGGCTGACCAGGGTGCCGTCGCCTTCGGCGAAGCTGGCAGCCGGCAGCACCAGGTGGGCGCGCTCGACGGTCGGGGTCAGCTGGTGGTCCGCGACGATCACCACCTGGGCGGCGGCCAGGGCGGCGTCCACCTTGGCGGCGTCGGCGCGGCGGTACAGGTCGTTTTCCAGTACCACAACGGCATCCGCCTGGCCGGAAGTCAGCGCATCCAGCGCGGCATCGACGGACTCGCCGCCGAACAGGGCCAGGCCGAGGCTGTTGGCTTCCGGCACCACCAGGCTGATGGAGCCGTTCTTCTCGCGTGCCTTGAGGGCCTTGGCGATGTTCGCGGCAGCCTCGATCAGCGCCTTGTTGCCCAGCGAGGTGCCGGAAATCACCAGCGGGCGCTTGGCGGCCAGCAGGGCATCGGCGATGCGCTGGGCCAGCTCGGCGGCTTCGGCATCCAGGCCGGCGACGGCCGGGGCGCTCGGGTCGATGGCGTGGGCCACGGCGAAGCCGATGCGGGCCAGGTCGTCCGGCGCGGCATGCACGCATTCGGCGGCCACGTCGTCGAGCTTGGTGGCGCTCAGGCTGGCGATGAACAGCGGGTTCAGTTCGTGCTGGGCGATGGTCTTCACCGCGGCATCCAGCCAGGGCTGGATCTTCATGGCGGCGGCCATGTCCTCGCCCTTGCCCTTGACCGACTGGCGCAGCGCCAGGGCGATGCGGGCGGCGGTCTGGGTCAGGTCTTCGCCGAGGACGAACACTGCGTCGTGGTCTTCGATCTCGCGGATCGACGGGACCGGCAGCGGGCTGTCCTGCAGTACCTGGAGCACCAGGCGCAGGTTGTCGAGCTCGCTGGCGGCGATACCGGAGTAGTAGTTGGCCTCGCCGACCAGTTCGCGCAGGGCGTAGTTGCCTTCCAGGCTGGCGCGCGGCGAGCCGATGCCGATCACGCGCTTGCCCTTGAGCAACTCGGCGGCCTTGTCCAGGGCGCCGTCGAGGCTCAGCTTCTGCTCACCGAACAGCGGCTGGCGCGGACGGTCCTTGCGATTGACGTAGCCGTAGCCGAAGCGGCCGCGGTCGCAGAGGAAATAGTGGTTGACCGAGCCGTTGTAACGGTTCTCGATGCGGCGGATCTCGCCATAGCGCTCACCGGGGCTGATGTTGCAGCCGGAGGAGCAGCCGTGGCAGATGCTCGGCGCGAACTGCATGTCCCACTTGCGGTTGTAGCGCTCGGAGTGGGTCTTGTCGGTGAACACGCCGGTCGGGCAGACCTCGGTCAGGTTGCCGGAGAACTCGCTCTCCAGCACGCCATCCTCGATGCGGCCGAAATAGACGTTGTCGTGCGCGCCGTAGACGCCGAGATCGGTGCCGCCGGCGTAGTCCTTGTAGAAGCGCACGCAGCGGTAGCAGGCGATGCAGCGATTCATCTCGTGGGCGATGAACGGGCCGAGTTCCTGGTTCTGGTGGGTGCGCTTGGTGAAGCGGTACCGGCGCTCGTTGTGGCCGGTCATCACCGTCATGTCCTGCAGGTGGCAGTGACCGCCTTCCTCGCAGACCGGGCAGTCGTGCGGGTGGTTGGTCATCAGCCACTCGACGACGCTGGCGCGGAACTGCTTGGCCTCTTCGTCGTCGATGGAGATCCAGGTGTTGTCGGTGGCCGGGGTCATGCAGGACATGACCAGGCGACCGCGCTTGTCATTTTCGTCGGTGAACTGCTTCACCGCGCACTGCCGGCAGGCGCCGACGCTACCGAGCGCCGGGTGCCAGCAGAAGTAGGGGATGTCGAGGCCGAGCGAGAGACATGCCTGTAGCAGGTTGTCCGCCCCGTCGACTTCTAACTTCTTGCCGTCTACGTGGATAGTGGCCATGGTTCAGTCTTCATCTACCCGTCGAAACGGGTTTGGCTAATGGAATTCTTGTACTGCGGTGCGCGGGGCAATGGCCTGGGCCAACATCCCGCACGCCGTCCAGCTGATCGCTAAACGCCAACCGCCTGCGGCTTGGCTTCGAGCGGGTTCGCGCTGCGGGCCACGCCCGCCTCGAACTCCGGTCGGAAGTACTTGATCGCACTGCCCAACGGCTCCACGGCACCGGGGGCGTGAGCACAGAAGGTCTTGCCCGGGCCGAGGAAGTTGACCAGTTGCAGCAGGGTGTCGATGTCTTCCTGGGTGCCCTGGCCGCGCTCCAGCGCGCGGAGGATCTTCACGCTCCACGGCAGGCCGTCGCGGCACGGGGTACACCAGCCGCAGGATTCGCGGGCGAAGAACTCTTCCATGTTGCGCAGCAGCGAGACCATGTTGACGCTCTCGTCCACCGCCATGGCCAGGCCGGTACCCATGCGGGTGCCGACCTTGGCGATGCCGGCGGCGAACATCGGCGCGTCCAGGTGCTCGGGCAGCAGGAAGCCGGTACCGGCGCCGCCGGGTTGCCAGCATTTCAGCTTGTAGCCGTCGCGCATACCGCCGGCGTAGTCCTCGAACAGCTCGCGGGCCGGGATGCCGAACGGCAGCTCCCAGACTCCGGGGTTCTTCACCTTGCCGGAGAAGCCCATGAGCTTGGTACCCATGTCTTCGCTGCCGGGGCGGGCGAGGGTCTTGTACCAGTCGACGCCGTTGCCGACGATGGCCGGCACGTTGCACAGGGTCTCGACGTTGTTGACGCAGGTCGGCTTGCCCCAGACGCCGACGGCGGCGGGGAAGGGTGGCTTGGAGCGCGGGTTGGCGCGGCGGCCTTCCAGCGAGTTGATCAGCGCGGTTTCCTCGCCGCAGATGTAGCGGCCGGCACCGGTGTGGACGAACAGTTCGAAGTCGAAGCCGCTGCCGAGGATGTTCTTGCCGAGCAGGCCGGCGGCCTTGGCTTCCTCGACCGCGCGGTTGAGGTTGCGGGCGGCGTCGACGTATTCGCCACGCAGGAAGATGTAGCCGCGATAGGCCTTGAGGGCCCGGGCGCTGATCAGCATGCCTTCGATCAGCAGGTGCGGAAGCTGCTCCATGAGCAGGCGGTCCTTCCAGGTGTTCGGCTCCATCTCGTCCGCGTTGCAGAGCAGGTAGCGGATGTCGAGGGATTCGTCCTTGGGCATCAGGCCCCATTTCACGCCGGTGGGGAAGCCGGCGCCGCCGCGACCCTTGAGGCCGGAGTCCTTGACCACCTGGACGATATCGTCGGTGGCCATCTCGGCCAGCGCCTTGCGGGCGGCGGCATAGCCGTTCTTGGCCTGGTATTCCTCCAGCCAGACGGGCTGGGCGTCGTCGCGCAGGCGCCAGGTCAGCGGGTGGGTTTCCGGCGCGCGGGCGATCCGGTTGGCCGGGCCGATGGAAGTCAGCGTCTTCATGGGTAGGCCTCCAGCAGTTGTGCCACACCGCTCGCGTCGACGTCTCCGAAGGTGTCGTCGTCGATCATCAGTGCCGGGGCCTTGTCGCAGTTGCCCAGGCAGCACACCGGCAGCAGGGTGAAGCGCTCATCGGCGGTGGTCTGGCCGAGGCCGATACCCAGTTGCTGCTGGATCGCGTCGAGCACCGACTCGTGGCCGCCGATGTAGCAGACCATGCTGTCGCAGACGCGGATGATGTGACGGCCCACCGGCTGGCGGAAAATCTGACTATAGAAGGTCGCCACGCCCTCGACGTCGCTGGCGGGGATGCCGAGGATCTCGCCGATTGCCGGGATGGCGCCGTCCGGCACCCAGCCGCGATGCTTCTGGACGATCTTCAGGGCTTCGATGGACGCCGCGCGGGTGTCCTCGTAGTGGTGCATTTCGTGTTCGATGGCCGAGCGCTCGCTGTCGCTGAGGACGAAACGGTCGGTCTGGATAAGATTTGCCTGGCTCATGGTTAGCGGTCCACGTCGGCCATAACGAAGTCGATGCTGCCCAGATACGCGATCAGGTCAGCCACCATGCTGCCGCGGATCACCGAGGGGATCTGCTGCAGGTGCGGATAGCTGGGGGTGCGGATACGGGTGCGGTAGCTCATGGTGCCGCCATCGCTCGTCAGGTAGTAGCTGTTGATCCCCTTGGTCGCCTCGATCATCTGGAAGGACTCGTTGGCCGGCATGACCGGGCCCCAGGAGACCTGCAGGAAGTGGGTGATCAGGGTTTCGATGTGCTGCAGGGTGCGTTCTTTCGGTGGCGGCGTGGTCAGCGGGTGGTCGGCCTTGTACGGGCCTTCCGGCATGTTCTTCAGGCACTGTTCGATGATGCGGATGCTCTGGCGCATCTCTTCCACGCGGACGATGCAGCGATCATAGGCGTCGCCGTTATGGCCGAGCGGCACTTCGAAGTCGAAGTGCTGGTAGCCGGAGTAGGGGCGTGCCTTGCGCAGGTCGAAGTCGAGGCCGGTGGAACGCAGGCCGGCGCCCGTGACGCCCCACTCCAGGGCTTCCTTGGTGTTGTACTGGGCGACGCCGATGGTGCGGCCCTTGAGGATGCTGTTCTTCAGCGCGGCCTTCTCGTACTCGTCGAGGCGCTTGGGCAGCCAGTCGACGAACTCCTGGACCAGCTTGTCCCAGCCGCGCGGCAGGTCGTGGGCGACGCCGCCGATACGGTACCAGGCCGGGTGCAGGCGGAAGCCGGTGATGGCTTCGATCACCTTGTAGGCACGCTGGCGGTCGGTGAAGGTGAAGAACACCGGGGTCATGGCCCCGACATCCTGGATGTAGGTGCCGAGGAACAGCAGGTGGCTGGTGATCCGGAAGAACTCGGCGAGCATCACGCGGATGAAGTCGACGCGGTCGGGCACGGTGATGCCGGCCAGCTTCTCCACCGCGAGCACGTACGGCAGGTTGTTCATCACCCCGCCGAGATAGTCGATACGGTCGGTGTAGGGGATGAAGCTGTGCCAGGACTGGCGCTCGGCCATCTTCTCGGCGCCACGGTGGTGGTAGCCGATGTCCGGTACGCAGTCGACGATCTCTTCGCCATCCAGTTGCAGGATGATGCGGAAGGCGCCGTGGGCGGACGGGTGGTTGGGGCCGAGGTTGAGGAACATGTAGTCCTCGGTCTCGCCATGGCGTTTCATGCCCCAGTCTTCGGGGTTGAAGCGCGCGGCTTCCTCTTCCAGGTTCTGCTTGGCCAGGGTGAGGCTGAACGGATCGAACTCGGTGGCGCGCGCCGGGTAGTCCTTGCGCAGCGGGTGGCCTTCCCAGGTCGGCGGCATCATGATGCGCGACAGGTGCGGGTGGCCGGTGAAGGTGATGCCGAGCATGTCCCAGACTTCGCGTTCGTACCAGTTGGCGTTGGGCCAGATGCCGGTGATGCTGGGCAGGTTGAGATCGCCTTCGGAGAGCGCGACCTTGATCATCACGTCGCTGTTCCGCTCGATCGACAGCAGGTGGTAGAACACGCTGAAGTCGGCGGCGGGCAGTCCGCGGCGTTGGGTGCGCAGGCGCTCGTCGACCCCATGGAGGTCGTAGAGCATCACGTAGGGCTTGGGTAGCTGACGCAGGAAGGTCAGCACTTCGACGAGTTTCTCGCGCGGCACCCAGAGCACCGGCATGCCGGTACGGGTGGATTGCGCCGTGAAGGTCTCGGCGCCGAAGCGGGAATTCAGTTCAACGACGACGTCTTGGTCGTCAGCCTTGTAGGGCGGAATGTACAGAGCGCTGTCTGCGGTCATGGTCTCGGTCGCTTTCAGTCAACAACGTAAAGGGTGAGCGGGCTTTCTCGTGAAAAGCCGGGATCACACTTCGTCGGGGCTGCGCAGGTTGGTTACCTGGATTCGCTGTTCACGGCGCTGTTCCCGTTGTGACGGCATGTCGGCACGATAGATGCCTTGGTCGCCGACGACCCAGGAAAGCGGGCGGCGCTCCTGTCCGATGGAGTCCTGCAGCAGCATCAGGGCTTGCAGGAATGCCTCGGGGCGAGGAGGGCAGCCGGGTACGTAAACGTCTACAGGGAGGAACTTGTCGACCCCCTGAACGACCGAGTAGATGTCGTACATGCCACCGGAGTTGGCGCACGAACCCATGGAAATGACCCACTTGGGCTCGAGCATCTGCTCATAGAGGCGCTGGATGATCGGCGCCATCTTGATGAAGCAGGTACCGGCGATCACCATGAAATCGGCCTGACGCGGCGATGCCCGGATCACTTCGGCGCCGAATCGAGCGATGTCGTGGGGGGCGGTGAAGGCGGTGGTCATCTCCACGTAGCAACAGGACAGGCCGAAGTTGTACGGCCACAGGGAGTTCTTGCGTCCCCAGTTGACCGCATTGGTCAGCACGTCCTGGAGCTTGCCCATGTAGATGTTGCGGTGGACTTGACCCTCGAGCGGGTCCGCTACGGTCTCCCGCTCGCCGATCGGATACTGCTCGTTAGGCGCATCCGGGTCGATCCTGGTGAGTTTGTATTGCATCGCCAAAGCCTCATTGTTTTAGCTTCGCCTGCCGCTTGCGACGACCTTCGGGAGCCCAATCGAGCGCCCCGATGCGCCAAAGGTAGACAAGACCTGCCAACAGAATTGCTATGAAAATGGTAGCTTCGATGAGGCCGGCCCAGCCGCTTTCGCGTACGGACACCGACCAGGCGAAGAGAAAGAGGGCTTCAACGTCGAAGATCACGAAGAGCATCGCGACCAGATAGAACTTGGCGGACAGGCGCAGGCGGGCGCTGCCGACGGGCAGCATGCCCGATTCGAAAGGTTCGTTCTTGCTCCGCCCCCAGGCCTTGCTGCCGAGGAGGCTGGAAACCCCGAGCATGAAGGCGCACAGGCCTGCGACACCCAGGAGGAAAATGGCGAAGCCCCAGTTGTGGGACATGGTGGCGACAGCTTCAGCGGGCATGCCGTGGCTCCTTAAAACAAGAGGCGGCGAACAATATGGATTAGAGATTATGTTGCCGGTCTATCAAATGGTTAGCCAGCAATCTAATCCTCTAATTCTATGCGTGTCTGCGGCGCCAAGTAAATTTTTCCTTATAAAAAATTAACTTAGCAGTCCACCTGGTGGCGGTGTGGAAGGCGCAAAGCCAGTCCTGACGCGCCTTTTGGCGGAGTTCATCCTTGGTCGTATAGCTTTGCCGAATCAGTCCGGTCAATGCGGGTTGTTACAAATGATATTTATTATCATTATCGGGAAGTGTGTTTTCCCGCTGTGATGAACTGTGCCTAATAACATCTTTGATCCAGCCGGCTATTACCTATCTCCAATCATTATTTATGCGAATTGTCGCTCCATCCTTCCTGTACTAGCGTGCTAAAAGCGCCGGGTGGCGGCGCCATGCCCCCTGTTTCCCAGCCGTACTCAGAGGCGCGACCAGGTCGGCGTGCGCTCTGCTGCCCAGGCATGTCGACCTCATCCGAGAACAATGAGATGAGGGACGTCCCATGCCCAAGGTTCTTCCTGCGCTTTCCCGCTCCATTCCCTGCCTGTTTCTGCTGGCGGCAAGCCTGCCTGCCCAGGCCGAGCTGGGCGACTACAGCTTCTGGCAGAGCCTGACCAACCTGGTGGCGCCGCCCGGAGCCGACAACAAGGTCACGCCGGCGCAGCGCACCGGCCCTTATCCGCTGCTGGCCAATCCGGCTGGCTTCAACAGCGGCTTCAAGCCCGCCAACCACTATGCCTGGCAAACCGTCCAGTTGGCACCGCAGACCGGTGCGGTATGCGGAGATGGTTCGCCCTACAAGTTCTTCGTCAATCGCGTACCCAACACCCGCAACACCATCATCTACCTGGAGGGTGGCGGTGCCTGCTGGGATTACGCCAGTTGCAGTGGTCAGAGCGGCATCCGTGGCGCGCGCAACCCCAACGGTATCCCGAACGACTACATGTCGCTGCTCAATCCCGGCGCCAGCCTGGTCAGCCCCTTCGTCGTGCGCCTGCATCCCTGGACGCGGGTGAAGACGCAGAACTGGAACATGGTCTACGTGCCTTACTGCACGGGCGATATCTATTCCGGCGACAAGGTGGCGGTCTATCAGGACCCGCAGGGCCAGCAGTCTCCGTTGGTCTGGCACCATAACGGCTTGCGCAACGTGCGCGCGGTGGTCGGTTGGCTGAAGGACAACCTGCCACGGCCGACGCAGTTGCTCACCACCGGTTGCAGTGCCGGTGGTGCCGGCAGCCTGACCAACTATGCCGGCATCCGCCAGGACATGGCGCCGGACCGCGGTTTCCTGATCAACGACTCCGGCCCGGTGTATACCGCGCTGCCCGGCGACAACCAGTCCTATCCGTCCTATCCGCTGCAGACCTTGATCCGCCAGGCCTGGGGGTTGAATGATGGCCCGTTGCCCTACCTGCAGACGCGCTTGCCGGGGCTCGACACCAGTGACCTGGGTACGTTGTACTCGGCGCTGTCCAGCAATATGCCGGGCGATCGCATGGGGCATACCCATTTCTGGAAGGACATGAACTACTCGTCCTACTCCTACGAACGCTTCTATCCGGAGATCATCAACGCCCCGGACCAGGCGACCAAGGCGGCGCTGATCGGACAGCGCTGGGAAACCGATACCTCGCGCCTGCGCAACCAACTGGCCAACCTGAGCAATATCGGCGGCTACTTCCCGCAATACCGGGCGGTCAACGAGAGCCATTGCACCAGCATCATCGAGTTCGCCAACTCGGACATCCAGGAGCAGAACCTGGAACTGGATCATTTTGTCAGCAATGTGCTTGACGGCAACGGCCCGGTGCTGGATGCGTCCGAGCTGAGCGATGCGGCCGACCGCAGCAAGCCATTCAATCTGCTGTATTACGTGCTGGATCAATTGTTGTAGCGAGGATGGGAGGGGCGAGCTTTCGCTCCTCCTACTGATAGGCCTGTTCGCGGGCTTCCTGCAAGCGCTGGCGCAGGTATTCGTCACGGCTCAGGCCGTCGGGGATGTCGTCCATCGCCAGCACCTCCTCGACGATGCGCCGCTCCTCGGCCTTGTAGCGTTCGAAATTGGCATCCTGCCGCTGCGCGTCGCGGGCTTCCCGTTCCGCGCTCAGCGCCTTGTAGCGAGCGACCAGCGCGGCGGCGCGATCCTTCTGCTGTTGCTCGTCTTCGCTGGTGGCGCGGATCAGGGCGACCTGCAGCAGCAGCGCTTCGCTCAGGGCCAGCTCGCCGCGCCGCTCATAGTCGTCGATCTGCCTGGACAGCGCCTCGGCCTCGCTCTCGCGCTGTTCGGGCGACAGCTCCGGTGCCCGCTTGAAGAAGTCGCGATAGGCATTGTGAAAGCCCAGGCGCTGTTGGGCTTCGACGACCTGTGGCGCCTCGAGTAGGTACTGCAGGTCGGCGGTATGGGTGGGGTTGGAGGGCAGGGTGGTGGTGGCCGGGGCATTGGCAGGTTCGGCCGAGGTTTCCTCGGCGGGCTGTCTCGAGTCGTGCAGCAGGCCGTACAGGGTCACCCCGGCAGCACCGGCCGCCAGAAGCACCGCGAAGATCAACAGGGCCCAGCGTGGCATCTCGGCTCCAGGGTTTCAGCGCAGAGCGCGATGCTGGCAGTGTAGTAAATGCGGGAGCGGGAGCGCCCGGCCAAAAAAAGACCGGCCATGGCTGGGCCGGTCGAAGTGGGGGGGAGACTGGGACGGCTCAGAGAATGCGGCGGCCGTCCTCGCGGGTGATGATCACGGTGGCCGAGCGTGGGCGCCTGCCCGGGCCGTCCGGCCAGGTGCTGAGCAGGTTGCTGGCGGTCGAGCCTTCACCTGGGTGCTGGATGTTGACGAACAGGGTGCGGAAGTCCGGCGTCGCAGTGATGCCGGTCACTTCGGCGCCCAGCGGGCCGACCAGGAAACGCTTGACCTCGCCGCTGCGAGGGTCCGCCACCAGCATCTGGTTGTTACCGAATGGGCCACTGGAGAGCTGGCTGCCGCTCATGTCGGTCTGGACCCACAACCTGCCGTCCGGATCGAACCACAGGCCGTCCGGGCTGGCGAGGATACTGTCGGCTCCCAGCGGGCGCCCTTTGGGATCGAGGCTGTCGCTCTGCGGTCCGGCGAGCAGGAAGATATCCCAGCGGAAGCGGGTGCCGGCATGGTCGCGACTCTGTTCGCGCCAGCGGATGATGTGGCCGTAGGCGTTGGCGACCCGAGGGTTGGCGGCATCGGCGACGGTGCGGGCGGTATTGTTGGTGAGGGTGAAGTAGACATCGCCGGAGTCCGGATGCACGGCACCCCATTCCGGACGGTCCATCTTGGTGGCCCCGACCACGTCGGCGGCCAGGCGGGTATTGATCAGCACCTCGCCCTGGTCGGCGAAACGCACCCCGGCAACCTTGCAGGCCTGGCGGAACTTGCGGTTGTCGATATCGAGGGCCAGCCATTCGCCGCTGCCGTCGGCCTTGAAGCGCGCCACGTAGAGGGTGCCTTTGTCGAGCAGGCGGCCATCGCTGAAGCCTGGCCAGTAGCGGTCGCGGCTGACGTACTTGTAGAGGTACTCGTTCTGCGCGTCGTCGCCCGAGTAGCAGACCAGCGGCCGGCCGGGTTTCACCGGCGCGAAGATCAGCCCCTCGTGGGCGAAGCGCCCCAGCGCGGTACGCTTGACGGGTACCGACTCAGGATCGAACGGGTCGATCTCGACGATCCAGCCGAAATGGTTGGGCTCGTTGCGGTAGTCGGCGATGGCGCTGGGGCCCTTGCGGGTGGCATCGAAGCGTTCGAATTCGTCGCCGGGCAGGGTGTCCCAGCCGAACCGGCTGGTGCTGCCCAAGCCGTAGCGAGCCAGCTCGCGCGGCAAATTGCTGTCGCGAGTGGCGAAGTAGCCGGCCCAGTTCTCTTCGCAGGTGAGGTAGGTGCCCCAGGGCGTGAAGCCATTGGCGCAGTTGTTCTGCGTGCCGCGCGTGGCGGTGCCTTTCGGGCTGTAGCGGGTCTTCAGCAAGGCATGACCGCGCGCCGGGCCGCTGATGCGCATCGGTGTCGCGGCGGTGATGCGTCGGTTGCGCGGGCTGGGGACGACCTCCCACTCGCCACGCACATCGCGGCGGACCTCGACCACCGATACGCCGTGGGCGTTGATCTCCTTGCGGACTTCCTCGGCGCTGGTGCGCTTGCCGTCGGTCACGCTCGGTCCGTTGGGGTGCAGCAGGGGCGCGTCGATGTATTCGTGGTTCAGCACCAGCAGGCCGTGATCCGAACGCCGGCCGCCACCGCGATGGCCGTCGATAGGGAAGAAGTGCATGCCGTCATGGTGCATGCCGGTCTGTTCCGCCTGGTCCCGGGCGCTGTTGCTGGCGTCGTCGGCGAATGCCGGGTAGCGCCCGGTGATCGGCGTGCCCCAGGGTATGAAGGGCGAGGCCCGGTAGCCCGGCGGTACGACGATCTCGTCCGGACGGCCGACCGGCACGGCACCGAACGGCAACCGGGCACGGGGCTTGGGCAGGTGCTGGGTCGTCTGCGTCCCGCCGCTGGCCAGGGCGGTCTGGGGCAAGGCCATGCCAAGGAAGGCCAGGCCTCCCATGGCGGCCGTTCCGGTCAGTACCTGTCGGCGGCTGAGTTGGCCGATCAGTTCGTTGATGTGGGGATTGTCGGATGAATTGCTGGGCAGTTCGTCGCCGTTGCCAAACAGGACGCTGCTGTCGTTGTGGTCGGTCAAGGTGGGGCCCTCCAGGCTCATCAGGTGTCTACGACCTCGGCTTCGTCATGACTGCGGCGAAGGGTGAGAAAGACCCTAAGCCCCGCAGATGACAGCCCGGAGAAGGAAAAGAAAAACCCCGGCATTTCTGCCGGGGTTTTCTGGTAACGCCCTCGGTCGGGGGACCGAGCGAACCTGTCCTTAGTGGAACTGGTTCATGGTGTTGTCTTTACCGCTGGCCTTCAGAGCGGCTTCGCCAGCGAAGTACTCCTTGTGGTTGTCACCGATGTCGGAGCCGGCCATGTTCTGGTGCTTGACGCAGGCGATGCCCTGGCGCAGTTCCTCACGCTGGACGCCTTTCACGTAGGCCAGCATGCCCTGGTCGGCGAAGTACCCTTTGGCCAGGTTGTCGGTGGACAGCGCGGCGGTGTGGTAGGTCGGCAGGGTGATCAGGTGGTGGAAGATGCCGGCGTGAGCCGAACCGTCGCGCTGGAAGGTACGGATCTTCTCGTCGGCGACCAGGGCCAGTTCGGTCTCGTCGTACTCGACGCTCATCAGCTTGGCGCGGTCGTAGGCGGAGACGTCCTTGCCTTCGGCAGCCCAGGTGTCGAACACCTGCTGACGGAAGTTCAGGGTCCAGTTGAACGACGGGCTGTTGTTGTAGACCAGCTTGGCGTTCGGGATGACTTCGCGGATGCGGTCGACCATGGCCTTGATCTGGCCAACGTGCGGCTTCTCGGTTTCGATCCACAACAGGTCGGCGCCGTTCTGCAGCGAGGTGATGCAGTCCAGCACGCAGCGGTCTTCGCCGGTGCCAGCACGGAACTGGAACAGGTTGGACGGCAGGCGCTTGGGACGCAGCAGCTTGCCTTCACGCTTGATCACGACGTCGCCGTTGCCCAGTTCGGCTTCGGAGATTTCTTCGCAATCGAGGAAGGAGTTGTACAGGTCGCCCAGGTCGCCCGGCTCTTTGGTCACGGCGATCTGCTTGGTCAGGCCTGCGCCCAGGGAGTCGGTGCGGGCAACGATCACGCCGTTGTCGATACCCAGCTCGAGGAACGCGTAGCGAACGGCGGCGATCTTGGCGAGGAAGTCGGCGTGAGGAACGGTCACTTTGCCGTCCTGGTGGCCGCACTGCTTCTCGTCGGAAACCTGGTTTTCGATCTGGATGCAGCAGGCGCCGGCTTCGATCATGCGCTTGGCCAGCAGGTAGGTGGCTTCCGGGTTGCCGAAGCCGGCATCGATGTCGGCGATGATCGGTACGATGTGGGTTTCGTAGTTGTCGATCTGGTTCTGGATTTCCGCAGCCTTGGCGCTGTCGCCGGCTTCGCGGGCGGCGTCCAGGGCGGTGAACAGCAGGTCCAGTTCGCGCGAGTCGGCCTGACGCAGGAAGGTGTACAGCTCTTCGATCAGGTCGGAGACCGCGGTCTTCTCGTGCATCGACTGGTCCGGCAGCGGGCCGAACTCGGAGCGCAGGGCGGCGACCATCCAGCCCGACAGGTAGAGGTAGCGCTTGTTGGTGGTCTTCAGGTGCTTCTTGATCGAGATCAGCTTCTGCTGACCGATGAAGCCATGCCAGCAGCCCAGCGACTGGGTGTAGATGGAGGAGTCGGCGTCGTACTCGGCCATGTCCTTGCGCATGATGTCGGCGGTGTACTGGGCGATTTCCAGACCGGTCTTGAAGCGGTTCTGGGCGCGCATACGGGCCACGGACTCGGGGTTGATAGCGCTCCAGCTGCTGCCGAAAGTCTCTTTCAGAGCGGCTACAGCCTTGATGTCGTTTTGATATGCGGACATGGTGAATCCTTCAAAAAGTATGTGGTTGAGCACCGACTTTCCGCCTGAACCGCACGGTCGACGGTTCGTCGCTTGGCGTTCTGGGCGTTCGAGGAGAGGAGGACAGGGCGAGGATGGCGCTGTGGGGCGGAGGAGAGGACGAACAGTGGCAGGCCTTGGCATCGGTCGATGCTTTCGCTTGCCGGCTCGTGGATGCCGTTGGGCGATGCGATTCGATGACGCGGTCGATCTGACTGATACGTTGGATGCTTCCCCGTCCCTCAGGACAACTTCGTTCCAGTCGCAACCTCGTCGAACCGCCTTGTGGGCCGTGCAACACGGATCGGCTCGGTGGTGACCGGGACGCGATCCGGAGGCCCTTGGTAGGGCCTCTGATTAGCGGGAGCGGGGCCATCATGCCTTTCGAACAAGTGTTCGTCAAACGTTTTGTAGTGATTTTTTATCACTACTACAAAAATTTTTAGAGACGACCGTTCGGTCAGTTGGAGAGTGCTCAGTCCAGGGTTTCGACCTTCAGGCGCACGGTCATGTCGTCATGCCCCCGGGTCGAGTGTTGCCGGAGGAAACCGCTCTCGTTGGACTGACCGCTCTGGCTGGCGCCGCCGACGGTGAGCCATTCGCCGAGCCGGCCGCTGACCCGTGTGCTGGTGCTCTGCACGTCGATGGCGCCTTGTTGCGAGCGGCTGAGGCGGTCGTTATGGCTGTCGATGGTGACCTGCACGATGTCGCCGTTGAGGCGTGCGGTCACGTAGAAACCACGGGTGACGTCGCGGTACTGGGTGTCATTGTAGGCGCCGCCGTAGGGGCCGACGCTGGTGGTGGTCAGCGGCACGCTCTGGCCGACCTGGATCAGTGCCGGGTAGCCTTCGGTGGCCTGCACCTGCTGGGTGCCGCCGTCGCGGCTGGTGGTGCTGCGGCGAATGATGCGCACCTGGTCCTTGCCCCTGACTTCGCCACGGCCGGCCTGGACCTCCATGTCGCCGGCGCGCACGCTACCGTCGACGCGGTAGCCGCGCTCGTCGACATGGCTGGCGTCGCTGGTATCGACGCTGATCAGCAGGCGGCGTGGCTGGGTATCGAGCTGCTGGAGCAGGTCGCGCAGCTCCTGGATCTTTTCCGGTGGCGCGTTGACGATCAGTTGATTGCCATAGGCGCTGGCCTTGCCATCGTAGCCCAGCACCGACTGCACCACCGGCAGCACTTCGTCGGCGGTGCGGTAGTTGAGCGGAATCACCTCGGTGGCGGCCAGCAGCGGCTGGCAGAGCACGAACAGCAGGGCGGCGAACAGCGCGCGCGGTCTCATAGCAGGAAACTCCGCAGGTCGGGATCGGTGATGCTCATATCCCAGGCCTGGTCGAACTGCGCCTGGCGCCGGAGCACGCGGCCGGGATCGGCATAGAGGGCGTAGCCGTCGGGCAACTCGGGCTTGGGGCGCAGCAGCAGGCCGCGGTCGTCGACCAGCAGGAAGGCGACTTCCTCGCTGGGATGATCGGGGTGCAGCTTGCGGATGTGCAGGTTGCTCGACAGGCGGCGCGCCAGGGTGAGCAGGCGGTGCCCGTCCTTGACCGCGCGGCTGCTGTCGCGCAGGAGGATGCGCAGGCGGTTCTTCGGGTTGCCCAGCAGGAAGCGCGTGCAGGCGTCCTGGATGCTGCTGTGGTGATAGAGCCAGGGTTCGAGGTCGGGGCTGTACAGGCTCAGCGAGCGTTGCGCCTGTTGCAGCAGGGCCAGGACGTGGGCGCGTGCCGCATCGGGATGGCTGAAGCGCTCCAGTGGCGCATGGGCGCCGAGACGGAAGGGCGCGGGCTCCCAGCGCTCCGGCTCCCTGGGCAGGGCGGGCGGGTTGTGGACAACGAAACGCCCCGGCGACTGGAATTCGATGGCCGGCAGGTCTTCCGGTTTCCGTTCAGCTTGCGGGACGTTTTCGTCGCTCATTCACACCTCGGTTTCAGCCGCTTTGCCGCACCATGTCCACGTGTGGAATGCCCGCGTCGAGGAACTCGTCGCTGACTATGGAGAAGCCTAGCCGCTCGTAGAAGGGCGCGGCATGTACCTGGGCGCTGAGCATCTGGCGGGTCAGCCCGCGGCGTTCCGCTTCCGCGATCACCGCGGTCATCAGTGCTTCGCCGACTTTCAGGCCGCGGTAATCCTTGACGACCGAGACGCGGCCGATGTGCCCGTCGGGCAGCAGCCGCGCGGTGCCGATCGCGTAGTCGCCGTCCAGGGCGAGGAAATGTACCGCGTGGGCATCCTCGTCATCCCATTCCAGCTCCGGCGGCACCGATTGCTCGGCGATGAACACGGTTTCCCGGATGCGGCGCAGGTCGGCATTGTCCTTCTGCCAGTCGGCGACTCGCACATGCAGATCATTCATCGGCAAACCCCAGACTACCTTGTTTGATCAGTTCCCAGAGCAGGGTACGCCCCTCGTCGTTGCCCAGCCATTGGCCGAGATTGTCGATATGTAACGCATCGGCGCTGCAAATCAGTTTCAGCAGCTCGCGCAGCGACGTGGAGACCAGCCGGCTCTGGCCGCTGGCGAACAGTACGAGGTCGTCGCCGACCTCCGACCAGGCCATGCGGGCGCTGGGGTTGCGGATGACCGCCGCGCCTTCTTCCAGGCTGGCGAGGAACTCCTGCTCGTCGATCTCGATGCCGGCGACCAGTTCGGGGTAGCGCGGTTCGGTCATGAACTGGCCGAACCAGGTCATCAGCAGGCGCTCGTCGCCCATGTGGCGGTCGAGCAGGGCCTTGAGGCGGTCCAGGGCGTCGCGCTGGATCTGGTTGGGGTCGCTGGCCGGTTGCACGTCGGCATCGCTGTAGCGCTCTTCATCGGGCAGGAACTGGCCCAGGAAGTCGGTGAAATGGGTCAGCACTTCGGCGGCGCTCGGCGCGCGGAAGCCCACGGAATACGTCATGCAATCATCCTCAGCGGTGCCACAGTGGGAGAGGAGCGGCGGCAGGTAGAGCATGTCGCCGGGTTCCAGCACCCATTCATCGGTTGGTTCGAATTCGGCCAGGATCTTCAGATCCGCGTGGGCCAGGAGCGGGCTGTCGGAGTCGCACACCTGGCCGATCTGCCAGCGGCGCTTCCCATGGCCCTGGAGCAGGAAGACGTCGTAGTTGTCGAAATGCGGGCCAACCCCGCCGCCGGGCGCGGCGAAGCTGATCATCACGTCGTCGATACGCCACTTGGGCAGGAACTTGAATGCTTCCAGCAGTTCGGACACCTCGGGCACGAACTGGTCGACGGCCTGTACCAGCAATGTCCAGTCGCGCTCGGGCAGGGTCTGGAAGGTTTCCTCGCTGAACGGGCCGCGCTGCAGTTCCCAGGGATGGGCGCCGTGCTCGATCACCAGGCGCGACTCGACTTCCTCCTCGAGCGCCAGTCCCGCCAGTTCGTCGGGCGAGATCGGGCTTTCGAAGCCGGGGATGGCCTGGCGCACCAGCAGGGGTTTCTTCTGCCAGTAGTCGCGCAGGAATTCACGTGCGGTCAGGCCGCCCAGCAACTGTAGTGGAGTATCAGGATTCATCGATAATCCTTTGAAATTATTGGAAAGCCTTAAATAAAAACGCCCGGCGCAGCCGGGCGTTCAGGGGGGCTGTCACCGGTCAGATGCGCTTGGCCTGGGCGGCGGCGTTGCCGATATAGCCGGCCGGGGTGAGCTGCTTGAGCTCGGCCTTGGCGTCCGCCGGCATGTCCAGGCTATCGATAAAAGCTTGCAGGGCTTCGGGGCTGATGCCTTTGCCGCGGGTCAACTCCTTGAGCTTTTCATAGGGGTTTTCGATGCCGTAGCGGCGCATCACGGTCTGTACCGGCTCGGCCAGGACTTCCCAGCAGGCGTCCAGGTCTTCAGCAATTCGTTGAGCATTCAGCTCCAACTTGCTGATTCCCTTGAGGCTTGCTTCGTAGGCGATGACACTGTGGGCGAAGCCGACGCCCAGGTTGCGCAGCACGGTGGAGTCGGTCAGGTCGCGCTGCCAGCGGGAGATCGGCAGCTTGCTGGCCAAATGCTGGAACAGCGCGTTGGCGATGCCGAGGTTGCCTTCGGAGTTCTCGAAGTCGATCGGGTTGACCTTGTGCGGCATGGTCGAGGAGCCGATCTCGCCGGCCACGGTCTTCTGCTTGAAGTAGCCGAGGGAGATGTAGCCCCAGACGTCGCGGTCGAAGTCGATGAGGATGGTGTTGAAGCGCGCGATGGCGTCGAACAGCTCGGCGATGTAGTCGTGCGGCTCGATCTGGGTGGTGTAGGGGTTCCAGGCCAGGCCGAGGTCGCCTTCGATGAATTCGCGGGCGTTGGCTTCCCAGTCGACCTGCGGGTAGGCCGACAGGTGGGCGTTGTAGTTGCCCACGGCGCCGTTGATCTTGCCGAGCAGCTCGATGCCGGCGACCTGCTTGATCTGCCGCTCCAGGCGGTAGACCACGTTGGCCAGTTCCTTGCCCAGGGTGGTCGGCGAGGCCGGCTGGCCGTGGGTGCGCGACAGCATGGGCACGTCGGCGAACCTGACCGCCAGCTCGCGGATGGCGTCGGCGATCTGGCGCATCAGCGGCAGCAGCACTTCGTCGCGGCCGGCGCGCAGCATCAGGGCGTGGGACAGGTTGTTGATGTCCTCGGAGGTGCAGGCGAAGTGGATGAACTCGCTGACCTGGGCCAGTTCCGGCAGCTTGGCGGCCTGCTCCTTGAGCAGGTACTCGACAGCCTTGACGTCGTGGTTGGTGGTGCGCTCGATGTCCTTGACGCGCTGGGCGTGCTCGACCTGGAAGTCATCCACCAGGCTGTTCAGCAGGGCATTGGCCTCGGCGGAGAAGGGGGCGACCTCCGGGATGCCGGCGTGTGCGGCCAGGCGTTGCAGCCAGCGCACTTCGACCATGACCCGGAAGCGGATCAGGCCGTATTCGCTGAAGATGGGACGCAGGGCGCTGGTTTTGCCGGCATAGCGGCCGTCGACGGGGGAAACCGCGGTGAGCGAGGAAAGCTGCATGAGGGCGTTCTCGGACAGTCGGCTGACTAAAAAATGGGGCGCGTATCATACATGAAAAAAGCGCCCCGGCCTTGGCCGACCGATCAGCGTCGCGATCGGCCGGAAAGCGGCGGCTCAGTTGCCGCGGAGCATCGGGTACAGTTCGCGGAGCATTTTCTTGCGGCTGAACACCAGTTGCCAGCGGTGCCCGCCGAGCTGCCGCCACAGGCGCGCGGAGCGGATGCCGGTCAGCAGCAGGGCGCGGATCTTCGCGGCGTTGCTGGGTTGTTGCAGGTTGCGCATGTCGCCGTGCACCTGGATGCGCTGGCGGAAGGTGCTCAGGGTGTCCTGGTAGAGGCCGGCGCAGGAGGCGATCACGTTTTCGTGGGTCAGGCCGAAGTGCTCGACCTGTTGCTGGATCTGGTCGAGGCGCTTGGCGATGATCTCGAGCATGTCGTCACGCTTGGCCAACTGGCGCTCCAGGCCGATCAGCGCCAGCGCATAGCGCAGCGGCTCGCGCTGCAGGCTGGCGGGGTCGCGCTCCAGGGCGCCGACCAGTACGCGGTAGCCGTCACGCAGGTTGAAATCGTCGCCGCCATAGACGTCGAGGGTGTTCTTCGGGTCGCGTACCAGCAGGCTGCCGAGCATGCAGCCCAGCGGCGCTTCGCTGCTCTGGCCGGTGCGGGCGATCTTGTCGACCAATGCGGCGGCCTCGAACACGGCACCCAGCGCCACCAGTTGCTCCTGCATCGGCGTCATGGGTACATCTCCCTGGCGAAGGCGGGTTCGGCAACCTCGATCACTCCGCCGCCCAGGCACACCTCGCCATCGTAGAACACCACCGACTGGCCCGGCGTCACCGCACGCTGCGGCTTGTCGAATACGGCGCGGTAGCCGTCGGCGGTCCGTTCCAGGGTGCAGGCCTGGTCGCTCTGCCGGTAGCGCACCTTGGCGGTCAGGCGGCGCGGCCCGTCCAGTTCGATCGGGTTGACCCAGTAGATTTCGGAGGAGAGCAGGGCGCCGGAGAACAGCCAGGGATGCTCGTTGCCCTGGCCGACGATCAGCACGTTGCGTTCGAGATCCTTGCGCAACACGTACCAGGGCGCCTCGCCGGCTTCCTTCAGGCCGCCGATGCCGAGGCCCTGGCGCTGGCCGATGGTGTGGTACATCAGGCCGTGGTGGCGGCCGATCACCTTGCCTTCGGTGGTTTCGATGTCGCCGGGCTGGGCCGGCAGGTATTGCTTGAGGAAGTCGCTGAAACGGCGTTCGCCGATGAAGCAGATACCGGTCGAGTCCTTCTTCTTCGCCGTGGCCAACTGGTACTGCTCGGCGATGGCGCGCACCGCCGGCTTCTCCAGCTCGCCGACCGGGAACAGGGTCCTGGCCAGTTGCTCGCCGCCGACGGCATGGAGGAAGTAGCTCTGGTCCTTGTTCGGGTCGAGGCCCTTGAGCAGTTCGGTGTGCCCGTCGATATCGCGGCGGCGCACGTAGTGGCCGGTGGCGATCAGGTCGGCGCCGAGCATCAGGGCGTAGTCGAGGAAGGCTTTGAACTTGATCTCGCGGTTGCACAGGATGTCTGGGTTCGGCGTGCGCCCGGCCTTGTATTCGGCGAGGAAGTGCTCGAACACGTTGTCCCAGTACTCGGCGGCGAAATTGGCAGTGTGCAGCTTGATACCCAGCCGGTCGCAGACGGCCTGGGCATCGGCCAGGTCATCCATGGCGGTGCAGTATTCGGTGCCGTCGTCTTCTTCCCAGTTCTTCATGAACAGGCCTTCCACCTGGTAGCCCTGCTGCATGAGCAGGAGGGCGGACACGGAGGAGTCGACGCCGCCGGACATGCCGACGATCACGCGTTTCGAGGCTGTGGAGATGGTTGGATCGGACATCGTGGGAAAGGGCTTCATCGAGCAAAGCGTGGGATTCTATCAGGCGCCCGGGATTGCCGCGAATCAGGCCGGCGTGCGGATCAGGCTCAGGGGGAAGCGTTCGCCAGCCAGGTAGTCGTCGATGCAGCGCAGCACCATCTCGCTACGCCAGCGCTCCGGCTGGGCGACCAGTTCCTCGCGGGTCAGCCAGCGCGGGGCGATGATGCCGTCGTCCAGCGGGTGGTCCGGGCGCTGGCGCAGCGGCCTGGCGGCGAAGCAGACGCGCTGGTAGGTCACGCCGTTGCTCGGGGCGGTATAGAGGTAGATACCGGTCACCGCGGTGAGCTCGACTTCCCAGCCGGTCTCTTCGAGGGTTTCGCGCAAGGCGGCCTGGATCAGACTTTCGTCGGCTTCCAAGTGGCCGGCAGGCTGGTTAAATACAGCGCGGCCATCGGCTAGCTCCTCGACCAGCAGGAAGCGGCCGGCGTCTTCGACGATGGTGGCGACGGTGACGTGCGGGGTGAAGCGCATGTTGCGGAGTCCTCTGTTTCGTCAGGTCCGGACAAGCGCCGGACGGAAATGCGTCGGGGAAATGAGCTGCTAGGATAATGGCTGCCCTTGATTCAACAGGCTTGTAGCGCTTCTGTAGCTCTACTACATAGGCGTATGAGAAGTGGGTCCGAAATGTCCGAAGGCGCCCAGTTCCACGCTTGAGGATACGGAAAAATGCGTGACTTTCTGTAGAAAAACTACAAGAATATGCCGCCTTTCCGAGACCCAAGATCCTTGCTGTCGCGCCATCCGCGCGGCAGAAAGTCAGACCACGAGAGCAACGGAGTCCAGCATGGGATACCAAAAGATCCAGGTGCCAGCCGTCGGTGACAAAATCACCGTCAACGCCGACATGTCCCTGAATGTACCGAACAACCCGATCATCCCGTTCATCGAGGGTGATGGCATTGGTGTCGACATCAGCCCTGTGATGATCAAGGTCGTCGATGCGGCCGTGCAGAAAGCCTACAACGGCGAGCGCAAGATCGCCTGGATGGAAGTCTACGCCGGCGAGAAAGCCACCAAGGTCTACGACCAGGACACCTGGCTGCCGAAAGAAACCCTGGACGCCGTGCGTGACTACGTCGTTTCCATCAAGGGCCCGCTGACCACCCCGGTCGGTGGTGGCATCCGTTCCCTGAACGTGGCCCTGCGTCAGGAGCTGGACCTGTACGTTTGCCAGCGCCCGGTGCGTTGGTTCGAAGGCGTCCCGAGCCCGGTGAAGAAGCCGGGTGACGTGGACATGGTGATCTTCCGCGAGAACTCCGAAGACATCTATGCCGGCGTCGAGTGGAAAGCCGGTTCTCCGGAAGCGGAAAAAGTCATCAAGTTCCTCACCGAGGAAATGGGTGTCAAGAAAATCCGCTTCACCGAAAACTGCGGCATCGGCATCAAGCCGGTTTCCCTGGAAGGCACCAAGCGCCTGGTGCGCAAGGCCCTGCAGTACGCCGTGGACAACGATCGCAGCTCCGTGACCATCGTCCACAAAGGCAACATCATGAAGTTCACCGAAGGTGCCTTCAAGGAGTGGGGCTACGAAGTCGCGCGTGACGAGTTCGGCGCCGAGCTGCTGGACGGTGGCCCGTGGATGCAGTTCAAGAACCCGAACACCGGCAAGACCATCGTGGTCAAGGACGCCATCGCCGACGCCATGCTGCAGCAGATCCTGCTGCGTCCGGCCGAGTACGACGTGATCGCCACCCTGAACCTGAATGGTGACTACCTGTCCGACGCCCTGGCGGCGGAAGTGGGCGGCATCGGCATCGCACCGGGCGCCAACCTGTCCGACACCGTGGCCATGTTCGAAGCGACCCACGGCACCGCGCCGAAGTACGCTGGCCAGGACAAGGTCAACCCGGGTTCGATCATCCTCTCCGCCGAGATGATGCTGCGCCACATGGGCTGGACCGAAGCCGCCGACCTGATCATCAAGGGCACCAACGGCGCCATCGCCGCGAAGACCGTGACCTACGACTTCGAACGCCTGATGGACGGCGCCAAGCTGCTGTCCTGCTCGGAGTTCGGCGACGCCATGATCGCTCACATGTAAGCGATCGCGTCAGCGGTAACAAAAAAAGGCCGGTCAAATTGACCGGCCTTTTTTATGCCAGGATTATCGAGTCAGACTTCGATGGTCGAGCTTTGCTTCTGAGGGGCGACGGCCGGGGTCTCGCTCGACGCCGGAACCGTGCTGATGTTCACGGCGTGCAGCCCTTTCGGGCCCTGGACGATATCGAACCTTACCGGCTGGCCAGCTTTAAGTGTCTTGTAGCCTTCCATCTGGATGGCCGAGTAATGGGCGAACAGGTCCTCATCTCGGCCGTCTGCCAGGATAAATCCGTAGCCCTTGGCGTTGTTGAACCACTTGACCTTACCGCTAAGCATGCTGATATCCCTCTGCAAAGGACTCCATCGCTGGAGTATCATCCACCACTATTCCGCTCGAATGACCGCTTGGAGCGGGATGCGGAACTCCCGATACCCGATGTGGGTATCTCTGTTTGTAACACCCTTTTGCCGATAGTCAAGGCGAAGCGACGAGTGCCTGCGAAGTGAATCAAAATCCGTCTAGCGCCTTGATTACCCAGCCATCGACCTTTCAAACCCCTATGCGTTCAACTAGCCAGATTCGACTAACATTCAATCAGGATCATCCTGCACCGCATGAGGACGAATCCTCCGGACTGGCAGTGCAGGAAGCGAAGCCGAAGTTGCAGGCGCCACCGCTGTACAAGGTGATCCTGCTGAACGACGACTACACCCCAATGGATTTCGTGGTTGAAGTGCTCGAGGTGTTCTTCAACATGAATCGGGAGTTGGCAACCAAGATCATGTTGACGGTTCATACACAGGGGCGGGCCGTATGTGGTGTGTTCACGCGCGATATCGCTGAGACGAAGGCCATGCAGGTCAATCAGTACGCAAGGGAAAGCCAGCATCCGCTACTTTGTGAGATAGAGAAGGACGGTTGATTCCGGCCGTTTGGGTATGAGGTGAAGCCATGTTAAACCGCGAGCTCGAAGTCACACTCAACCTGGCCTTCAAGGAGGCGCGCACCAAGCGTCATGAGTTCATGACGGTCGAGCACCTTCTGTTGGCGCTGCTGGACAACGAAGCCGCCGCCAGCGTGCTGCGTGCCTGTGGCGCCAATCTGGACAAGCTCCGCCACGACCTGCAGGAGTTCATCGACTCCACGACCCCGTTGATCCCGCAGCACGACGAGGACCGCGAGACCCAGCCGACCCTGGGCTTCCAGCGTGTCCTGCAGCGCGCCGTGTTCCACGTGCAGAGCTCCGGCAAGCGCGAGGTCACCGGTGCGAACGTGCTGGTCGCCATCTTCAGCGAACAGGAAAGCCAGGCGGTCTTCCTGCTCAAGCAACAGAACATTGCCCGTATCGACGTGGTCAACTTCATCGCCCACGGCATCTCCAAGGTGCCTGGGCACAACGACCATCCCGAGCACGACCAGGAGATGCAGGACGAGGACGGCGGCGATTCCCCGGCTTCGGGCAATCCGCTCGACGCCTATGCCAGCAACCTGAACGAACTGGCCCGCCAGGGGCGTATCGACCCGCTGGTCGGTCGCGAGCACGAAGTCGAGCGGGTCGCACAGATTCTCGCCCGGCGGCGCAAGAACAACCCGCTGCTGGTGGGCGAGGCCGGGGTGGGCAAGACCGCCATCGCCGAAGGCCTGGCCAAGCGCATCGTCGATGGCCAGATCCCCGATCTGCTTTCCGACAGCGTCGTCTACTCCCTGGACCTCGGCGCCCTGCTGGCCGGCACCAAGTATCGCGGCGACTTCGAGAAGCGCTTCAAGGCGCTGCTCAATGAATTGCGCAAGCGGCCGCACGCGGTGCTGTTCATCGACGAGATCCACACCATCATCGGTGCCGGTGCGGCTTCCGGCGGAGTGATGGATGCTTCCAACCTGCTCAAGCCGATGCTGTCCTCCGGCGAGATCCGCTGCATCGGCTCCACCACCTTCCAGGAGTTCCGCGGCATCTTCGAGAAGGACCGTGCCCTGGCGCGGCGTTTCCAGAAAGTGGATGTCACCGAGCCCTCGGTCGAGGATACCGTCGGCATCCTGCGCGGGTTGAAGGGGCGCTTCGAGCAGCACCATAACATCGAGTACAGCGATGAGGCGCTGCGTGCGGCGGCCGAGTTGTCCGCGCGCTACATCAACGACCGGCACATGCCGGACAAGGCCATCGACGTGATCGACGAGGCGGGCGCCTACCAGCGCCTGCAACCGCTGGAGAAGCGGGTGGCGCGCATCGATGTGGCGCAGGTCGAGGACATCGTGGCGAAGATCGCCCGGATTCCGCCGAAGAACGTCACCAGCTCCGACAAGGAACTGCTGCGCAACCTCGAGCGTGACCTCAAGCTCACCGTGTTCGGCCAGGATGCGGCGATCGACTCGCTGTCCACGGCGATCAAGCTGTCGCGGGCTGGTCTCAAGTCGCCGGACAAGCCGGTCGGCTCCTTCCTGTTCGCCGGTCCCACCGGCGTCGGCAAGACCGAGGCGGCGCGCCAGTTGGCCAAGGCCATGGGTATCGAGTTGGTGCGCTTCGACATGTCCGAGTACATGGAGCGGCACACCGTTTCGCGGCTGATCGGCGCGCCTCCCGGCTATGTCGGGTTCGACCAGGGTGGCCTGCTGACCGAGGCGATCACCAAGACGCCGCATTGCGTGCTGCTGCTCGACGAGATCGAGAAGGCGCATCCGGAGGTCTTCAACCTGCTGTTGCAGGTGATGGACCACGGCACGCTGACCGACAACAACGGGCGCAAGGCGGACTTTCGCAACGTCATCCTGATCATGACCACCAACGCCGGGGCGGAAACCGCGGCGCGGGCCTCGATCGGCTTCACCCAGCAGGACCACTCCAGCGATGCCATGGAAGTGATCAAGAAGAGTTTCACGCCGGAGTTCCGCAACCGCCTGGACACCATCATCCAGTTCGGCCGCCTGAGTCACGAAGTCATCAAGAGCATCGTCGACAAGTTCCTCACCGAGCTGCAGGCGCAGTTGGAGGACAAGCATGTCACTCTGGAGGTCAGGGATGCCGCGCGCGGCTGGCTGGCCGAGAAGGGCTACGACGTGCAGATGGGCGCGAGGCCGATGGCTCGCCTGATCCAGGACAAGATCAAGCGCCCGCTGGCGGAGCAGATCCTGTTCGGCGAACTGGCCGAGCATGGCGGCGTGGTGCACATCGACCTGAAGGATGGCGAACTGAGCTTCGAATACGAAGTGGTCGCCGAGCCGGCGTAGGTCGGGGAGGGAAACGAAAACGCCCGGCCAAGAGCCGGGCGTTTTCGTTGGACTGGCTTAGCGGGCGCGGTAGGTGATGCGGCCCTTGCTCAGGTCATAGGGCGTCAGTTCGACGCGCACCTTGTCGCCAGTCAGAATCCGGATGTAGTTCTTGCGCATCTTCCCGGAGATATGCGCGGTTACGACGTGCCCGTTTTCCAACTCCACGCGAAACATGGTGTTGGGCAGGGTGTCGATGACAGTGCCTTCCATTTCGAAGCTGTCTTCTTTCGACATGCAGTAGTGCCCTCGGTATTCAATGAATGGCCTGGAACGCTGAATCGCCAGGCAAAAATGCGGCGTGCATTGTGCCCGAAATGGGGTGTTACGCCAAGGGCTTCAGCTCAGGGTGACCCAGCGCTGGTTGACGAACAGCTCGATCGGTCGGTACTGGGTCTTGTAGCTCATCTTCCGGCAGTTCTTGATCCAGTAGCCGAGATAGACCGCCTGCAGGCCGAGTCGCGCGGTCTCGGATATCTGCCAGAGGATGGCGTAGCGGCCCAGGCTGCGGCGTTCTTCGTCGGGATCGTAGAAGGTGTAAACCGCCGACAGACCGTTGGGCAGGACGTCGGTGACCGCGATGGCCAGCAGCCGTCCGGAGTGGCGGAACTCGTAGAAGCGCGAGAAGGGCAGGTCGCGCACCAGGAAGGTGGAGAACTGGTCGCGGCTCGGTGGGTACATGTCGCCGTCGGCGTGGCGCTGCTCGATGTAACGCATGTAGAGCGCGTAGTACTCCTCGGTGAACGAGGGGTGTACGGCGCGCACCTGAAGGTCGGCATTGCGCTTGATGATGCGCCGCTGCTGACGGCTCGGGGTGAAGCTCGCTGCGGGAATCCTGGCCGGGATGCAGGCGGTGCAGCGTTGGCAGTGTGGGCGATAGAGGTGGTCGCCGCTGCGGCGAAAGCCCATTTCCGAGAGCTCGGCGTACAGGTCCACATCCATCGGCTGGCTGGGATCGAGGAACAAGGTGGTCGCCTGCTCGTCGTCCAGGTAGCTGCACGGATGAGGCTGAGTGGCATAGAACTTCAGACGAGCCAGCTCGGTCATGATCGTGTCCCGGAATAGACCTCGGGGTAAGTGTAAGCCAGGCTTCCGGGCTCGCCTAGGCGAGCCAGTCGGCCGAGCTTGAAGCGTCCAGGTGGCGTGCCAGGTAAGTGGCGAACTCGCTGCGCGGGATCGAGCGCGCGCCCAGGCTGTGCAGGTGCTGGGTCGGCATCTGGCAGTCGATCAGAACGAACCCCCAGCCGCGCAGATGCTCGACCAGGGTGACGAAACCTACCTTGGAGGCATTGTCCGCCCGGCTGAACATCGACTCGCCGAAGAACAACTGTCCCATGGCCAGGCCGTAGAGGCCGCCGACCAGTTCACCGCCGCGCCAGACCTCGACCGAATGAGCGAAGCCCTGGTGGTGAAGCTCTCTGTAGGCCGCCTGCATCGATTCGGTGATCCAGGTACCCTCGGCATACTCGCGCGGCTCGGAGCAGGCGTGGATCACCGCGGCGAAGTCCCGGTCGAAGGTGACGGTGTATTGTCCCTGGCGCAGGCACTTGCGCAGGCTGCGGGAGACGTGCAACTCGTCGGGAAACAGTACGGTGCGCGGGTCGGGTGACCACCAGAGCAGTGGCTGGCCGTCCTGATACCAGGGGAAGCAGCCATGCCGATAGGCGCGAACCAGGCGTTCGGCGCTCAGGTCGCCGCCGGCGGCGAGCAGGCCATTGGGTTCGCGCAGCGCCTTTTCGAGCGGTGGGAAGTCCAGGGAATCGCGCTTGAGCCAGGTCAGCATGCAGGGTAAGCCGGAAGGGCAGGGGAGTGGCGGGCGCGAAACGCCCGCCGGGGAAGGATCAGACGTCGAGGTACTTCTCGGCATCCAGAGCGGCCATGCAGCCTGCGCCGGCCGAGGTGATGGCTTGGCGATAGACATGGTCGGCAACGTCGCCGGCGGCGAATACGCCCTCGATGGCGGTGGCGGTGGCGTTGCCTTCACTGCCGCCCTTGACCAGCAGGTAGCCGTCGCGCATCTCCAGTTGGCCCTTGAACAGGTCGGTGTTGGGCTTGTGGCCGATGGCGATGAACACGCCGGCCAGTTGTAGTTCCTGGGTCTCGCCGGTCTGCGCATGCTTCATGCGTATGCCGGTGACGCCGCTGTCATCGCCGAGCACTTCGTCCAGGGTCTGGTTCCAGTGCAGGCGGACGTTGCCGTTGGCGGCCTTGTCGAACAGTTTGTCTTGCAGGATCTTCTCGGCGCGGAGCTTGTCGCGGCGGTGGATCAGGTGGACTTCCTTGGCGATGTTGGACAGGTACAGCGCTTCCTCGACGGCGGTGTTGCCGCCGCCGACCACGCAGACCACCTGGTTGCGGTAGAAGAAGCCATCGCAAGTGGCGCAGGCCGAGACACCCTTGCCGGCGAAGGCTTCCTCGGAGGGCAGGCCGAGGTACTGGGCGGAGGCGCCGGTGGCGATGATCAGGGCATCGCAGGTATAGGTGCCGCTGTCGCCCTTGAGGACGAACGGGCGCTGTTGCAACTCGGCGGTGTGGATGTGGTCGTAGATGATCTCGGTATCGAAGCGTTCGGCGTGCTTCTGCATCCGCTCCATCAATACCGGCCCGGTCAGACCTTCGACGTCGCCGGGCCAGTTGTCCACCTCGGTGGTGGTGGTGAGCTGGCCGCCGGGCTGGATGCCGGTGATGACCACAGGCTTGAGGTTGGCGCGGGCGGCATAGACGGCGGCGCTGTAGCCTGCCGGGCCAGAGCCCAGGATGATCAGGCGCGAATGCTTGACTTCACTCATAAAAACACCTCATAAGCCTTTGTCACAAAAGAGTTTGCGTGCTCAAATTGGGGAGCGTGAACGCTGCTGGCGACTATGCTACACGAAGCACGGGCGGAGCGAGAGCCTCCTGGATTCGGCATGGCATGTCGCGGGTAAAGCCGTACAATAGGCCGCGCTCCAGTCATCCGGTCGGTTGCTGGGCGCGTAACGAGTGCAGGAAAACACGCGTTTTGAAGAAATCGAACACGAATGTTCAGGCTCCGGCCTGGCGTCAGCAACTGTCGTACAGGCTCAAGGAAGGGGCGCTGATTGCCCTGGGTGCCTTGTGCCTCTATCTGTGGATGGCTCTGCTGACCTACGACCAGAACGATCCGGGCTGGACGCACACCAGCAATGTCGAGCAGGTACAGAATGCCGCCGGACGCGCCGGCGCCTGGTTCGCCGACATCCTGTTCATGGTCCTGGGCTATTTCGCCTACGTATTCCCGCTGCTGCTCGCGGTGAAGACCTGGCAGGTCTTCCGTAACCGCCACCAGCCCTGGCAATGGAGCGGCTGGCTGTTTTCCTGGCGCTTGATCGGCCTGGTGTTCCTGGTGCTGTCCGGCGCGGCGCTGGCCTACATCCATTTTCACTCCGGCTCCGGCATGCCCGCCTCGGCGGGCGGTGCGCTGGGCGAAAGCCTCGGCCAACTGGCCGTTGCCGCGCTGAACGTGCAGGGCAGCACCCTGTTGTTCATCGCGCTGTTCCTGTTCGGCCTGACCGTGTTCACCGACCTGTCCTGGTTCAAGGTGATGGACCTGACCGGCAAGATCACCCTTGATCTCGTCGAGCTGATCCAGGGGCTGGTGAACCGCTGGTGGAGCGCCCGGCTGGAGCGCAGGCAACTGGTGGCCAAGCTTCGCGAGGTGGACGAGCGGGTCAGTGAAGTCGCCGCCCCCGTGGTGCCGGATCGCCGCGAGCAGGCCAAGGTCAAGGAGCGCCTGATCGAGCGCGAAGAGTCGCTGAGCCGCCACATGATCGAGCGTGAGAGCCGGCCAGCACCGGTCATCGCGCCGCCTCCGCCGCCCAAGGCCGCCGAGCCGAGCAAGCGCGTGCTGAAGGAGAAGCAGGCACCGCTGTTCGTCGACAGCGCAGTGGAAGGCACCCTGCCACCGATTTCCATCCTCGACCGCGCCGAGAAGAAGCAGAAGAGCTTCTCGCCGGAGTCCCTGGAGGCCATGTCGCGCCTGCTGGAGATCAAGCTCAAGGAGTTCGGCGTCGAGGTCACCGTCGAGTCCGTGCACCCCGGCCCGGTGATCACCCGTTTCGAAATCCAGCCGGCGGCCGGTGTCAAGGTCAGCCGCATCTCCAACCTGGCCAAGGACCTGGCGCGCTCGCTGGCGGTGATCAGCGTGCGGGTGGTGGAGGTGATCCCCGGCAAGACCACGGTCGGCATCGAGATTCCCAACGAGGACCGGCAGATCGTGCGCTTCTCCGAAGTGCTCGAATCCAGCGAATACGACGACGCCAAGTCGCCCGTGACGCTCGCGCTCGGCCATGACATCGGCGGCAAGCCGATCATCGCCGACCTGGCGAAGATGCCGCACCTGCTGGTGGCCGGTACCACCGGCTCCGGTAAGTCGGTGGGGGTCAACGCGATGATCTTGTCGATCCTCTTCAAGTCCACGCCGGAACAGGCGCGGCTGATCATGATCGACCCGAAGATGCTCGAATTGTCGATCTATGAGGGCATTCCGCACCTGCTCTGCCCGGTGGTGACCGACATGAAGGAAGCCGCCAACGCCCTGCGCTGGAGCGTTGCCGAGATGGAGCGGCGCTACAGGCTGATGGCGGCGATGGGCGTGCGCAACCTGGCCGGCTTCAACCGCAAGGTCAAGGACGCGGAGGAGGCTGGCACGCCGCTGTCCGATCCGCTGTACCGTCGCGAGAGCATGGAAGACGAAGCCCCGCTGCTCAAGCCGCTGCCGACCATCGTGGTGGTGGTCGACGAGTTCGCCGACATGATGATGATCGTCGGCAAGAAGGTCGAAGAGCTGATCGCGCGGATCGCGCAGAAAGCGCGGGCCGCGGGCATCCACCTGATCCTGGCCACCCAGCGGCCGTCGGTGGACGTGATCACCGGCCTGATCAAGGCCAATATCCCGACCCGCATGGCCTTCCAGGTATCGAGCAAGATCGACTCGCGCACCATCCTCGACCAGGGCGGCGCCGAACAGTTGCTCGGCCACGGCGACATGCTCTACCTGCCGCCGGGCACCGGCCTGCCCATCCGCGTGCACGGCGCCTTCGTCTCCGACGAAGAAGTGCATCGTGTGGTGGAGGCCTGGAAGCTGCGTGGCGCGCCCGACTACATCGAGGACATCCTCGCCGGTGCCGACGAGGGCGGTTCCTCGGGTGGTTTCGAGGGCGGTTCCGGCGAAGGCGGCGAGGGCAGCGAGGACGATCCGCTCTACGACGAGGCCGTGCGCTTCGTCACCGAGTCCCGCCGGGCGTCGATTTCCGCGGTGCAGCGCAAGCTGAAGATCGGCTACAACCGCGCCGCGCGAATGATCGAGGCGATGGAGATGGCCGGCGTGGTCACCGCGATGAACACCAACGGCTCCCGGGAAGTGATCGCGCCGGCGCCGGTCCGCGATTGATCCACCGCCGCGCGTTGCCACGGGCAATGCGCGGCGACTCCCGGTAAACTGCTGCTTTTGCATTCCCATCGAGAAAAGAGGACTTTCATGCGCCTGATCCGCCTGTTGTTGATCGCCGTGCTCGGCTTCGCGACCATACCGGCCCTGGCTGACCAGGGTTCGGTACAGCGCCTGACCGATCTGCTCGGCAAGGCCCAGACCATCGGCGGGCGCTTCTCGCAGTTGACCCTGGACGGCTCCGGCACCCAGTTGCAGGAAACCTCCGGCGAGATGATCCTCAAACGACCGGGCCTGTTCCGCTGGCACACCGACGCGCCCATGGAGCAGTTGCTGGTCTCCAACGGCGAGAAGGTCTGGCTGTACGACCCGGACCTCGAGCAGGTGACCATCCAGAACCTCGACCAGCGCCTGACCCACACACCGGCGCTGCTGCTCTCGGGCGACGTTTCGAAGATCAGCGACAACTTCGAGATCAGCCACAAGGAAGCCGGCGACGTGGTCGACTTCACCCTGAAGCCGAAGGCCAGGGACACCCTGTTCGACAACCTGCGCCTGTCTTTCCGCAAGGGCGTGATCAACGATATGCAACTGATCGACAGCGTCGGCCAGCGCACCAACATCCTGTTCTTCGGCGTGAAGATGAACGAACCGGTGGACGCCGGTCAGTTCGACTTCAAGATCCCGGAAGGCGCAGACGTCATCCAGGAATGACCTGACCATGGACCTGTTCAGCTCCGCACCGATTGCCCAGCCGCTGGCCGCCCGTCTTCGCGCGACCAGCCTGGACGAGTACGTCGGTCAGGAGCACCTGCTGGCGCCGGGCAAGCCGCTGCGTGAGGCGCTGGAGCAGGGCGCGTTGCACTCGATGATCTTCTGGGGGCCGCCGGGCGTGGGCAAGACCACCCTGGCCAAGCTGCTGGCAAAGGTTTCCGACGCGCATTTCGAGACGATTTCCGCAGTACTTTCCGGCGTCAAGGAAATCCGCCAGTCGGTGGAGATGGCCAGGCAGCAGGCCGCGCAATACGGGCGGAGGACCATCCTGTTCGTCGACGAGGTGCACCGCTTCAACAAGTCGCAGCAGGATGCCTTCCTGCCCTATGTGGAAGACGGCACGCTGATCTTCATCGGAGCCACGACGGAGAATCCTTCGTTCGAACTGAACAACGCCCTGTTGTCGCGGGCTCGCGTCTATGTGCTGAAAAGCCTGGACGAGGCGGCCATGCGCAAGCTGGTGCGGCGCGCGCTGGAAGAGGAGAAGGGCCTTGGACAGCGCCGTC
Source organism: Zestomonas carbonaria (assembly GCF_904061905.1). GTDB lineage: Bacteria > Pseudomonadota > Gammaproteobacteria > Pseudomonadales > Pseudomonadaceae > Aquipseudomonas > Aquipseudomonas carbonaria. Next base: position 49,392 of record NZ_CAJFCI010000075.1, read on the forward strand.
TGAGCCTGCCCGAGGACAGCTTCCGGATTCTCCTGGCCGCGGCCGATGGCGACGGCCGGCGCCTGCTCAACCTGCTGGAGAACGCCTCCGACCTGGTGGAAGATGGCCAGGCTATCGACGCCGGGCTGTTGCAGAACCTGCTGAGCGACAGCCGCCGTCGCTTCGACAAGGGCGGCGAGGCCTTCTACGACCAGATTTCCGCGCTGCACAAGTCCGTGCGGGGCTCCAATCCGGACGCCGCGCTGTACTGGTTCGCGCGGATGCTCGACGGTGGCTGCGACCCGCTGTACATCGCCCGGCGCGTGGTGCGCATGGCCAGCGAAGACATCGGCAACGCCGATCCTCGCGCCCTGACCTTGTGCCTCAACGCCTGGGACGTGCAGGAGCGCCTGGGCAGCCCGGAAGGCGAGCTGGCGGTGGCACAGGCCATCGTCTACCTGGCCTGCGCGCCGAAGAGCAATGCCGTGTACATGGCATTCAAGACGGCGATGCGCGATGCCGCCGAGCACGGCTCGCTGGAAGTGCCGCTGCACTTGCGCAATGCGCCGACCAAGCTGATGAAGGAACTGGGCTACGGCGAGGAATACCGTTACGCCCATGACGAACCGGATGCCTACGCGGCGGGCGAGGACTACTTCCCCGAGGAGCTGGAGCCCCGGCACTACTACCAGCCGGTGCCGCGTGGCCTGGAGCTGAAGATTCGCGACAAGCTCGAACACCTGGCCGCGCAGGATCGCGCCAGCTCCTGGCAGCGGAGGAAACCATGATCGGTGTGGTGCTGGCGGTCGCGGCCGGCGGCATGGTCGGTACCCTGCTGCGCTTCGCCGCCGGCAACTGGGTTTCCGCGCATTGGCCGCAGCACTTCTACCTGGCCACCCTGGGCGTGAACATCGTCGGCTGCCTGCTGATCGGCTACCTGTACGGCCTGTTCCTGCTGCGCCCGGATATTCCGTTGGAACTGCGCGCTGGCCTGATCGTCGGCTTCCTCGGCGGCCTGACCACTTTTTCTTCTTTTTCCCTCGACACGCTGCGCCTGTTGGAGAGTGGGCAATTGCCGATGGCCATGGCCTACCTGGGTGCCAGCGTGTTCGGCGGCCTGCTCGCTACCTGGGCAGGGCTGACTTTCGCCAAACTCTGATAGACGAGAACCAACATGCTCGATCCCAAACTGATTCGTAGTGAACTGCCGATGGTGGCCGAGCGTCTGGCGACTCGCGGCTACCAACTGGACGTGGCGCTCATCGAGGGTCTGGAGGCGCGCCGCAAGGCGGTGCAGACCCGCACGGAGCAACTGCAGGCCGAGCGCAATACGCGTTCCAAGTCCATCGGCCAGGCCAAGGCGCGCGGCGAGGACATCGCGCCGCTGATGGCCGATGTCGAGCGCATGGCCACCGAACTGGCCCAGGGCAAGCAGGAGCTGGACGCGATCCAGGCCGAGCTGGATGCGGTGCTGCTCGGCCTGCCGAACCTGCCACACGAATCCGTGCCGCTGGGCGACGACGAGGACCACAACGTTGAAGTGCGTCGTTGGGGCACTCCGAAAAGCTTCGATTTCGAGATCAAGGATCACGTCGCTCTCGGCGAGCAGCACGGCTGGCTGGATTTCGAGACCGCCGCCAAGCTCTCCGGCGCCCGTTTCGCCCTGCTGCGCGGACCGATCGCCCGTCTGCACCGCGCGCTGGCGCAGTTCATGATCGACCTGCACACCCGCGAGCATGGCTACGAGGAGGCCTATACCCCGTACCTGGTGCAAGCACCGGCCCTGCAAGGCACCGGCCAGTTGCCGAAGTTCGAGGAAGACCTGTTCAAGATCGGCCGCGACGGCGAAGCCGACTTCTACCTGATCCCGACCGCCGAGGTGTCGCTGACCAACATCGTCGCCGGCGAGATCCTCGAGGCCAAGCAATTGCCGCTGAAGTTCGTCGCCCACACCCCGTGCTTCCGCAGCGAGGCTGGCGCCTCCGGCCGCGACACGCGAGGGATGATCCGCCAGCACCAGTTCGACAAGGTGGAGATGGTGCAGATCGTCGAGCCGTCCAAGTCCTTCGAGGCGCTGGAGAACCTGACCGCCAACGCCGAGAAGGTTCTGCAACTGCTCGAGCTGCCGTACCGCGTGTTGGCACTGTGCACCGGCGACATGGGTTTCAGCGCGACCAAGACCTACGACCTGGAGGTCTGGGTGCCGAGCCAGGACAAGTACCGGGAGATTTCCTCCTGCTCCAACTGTGGAGACTTCCAGGCCCGCCGCATGCAGGCGCGCTGGCGCAACCCGGAAACCGGCAAGCCGGAACTGGTACACACCCTGAACGGCTCCGGCCTGGCAGTGGGGCGTACCCTGGTGGCGGTGCTGGAGAACTACCAGCAGGCCGATGGCTCGATCCGCGTGCCGGAAGTGCTCAAGCCCTACATGGGCGGTATCGAAGTCATCTGAAACGGCTGCAAGCTACAAGCCACAAGCTGCAAGTAAAAGCAGCTCCGCTTGCGGCTTGAAGCTTGCCGCTTGGAGCTGCTTCTATGGATTTCCTTCCCCTGTTCCACAACCTCAAGGGCCGTCCGGTGCTGGTCGTCGGCGGTGGCGAGGTGGCGTTGCGCAAGGCGCGGTTGCTGGCGGACGCCGGCGCCTCGTTGCGGGTGGTGGCGCCGGACGTTCTCGACGAGCTGCGTGGCCTGGCAGCCGAGGTGGCGCAGCGGGGCTATGACACGGTCGATCTCGATGGCGTGGTGCTGGCCATCGCCGCCACCGACGACGAGGCATTGAACGCACGTGTCTCCCGCGATGCGCAGGCGCGCGGGGTGCCGGTCAACGTGGTCGATTCACCGGCGCTGTGCACGGTGATCTTCCCCGCCATCGTCGATCGTTCGCCGCTGTTGGTCGCCGTCTCCAGCGGCGGCGACGCGCCGGTGCTGGCGCGCTTGATTCGTGCCCGGATCGAGACCTGGATTCCTGCCGCCTATGGCCAGCTCGCCGGACTGGCGAAGAAGTTCCGCGCCCGGGTCAAGGCCGCGTTGCCTGACGTGCAGCAGCGCCGGGTGTTCTGGGAGGACGTGTTCCAGGGGCAGGTCGCCGAGAGCGTGTTCGCCGGTAAGCCGGGCGAGGGCGAGCGTCTGCTCGAAGACAAGTTGTCGGATGCCGCGCCACGCGCTCTGGGCGAGGTCTACCTGGTCGGCGCCGGTCCGGGCGATCCGGACCTGCTGACCTTCCGCGCCCTGCGCCTGATGCAGCAGGCCGACGTAGTGCTCTACGACCGTCTGGTGGCGCCAGCGATCATCGAGCTGTGTCGGCGCGATGCGGAGCGCGTCTACGTCGGCAAGCAGCGCGCCGATCACAGCCTGCCGCAGGAGCAGATCAACCAACGGCTGGTCGACCTGGCGAAGCAGGGCAAGCGGGTGCTGCGCCTGAAAGGTGGCGACCCGTTCATCTTCGGCCGGGGTGGCGAGGAGATCGAGGAGCTGGCCGCCCACGGCATTCCCTTCCAGGTGGTGCCGGGCATCACTGCCGCCAGCGGCTGCGCGGCCTACGCCGGCATCCCGCTGACCCATCGCGACCATGCGCAGTCGGTGCGTTTCGTCACCGGACATCTCAAGGACGGTAGTTGCGATCTGCCCTGGGCGGACCTGGTCGCGCCCGGACAGACCCTGGTGTTCTACATGGGGCTGGTCGGCCTGCCGGTGATCTGCGAGCAACTGATTCGTCACGGCCGCGCCGCCGATACGCCGGCGGCGCTGGTGCAGCAGGGCACCACCCACAAGCAGCGGGTATTCACCGGAACCCTGGCCGACCTGCCGGAGCTGGTGGCCCGGCATGAAGTGCACGCCCCGACCCTGGTGATCGTCGGGGAAGTGGTGAAGCTGCGCGACAAGCTGGCCTGGTTCGAAGGCGAACAGGGCGACGACGTGCCTACCGACTGAGAATCCCCTTGCCCGGCAGGCGCTCGCGGTCATGCGGGCCGCTGAAGTCCAGCCGCGGGCCGAGCGGCACCACGCCGGTGGGGTTGATGGTGCGATGGCTGGCGTAATAGTGGTGCTTGATGTGTTCGAAGTTCACCGTTTCGGCCACGCCCGGCCATTGGTATAGCTCGCGCAGCCAGTTCGACAGGTTCGGGAAGTCGGCCAGGCGTTGCAGGTTGCACTTGAAATGGCCGTGATACACGGCGTCGAAGCGGATCAGGGTGGTGAACAGGCGCCAGTCGGCCTCGGTCAGGTATTCGCCGGCCAGGTAGCGCTGTTGGCCCAGGCGCGCTTCCAGCCAGTCCAGTTCGGCGAATAGCGCCTTGAAGGCTTCCTCGTAGGCTTCCTGGGTAGTGGCGAAGCCGGCCCGGTACACGCCGTTGTTTACCGCCGGGTAGATGCGCGCGTTGAGCCTGTCGATTTCATCGACTAGATGAGCGGGGCAGAGGTCCAGGCGGTTGCCGGTAAGGTCGTCGAAAGCACTGTTGAACATGCGGATGATTTCCGACGATTCGTTGCTGACGATGCGTCCGCGCTGCTTGTCCCACAACAGAGGGACCGTGACCCGGCCGCTGTAGTGTGGATCGTCCAGGGTATAGCGCTGGTGCAGGTAGGTCTGGCCGTCGAGGGGATCGCCGGTCGAGCCGTGGGAGGTGTCGAAGGTCCAGCCCTGTTCGCCCATCAGCCAACTGACCACGGAAACGTCGATCAGCGACTCCAGCCCCTTGAGCTTGCGGAAGATCAGCGTGCGGTGCGCCCAGGGGCAGGCGAGCGAAACGTACAGGTGGTAACGGCCGGCTTCGGCGGGGAAGCCACCTTCGCCGCTGGGGCCAGGGCCGCCGTCGGCGGTGATCCAGTTGCGCCGTTGCGCATCTTCACGGCGGAAACGGCCGTCCCGTTTGGTGTCATACCACTGGTCACGCCAGTGTCCATCGATCAGCAGGCCCATGATCAGGCTCCCGGATGTGGCTCGGATAGGGGGCCAGTCTAGGTCAGTTCGATCGAACGAATGACGGAAAAATCAGGGTGTTTTTATCGGCCAGATCGATCTTTTCCGTGCATCCCAATATTGCGCGGCGACGTCGAAGGCTTGCTCCTGCGGGGTTCCCAGGCCACGCAGGGCCAGCGCCATGGTGGCCTGGACGGCCAACTGCCCATAGGCGTCTTCCGCCTCGCCACGCCAGAAGGCCAGCAGGTGGGCCGGGTCGAGTTGCTCGGGCTTGACGTGGCGAAGGGGCGAGAGCGGCGCCCATTCCTCGTCCCAGCTCAAGCCGTTCACGGTGCCATAGAGATGGCTGCGCGCATCCGGGTTGATCTCGATCTCGCCGCCTTCGCCCTTGATTACCACCGCGGTATCGCCAAGCAGGCGGCTGGCTTCGCGGTGCTGCTCCTGATAGCCGGGATGGAAGATGCTCTGCAGGACGCAACGCGCCTGGAGCGGGTTCAGGATGCGCGCCAGCGAGTGGATCGGCGAGCGAAGGCCGAGGGTATTGCGCAGGTCGATCATGCGTTGCAGGCGCGGCATCCAGTCCACCATCGGAGCGAAGGCCAGGTGATGCTCGTCCAGGGCCTGGCTGACCGAGGCCCAGTCACGGCACAGCGGGATGTCCAGGGATTCCAGCAATTGCTCGCTGTACATCCGCCCTGCGGTATGCGCGCCGCCGCCGTGCATGAGGATGCGCAGGCCCTGGCCGGCCAGGCATTTGGCGGCCAGCAGGTACCAGGGCAGGTGGCGCTTCTTGCCAGCGTAGGTCGGCCAGTCGAGGTCGACGGCGATGGCCGGCGCTTCCAGCCGTTCGCGCACCGCTTCGGTAAAGCCGGCCAGTTCCTCGGCGTTCTCTTCCTTGTGGCGTAGGAGCATCAGGAAGGCGCCGAGCTGGGTGTCCTCGACCGCGCCGTCGAGCAGCAGGCCCATGGCCTGGCGGGCTTCTTCGCGGGTCAGGTCGCGCGCGCCGCGTTTGCCCTTGCCAAGGATGCGGACGAACTGGGCGAACGGATGTTCGGTTGGCGTGACCAGGGTGAGCGGCGCGGGATTCATAGGCAATTGGTCGGCTTCGGCAGGCCCGCCAGCTTGGCGGCGAGTTTTGCGGGAGTGCCCTTGAACAGGCTATTGAGATGCAGGCTGTTGCCTTTCTCCGGGCCGAGTTTCTGGGCGGTGTACTTGATCAGCGGGCGGGTCGCCGGCGACAACTGGAACTCGGCGTAGAAGGCGCGCAGCAGTTCGAGGATTTCCCAATGCGCCGCGCCGAGGACGAGATCCTCCTGCGCGGCCAGGGCATCGGCGACCGCAGGCGACCAGTCCTCCAGGTCGACCAGATAGCCGTCCTTGTCTAGGGCGATATGGCGATCGCCAACGACCAGCGTGTTCATAGCCAACTGTTGACCTTGGCGTAGCGAGTGCACAGCTCGACGAACGCCGGGTAGTCGACTGCCTGTACGCGCGACGGGGCCGAGAGTGCACGGGCTTGCAGGTCTTCGTCGAGGGCGTAGAGGGCGATGCTGTCGGGCATCAGCTCCAGTGCCTGGCGCTGTACGGTGCCGGGTTGCAACGCATGGACGGCGTCGCCGCTCAGCAGCAAGCCGTCGCCGGCGCCGAGCAGGTGCAGGCAACTGCTCAAACGGCTATCGCTGAACGGCGAGTGGGAAAGGATGTGCAAGGTAGCCATCAGAGGGTGATCACCTGGTCGTATTGGTCGATCAGTTGGGCCAGCCCGATGTCGTCGAGCACCTGGACCGGCAGGCTCAGCCCGCCTTCCTCCAGGCCGCGCTCGGCAAGGCTGCGTCCAGCGGCATACAGGGACTCGATGCCGAACAGCGGCAGTGCCTGCAGGTTGGCGCCGAGGTCTTTCTGCTGCAACTGGCCGGGTTGCTGGCCGGCGGCCAACTGGAATACCCCGTCGTCGAGGAACAGCAGGCCGATCGGCAGGTCGAAGGCACCGCCGGCCAGGGCGATGTCCAGCACCTCGCGGGCGGCCGGGCCGGACCAGGGGGCCTGGCGGCTGATGATCAGCAGGGACTTGGCCATCTCAATTGCCTCCGAAACAGACCAGGCGGTCGGCCAACTGGGTTGCTTCGTGCAACTGACCGAGTCCGGACAGCTCCCAGGGGCTCGGCAGGTTGGCCGCATCGCGCTCGTAGCGGCGCGCTTCTTCCTCGTTCAGCACGCCACGGCGCAGGGCGGCGGCGATGCACACCACGCCGTCGAGCTGGTGCTCGCTGACGAAGGCGCGCCACTCGGCGGCGATGTCCAGCTCATCCTGTGGCGCGACGATGTTGGCCGAGGCGCTGTGCACGCCATCCTGGTAGAAGAACAGGCGAACGATCTCGTGGCCGCCATCGAGCACCGCCTGGGCGAAGCGCAGGGCGCGGCGTGAGGAGGGGGCGTGGGGCGGAGAGAAGAGGGCGATTGCGAACTTCATGGGGGACCCGAACGGAGCGACATGGACGAAATGATACCGAAGATGCCCGGTGCGGACATGAAAAAGCCCGCCGAAGCGGGCTTTGTCCGGCAGGCCGGGATCAGTCGTCGCCGCCAGCGAGACCGAAGAGTTGCAGCAGGCTGATGAACAGGTTGTAGATCGACACGTACAGGCTGATGGTCGCCATGATGTAGTTGCGCTCGCCGCCGTGGATGATCGCGCTGGTCTGGAACAGGATGCAGGCCGAGGAGAACAGCACGAAGCCGGCGCTGATCGCCAGTTGCAGGCCGCTGATCTGGAAGAACAGGCTGACCAGCACCGCGCCGAGCAGCACGAAGAAGCCGGCGGTGATGAAGCCGCTGAGGAAGCTCATGTCCTTGCGGGTGGTCAGCACGTAGGCGGACAGGCCGAAGAACACCAGGGCGGTCATGGCGAAGGCTGACGTCACTACTTCTGCGCCGCCGCTCATGCCCAGGTAGCGGTTGAGGATCGGGCCGAGGGTGAAGCCCATGAAGCCGGTCAGGGCAAAGGTGGAAACCAGGCCCCAGGCCGAGTTACGCAGCTTGGCGGTGAGGAAGAACAGGCCGTAGAAGCCGATCAGCAGCACGAATACGTTGATGAAGCCGACGTTCATCTGCATGGCGACGTAGGCCATCAGTGCGCTGAACGCCAGGGTCATGGCCAACAGGCTATAGGTGTTGCGCAGTACGCGACTGATCTCCAGTTGGCCGACCTGCGCCTGGTTTAGGGCGTAATCTTGTTCGTGCATGGCAATCTCCTGCTGGTCTGAGGGTCCGTGACCGTAGTCTCGCGCATCATAGCAGAGGCTTTGGCACGGCCAATGCCGAGAGTTTGACAGTGTATTTCCTCATCGTGGAAGTATCGCTCGGGCTCGCCCGGAAGATCTTTTCAGACTTTTCTGACGTTCCGTTCGAATACTTTCCCAAAGCCCCGGCTCATCGGGTACCGATGCAGGTATTTCCGACCGCTGGGCCGGCCCGCGGTTTCCAGTGGCGGAGAGCTCGTTCGGCTGGCTCCGGGCGGCCCTGGCGAAACCTGCCAGGAGCCCTGAAAGCCTTGCCAATCAAGGCTCTGTTTGACAGCGTTTGCCCTTCCGGTACTATTGCGCCCCGCAAATGCGGAAGTGTGGCCGAGTGGTTTAAGGCAGCGGTCTTGAAAACCGCCGGGTGTAACAGCCCCCAGAGTTCGAATCTCTGCGCTTCCGCCATCTCATCTCTCCATCCCTCCCTTCATCCGCTTTTTCTCTGACGCTTTTCTTTTGACGAGCATGGGCCAAACTAGGTCCAGTCGGCAGATTTTGTTAATGTGTCCGCCACACAAGAACTATCGCTGCAGGGAGCGGCTCCTGAAGTGCTACGAGGTGTCGTTTGATTAGGGTCCTGGTGGTCGATGACCATGATCTGGTTCGTACCGGCATCACACGCATGCTGGCCGATATCGATGGGGTGCAGGTGGTGGGGCAGGCCGACTCCGGCGAGGAATCGCTGAAAAAGGCCCGCGAACTCAAGCCGGATGTGGTGCTGATGGACATCAAGATGCCTGGCATCGGTGGCCTGGAAGCGACCCGCAAGCTGTTGCGAAGCCATCCCGACCTGAAGGTCATCGCGGTGACCGCCTGCGAGGATGACCCGTTTCCCACCCGCCTGCTACAGGCTGGGGCGGCGGGCTACCTGACCAAGGGCGCGGCGCTCGAGGAGATGGTCCAGGCCATCCGCCTGGTGTTCGGCGGGCAGCGCTTCATCAGTCCGCAGATCGCCCAGCAACTGGCGCTCAAGCCGTTCCAGCCGCAGAGCAACGGCTCGCCATTCGACCTGCTGTCCGAGCGGGAAATCCAGATTGCCTTGATGATCGCCGAGTGCCAGAAGGTGCAGACCATCTCCGACAAGCTCTGCCTGTCGCCGAAGACGGTGAACACCTACCGCTACCGCATCTTCGAGAAACTGGCGATCACCAGCGACGTGGAGCTGGCGCTGCTGGCCGTGCGCCACGGCATGGTCGACGCCACCAGTTGAGATGACCGCGACTTTCGATCCGGCCGCCTTCCTCGCCACTTGCAGCGGACGCCCCGGCGTCTACCGCATGCTCGACGAGGGAGGCAAGCTGCTTTACGTCGGCAAGGCCAAGAACCTCAAGAAGCGCCTGGCCAGCTATTTCCGCAAGACCGGCCTGGCGCCGAAGACCGCTGCCCTGGTTGGCAAGATCACCCAGGTCGAGACCACCATCACCGCCAACGAGACCGAGGCGCTGCTGCTCGAGCAGACGCTGATCAAGGAATGGCGGCCGCCCTACAACATCCTGCTGCGCGACGATAAGTCCTATCCCTACGTGTTTCTGTCCGATGGCGACTTTCCGCGCTTCGGCATCCATCGCGGGGCGAAGAAGCTGAAGGGGCGTTACTTCGGCCCTTATCCCAGCGCCGGGGCGATTCGCGAAAGCCTCGCCCTGTTGCAGAAGGCTTTCCTGGTGCGCCAGTGCGAGGACAGCTATTTCAAGAACCGCACGCGGCCGTGCCTGCAATACCAGATCAAGCGCTGCAAGGGACCATGCGTCGGCCTGGTGGAGCCGGAGGAGTATGCCGAGGACGTGCGCCACTCGGTGATGTTCCTGGAAGGGCGCAGCAATGCATTGAGCGAGGAGTTGTCCGTCGCGATGGAACAGGCGGCGATGACACTCGATTTCGAGCGTGCCGCCGAGCTGCGCGACCAGATTGCCGTCCTGCGCCGGGTGCAGGACCAGCAGAGCATGGAAGGGGGCAGCGGCGACGTTGACGTGGTAGCCGCGGTGATCAACCCCGGCGGTGCCTGCGTACACCTGATCAGTGTGCGGGGCGGGCGGGTGCTGGGCAGCAAGAATTTCTTCCCGCAGGTGGCCATCGAGGAAGGCGTCGACGAGGTGATGTCGGCATTCCTTGCCCAGTACTACCTGGGCGGGGTGGATCGCGAACTGCCCAGCGAGCTGATCGTCAACGTGGTGCACGAGGACTTCCCGGCGTTGATCGCGGCGGTCCATGAGCTTCGCGATGCCGAACTGAGCATCAGCCATCGCGTGCGCGGCACCCGTGCCCGTTGGCAGCAACTGGCGGTGACCAACGCCGAACAGGCGTTGGCGGCGCGCCTGGCCAACCGTCAGCACCTGGCCGCGCGTTTCGATGCGCTGGCCGAGGCACTGAACCTGGATGAAGCGCCGCAGCGCCTGGAGTGCTTCGACATCAGCCACTCCAGCGGCGAGGCCACCGTCGCCTCCTGCGTGGTGTTCGGTCCGGAAGGACCGCTCAAGTCCGATTACCGCCGCTACAACATCGAAGGCATTACCGCGGGTGACGACTACGGGGCCATGCGCCAGGCGCTCACCCGGCGTTTCAGCAAGGTCAAGGACGGAGAGGGCAAGCTGCCGGACATCCTGCTGGTCGACGGCGGCAAGGGGCAGCTCGCCATGGCCCAGGAGGTGTTGCAGGAACTGGCCGTGCCCGAGCTGATCCTGCTTGGCGTGGCCAAGGGCGTGACTCGCAAGCCAGGGCTGGAAACCCTCTACCTGAATGACGCCGCGCACGAGTTCACCCTGCCGGGCACTTCGCCGGCGCTGCACCTGATCCAGCAGATCCGCGACGAATCGCACCGCTTCGCCATCACCGGCCACCGCGCACGGCGCGGCAAGGCGCGTCGCACCTCGACTCTCGAGGAAGTGCCAGGGGTAGGGCCGAAGCGCCGGCGTGAACTGCTCAACCATTTCGGCGGCTTGCAGGAACTGACCCGCGCCAGCCTGGAAGAGATCGCCAAGGCGCCCGGTATCAGCAAAAAGCTCGCCGAGTCGATTTATGCGGCATTGCACAGCGAGTAGAATGCCTGCTCACCTCGCTGCCCAGATGTGCCGATGAATATCCCTAACCTGATTACCGTTCTGCGCGTCCTGCTGATTCCGATCTTCATCCTGCTGTTCTACCTGCCGTTCACCTGGAGCTATCTGGCCGCCAGCGCGGTATTCGCCTTGGCAGCCGTCACCGATTGGCTCGATGGCTACCTCGCCCGGCGCCTGGAGCAGAGCACACCCTTCGGTGCCTTCCTCGACCCGGTGGCGGACAAGCTGATGGTCGCGGTGGCCCTGGTGCTGCTGGTGCAGGAGCACGCCAATATCTGGCTGACCTTGCCGGCAGCGATCATCATCGGCCGCGAAATCGTGATTTCCGCCTTGCGTGAGTGGATGGCCGAACTCGGCGCGCGTGCGCACGTTGCGGTGTCCAGCCTCGGCAAATGGAAAACCGCGGCGCAGATGGCGGCCCTGGTGATCCTGCTGGCCAACCCGCCGGTGATGACTGTCTGGGTGTTGCTGGGCTACTCCCTGCTGATCGTTGCGGCAGCGCTGACCCTGTGGTCCATGTGCCACTACCTGCTGGCCGCCTGGCCGCACCTCAGCACGACTGCCGAGAAGAAATAAAACTTTTTTGAATCAAAGGGTTGACGGGGCGTTCCGAATCTATAGAATGGCGCCCGTCACCAAGACAACGCGGGAATAGCTCAGTTGGTAGAGCACGACCTTGCCAAGGTCGGGGTCGCGAGTTCGAGTCTCGTTTCCCGCTCCAGTTAGTTGACGAAGACGCCGCAAACCAGCGGCGTCTTCGTTTGAGGCCGGGTGGCAGAGTGGTCATGCAGCGGATTGCAAATCCGTGTACGCCGGTTCGATTCCGACCTCGGCCTCCACTATAGGAAAGCCCCGTAGATGTTTGATCTACGGGGCTTTTTTGTTTTTGCAGAAAACGCTCAGAATCCTCCCGCCAGGCTTGCGCCGTGGAGAAGGGGCTGTATATAGTCCAGCCCTCGCTCGGGAGTCCATCCCACTTCCGCGACGCAATCGTGCTACCGCCCGAATGGCGAAATCGGTAGACGCAGGGGACTTAAAATCCCTCGCCAGCAATGGCATGCCGGTTCGAGTCCGGCTTCGGGCACCAGTATTCATGCGGGTTTCGGAGGATCGCACTCTCCGTTTCCTTTATCCGCAATTCCGGCGTTTTTCCGCAATTCAGCGGGTAGGGGATGTTTTTACCCTTCCGCTCGCGAATGTACTGCTCCGTCATCGCCACAGTGGTGTGGCCGAGCTGGTCGCGTGCCTGCAGGATGTCACCACTAGATTCCGCCTTGTCGGTGCCAGCCTTGGCCCGCAGATCGCGGAACTGCAACGCGGACTTCTCAATCCCAGCGGCCTCCCTGGCCTTATCGAATCTTCCCCTTGCTTCGCATGTCGTTGCTGCAGAGCGTATTGCACTTTCCTGACTTGTCGTTTGCAGTTGATGCAAACAAGATTTCAAGATAATTACCTGGTAATGCTATCGTTGATCCCTTGCCATGCCTGGGTTCTGTGGTTTTTTTTCAAGATAGCCAACGTTTCGATTTGAGATGATTTTGCGTATGCCGCAATTTGTTCACCATGGGCTTCAGCTCCTGAACCCGTCCTTCGCTTCGCCTTTGGTGGATGTGCTCAACGAGCTCGAGCACCAGCGCCGCTTGCAGCTTGAAGGCAGTACGCCACCTCCTGTTTTCTACCAGTTGAAAGGGATCTTTCACATGCTGGAGAGCCTGGGGTCGGCCAGGATCGAGGGCAATCACACGACCCTCGCAGACTATGTCGAAAGCAAGGTAGAGGGCCGGCAGCAAGAGAGCGACCAACTGCGAGAGGTCGCGAACATCGAGCGGGCGATGGAGTACATCGAGACTTCCATGGCCCCCGGCGATGCGTTGTCGGAGCATTTCATTCGGGAGCTGCATCACCTTGCGGTTGATGATCTGGAAAGAGAGGGTGACCGAACGCCAGGTGCATACAGGCTGGGGGCTGTTCGCATCTCCCAATCGACCCATGTTCCCCCCGATGCGGTTTCTGTCCCCGGCTACATGACCGAACTGGTCGACTTCGTGAATCGGCCGGACCCGTCCAAGTACGATCTGATGAAGGTGGCGCTGGCTCATCACCGGTTCGGATGGATCCACCCATTCGGTAATGGCAACGGGCGTGTGGTGCGGCTTTTGACCTACGCGTTGCTGATCAAGTACGGCTTCAACGTGAACGTCGGGGGCAGGGTGCTGAACCCGACAGCGGTTTTCTGCAATGACCGCGAGCGCTACTACGCCATGCTTTCTGGCGCGGACAGTGGCACTCCTGAAGGGCTGGAGAGCTGGTGCATCTACGTTCTGGAGGGCGTGCGTGAAGAACTGGATAAGGCGGATCGCCTGACCGACTTCGACTACCTGAGCCGGCATATCCTCAGCCCAGCCGTGGACATCGCGCGTACCCGCTTGCTGATCACGGCAAGCGAAGAGAGGATACTCAAGCTCGCCATCAAGAAAGGGGTGGTGAAGTCGTCGGACTTGGCGTCCGCTTTGCCTGGGTTGACCGCCAATCAGCGAACCTACCAGCTCAAGAAGCTTGTCGATCAGGGCATGCTTCGTCCAGTCAGTGAGGGTGCCAGGCAGTACACGATTGGTTTCTCCAACAGCTATTTGATTCGGGGTGTTGTGAAGGCACTACGAGACGAAGGCTTCATTCCCGAACCAGTCGCTGACTGATACTTGTAGTGGTTCTTCAGCGGTCCCCTGAATACTCCTGAGTCTGTCTAGGGTTTTGGAGAATGGCTTCTAGATCCACTTTAAAATTAATCGCTTGTGATAGTTTCTTGCAGTCAATTCGAGAAGCCACACAAAGTCGCACAGTTCCGTACGTTCCGTAACTCGCTTTGTCGGCGTGATTTTCCTTTCCCTCTACTTCACGCCCCCTGTCATCCCGCAGTCGTGAATCCTTCACACTGCTGCCACCCATCTCCGCTGCAATCGCCGCAACTCACCAGGAGGGATGGCGATGCGTATATGCGTGATCGGGGCTGGGTATGTCGGGCTGGTCAGTGCGGCGTGTTTCGCCGAGATGGGCAACCAGGTGGTGTGCGTCGAGCGGGATACGCTGCGGGCGGCCCGCTTGGCGCGGGGCGAGGTGCCGTTGTACGAGCCTGGGTTGGAAACCCTGGTGCGCACGCACCTGGCCAATGGTCAATTGCGCTTCAGCCTGCGCCTGGAGGACGGCATCGCCCAGGCGGACATCGTCTTTATCGCGGTCGGGACGCCCAGTGGCGAGGATGGTTCGGCCGATCTTTCCCATGTCCTGGACGTGGCCCATGAGTTGGGCGCCAGGCTGCGGCATGCCTGTGTGGTGGTGACCAAGTCCACGGTGCCGGTCGGTACCGGCGAGCGGGTGGCGCAGAGCATCAATGCGGGGCTGGCGCGGCGTGGGTTGGGGATTCGCATCGCGGTGGCGAGCAACCCGGAGTTCCTCAAGGAGGGATCGGCGATCGACGATTTCATGCGGCCGGACCGGGTGATCCTCGGCTGCGACGATCCCGACAGCCTGGCGCTGCTGCGCCGTCTCTACGCGCCGTTCCAGCGCAATCACGAGCGTCTGCTGTGCATGGGCGTGAGGGCCGCGGAGTTCAGCAAATATGCCGCCAATGCCTTCCTGGCCAGCCGGATTTCCCTGATGAACGAGCTGGCGGCACTCTGCGCGCGGCTGGATGTGGACATAGAGGACGTTCGCCGTGGTATCGGCAGCGACCGGCGTATCGGTCGCCATTTCATCTATGCCGGCTGTGGCTATGGCGGCTCCTGCTTTCCCAAGGATGTCCGTGCGCTGATCCGGAGCGCCGAGCAGCAGGGGCTGGATGCGCCGATCCTGCGCGCGGTGGAGGCACGCAATGTCGAGCAGAAGCGCTGGCTGTTCGAGGCCTTGCAGGCGCATTTCGACGGCTATTGGCAGGGGCGTCGGGTGGCGATCTGGGGGCTGGCCTTCAAGCCCGGCACGGATGACCTGCGCGAGGCGCCCAGCCTGGTATTGCTCGACGCCTTGCTGGCCGCGGGGGCTCAGGTGCAGGCCTGCGATCCGGTGGCCACTGCGGAGGTGGCCAGACGGTATCCGGAGGCCGTGGCAAGTGGTCGGTTGTGCCTGAGCGAGTCGCCCTATACCTGCGTCGAGGGAGCCGATGCGCTGGTGCTGGTGACCGAGTGGAAACAGTTCCGCCAGCCCGACTTCCTGCGGGTCCGCAGCCTGATGCGCATGCCCGTGCTGTTCGACGGACGCAACATCTACGATGCGCGGGAACTATCCGCATTGGGCTTTCTCTATCGAGGGGTCGGCCGGCCAATGACCGGTCATTGTAAGGCGAGTGCCGCGTGATTAGACTGCGCGGCAGTTCACGCCCCATGATTGCAAGGACCTCCATGATCAAGAAGTGCCTGTTCCCCGCGGCCGGTTACGGTACCCGCTTTCTGCCTGCCACCAAGGCGATGCCCAAGGAAATGCTGCCGGTGGTGAATAAGCCGCTGATCCAGTACGGCGTCGAAGAGGCCCTGGATGCCGGGCTCAACGAAATCGCCATCGTCACCGGCCGTGGCAAGCGCGCGCTGGAAGACCATTTCGACATCAGCTACGAGCTGGAAAGCCAGATCAAGGGCACCGACAAGGAAAAGTACCTGGTCGGCATTCGCCGCCTGATCGACGAGTGCAGCTTCTCCTACACCCGCCAGGTGGAGATGAAGGGTCTCGGCCACGCGATCCTCAGTGGCCGCCCACTGATCGGCGACGAGCCGTTCGCCGTGGTGCTGGCCGACGACCTGTGCCTGAACGTCGACGGCGACGGCGTGCTGAGCCAGATGGTCAAGCTGTACAACCAGTTCCGTTGCTCGATCGTGGCCATCCAGGAAGTGCCGCGGGAAGAAACCTCGAAGTACGGGGTGATCGCCGGCGAGATGATCCGCGACGATATCTTCCGGGTGAACACCATGGTCGAAAAGCCGAAGCCGGAAGATGCCCCCTCCAACCTGGCGATCATCGGTCGCTACATCCTCACCCCGGACATCTTCGAGCTGATCGAGAAGACCGAGCCCGGCAAGGGCGGCGAGATCCAGATCACCGACGCACTGATGAAGCAGGCCCAGGACGGCTGCGTGCTGGCCTACAAGTTCAAGGGCCGGCGTTTCGACTGCGGTGGCGCCGAGGGTTATATCGAGGCGACCAATTTCTGCTTCGAGAACTACTACAAGACCGGCATGACCTTCTGACGAACCGGTAGGTGCGCCGCGCGCACCAGTCCGTAGGATGGGTGAAACCCATCACCGCCCTGATGGGTTGCCACCCATCCTACGTCGCAGCAGGGTAACCCTGGGTAAACGGTGTGCGCGGCGCATCCTACGGAAGGCTCATGGAATCGGCATCGCCTCGGAGCCGGGCCCCAGTGGCTGGCCGTAGCTGAACTCGACGTAGTTGCCGGCCGGATCGCGCAGGCCGCAGTAGTAGCCGACCGGGTAGGGCTCATCGCGTGGTGGCCAGATCAGGCAACCGTCCCGCCCGGCATCGGCGGCGATGGCATCGACCTGCTCGCGGCTCTCCACGGCGAAGCCGAAGTGGCTGTAGTCGTCGGGGGCCAGGTGGCGGTCGTCGCCGCCGGGCATGATGACGAAGATGAACTGGTGCTCCTTGCCCGGCTCGGCCATCCAGACGATGCGTGAGCCCTTGCCGGCGCGTTCGTGGATCACCCGCATGCCGCAGAAGCGGCTGTAGAAGCGAATGCAGGCTTCGAGGTCCGGTACGTGCAGGGCGACGTGGGTGAGGGTGGGGAGCATGGGATGTTCTCCTTGCGCATTGCCCGTGGGAGCCGGCGTGCCGGCTCTTGCAAGTTTCCCTTTCAGTGTAGGTCCCGGGCTCGGCGGGTTATGCTTGCCTGCATTTCAGGAGGTGAGCAGATGAGCTACGACTTCGACCTTTTCGTGATCGGCGCCGGTTCCGGCGGGGTGCGCGCGGCGCGTTTCGCCGCCGGCTTTGGCGCGCGCGTGGCAGTGGCGGAAAGCCGCTACCTGGGCGGCACCTGCGTGAACGTCGGCTGCGTGCCGAAGAAGCTGCTGGTCTACGGCGCTCATTTCGCCGACGACTTCGAGCTGGCCGAGGGCTACGGCTGGTCGCTGGACGAGGCGAAGTTCGACTGGCCGACGCTGATCGCCAACAAGAACCGTGAAATCCAGCGCCTCAACGGCATCTACCGCAACCTGCTGGTCAATTCCGGCGTCACCCTGCTGGAAAGCCACGCGAAGCTGGTCGATGCCCACCATGTCGAAGTCGACGGGCAGCGCTTCAGCGCCGAACACATCCTCGTCGCCACCGGCGGCTGGCCGCAGATTCCGGACATTCCGGGGCGCGAGCATGCGATCAGCTCCAACGAGGCGTTCTACCTCGGGCAGTTGCCCCGGCGCGTGCTGGTGGTCGGTGGCGGCTATATCGCGGTGGAGTTCGCCTCGATATTCCACGGACTCGGGGCGCAGACCACGCTGCTGTACCGCCGCGAGCTGTTCCTGCGCGGCTTCGACGGCGCGGTGCGCCGGCACCTCAAGGAGGAGCTGGAGCGCAAGGGCCTGGACCTGCAATTCAACGCCGACATCGCGCGGATCGACAAACAGTCCGACGGCAGCCTGCTCGCCACCCTCAAGGATGGCCGCGCGCTGGAGGCCGACTGTGTGTTCTACGCCACCGGCCGCCGGCCGATGCTGGACAACCTCGGCCTGGAGAACACCGCCGTCGAGCTGGACGAGCGGGGCTTCATCCGCGTCGACGACGATTTCCGCACCACCGAGCCGTCGATCCTCGCCATCGGCGATGTGATCGGCCGCGTGCAACTGACCCCGGTGGCGCTGGCCGAAGGCATGGCCGTGGCGCGCCGGCTGTTCAGGCCCGAGGAATACCGCCCGGTGGACTATGCCTACATCCCCACGGCCGTGTTCAGCCTGCCGAACATCGGCACGGTCGGCCTGGGCGAGGAACAGGCGCGGCAGCAGGGCTACCAGGTGAAGCTGTTCGAGAGCCGCTTCCGTGCGCTCAAGCTGACCCTCACCGAGGATCAGGAACGCACCCTGATGAAGCTGGTGGTGGATGCCGACAGCGATCGCGTACTGGGCTGCCACATGGTCGGCCCGGAGGCCGGCGAGATCGTCCAGGGGCTGGCCGTGGCGCTGAAGGCCGGGGCGACCAAGCGGGTGTTCGACGAAACCCTCGGCGTGCACCCGACAGCCGCCGAGGAGTTCGTGACCATGCGCACGCCGGTCGGCGGCTGAGCGCCGCCATGGAGAAACTCTTCTACTTCTCGGACTTGTTCGGCGTGGCCGTGTTCTCGATCACCGGCGCCCTGATGGCCGGACGCAAGTCCATGGACCTGTTCGGCGTGCTGGTGATCGCGGTCATCACCGCGCTGGGCGGCGGCACCCTGCGCGATGCGATCCTCGACAACCATCCGGTCGCCTGGATTCGCGACGACACCTACATCCTGGTCGCCACCCTGGCGGCGGTCGGCACCGTGCTGTGGGTGCGCCTGACCCGGCCGATCAACGAAACCGGCCTGTTGGTTGCCGACGCCTTCGGCCTGGCGGTGTTCACCGTGATCGGCACCGAGATCGCCTTGCAGCACGATACGCCGGTGAGCGCGGCGGTGATCATGGGCGTGATGACCGGGGTGGCCGGCGGGGTGATGCGCGACGTGCTGTGCAACGAGATCCCGATGATCTTCCAGAAGGAGATCTACGCCACCGCCTGCATCGCCGGCTCGCTGGTGTTCATCGGCCTGCTGGAGCTGGGCGTGGCGGCCTGGATCGCAACCTGCCTGTCGATGGCCACCGTGCTGCTGGCCCGCCTGGCAGCGATTCGCTGGCGGCTCTCGTTGCCGCGTTTTCATCTGCTCGATCGGATCTGAGGTCTACCTCGTAGATACTGTTATCCAGCACAAGCGATATGGAGTTCTGGGTCGAATTTTCGACCAGACTTCAGTACCCCAAAGGCTACGTGCACGAGTTTGCGCATCA
>NZ_CAJFCI010000076.1 GCF_904061905.1 Zestomonas carbonaria
CGGATCAAGGTGATCAAACGCATGGCCTATGGCTTCCGGGACTCGGACTACTTCTTCCTGAAAATCAAGGCCGCCTTCCCCGGGAAAGCGCGATGAACCGAAAAAAGGGCCTTTCGGCCCTTTTTCAACGACCTGCAGACTTTGGTGGACGTCTGTAGGTCAATATTTGGAGCGGGAAACGAGACTCGAACTCGCGACCCCGACCTTGGCAAGGTCGTGCTCTACCAACTGAGCTATTCCCGCATGTACAGCTTGAAATGGCGTCCCCTAGGGGACTCGAACCCCTGTTACCGCCGTGAAAGGGCGGTGTCCTAGGCCACTAGACGAAGGGGACAAACAATGCTCATCGCATTGCCTGGTAAAACCTGGAGCGGGAAACGAGACTCGAACTCGCGACCCCGACCTTGGCAAGGTCGTGCTCTACCAACTGAGCTATTCCCGCATATACAGCTTGAAACTGGCGTCCCCTAGGGGACTCGAACCCCTGTTACCGCCGTGAAAGGGCGGTGTCCTAGGCCACTAGACGAAGGGGACGCGGCCCGGAGCTTACAACAGCTAAACGCCTTGTTCCGGCTTCCAGGCCTTGCCGTTTGGCTTAGCGCTGAAAGTGGCGCGCATTCTATGGAGCCTTTGACAGGCCGTCAACCCTCAAACAAATATTTTTTAAAATCAAAGGGTTCTGATCGAAAATCGAACTTCCCACGGGCCGCCCCGACCTCCCGCCACGGAGGCGACGAAAGGCCCCGGGCCCTCTAGGAGCATGCGGTTCAAGGCACTACACTCCGGAACACCGACTATTTCGAGAGGTGTCCTGATGTCTCCGCTCGTTATCACCCTGCTGGTCATAGGTGGCATCGCCATCCTTATCGCCATCGGCTATATCAACCATGTGGTCGAGAACCGCAATCTGGAGCGCGCGCGCCTCAAGGCGGAGCTCAGCGACCAGATCCGCCGCTGCGGGAAGCTCTCCGACGCCCTTCCCGGGCAGTTCATGTCGCCGTCCCTGAAGCTCACCCTCGCCCGCCTGCAGTTGCAGGATTGCGAGCGGCTGCTGCCACTGGACAAACAGAACGCGGGGCTCAAGTCGCAGATCGAGGAACTGCGCGGCCAGGTTGCCCGGGGCGAGGCAATCGCCGTGAACAACCCGCCACAGAAGGTCCTCAGCGAAGCCAGGGCCAAGGATATCCGCTACCTGCTCGAAGACCTGCACGGCCAGATCGGCCGGGCCGCCAAGGAAGGCCTGCTGCCGCCCCAGGATGCCAAGCGCTGGGTCCAGGAAATCCGCAAGATGCTGATCACCACCAACATCGAGCTGTTCAACAACCTCGGCCACCTGGCGCTGCAGCAGAATCATCCGGGCCAGGCCCGCCTGGCCTTCGAGCGCGGCGTGCAGTACCTGCGCAAGCTGCCCGACCCAACGCCCTACGAGGCCGAGCTGAAGCGTCTCGAAATGCAGCTCGCCCGCGCCAATGCGCTGGTGCTGGACACCAAGCCGAGCGAAGACGACCCGAGCGAGCTGACCGACGGCCTAAAGTCGCTGGAAGACGACGACTGGAAGAAAAAGCAGATCTACGACTGACAAGGATGATTCCCGCATGAGCCTGGTCGTCTACGGTGTTCCGCTGTCGCCCTTCGTCCGCAAGCTGCGCCTCTGCCTCGCCGAGAAGGGCCTCGAATACCAGCTCGAGATAGTCATGCCCGGCGAGCGCTCGGAGGAATTCCTGGCGCTCAGCCCGCTGGGACGCATCCCCGCGTTTCGCGACGGCGACCTGTGCCTCGCCGACTCCAGCGTCATCTGCCAGTACCTGGAGGACAAGCACCCCGGACTCCCCGCCCTGTACGGCCGGGATGCCAGCCAGCGCGCCAAGGTGCGCTGGCTGGAGAAGTACGCCGACTACGAACTCGCTCCGCTGGCCACCTTCACCGTGTTCCGCAACCGCATCGTCAAGGCGACCCTGGGCCAAGCGTGCGACGAGCCCGCCGTCCAGGCCGCCCTGCAGGACAAGCTGCCGCACCACCTCGACTACCTGGAAAGGACTCTCGGCCAGGCCGAATACTTCGTCGGCGACGACCTGAGCATGGCCGACCTGTCCATCGCCACCCAGTTGATCAACCTGGAGCACGGCGGCGAGCGACTGGATGCCCGGCGCTGGCCGGCACTCGCCGCGCACTACGAGCGGATCAAGGCGCGCGACTCGGTGCAAGCGGTACTACCGGGCGAACTGAAAGTGCTGGCCAGGATGGCCAGCAAGGCCTGATCCCCTCCTCCCCCTCGGCGCGGGCTGCCCAGGCCCGCTCGCTTGCGTCCCGGGCTTGACGCTTTCGGCAATACCCCGGTCGTTTTTGCGCGATAGCGTCACAGGTTCCGACGATATGCTCCCCTCCAAGCGCCGGCAGAAGATTCGGCGCACAGAGCAAAGGGGACTGCCTGATGAGCCCAGCCGAACTCCACGCCGACAGCATCGTCATCGACGGTCTGATCATCGCCAAGTGGAACCGTGAACTCTTCGAGGACATGCGCAAGGGCGGCCTGACCGCCGCCAACTGCACGGTCTCCGTGTGGGAGGGCTTCCAGGCCACGGTGAACAACATCGTCGCCAGCAACAAGCTGATCCGCGACAACGCCGACCTGGTCATCCCGGTGCGCAGCACCGCCGACATCCGCAAGGCCAAGGAACTGGGCAAGACCGGCATCCTCTACGGCTTCCAGAACGCCCACGCGTTCGAGGACCAGATCGGCTACGTCGAGGTGTTCAAGCAGCTCGGCGTGGGCATCGTGCAGATGTGCTACAACACCCAGAACCTGGTCGGCACCGGCTGCTACGAGCGCGACGGCGGGCTCTCCGGCTTCGGCCGCGAGATCGTCGCCGAGATGAACCGCGTCGGCGTGATGTGCGACCTGTCCCACGTCGGCAGCAAGACCAGCGAGGAAGTCATCCTCGAATCGAAGAAGCCGGTCTGCTACTCCCACTGCCTGCCCTCGGGCCTGAAAGAGCACCCGCGCAACAAGTCCGACGAGGAGCTGAAGTTCATCGCCGACCACGGCGGCTTCGTCGGCGTGACCATGTTCGCGCCCTTCCTCGCCAAGGGCATCGACTCGACCATCGACGACTACGCCGAGGCCATCGAGTACGTGATGAACATCGTCGGCGAGGACGCCATCGGCATCGGTACCGACTTCACCCAGGGCCATGGCCAGGACTTCTTCGAGTGGCTGACCCACGACAAGGGTTACGCCCGCCGCCTGACCAACTTCGGCAAGATCGTCAACCCGCTGGGCATCCGCACCGTGGGCGAGTTCCCCAACCTCACCGAGACCCTGCTGGGGCGCGGCATGCCCGAGCGCGTGGTGCGCAAGGTCATGGGCGAGAACTGGGTGAGGGTGCTGGCCGACGTCTGGGGCGAGTAAGTCTCTTCAACACACCCTCTCCCCCAGCCCCTCTCCCATGAATGGGAGAGGGGAGCAGAGCGACCGGCATGCACCTGACATTACGCATGCACGGGCAGCCCCCTCTCCCGCTTGCGGGAGAGGGCTGGGGAGAGGGCAAAACCAACTGAACTCCGGAGCCTGCACACATGGCCAAACACGCCCCCGAACTGCCCATCGAAGTCGACAGCGAAACCGGCGTCTGGACCACCGACGCCCTGCCGATGCTCTACGTGCCACGGCACTTCTTCGTCAACAACCACATCGGCATCGAGGAAGAGCTGGGCGCCGAGCGCTACGCCGAGATCCTCTACAAGGCCGGCTACAAGTCCGCCTGGCACTGGTGCGAGAAGGAAGCCGAATGCCACGGGCTGGTCGGCGTCGAGGTGTTCGAGCACTACATGAAGCGCCTGTCGCAGCGCGGCTGGGGCCTGTTCCAGATCGAGCAGATCGACCTCGACGCCGGCACCGCCCAGGTGCGCCTGAAGCACTCCGCCTTCGTGTACGTGTACGGCAAGGTCAACCGCAAGGTCGACTACATGTTCACCGGCTGGTTCGCCGGCGCCATGGACCAGATCCTCCAGGCCCGCGGCAGCAGCATCCGCACCGTGGCCGAGCAGGTGTACAGCGGCGCCGAGGAAGGCCATGACGATGGGCTGTTCATCGTCAAACCCCTCTGAGGCGACTCTTTTCTGGATCCCCCGCGTGCGCGGGGAAGACGGCTCAAAGCCGGAGCACCCTCCGGGTCATTCCCGCGAACGCGGGACGGTGCTTGCACCGAACGCCCTTCAGGGCGGCCCGAAGGGCGAGCAGCAAACAACAACGTAGGAGCGGGCCATGCCCGCGGATCGCGGCCATGGGCCGCTCCTACGACAAACCGTGATCCCGTGAGGATGCCGCAATGGCCTTCGAAGCAATGTTCCAGCCGATCCAGATCGGCAAGCTGACCATCCGCAACCGCGTGCTCTCCACCGCCCACGCCGAGGTCTACGCCACCGACGGCGGGATGACCACCGAGCGCTACGTGAAGTACTACGAGGAGAAGGCCAAGGGCGGCATCGGCCTGGCCATCTGCGGTGGTTCCTCGGTGGTCGCCATCGACAGCCCGCAGGAGTGGTGGAGTTCGGTGAACCTGTCCACCGACCGCATCATCCCGCACTTCCAGAACCTGGCCGACGCCATGCACAAGCATGGCGCCAAGATCATGATCCAGATTACCCACATGGGCCGCCGCTCGCGCTGGGACGGCTTCAACTGGCCGACGCTGATGTCGCCCTCGGGCATCCGCGAGCCGGTGCACCGCGCCACCTGCAAGACCATCGAGCCGGAAGATATCTGGCGGGTGATCGGCAACTACGCGCAGGCCGCGCGCCGGGCGAAGGAAGGCGGCCTGGACGGCGTCGAGCTGTCCGCCGTGCACCAGCACATGATCGACCAGTTCTGGAGCCCGCGGGTCAACAAGCGCACCGACGAATGGGGCGGCACCTTCGAGGGCCGCATGAAGTTCGGCCTGGAAGTGCTCAAGGCCGTGCGCAAAGAGGTCGGTGACGACTTCTGCGTCGGCATGCGCATCTGCGGCGACGAGTTCCACCCGGACGGCCTGTCCCACGAGGACATGAAGCAGATCGCCAAGTACTACAGCGACACCGGCATGCTCGACTTCATCGGCGTGGTCGGCTCCGGCTGCGACACCCACAACACCCTGGCCAACGTCATCCCCAACATGACCTACCCGCCGGAGCCCTTCCTGCACCTGGCGGCGGGCATCAAGGAAGTGGTCAACGTGCCGGTGCTGCACGCGCAGAACATCAAGGACCCGAACCAGGCCACGCGCATCCTCGAAGGCGGCTACGTGGACATGGTCGGCATGACCCGCGCGCACATCGCCGACCCGCACCTGATCGCCAAGATCAAGATGGGCCAGGTCGACCAGATCAAGCAGTGCGTCGGCGCCAACTACTGCATCGACCGCCAGTACCAGGGCCTGGACGTGCTGTGCATCCAGAACGCCGCCACCAGCCGCGAATACATGGGCGTGCCGCACATCATCGAGAAGACCACCGGCGTGAAGCGCAAGGTCGTCGTCGTCGGTGGCGGCCCGGCCGGGATGGAGGCCGCGCGGGTGGCGGCCGAGCGCGGCCACGACGTGACCCTGTTCGAGAAGAAGGACCAGCTCGGCGGGCAGATCACCACCGCCTCGAAAGCGCCGCAGCGCGACCAGATCGCCGGCATCACCCGCTGGTACCAACTGGAGCTGGCGCGTCTGGGCGTCGACCTGCGCCTGGGCACCGCAGCCGATCCGGACACCATCCTCGACCTGCGCCCGGACATCGTGGTGCTGGCCAACGGCGGCCACCCGTTCCTGGAGCAGAACGAACACTGGGGCGCCGCCGAGGGCCTGGTGGTGAGCAGTTGGGACATCCTCGACGGCACCGTCGCACCGGGCAAGAACGTGCTGGTCTACGACACCATCTGCGAGTTCAGCGGCATGTCGGTGGCCGACTTCCTCGCCGACAAGGGCGCGCTGGTGGAGATCGTCACCGACGACATCAAGCCCGGCGTGGCCATCGGCGGCACCACCTTCCCGACCTACTACCGCAGCATGTACCCCAAGGAAGTGATCATGACCGGCGACCTGATGCTGGAGAAGGTCTACCGCGAGGGCGACAAGCTGGTGGCGGTGCTGGAGAACGAATACACCGGCGCGAAAGAGGAGCGGGTGGTCGACCAGGTGGTGGTGGAGAACGGCGTGCGCCCGGACGAGAGCCTGTACTACGCGCTCAAGCAGGGCTCGCGCAACAAGGGCCAGATCGACGTCGAGGCGCTGTTCGCGATCAAGCCGCAGCCGTGCCTGAGCGAGCCGGGTGAAGGCTACCTGCTGTTCCGCATCGGCGACTGCGTGGCCCAGCGCAACACCCACGCGGCGATCTACGACGCATTGCGGCTGTGCAAAGATTTCTGACGGGCACGGACAGCCCCCTCTCCCATTTATGGGAGAGGGCTGGGGGAGAGGGTAAGCCGGCAACTGCGGAGTTGCCGATCGCCCCTCTCCCTAGCCCTCTCCCCCAAGGGGGAGAGGGGACTGGTTCGGAGTGGCCCATTCGGTCCCGGCAAGGAGACCAACAACAATGCTGAACACCATCCTCCCCATCCTGCTCCTCGCCGCCCTGGCCCTTGCGGCCATCGGCGCGGCCAAACGCTTCTACATGTGGCGCCGCGGCCGTCCCGCGCAGGTCGACTGGCTCGGCGGCCTGCTGGCCATGCCGCGGCGCTACCTGGTGGACCTGCACCACGTGGTCGAGCGCGACAGGTACATGTCCAGGACCCACGTGGCCACCGCCGGCGGCTTCGTCCTGGCGGCGCTGCTGGCCATCGTCGTGCACGGTTTCGGCCTGCACAGCCGGATCCTCGGCTTCGCCCTGCTGGCGGCCACGGCGCTGATGTTCGGCGGCGCGCTGTTCGTCGCCAAGCGCCGCCTCGACCCGCCGTCGCGGCTGTCGAAGGGCCCGTGGATGCGTCTGCCGAAGAGCCTGCTGATGTTCTCGGCGAGCTTCTTCATCGCCACGCTGCCCGTGGCCGGCATCCTGCCCGAAGGGTTCGGCGGCTGGCTCCTGGCGGCCATCCTCGCCATCGGCGTGGCCTGGGGCGTGTCCGAGCTGTTCTTCGGCATGACCTGGGGCGGGCCGATGAAGCACGCCTTCGCCGGCGCCCTGCACCTGGCCTGGCACCGTCGCGCCGAGCGCTTCGGGGGCGGCCGCTCCACCGGCCTCAAGGCCCTTGATCTCAGCGATCCCATGGCCCCGTTGGGCGTGGAAAAACCCACCGACTTCACCTGGAACCAGCTGCTGGGCTTCGACGCCTGCGTGCAGTGCGGCAAGTGCGAGGCCATGTGCCCGGCCTTCGCCGCCGGCCAGCCGCTGAACCCGAAGAAGCTGATCCAGGACATGGTCATCGGCCTGGCCGGCGGCAACGACGCCAAGTTCGCCGGCTCGCCCTATCCCGGAAAGCCCCTGGGCGAGCACAGCGGTGGCCCGCACCTGCCCATAGTCGCGCTGGAAGGCAAGGCCCTGGTGGACGCCGAGACGCTGTGGTCGTGCACCACCTGCCGCGCCTGCGTCGAGGAATGCCCGATGATGATCGAGCACGTCGACGCCATCGTCGACATGCGCCGCCACCTCACCCTGGAAAAGGGCGCCACCCCGAACAAGGGCGCCGAGGTGCTGGAGAACCTGATCGCCACCGACAACCCCGGCGGCTTCGCCCCCGGCGGCCGGCTGAACTGGGCGGCCGACCTGAACCTGCCGCTGATGAGCGAGCAGAAGCAGGCCGACGTGCTGTTCTGGGTCGGCGACGGCGCCTTCGACATGCGCAACCAGCGCACCCTGCGCGCCTTCGTGAAGATCCTCAAGGCGGCGAAAGTGGACTTCGCCGTGCTCGGCCTGGAAGAGCGCGACAGCGGCGACGTGGCCCGCCGCCTGGGCGACGAGGCGACCTTCCAGAGCCTGGCCAAACGCAACATCGCCACCCTGGCGCAGTACCGCTTCAAGCGCATCGTCAGTTGCGACCCGCACAGCTTCCATGTGCTGAAGAACGAGTACGGCGCCCTGGGCGGCAGCTACGAAGTGCTGCACCACACCACCTTCATCGACGAACTGGTGAAGAGCGGCGCGCTGCAACTGGGCCAGAGCAAGGCCGACAGCGTGACCTACCACGACCCCTGTTACCTGGGCCGCTACAACGGCGAGTACGAAGCCCCACGCGCTGTGCTCAAGGCCATCGGCATCGAGGTCAAGGAGATGCAACGCTCCGGCTTCCGCTCGCGCTGCTGCGGCGGTGGCGGGGGCGCGCCGATCACCGACATCCCCGGCAAGCAGCGGATTCCGGACATGCGCATGGCCGACATCAAGGAAACCGGCGCCGAGCTGGTCGCCGTGGGCTGCCCGCAATGCACCGCGATGCTCGAAGGCGTGGTCGCCCCGCGCCCGGAGATCAAGGACATCGCCGAACTGGTTGCCGACGTGCTGATCGACAGCACGGACGCCCCGGCAAAAAAGCCGACGCCGGCCAAGCGTGAAATGGCGGAGGTGCACTGATGAAGCAACGTACCGCTTGCCTCCCCTCTCCCATTCATGGGAGAGGGGCCGGGGGAGAGGGTGTATCCGGCCACACCGGCGCTGCCTGTTTCCCCCTCTCCCCCAAGAGGGCGAGGGAACCATTCGTGCCAACCCGTAGGATGGGTGACAACCCATCGGTTCTTGCTGGGTTGTCCCCCATCCTACGGCGACCCACCGACCGGAGGTGCCCATGAGCGACATCATCCGCCGCGATCCACGCGCCGAGTGGATCGCCCGCAACCGCCTGCACCCGCTGCATGCCGCCATGCGGCAACAGGGCCAGACGAGCTGGATGGGCCCCAACGGCCTGATCCGCAAGACCCCCCACGGAATCGGCTTCATCGGCCCCAATGGCCTCAAGCGCATCGACCGCAGCGGCGCCCAGCAAGGCACCGGCGGCAAGCGCAGCAGCGCCAGCGAAGTGGTGCAGTTGCCGCTGCAGGTCATCGAGCAGCCGGCCTTCTACATCGCCGTGGTGCCGGACATGGTCGGCGGCCGCCTCTCCAGCCACGACCGCGACCTGCTGGGCCTGGCCCGCAAGCTCGCCGGCGAGGGCGGCGCGGTGCTGGCCATCGTCTTCGGCGAACACAAGGAAAGCGCCTTCGACACCGCCGGCGTCGACCGCCTGTTGCAGGTCGAGGGCGACGAATACGAAGGCTACGCCCCGGAACAACGGGGGCTGGCGTTGCGCGCCGTGGACGGCCAGTTCGTGCCGCGCCACTGGCTGCTGCCCGACAGCCGCACCGGTGGCGGCGAACTGGGCCGGCGCCTAGCCGCCAGTCTCGGCGAACGCCCGGCCACCCGCGTCTGGCAGGCCGAGGGCGAGCGCTGCATCGGCCGCGCCGGCGCCGGCCAGCAGGACCTGCAGCGGCCGCTGGCGCGCCTGATCCTGGCCGCCGCCGAGTGCGCCGAGCCGGTCAGCGAGACGCGCCACGAGGCCCGCCCGGTCGCCCTGGAAGGCGGTGTGGCGCGCAACCTGCCGCGCATCGAGGACCTCGGCCCGGTGGCCGTGGACCCGGCGCAGATTCCCATGGCCGAGGCCGAATTCATCCTCTCCGGCGGCAACGGCGTGCGCGACTGGGACCTGTTCCACCGCGCCGCTGCGGCCCTGGGCGCCACCGAAGGCGCTTCGCGGGTGGCGGTGGACGACGGCCACATGCCGCGCAACCGCCAGGTCGGCGCTACCGGCACCTGGGTCACCGCGCGGGTCTACCTGGCGGTGGGTATCTCCGGCGCCATCCAGCACCTGCAGGGCATTGGCGCCTGCGACAAGGTGGTGGCGGTGAACATGGACCCCGGCTGCGACATGATCAAACGCGCCGACCTTTCGGTGATCGGCGATTCCACGGCGATTCTGCAGGCACTGATCCGCCTGGCCGAGGAGTACCGCCAGGGAGGAGCGCGGGATGCGGCTTGAAAGCAGCGGCAAGCTTCAAGCTGCAGGCTTCAAGCAAGAGCGCAGCACGGTGCTGGTCCTTATCCATAGGTACGAACAATGACCGACCTGAATATCGTCACCCTGGTCTCCATCGGCGCCCACCCCGCCTCCGGCCGCGCCCGCCGCGCCGAGCAGGATGCCCGCGCCGTCGAGCTGGGCCTGCGCCTGGCCGGCAAGCGCCTGCAGGTGCTGCACGCCGGCAACCCGCAGGAAGAGGCGCTGCGCAGCTATCTGGGCATGGGCCTGGACGAGCTGGCGGTGCTGGAACAACCAGCCGGCGCCGACGCCTTGCCGGCGCTGGTCGACTACCTCGGCGGCGCCGGCGCGCAACTGGTGCTCACCGGCAGCCAGGCCGAGACAGGCGAAGGCTCCGGCATGCTGCCGTTCCTGCTCGCCGAACGCCTGGGCTGGCCGCTGGTGGTGGGCCTGGCCGAGGTGGAGAAGGTCGAGGGCGGCAGCGCCCAGGTACTGCAAGCCCTGCCGCGCGGCCAGCGGCGCCGGCTGAAGGTGCGCCTGCCCTTCGTCGCCAGCGTCGACAACGCCGCCCCGGTGGCGCGCCAGAGCGCCTTCGGCCCGGCCCGACGCGGCCAGATCGAGGCTCACGAAGTGGAGCTGGTGGAAGACGCCCTGCTCGCCGAAAGCACCTTGCAACCGGCGCGGCCGCGCCCCAAGCGTCTCAAGGTGATCAAGGCCAAGACCGGCGCCGAACGGATGAAAGCCGCGACTGCCAAGGCCTCCGGCGGTACCGGCCAGGTGCTCAAGGACCTGGCGCCGGAAGCCGGCGCCGAAGCCATTTTCAAGCTGCTGCTGGATGAAGGCGTGGTGCGCTGAGACGCACGCCAAAGACCGAGGAGACGGACCATGATGCATGCCGACCTGATCGACCAGGAAGACTTCCGCGAACGCCTGGTGGCGCTGGGCTTCAGCATTCCTCCGGGAGCTGGCGCCGAGCAGGCCTGCACCCATGCGCTGAGCGGCCTCAGCCCGGAACGGGCGACCGCCCTGCGCCGGCTGGTGGAGGAACTGCTGGGCGGCAGCGCTACCCTGCTGCCGGCTGTGCGCGAGGCGATTTCTCGTACGTTGCTGCCGGCGTTGGCGCCGCGCTGAGTTTTTCGCGCAAAAGGAAATGCCGCTCACTGGGTGGTGGGCGGTTTTGGTCTTTCTCTAATGTTTTTCACGGCTCGGGAAGGGCTCTCGTTCTGGCTAAGCCTTTCTGAATAGCTCAACTCCGCCCCTCACCCCCGCCCTCTCCCGGAGGGAGAGGGAGTTAGACCGTGGCGTCGGCTGGCGCAGCGCATTCCCACGACTCACGGGCAGCCCCCTCTCCCCTCGGGAGAGGGTTGGGGTGAGGGGCGGAATATCCGTCTCGCACAACCTTTCCCCCTCCTCCTTTCCAAATCGCCCACGCTACCCACCATCGACTCCAGCACGAAAAAAGGGCCCCCGGCCGACCAACATCAGGCCAGCCCAACGGCCCTCCACCATCGATCACCTCCCATCAGTAATCGATGACCACATCCCCCTTCGGCACGCTGCAGCACGACAGGATGTACCCCTCGGCGATGTCCTCGTCGGTGATCCCGCCGTTGTGCTCCATCTCGACCTCCCCCGCCGTCTTCATGACCTTGCAGGTGCCGCAGATGCCCATGCCGCAGGCCTTGGGGATGTGCAGGCCGAGCTTGGCGGCGGCGGCGTGCACGGTTTCGCCGGGGGCGACGCGGACGCTCTTGCCGGTACCGGTGAAGTCCACCTGGCACAGGTCTTCGCTCATCAGCCCCTCCTCCGCCTGGGCGGCTTCGGCGGCGTGTTCGCGGACCTCTTCGCGGATTTCCGGCGGCGTCGGGCCGAAGGCTTCCTCGTGGTAGTGGCTCATGTCGAAGCCGTTGGCCTCGAGCAGCCGCTTGACCGCGCTCATGTAGGGCGTCGGGCCGCAGCAGAAGATCTCCCGGTCCATGAAGTCCGGGGCGATCAGCTCCAGCATCGCCTGGTTCAGGTAGCCGCGATAGCCGGACCAGGTCTCGCCGATCTCGTAGCGCTCGCAGACCAGGTGCAGCTTGAAGTTGGTGATGCGCGACGCCATGTGGCGCAGCTCGCGGTGGTAGATGATGTCCTTCGGCGTGCGCGCGCTGTGCACGAAGATCATGTCGACGCTGCCATTGGTGTCGAAGAACCAGCGCGCCATGGACATCACCGGGGTGATGCCGACGCCGCCGGAGAGGAACAGCACCTTTTCCGCCGGGAAGTCGATGGCGTTGAAGTTGCCCACCGGCCCGTGCACCGGGATCACATCGCCTTCCTTGAGGTTGTCGTGCAGCCAGTTGGAGACCTTGCCGCCCGGCACCCGCTTGATGGTGATGGAGAAGCTGTAGGGCACCGAGGGCGAGCTGGAGATGGTGTAGGAACGCATGATCGGCTGGCCGTCGATCTCCAGCTCCAGGGTGACGAATTGCCCGGGCTTGAAGAAGAACACCATCGGCTGGTCGGCCATGAAACAGAAGGTGCGCACGTCCCAGGTTTCCTGGATGGCCTTGACGCAGCGCACCAGGTGGCGGCCATTGCTCCAGGTCTGGGTGGTCACTGGATTGAGGAAGTTGTTCGTCATGGACAGAGCTCCGCGCACAGCCGGATATCGGCCTGTTGCGAGCGATTTTGCGCAAGCCCCCCGCCCGCCGTTTACCTGCCTGCGACATCCACATGCTTATCGCGCCCCACCGACGAACGTGCAGCCGCAGCGTCGGAAACGGATGCCCGCGCGTCGCCCATGGACAAGGTCGCCGCCAGCACCGCCTCCACACTCGCCCCTAGAGCGAACCGCCCGCAGAGGACGGGTCACGCCGCCTTGCGTCACAACCGAAACAGCCACTGTTGCGGCGTTCGCCCGGGCGAGCCGCCATTGAGGAGTTACCGATGGATGTCATCAACGATACGAGTCTGGGCGACCCGCTGGAGCCGGCACGCAAGGCCACTGCCGACATGCTCCGCACGCGTGACCACAGCTTCTCCCTGCCCCAGCCGTTCTACAACGACGAACGGCTGTTCCAGATCGACATGCAGGAGATCTTCCACAAGGAATGGCTGATCGCCGGCATGACCTGCGAGATCCCGGCCAAGGGCAACTACCTGACCCTGCAGATCGGCGCCAATCCGGTGATCGTCATCCGCGGCGCCGAAGGGCAGATCCACGCCTTCCACAACGTCTGCCGCCACCGTGGCTCGCGCCTGTGCGTCAGCGAAAAGGGCAAGGTCGCCAAGCTGGTCTGCCCCTACCACCAGTGGACCTACGAGCTGGACGGCCGCCTGCTGTTCGCCGGCACCGAGATGGGCGCCGACTTCGACATGAAGCAGTACGGCCTCAAGCCCGTGCAGGTGAAGAGCGCCGGCGGCTACATCTTCATCTCCCTGGCGGAGAACCCGCCGCCCATCGACGACTTCCTGCGTACGCTCGAGCACTACATGGAGCCGTACGACATGGAGAACGCCAAGGTGGCGGTGCAGACCACCATCAGGGAAGCCGCCAACTGGAAGCTGGTGCTCGAGAACAACCGCGAGTGCTACCACTGCAACGGCTCGCACCCGGAGCTGCTGAAGACCCTGCTGGAATGGGACGACGTCACCGACCCGCGCGCCAGCCAGGCGTTCAAGGACCAGGTGGCGGCCTGCACCAAGGCCTGGGACGAGGAGAAGATCCCCTATGCCCACGCCAGCTTCGGCCTGCGCAACCGCATCGTGCGCATGCCGCTGCTCGACGGCACCGTGTCCATGACCATGGACGGCAAGCAAGGCAGCAAGAAGCTGATGGGGCGGATCAAGAACCCCGACCTGGGCTCGATGCGCATCCTCCACCTGCCCCACTCCTGGAACCACTGCATGGGCGACCACCTGATCGTCTTCACCGTGTGGCCGATCAGCGCCCAGGAAACCATGGTCACCACCAAGTGGCTGGTGCACAAGGACGCGGTGGAAGGCGTCGACTACGACGTCGCCCGCCTGCGCGAGGTCTGGGACGCCACCAACGACCAGGACCGCCGCCTCGCCGAAGAGAACCAGCGCGGCATCAACTCCACCGCCTACCAGCCCGGCCCTTACTCGAAGACCTACGAGTTCGGCGTGATCAACTTCCTCGACTGGTACAGCGAGCGGATGCTCGACAACCTCGGCGACACCCCGGTCACCCACCTGCGCCAGGTCGGCGCCGAGTAACCAATCACACTGAGGTCCCGCAAGGGCCTGCTCCTTGCCCCCGCCAGGATATCGGCCCTGGCGGGGGATTTTTTTGCCTGCCGACTCGGAGACCGCCCGGTCAGCCCCTCTCCGCGACCTCGTCCTCGCGCCGGTACGCCCAGCGGTACAGCGCCGGCAGCACCAGCAGCGTCAGCGCGGTGGAGGACAGGATGCCGCCGATCACCACCGTGGCCAGCGGCCGCTGCACTTCGGCGCCGGTGCCGGTGGCGAGCGCCATGGGCACGAAGCCGAGGGACGCCACCAGCGCGGTCATCAGCACCGGGCGCAGGCGAGTCAGCGCGCCTTCGCGGATCGCCGCGTCGAGGCCCAGCCCTTCCTCGCGCAGGTTGCGGATGAAGGAAAGCATCACCAGGCCATTGAGCACCGCCACCCCGGACAGGGCGATGAAGCCGACGCCGGCGGAGATCGACAGCGGAATGTCGCGCAGCCACAGCGCCAGCACCCCGCCGGTCAGGGCGAAGGGAATGCCGGTGAACACCAGCAGGCCGTCGCGGACGTTGTTGAACATCATGAACAGCAGCACGAAGACCAGCAGCAGCGCCACCGGCACCACGATCCGCAGGCGTTCGGCCGCCGATTTCAACTGCTCGAACTGGCCGCCCCAGGTGGTCCAGTAACCGGCCGGAATGCTCACCTCACGGGCGATCCGCTCACCGGCATCCTCGACGAAGGAACCGATGTCGCGTCCGCGCACGTTGGCGCTGACCACCACCAGGCGCTTGCCGTTCTCGCGGCTGATCTGGTTCGGCCCCGACACCAGGCGCAGGCTGGCGACCTCGGAGAGGCTGATGAAACCGATCCCGGAGTCGCCGCTCAGTGCCGGCACCGGGATCGGCAAGCGGCCCAGGCCCTCGATGTCGGTACGCAGGCGTTCGGGCAGGCGCACCACCATGTCGAAGCGGCGGTCGCCCTCGAACAGGGTGCCGGCCTGGCGACCGCCGATGGCTACCGCGACGGTATCCTGCACGTCGCCGACGTTGAGCCCGTAGCGCGCCGCCTTGTCGCGGTCGATGTCGACGGTCAGCACCGGCAGGCCGCTGGTCTGCTCCACCTTCACCTCCGAGGCGCCATCGACCTTCTGCAAGGTCTCGGCGATTTCCCCGGCGGTCTTGTTGAGTACCTCCATGTCGTCGCCGAACACCTTCACCGCCACGTCGCTGCGCACCCCGGAAATCAGCTCGTTGAAGCGCAACTGGATCGGCTGCGACATCTCGTAGTTGCTGCCCGGTACGCTGGCGGCCGCGGCCTGGATCGCCTCCACCAGCTCCGCGCGGGACTTGCCCGGATCGGGCCACTGCGCCTTGGGCTTGAGCATCACGTAGCTGTCGGAGATGTTCGGCGGCATCGGGTCCGAGGCGATTTCCGACGTGCCGGTGCGCGCGAACACCCGCTCGACCTCCGGCACCTTGGCGAGGATCGCCCGCTCCAGGCTACGCTGCATCTCCACCGACTGCGTCAGGCTGGTGCCCGGCACGCGCAACGCCTGGAGGGCGAAGTCGCCTTCGCTCAGGCTCGGCACGAATTCGCTGCCCATGCGGCTGGCCAGCAGGCCGGAGAGCACCACCAGCAGCGCGGCCACGGCGAACGCCAGCGGACGGCGCGCCATCACCCAGTCCAGCACCGGCCCGTAGCCGCGCCGGGCGGCGCGCATCAGCAGGTTCTCCTCCTCCTTCACCTTGCCGGTCACGAACAGCGCGATGGCGGCGGGCACGAAGGTCACCGAGAGGATCATCGCGCCAAGCAGCGCGAGCACCACGGTGAAGGCCATCGGGTGGAACATTTTCCCCTCGACGCCGGTGAGCGCGAAGATCGGCAGGTACACCACCATGATGATCAACTGGCCGTAGACCAGCGCGCGGCGGGCCTCCCTGGACGCGGCGAACACCTCGTGCAGGCGCTCGCTGCGGGTCAGCATGCGGCCATGGTGCTGCTGCGCATGGGCCAGGCGGCGGATGGCGTTCTCGACGATCACCACCGCGCCGTCGACGATGATCCCGAAGTCCAGCGCGCCGAGGCTCATCAGGTTGGCGCTGATGCGGTTGCCGGCCATGCCGGTGAAGGTGAACAGCATCGCCAGCGGGATGACCAGCGCGGTGATCAGCGCCGCGCGGATGTTGCCGAGGAACAGGAAGAGCACGGCGATCACCAGGATCGCCCCCTCGATGAGGTTCTTCTTCACCGTGGCGATGGCCTTGTCGACCAGTTGCGTGCGGTCGTACACCGGCACGGCACGCACGCCTTCCGGCAAGGTGCGGTTGATCTCCTCCAGCCGTTCCGCCACGGCCAGGGAGACGTCGCGGCTGTTCTCGCCGATCAGCATGAACACCGTGCCAAGCACCACTTCGTTGCCGTTCTCGGTGGCCGCGCCGGTACGCAGTTCGCGGCCGATGCCCACCTCGGCCACCTGGCCCATGCGGATCGGCGTGCCGTCGACGTTGGTGACGACGATGTTGGCGATGTCCTCGATGTCCTTCACCTGGCCCGGCGCGCGGACCAGCAGTTGCTCGCCGTTGCGCTCGATGTAGCCGGCACCGACGTTGGCGTTGTTGCGCTCCAGCGCGGTGACCAGGTCGCCCAGGGTCAGCCGGTAGGCGGCCAGGCGCTTCGGGTCGGGCGCCACCTGGAACTGCCGGGCGAAGCCGCCGATGGTGTTGATCTCGGCCACGCCGGGCACGTTGCGCAACTGCGGCTTGATGATCCAGTCCTGGATCACCCGCAGGTCGGTCGGCGTGTAGGCCGTGCCGTCTTCCTTGCGCGCGTCCTCGGCAGCCTCCACCGTCCACAGGAAGATTTCCCCGAGCCCGGTGGAGATCGGCCCCATGATCGCCTCGGCGCCTTCCGGCAACTGCTCGCGCGCCTGTTGCAGGCGCTCGTTGACCAGTTGCCGGGCGAAGTACAGGTCGGTGCCGTCGGCGAAGATCACCGTGACCTGCGACAGGCCCGAGCGCGAGATCGAGCGCGTCTGTTGCAGGCCCGGCAGACCGGCCATGGCGGTCTCGATGGGATAGGTGATGCGCTGCTCGGTTTCCAGCGGCGAGAAGCCGGCGGCGGCGGTGTTGATCTGCACCTGCACGTTGGTGATGTCAGGCACCGCGTCGATGGGCAGTTTCTGGTAGCTGGCGACGCCCAGCGCGGCCATCCCGAGGACGGCGAGCAGCACCAGGTAACGCTGTTCTATGGCGAAGCGGATGATGCGTTCGAACATGGCAAGGCACTCGCGAGAGGAATCAGTGGGCGTGTTCGGCCGAGGCCTTGCCCAGTTCGGACTTGAGGACGAAGCTGCCGCCGGCCGCGACCACCGTGCCGCTGGCCAGCCCCTGCAGCACTTCGACGTAGCCGTTGCCACGCGCGCCGAGCTGCACCGGGCGGACCTCGAAACCCTCCTTCACGCGGACGAAAACGCTGGGGCGCTCCTCGATCTCCTGGATCGCCCGCTCCGGGACCGCGACCGCCACCGTGCGCGACTCGACGCTGAGCCGGACGTTCACGAACAGGCCGGGTCGCCAGACGCCATCGGGGTTGTCCAGGGCCACGCGGGCGGGCGCCATGCGGGTCTGCGCGCCGAGCAGGCTGCCGACGTAGGCGACGCGGCCCGCGACCCGCATGCCGAGATCGGCCGCCTCGACCTCGACCGGCGTGCCGACCCGGGCGCGCGCCAGGTCGCCGGGCGGCACGCTGAAGGTCGCCCAGACCCGCGACAGGTCGGACAGGGTGAAGGCGTTGCTCGCCTCGCCGACCACCTCGCCCGGTACCAGGTGCTTCTCCACCACCACGCCGTCGAAAGGCGCGCGCAGCTCGTAGCGATTGCCACCCCCGGCAGCGGAGGCGCCGCTGATCGCGCTGACTTTCTGGCGGGCGTTGGCCAGGGCGATCTCCGCCTCCTCCAGGTCCTGGCGGGCCTGCAGGTAGTCCTGCTCGGCGGACACCTTTTCCTGCCACAACTGGCGCTCGCGGTTGAAGGTGGAGCGCGCCAGCTCCAGCCGTCGCTGGGCGGCGGCCAGTTCGCTGCGCTGCTCGGACACCTGCTGGCTGGCGATCACCGCCAGCAGCTCGCCCTGCTTCACCGCCTGGCCGAGCTCCACCCGCACCGATTCGACCACGCCGCTGACGCGCGGCACCATGTGCGCGGTGCGGTCCTCGTCGAAGCCGATCTCGCCGGGCAGCGCGATCGTCGTGTCCAGCGAACGGGGGCCGGCCTCGACCAGCTCGATGCCGGCCGCCTTCACCTGCTCGTCGCTCAGTTCGAGCCTGCCCTCCTCCTCTTCCTCCGCCTCGGAGGCGCCATGGGAATGCTCGGCGTCGTCATGGCCGGCCGGGTCGTCGTGGCTGGACGGTACTTGCAGCTTGCCGCCCGGTAGGAGCAAGGCGACCAGCCCCAGCACGAGCGCCAGAACCACCGCGGCGGTGATGCTTTTCTGCTTCCTGTTCATGATCACTCCGGAAAGAAGGCGCGCACGGTCACGGCCGTGGCGCCGAAGCTCTGTTCATCGGGAACGACGCGTCTCGCGTCATGGGTAGGTCGGCCCCGCCACCCGGCGCGGGCACGCGTTATCGGGACAGGTCGCCGTAGATGCTCTCGAGGCGCCCCCAGGCATCGCTGACCAGTGCCTGGGCCTGCAGGTACTGCACGCGCATGGCGATCAGGGTGCGCT
This sequence comes from Zestomonas carbonaria, assembly GCF_904061905.1. GTDB lineage: Bacteria > Pseudomonadota > Gammaproteobacteria > Pseudomonadales > Pseudomonadaceae > Aquipseudomonas > Aquipseudomonas carbonaria. The sequence goes on from NZ_CAJFCI010000076.1 coordinate 18,874, forward strand.
GGGCATCGAGCACTTCGATGAAGCCGAACTTGCCCATCTCGAAACCACGGGTGGCGCGTTCCACCGCCCGCTGCGCGGACGGCAGGATGCTCTGGCGGAAGGCCTCGACTTCCCGCTGCGCCGTGCGCCACTGATCCAGGACCTGCAGGGTTTCCTGGCGCAGGCGCAGTTCGGCGGCGTTGCGCAGGTCGCGGGCCTGCTCGGCGCGGCGCGCCTCGGCAAGGATGTTGCCCTGGTTGCGGTCGAACAGCGGGATCGGCATGGACAGGCCGACGACGTTGACCCGCTCGCGATCCTCGTGGCTGTACTGGCTGCCCAGGGTCACGTCGAGGTCCGGAATGCGCTGGGTCTTCGCCAGCCCCAGGGCGGCTTCGCGCTGGTCGACCTGCACGCGCGCCAGGCGCAGTTCGGGGCTGTCCTCCAGGCGCGCCAGCAGACGCTCGGGCGTCGGCACCGGCGGCGGTTCCCGCTCCGTGCTCACCTGCTCGAAGGCTGGCCGTGCGCTACCCATCAGCAGCGCCAGGCGCTGGTAGGCGCTGGCCCGCTCCATCCGCGCGCGGTCCAGCTCCAGGCTCGTTTCGGCCAACTGGACCTGCGCGCGATCCGCCTCCACCGGCGCCAGCTTGCCCGCCCCGACCCGCTGCTCCGCCACCGCCAGCCCACGTCGGGCCAGCTCCACGGAACGCTCCGCCAGCTCTACCCGCTCCTGCGCACGGAGGGCCGCGTGGAAGGCGCCGATGACTTCGCCGCGCAGGGCATTGCGCTTGATCTCCAGCTCCAGCGTCGCGGCATCCATGCCGCGCTCGGCCAGGTCGATACGCGCGCCACGCTTGCCGCCCAGCTCGATAGGCTGGGTGATGCCCAGGGTGGTGGTGCGGCTGTCGGCACGGGTGTCCTCGACCTCCCACGACAGGCTCGGATTGGGCAGCAGACCGGCCTGCCGGCGCTCGCCCTCGGCGATGCCGAGAGCACGCTCGACGGCGAGCAGCTCGGGATTGCCGGCGAAGGCCGCGCTCAAGGCTTCGTCGATGGCTAGCGACGCTCCCTGCGCCATTGCCGACCGACCGGAAAACAGATCGAGACAGAGCGACAGGCCGAGCGCCAGCGAAAGGCCCCGCCGGCCCGCCCCGAAAAAGACACCAAGACTCCGGTGCAAGGCATACACCTCCGGGATATTCAGGAAGATGGAAAGAGCCTGAAAGTCGATATCTCAGGCAACTATCGGAATACTCATCGGCCGCTCCAGAGAGCTTCCCGTTGCGGGTGCCGAATATAGTTAGCGACCTCTATCCACAAGGTGACCGGATAATTACAAAACTGTCATCCCGGAACATTGTTGAAACTTGCCAGACAATATCCACTCCATTGATAACAGCCGCATCAGGAAACCGCCGGAAACAACGCCAGCGGATAGCTCCGCGTACGCGAGAACGACGACCTTCTCATCGACTCACTGGACACAACCTTTTTGTAAATCAGACACATAACAGCACCTTTCCGATAGCAACGAAATTTTCAGAGTTTTCCTAGATACATCCACATATTCCCTGAAGCATCGTCCGCCACCCGCAAATAAAGACACATGCCACGACCTGAAGGACAGCCCTACCAAACACGAAAAAGCGATTGACCCTGTAGCGACTACAGACATTAGGCTGCCCGCCAACCCCCACTGCTCCGGAAACTAAAAAGCCCAACTACCGGGAACGCTGGAAGCACTCAAATCAATAAAATCCAAGGCAAGCAGATATGCGCATACTTGTTGTTGAAGACGAACCCAAGACCGCCGAATACCTCCAGCAAGGGCTCGGGGAAAGCGGATTCATGGTCGATCACGCCGCCAACGGTATCGATGGCCTCCACCTGGCCTGGCAGAGCACCTATGAGCTGATCATCCTGGACGTGAACCTGCCGGGCATGGATGGCTGGGAGGTGCTGCAGAATCTTCGCAAGCGCTGCGAAGCGCGGGTCATGATGCTCAGCGCACGGGGCCGCCTCGCCGACCGGGTGAAGGGCCTCGACCTGGGCGCGGACGACTACCTGGTCAAGCCGTTCGAATTCCCGGAACTGCTCGCGCGGGTCCGCTCGCTGCTGCGCCGCAGCGAACGAATCCAGGTGGTGGATACGCTGCGGGTGGCCGACCTCGAACTCGACCCGGCGCGGCACCGGGCGTTCCGGGGGACGCAGCGGATCAACCTGACCACCAAGGAATTCGCCCTGCTCCACCTGCTGATGAGCCGCAGCGGCGAGGTGCTGTCGCGCACACAGATCATTTCCCTGGTGTGGGACATGAACTTCGACTGCGACACCAACGTGGTGGAAGTGACCATCCGCAGGCTGCGCGCCAAGATCGACGAGCCGTTCGAGCACAAGCTGATCCACACCCTGCGCGGCGTGGGCTATGTCCTCGAGAACCGCGCATGAGGCCGGGCAGCCTGTCCCTGCGCCTGGGACTGTCGGTGGGAGCGCTCTGCGTCGCCTTGCTGGCATTGCTCGCCCTGCTGGCCCATGCCGCGCTCGGCATCGAGCTCGACACCCGGGCGCGCAAGGGGCTGGAGGAAAAGCTGCAACAGGTCCGCCACGTCCTGGTGACGGACATGGGTTCGAGCACGGAGTCACTGCGTGCCCACATCCTCCGGGACCTGGTGACCAGTCATGGCGACCTGCGCCTGAACGTCCTGCAAGCCCAGGCCGGCGCCGCTCCGCTGCTGGATATCGAATCGGCGGGGCTGTCGGCCACGCTCGACGACATGCCTGTCGACGAGGACGTCCGCTTCCGGGAATGGACCGACACGGCGGGCACACCGCTGCTGACGCTCGCGACCCTCGTCGAGCAGGCATCCGGCGAACGACTGCGCGTCTACCTGACGCTGGATCGCTCCGATGACCATGCCCTGCGCGAATCCTTCCTCGACTCGACGCTGATCAGCCTGCCCTTCCTGCTGCTGCTCATCGGCCTCGGCACCTGGTGGATCGTGCAGCACGGGCTTTTGCCGCTGAATCGTTTCCGCAAGGTTGCTTCGCGGGTCTCGACCGACGACCTCAGCCACCGGATTCCCGTCGAGAAGCTGCCACGGGAACTGGGCGAGGCGGCCAGCGCCATCAACTTCATGCTGAGCCGTCTGGACAGCGGTGTGCAGCAGCTCGCCCAGTTCTCCGACGACCTGGCCCACGAACTGCGCGCGCCGATCAGCAACCTCATGGGCAAGGCCCAGGTCACCCTGTCGCGCGAACGACCGGCGGAAGAGTACAAGGAAGTGCTCATCGCCAGCGTCGAAGAACTCGAACGGATGGCGCGGATGGTCACGGACATGCTGTTCCTCGCCCAGGTCAGCCACCCCCAGGCGCTGATCCCGTTCGAACGACTGGCGATCGACCGGGAAGTCTGGCGGGTGGCCGAACTGTTCGTCACCGCCGCCGAGGAAAAGCGGGTCGGCATCGACATCCAGGGCAGAGGCCGGGTGCTCGGCGACCAGTTGATGGTCCAGCGGGCGATCTCCAACCTGCTGTCCAACGCCATTCGCCATGCCTCGCCGGACAGCGACATCTCGATCCGGATAGAGAATGTCGACGGGAACATCGTCCTCAGCGTGGAAAACCTCGGCCCCGGCATTCCGAAGCAGCACCTGCCGCACCTGTTCGAACGCTTCTACCGGGTGGACAGAAGCCGCTCGCGCACCGAGGGTGGCAGCGGGCTCGGCCTGGCCATCGTCCAGTCGATCATGAGCCTGCACCTGGGCAAGGTGGAGGTCGACAGCCAGCCCGGCGCCCGCACGGTCTTCCGCCTGGTCTTCCCTGGCCCGGAGGAAGCCGCTGCCAACCGGGAGCGCGGTGGGGTCAGCGCCACCGCCCGCGCGTGCAGTTGAGGCCGCCGGAACGGTATTCCAGCACCCGCACCTCGCCCTGGGAGTCCAGGTACTTCATGCGCATCGGCCCCACCTCGCAACGGCCGCCCCGGGGCGAGAATTCCAGCACCTTGGCGATATCCAGCTTCATGCCGTAGCGATACTGCTGGACCTGGTCGCCATCCAGCTCGGCCAGGGACGCAACGCCCTTGGCCATCGCCAGCGGCGATGCGGCCAGCAGCATGGCCAGGGCAAGGATTCCTGAACGCTTCATTTCAACCACCTCGTCTGTAGGTTTCTCCTCGCCCGCACTTTAAGAAGGAGGTCCTAACAGCACGCTGATGGTCGAATGACGATTCTGTCACCCCAACGGGGGACATGGAGGCCACAGGAGCGGCCTCCATTCACGCTGGATCAACCGCGCCAGTCGCCACCCTCGACGATCACCGCGTTCGGGTCGGTATCGTCGGCCAGTTCCTTGCGGACGTACTGGTCGTACAGCTTGAGCAGGAATTTCTCCTCGCCCAGCTTGGCCAGTTCGGTATTGACCCAGTCGCGCAACTCGATGTTGCCCTTCTTCACCGCCGGGGCGATGGGTGCCTCATCACCGAGCTTGTCGGCCAGCACGCGATAGCCGGGGTTCTGCTTGGCCCAACTGAAAAGCACCAGGTTGTCCTGGGCGTAGGCGTCGCCACGACCATTGGCCAGGGCTTGCAGGGACTCGGAGTTCTTCTCGAACTTGAGCAGCTTCCAGTCCGGACGGTTCTGGGTCAGCCAGATGTCGGCGGTAGTGCCGGTGGTGACGATCACGGTCTTGCCAGCCAGATCATCGAGCTTCTCGATACCGCTGTCCTCCCGCACGATGGCCTGCACGGCGACGCGCAGGTTGGGGTTGGTGAAGTCCACGGCCTCGGCTCGCTCCGGGGTGACGGTCATGTTGGCGAGGATCAGGTCGACCTTGTCGCTCTGCAGGAACGGAATGCGGCTGGCCGGCTCGACCACCACGAATTCGACCTTGCCTTCGTCGCCCAGCAGATCCTTGGCGAAGCGCTTGGCGATGTCGGTGTCGAAGCCGACGTAGTTGCCGCCCTCGTCCACGTAGCCGAACGGCGGCTTGTCGCTGAACACGCCGACGATCAGCTTGTCGCGAGCCTTGATCCTGTCCAGGTAGCTTGCGCTGGGCGCCGCCTCGGCCGCCGGAGTCGGCTTGACCTCGTTCGCGGCCTGTTTCGGCGCTTCGGAATTGCCGCACCCGACCAGCAGGCCGGCGGCGAGCAAGGGGAACATCAGGGCAGATCTGAGTTTCATGGTGATTTCCTTTTAGGCATGTTTTCCACGTAGGAGAACTTCTCCAGAAACTGCTGCGCACGTGCGGTTTGCGGCTTGCTGAAAAAAGTTTCGGGGTCGTTCTGTTCGGCGATCACACCGCCGTCCATGAACAGGATTCGGTCGGCCACCGCACGGGCGAAGGCCATTTCGTGGGTGACGATGAGCATGGTCATGCCGGCTTCGGCGAGGCCGAGGATGACCTCCAGCACTTCCTTGACCATTTCCGGGTCGAGGGCCGCGGTGACTTCGTCGAACAGCATCACCTCGGGGTTCATGCACAGCGCACGGACGATGGCAATGCGCTGCTGCTGGCCACCGGAAAGCTCGCGCGGATAGGCGTCGCGCTTGTCCGCCAGGCCGACCCGTTCGAGCAGCGCCTCGGCCTGGACCAGTGCTTCGCCGAAAGCGCGCTTCTGCACCTTGAGCGGGCCGAGCAGGATGTTCTCCAGCACGGTCTTGTGCGGGAACAGGTGGTAGCTCTGGAACACCATGCCGACGCGCTGGCGTACCTCGCGCCAGTCGGTCTTGCCGTTCAGTTCGCGACCGGCGAAGCGCAGGCTGCCGCCCTGCCCCGTCTCCAGGCCGTTGAGGCAGCGCAGCAGGGTGCTCTTGCCACAGCCGCTCGGGCCGAGGATCACCACCACCTCGCCGCGCTCGACGCGCAGGTCCACCGCCTTGAGTACCGGTGTGTCGCCGAAGCGCTTGCTGAATGAGGAGAGTTCGATCAGTGCCGTCATGCGTGACTCCAGCGCCTTTCCAGCACACGTGACGCGGCGGACAGCGGATAACAGAGCAGGAAGAAGAAAATGAACAGGAAGCCGTAGACCAGCACCGATTCGTAGGTGCGCTCGATGATCTGTTGGCCGACCTTGATCACATCCACCACGCCGATCAGCACTGCCAGCGAACTGGTCTTGATGATCCGCGTGTAGACGTTGATGGTCGGCGGCGTGATGCGCTTGAGCGCCTGGGGAAGCAATACCTGGCCGTACAGTCGCGGCGCGTTCAGGCCGATGGCCAGGCCGGCTTCGCGCTGGCCACGGGGCAGCGATTGCAGGCCGCCGCGCACCACCTCGCCGACCTCGCTGGCGCCCCAGAGCGAGAGCACCAGCACCGCGCACCAGAAGCTCGGCACACTGACGCCGGCGAAGATCGGCAGGCCGAAGAAGAACAGGTACAGCCAGACCAGCACCGGGATGGCTCGGAACAGCTCCAGGTAGACCCGCAGCGGCACTTCCAGCCAGCGGCTGCCGAGGTTGCGCAGCACGCCGTAGAGGAGGCCTCCGAGGGTGGCGAAGAGGATCGACGACGCCGAGATGCTCAGCGTCTCCCAGGCACCGCGCGCCAGTTGCGGCGCCGACACCCAGAGCAGTTCAAGACCCGAACTGGCCATGTTGCAGCCTCCGTTCCAGTCTCGCCAGGAGCAGCGACAACGGCAGGAAGATCAGCACGCAGAGCGCCGTCATTACCGCCAGCATTTCGTAGGTCTTGTAGTACAGGGCGATATAGCTCTTGGTCGTGTAGAGGATCTCCGGCACCGCCACCGCCGAAACCACCGTGGTCTCCTTGAGCAGGAAGATGAAGTTGGCGAACAGCGCCGGCAGGCTGAGGATGCCCGCTTGCGGCAGGATCACGTGGCGTAGCAGTTGCCAGCGCGACAGCCCGATGGACAGCCCCGACTCGACCTGCGCCCTGGGCACCGCCTCCACCCCGGCGCGCAGCACCTCGGTGAGGTAGGCGCCGCCCAGGAAGGTCATGGCGATGATCGCCGAGGCGAAACCGGAGATGCGGATACCGATGCTGGGCAGCGCGAAGTAGATGAAGAACAACTGGATCAGCAGCGGCGTGTTGCGTGCCACTTCGACGTAGACCTTCACCAACGGGTGCAACAGCGGCACCCGCAGCACCAGGATCGCCGAGTTGACCAGGGCCACCAGCAACGAAGTGCCGACGGCGATGGCGCCGACCTGCAGGGTCACCCCGACGGCCTTGAGGAAGGCCGGCAGGGTGGACAGTACGAAGTTCCAGTCGAAGCTCATCGCGGCAGCCTGTCGCCCGGTTGCAACAGCGGCACGTCCACCTCGACCGTATCCGGATACTTGATGCCGGCGCCGGTATTGAGGATCACCACCCGCTCTCCCGGCCTGATCCAGCCGCCCTCGCGCAGCTTGCGAGCGGCGGCGTAGAGGGCCGCCCCCTCGGGGCAGACGAAGGCGCCTTCCAGCTCGGCGACCTTGCGTTGCTCGGCCAGCAGCTCGGCGTCGTCCACGGCGATGGCGTATCCCTCGCTCTCGTACAGCGCTTCGAGCACCAGGAAGTCGCCGAGGGCCTTGGGCACGTTGATACCGAAGGCGACTGTCTGCGAATCGGCCCAGAACTCCGAGGCCGCCGCCCTCGCCTCCCAGGCCCTGACGATCGGCGCGCAGCCGCTGGCCTGCACGGCCACCAGGCGCGGCAGCGGCTGGTCGGCGGGAATCCAGCCCAGCTCGCGCAGTTCCTTGAAGGCCTTGTGGATACCGATCAGGCCTACCCCGCCACCGGTGGGATAGAGGATCACCTCGGGCAGCCGCCAGCCGAACTGCTCGGCCAACTCCAGGCCCATGGTCTTCTTGCCTTCGATACGGTACGGCTCCTTGAGCGTCGAGGCGTCGTACAAGCCGCCTTCGGCCACCGCCTGGGCCACCTGCTTGCCGGCATCGGAGATGAGGCCGTTGACCAGATACAGATGGGCACCGGAGATCGCCGTTTCATTGCGGGTGATCAACGGCGCGTCCTCGGGCATCACCACGGTGGCCTCGATGCCGGCGCGCGCGGCATACAGCGACCAGGCGGCGCCAGCGTTGCCATTGGTGGGCATGGCCAGGGCGCGCACGCCCAGTTCCTTGGCCCTGGATACGCCGACCGCCGCGCCACGGGCCTTGAACGAGCCGGTGGGGATGATGCCTTCGTCCTTCAGCCAGAGATCGTCGACGCCCAGCTCGCGGCCGATGCGTGGCGTGCGCAGCAGCGGCGTGAAGCCTTCGCCCAGGCTGACCACGTTGTTCGGATCGAGCACCGGCAACAGTTCGTGATAGCGCCACAGGCTGGCTTCGCGACCGACCAGGTCGGCGGGCCTCCAGTCCCCTTTCAGGGCGTCCAGATCGTAGGCCACCAGCAGCGGCGAGCCGACGGCGCTGAGCTGCTGGATCTGGCCGGCGTCGTAGTGTTCGTGGGTTTTCGGGCAGTACAGATGGGACAGGTAGCTATGGGGCATGACAGGTAACCAAGGTTGAAAGATTCGTAGGAGCCAGCTTGCTGGCGATTCGGCGGCAAGGATCGCCAGCAAGCTGGCTCCTACAGGGACTAGCGCTGCATCCCCCAGCGCTTGACCGTGACCCGCTCCAGGGTGGCGAACACCAGGTTCTCCACCAGCAGGCCGATCAGGATCACCGCGGCCAGGCCGGCGAACACCTTGTCGGTGTACAGCTCGTTGCGGTTCTGGAAGATGTACCAGCCCAGGCCGCCCTTGCCGCTGGAGGCGCCGAACACCAGCTCGGCGGCGATCAACGTGCGCCAGGCGAAGGCCCAGCCGATCTTCAGGCCGGCCAGGATCGACGGCAGTGCCGCCGGGATCAGGATGAACAGCACGAAGCGCAGGCCCTTGAGGCCGTAGTTGCGTCCGGCCATGCGCTGGGTCTCGGAAACCCCGAGGAAACCGGCATAGGTGTTGAGCGCCAGGGCCCAGAGCACCGAATGCACCAGCACGAAGATCAGGCTGTTCTCGCCCAGGCCGAACCACAGCAGAGCCAGGGGTAGCAGCGCGATGGCCGGCAGCGGGTTGAACATCGCCGTCAGGGTCGACAGCAGGTCGCGGCCGAACTGGGTGGACACCGCCAGGGTGGTCAGCAGGAACGCCAGCAGGATGCCGACCAGGTAGCCCTTGACCAGCACTGCCAGGGAGATCGCCACCTTGTCCAGCAGTTCGCCGCTGGACAGCCCCTCGACGAAGGCGCGGGCGGTCTGCAGGAAGCTCGGCAGCAGCAGGTCGTTGGCCTGGTAGCGGGCGACCAGTTCCCAGGCCAGGGCCAGCAACAGCAGGATCAGCGACTTGCGCAGCCAGCCTTGCTGCCAGAGGCGCTGGAACAGCGGTAGCTCGCGCTCCAGTGGCAGGTTGTCCAGTGGCGCGAGGACGACTTCGTATTCCTCGCGGCGAACGCTCGAAGCACTCATGGGGAAATCTCGGCTCAATAGGCGATACGAATGTCCTGGAAATCCAGGTCGAGGGTGGACGGCGCACTGCCGGGCTCGTCGAACAGCAAGCGGTGGATGCGCTGGGCGGTCTGCTGGAAGGCCACGCCACCGAGGCTGTGCAGGTCGAACTGGTGGCTGTTGATCTCTGCCCGCACCCGTCCCGGATGCGGCGACAGCAACAGGATGCGGTTGCCGACGATCAGTGCCTCCTCGATGGAGTGGGTGACGAACAACAGGGTGAAGCGCACCTCGTCCCAGAGCTGCAGCAACTCCTCCTGCATCTTGCGCCGGGTCAGCGCGTCCAGCGCGGCGAAGGGCTCGTCCATCAGCAGGATCTTCGGCTGCATGGCCAGCGCCCGGGCAATCGCCACCCGCGCCTTCATGCCGCCGGACAGGGTGTGCGGGTAGGCGTCCGCGAAAGCCGCCAGGCCGACCTTGTCGAGGTAGTGCAGCGCCCTCTCCTCCGCTTCCCTGCGCTTGAGGGTGCGCGAGGCCAGCAGCGGGAACATGACGTTCTGCCTGACCGTCTTCCACGGCGGCAACTGGTCGAACTCCTGGAACACCACGATGCGATCCGGGCCCGGTTCCCTGACCTGCACCCCGTCGAGGCGGATAACGCCATCGCGCGGGGCGATGAAGCCGGCGACCGCCTTGAGCAGGGTGGACTTGCCGCAGCCGGAAGGACCGAGCAGGACGAAGCGGTCGGCCTGGTCGACCTCGAAGCTCACCTCGTGGGTAGCACGCACCACGCGCTGCGGGGTGCGGTATTCCAGGCTGACCGACTCCACCTGCAGCACCGGCCGCAGGTGGCTGGACGTGCTGGCCGTGTGGCCTTGCAACGGGGCATTCATCGCATCAGCTTCCTTGCAGCGGGTGTTCTTCATCCTGGAAGAAGTAGTCCTGCCAGGAAGCCGGTTTGTTCTTGATCGCGCCGACGCGATGCAGGAAGTCGGCCAGCGGGTAGGTGTTGGTCGGCGTCACGCTGAACTGGATCTGTTCGCTGCCGATGACCTTCAGCAACTCCTCGCGGCTGATCTTGGCGCCGGTGACACGGATATAGGTGTCGGCGGCCGCGCCCTTGTCGTTCTGGGCGAACTCGGCGGCCTCGGCCAGCGCCGCGACGAAGGCCTTGTAGGTCTTCGGGTTCTCCGTGCGGAACTTCTCGGTGGAATACAGCACGGTGGGCGAGTTCGGGCCCAGCAGCTCGTAGGTATCGAGCACCACGTGCACGTCGGGGTTCTCCAGGGCCTGGTTCTGGAACGGCGGGTTGGAGAAGTGCCCGGTCAGCTCGGTGCCGCCCGACTTCAGCGCGGCGGTGGCGTCCGGGTGTGGCAGTGCCACGGTGTACTTGTCGAGGCGGTCGAACTCCTTGTCGCCCCACTGCTTGGCGGCGGCGTACTGGAGGAAGCGCGACTGCACTGAAACGCCGACCGCCGGCACCGCGATACGGTCCTTCTCGGTGAAGTCGGCGATGGTCTTGACCTTGGGATTGTTGCTCACCAGGTAGTACGGGAAGTTACCCAGGGAAGCCACGCCCTTGACGTTCTGCCGGCCATGGGTGCGGTCCCAGACGGTCAGCAGCGGGCCGATGCCGGCGCCGGCGATATCGATGGAGCCGGCCAGCAGCGCGTCGTTCACCGCCGCACCGCCGGACAACTGGTTCCACTCGACCTGGATGTCGAGCCCGTCGACCTTGCCGTGCTTCTCGATCAGTTGCTGGTCGCGCACCACGTTGAGCAGCAGATAGACGATGCCGAACTGCTCGGCGATGCGGATCTGCCCTTCGGCCCGGGCCACGCTCGGCGCGGCCAGGCCGCCGACCAGCAGGCTGACGCTCAGGCCGATGCCGCCGGCCAGGCGGGCGAACTTGGGAATGAAGGGAAAGCGGTTACCTAGAGACATAGCGAGCTCCATGCGGATTCTTGTACGGATGACGGTCAGGGTCAGAACGGGGCATCGCCCTGGATGGTGGTGCGGTACAGCTTGCGGCGCAGATGACCGGGACAGCCTGCGGCGAGGTGGATCAGCGAGCGGTTGTCCCAGAACACCAGGTCGTGCTCCTGCCACCGGTGGCGGTAGATGAACTCGGGGCGCACGCTGTGGGCGAACAGTTCGGCGAGCAACTGGCGGCTCTCGTCCTCCGGCAGTCCCTCGATGCGGGTAGTGAAACCCTCGCTGACGAACAGGCCCTTGCGCCCGGTTTCCGGATGAGTGCGCACCACCGGATGCACCACCTCCTTGACCTCGGCGAGCTGTTGCTCGGTCAGTTTCGGTCGCCAGTCGCCCTCGAACCTGGGCTTGGCGTAGGTGGCGGTATAGGAATGCACCGCGCGACGGCCTTCCACCGCCTTGCGCAATGCTTCGGGCAGGGTCTCCCAGGCCAGGTGCTGGTTGGCGAACAGGGTATCGCCGCCCTCCTCCGGCAGTTCCTGGGCGTGCAGCATGGAGCCCAGGCTGGGCAGTTCCTTGTAGGACAGGTCCGAGTGCCAGAACTTGCCGGCGTCGCCCAGGCCGACCGGCTGGCCGTTCTCGATGATGTTGGAAACGATGAGGATTTCCGGGTGCCCGGCGAGCAGGAACTGCTTGAGCACGTGGATCTGCAATATGCCGAAGCAGCGGCTGAAAGCGATCTGCTGTTCGGGCGTGATGCGCTGGTCACGGAACACCAGCACGTGGTGATCCAGATGAGCCCGGTGGATGCGGGCGAAGTCCGCGTCGCCCAGTGGCCGGCTCAGGTCCAGGCCAAGGACTTCGGCGCCCAGGGCACCGCTGAAAGGCAGGATATCGAAGCGCTGCGGCTCGGCCGCAGGGGCGGAAACAGTCAGGGAAGCCGCTGACATGATCAATCTCCACGCATACTGCACGCTTGTGGCGCGCGTCAGTCAGGAACGGCCGGTGGTTTCCGCGCTCGTTCATTCGTGCGGCGCGCCGATTGATCGGCAGGTACGCATGAATCTAACTTTATAGGTATAAGAAAATAAATTTAAATACCATTTACGAATAAATATATGGCCATTCCCGCACCTCGGCCAAACGTCGGGGCCAGCCGGTCCGGCCCCGACGTCCGCCTCAGTGATGCCGGCCCTTGGCGTGCGCCAGGCGCCGCACCGTGGCCACCAGCAGATCGACCTCCTCGCAAGTGTTGTAGAACGCCAATGATGGCCGCACCGTGGCCTCCAGGCCGAAGCGGCGCAGGATCGGCTGCGCGCAATGGTGCCCGGAACGCACGGCGATGCCCTCGCGGTTCAGCGCCGCGCCGACCTCCTCGGTGCGATAGCCGTCGAGCACGAAGGACAGCACGCCGGCCTTGTGCGCAGCGGTGCCGATCAGCCGCAGGCCGGGAATCGCCTGCAGGCCGCGCGTGGCATAGACCAGCAGGTCATGCTCGTAGGCGGCGATGCGCTCCAGTCCAAGACGCTCGACGTAATCCAGCGCCGCCCCCAGCCCCACCGCGTCGGCGATGTTGCCGGTGCCGGCCTCGAAGCGCGCCGGCGCCGGCTGGTAGAGCGTCTTCTCGAAGGTCACGTCGGCGATCATGTTGCCGCCGCCCTGCCAGGGCGGTAGCTGGTCGAGCAGCTCCTTCTTGCCGTACAGCACGCCGATACCGGTCGGCCCGAAGATCTTGTGCCCGGAGAACACCAGGAAATCGGCATCCAGAGCCTGCACGTTGGTGCGCAGGTGCGGCACCGACTGCGCGCCATCCACCAGCACCCGCGCGCCGACACCACGGGCCAGGGCGATGATCTCGCTCACCGGGGTGATGGTGCCCAGCGCGTTGGAGACCTGGGCGATGGACACCAGCCTGGTGCGCGAACAGAGCAGCCGCGCGTACTCCTCGAGAATGATCTGCCCGCTGTCGTCCACCGGGATGACCCGGATCTTCGCGCCGACCTCGGCCGCCAGTTGCTGCCAGGGCACGATGTTGGCGTGATGCTCCAGGTGGGAAACGATGATCTCGTCGCCCTCGCCGATGAACTGGCGGCCGAAGGTGTTGGCCACCAGGTTGATGGCCTCGGTCGCCCCGCGCACGAAGACGATCTCGTCCGCCGAACGCGCGCCGAGGAAGCGCGCCACCTTGCCGCGCGCGCCCTCGTAGGCGTCGGTCGCCCGCGCCGCCAGTTCATGCGCGGCGCGATGGATGTTGGAGTTCTCGTGCTCGTAGAAGTAGCTGATGCGCTCGATCACCGCTTTCGGCTTGTGGGTCGTCGCGGCGTTGTCCAGCCATACCAGCGGCTTGCCGTTGACCCGTTCCTGGAGGATCGGGAAGTCGCGGCGCACCGCCTGCACGTCGAAAGCGCCCTGGGACTGCGGCTGGCCGGCCGGCTCCCGCGCCTTCTCCAGATGTGGCGCACCGGCCTGGTCGAGGAAGTAGAACTGCCCCCCGGCCGGTCCCGGTTGCGGCCGTGCCGGTTCGGCGGCAGGCTCCGGCTTGCTCAGCACCGACTGCAGCAGTTGCGCCAGCTCGTCGCTGCCCGGCAGCCCGTAGGACTGCGCGTCGACCCGGTTCTCCAGCGGCGGCGCGGCGGCCTCGGCCCTGGCCGGCTCGCGCTGGTAGGCACTGCTTTCGCCGGCGAAGTAGTACGGCGAGGCGGGAGCGCCGGGACTCGGCGAGCCAACGATACTGGCCCCCGGGTACACCTGCGGGATCGCCGCGGTATAGGCCTCGGGCGAGCCGAGATCCAGGCCATCGGCCGTGCCGGCTGGCGGCACGGCCTCCAGCGGCAGCTCGTGCTCCGGCGCGACCGTCGTCGTGGCGGCCTGCTCGGCCGCGTTCGGCAGCGAAGCGGACGCCCCCCCGCCGCCGCCCGGCAGGCTGGCGAAGAACTCGTTGGCCAACTGCGCCAGGGTCGCCACGTCCGGCAGCCCGGCCGGCACGTCCGCGCCGGCCTGGGGGTTACTTGTAAGTGTCCGGATAGTCATGGTACTTGCCGACCTCCACGTCATCGAGCACTGCCAGGGCATCCTCGGTCAGCACTGCCAGCGAGCAGTACAGCGAGATCAGGTAGGAGGCGATGGCGTTACGGTTGATGCCCATGAAGCGCACCGAGAGCCCCGGACTCTGCTCGCCGGCCAGCCCGGGCTGGTACAGGCCGACTACCCCCTGGCGCTTGTCGCCGACGCGCAGCAGGAGAATCTTGGTCTTGCCGTTCTCGTCGAAGGGAATCTTGTCCGAAGGCACCAGCGGCAGGCCGCGCCAGGTGATGAACTGCGAACCGAACAGGCTGACGGTGGGTGGCGGCACGCCGCGGCGGGTGCACTCACGGCCGAAGGCGGCGATGGCCAGCGGGTGGGCGAGGAAGAAGGCCGGCTCCTTCCAGACCTTGGCGATCAGTTCGTCGAGGTCGTCCGGGGTCGGCGCGCCGGTCAGGGTCGAGATGCGCTGGGTCGGGTCGACGCTGGCCAGCAGCCCGTACTCGGGGTTGTTGATCAGCTCGCTTTCCTGGCGTTCCTTGATGGTCTCGATGGTCAGGCGCAACTGCTCGCGGATCTGGTCGTGCGGGCTGCTGTACAGGTCGGAAACCCGGGTATGCACGTCGAGGATGGTGGTCACCGCGTTGAGGAAGTACTCGCGCGGCGCTTCCTCGTAGTCGACGAAGGTCTGCGGCAGCAGCGACTCGTCGCGCTGGGTACAGGCGACCTGCACGTTGAGCGGGTCCTTCACCTTGTTGAGGCGGAAGATACCGGCCTCCACCGGCTGCCATTGCAGCAGGTGGGTGAGCCAGCGCGGGGTGATGGTGGAAAGTTGCGGAACCGTTTTAGTCGCATTCGCCAACTGGCGGGCGGCGCTGTCGCCTAGGGCCAGGCGTACATCCTGATGATCAGCCATGAATCACTCCACAAGATTGAGGTGTCAGGTCACCGACAATGCTCGCGGTCCGCTTCTGGCCCAGGATCGCCCCTACCCCATGCTCGTGCATGGGAACAGCCCTGCGCCACTCGACAGAACGCGAGCTCTGCCTGTGTTCCATGAGCAGGGCCGTAAGGTTTATCTCGCGATTACCCCACGTTGCCTGGCTGGTGTTGCAACGTTGCCTGGCTGACGTTACTGCCCGGAGGCACACTACGGGTCAGCCAGACGTTTCCACCGATGGTGGAACCCTTGCCGATGGTGATGCGCCCGAGGATGGTCGCCCCAGCGTAGATCACCACATCGTCTTCGACGATCGGGTGACGAGGCTGGCCCTTGTGCAACTGGCCGGTCTCGTCGGCGGTGAAGCGTTTCGCCCCCAGGGTCACGGCCTGGTAGATGCGGACCTGATCACCGATGATCGCCGTTTCACCGATCACCACGCCTGTACCGTGATCGATGAAGAAACTCTTGCCGATCCGCGCGCCGGGGTGGATGTCGATCCCGGTGGTCGAGTGGGCCAGTTCCGAGATGATCCTCGCCACCAGCGGCAGGCCGGCGTTGTACAGGTGATGCGCCAGGCGGTGATGGATCACCGCGACGATCCCCGGGTAACACAACAGCACTTCGTCGACGCTGCGCGCCGCCGGATCACCATGGAACGCCGCCAGCACATCGGTATCGAGCAACTGGCGAAGCTGCGGCAAGGCGTGGGCGAAGTCCTGGACGATCTGCACCGCCTTCTCGTGAACGTCCGCCTCGACCTCCCCCCGCTGCCGAGCCGTGTAGCGCAACTCCAGGCGCGCCTGGATCAGCAGGGCGTTCAGCGCCGCATCCAGGGTATGCCCGACGAAGAAATCCTCGCTCTCCTCACGCAAGTCGTTCGGCCCCAGGCGCATGGGAAACAACGCGCTGGACAGCCGCTCGACGATGTCCTCGATGGAGCTGCGCGAGGGCAGCTCACGTCCCCCCAGCTCGCGAAGCCGTCCCGTCCGGCTCCGCCATTCGCTTCGTGCCGAACGCAGCTCCTCGACTATCCGACCCAGTTTCCAATTCACGGGGCTGCTCTCGGCCTGCCTGTTCACATCGTTCATCTGATTCCAACCCGGCTTTGCCTCGCGCCCCACGACACCACCTCCTTCGGGAACGAGGCGCGCGGAGAAGGACACGGAAGTTTGGGGATAGCACCAAACGCGGCCGGCTTCAGTTATTTCAGACTAATCTAGCCAGCTTGCCTTTGGTTATATCTATTGCTTTTAGTGCCCCTGCACACGATAGGGGCAAGTTATATGGACAAGGAAATCAATCTTGAACCCAGGGCAGGCCCCAATGCCGCCAGCCGCCGCTCTCGCCGCGCTGCTGCTGGGCATCGAGATCGCCTTCAAAGCCTTCCAGGACATTGAACACCTGGCTGAAACCGGCGGCGGTGGCAGCCTCGGCGGCGGCGGCGGACCGCTTGCCGCTGCGGCACAATAGCACCAGCACCGCATCGCGGCCGCCCTTGTTCTCCAGCTCGCGGAGGAAGCGCGGGTTCTTGATCAGCGCCGGGCCGGTCTGCCAGGCCACGTGCTGGCTGTCCGGCACCCGGCCGACGAACTTCAGCTCCTCGGCGGTGCGCACGTCCACCAGCGTCACCGCACCGGCCTGGAGCAGCGCCCAGGCTTCCGGCGGATAGAGGCTGCCGGCGTAAGGGGTGCCGCTCTCGACGCCGCGGGCCCGGCCGCGAGCGAGCAGCGTCTCGGGATCGGTCGCCAGGACAGCGGGAAGATCGGAGGGACGGAGGGTGTCTTCGACGCCAGACGAAGCGGGGGCGGCAGCAGGCATTGTGTGTCCTCTAGTTGGCTAGTCGGTTGGGATCCGGTCGGGCCTGGCAGGTGATCCGCCGGGCCACGTTGAGGGCTACTCTATGCCTGCCTCATATACCTAAAAAATAATTTGTTCTTTTATTTACAAAACTTTCAGGAATATGAGATTGCGTGCCCCCGGATTGCATCCGGGCTACGGACCTCCTACATGAAAAGCCGATAAAAGCGTTGAAGGCCGGACGAAAAAACAGCCCGCTCTTGTAGGGTGCGCCGTGCGCACCGTTTACCCCGGCGCGAGCAGAGTGCTTCGCCGGAAACAAGAGGTGTTGGCCCCGGATCGGTGCGCACGGCGCTCCCTACGTTGGACTCCCGCGTGCGTGGGAGTGACGGGGGATAGCCGAACCATCATCCCCGCGAACGCGGGGACCCAGAAACAGCCCCTACGCAAGCTCGCGCAGATAACCCCAGGGGTAGATACCGCGCTCGTGGCCATCGTCGAACGACAGTTGCACGCCATAGCCCTGCGGGACCATCTCCCTCAGCCGAACACCCTCGCCCACCACATCGATATGCCCCCGTAACCGTGCGGCGCGGCACTGCGCGCAAGGGCAGGCGGCACGCAGGCGGGCGTGGCTGAGTTGCTGGCGGGCACCGTCCGGCCACTCGATGCGCAACTCGCCGGCTGCGCGGACGTTGCGCAGGGCGCTCGGCGCATTCATCGCGCGATGCCCTGTACCTGGGCGATGGCGATGCGCACGGCCTTGCGCACCTCCGGGTCGCCATCCTGCTCCGCTGCCTGCAATGCCGGCAGCGCGTCCGGGTCGGCCAGTTCGCCGAGGGCCAGGGCGGCTTCCTTGCGCAGGTTGCTGATGGCATGGCCGAGCAGTTCCACCAGCGCCGGCAGCGCGGCGGCGAAGCGCAGCCTGCCGAGAGCGCGGGCGGCGCGCAGGCGTACCTGCCAGTAGTTGTCGGCCAGCGCCTCGACCAGCACCGGGCCGGCCTCGGCCAGGCCCAGCTTGCCGAGGGTGGTGGCGGCTTCCTCGCGCACCTGCCATTCGCGGTCGCGCAGGGCCGCCCGCAGCGCCGGCAACACGGCGGTGTCGCTGGCCAGGCCGAGCGCGCCGGTGGCGGCGCGGCGCACTTCGGTGTCCGGGTCGTCACTGGCCAGGCGGGCCAGGGCCGGCAAGGCGTCGAGTTGCCGGAGCCAGCCGAGAATGCCCACCGCTTCGCGGCGCACGAAGGCATCCGTATCATCCAGCGCCCGCCGGGCAAGCGGTGCGGCGTCCGCCAGGCGCAGCTCGCGCAGGGCACGCAGCGCGCTGGCGCGGACGAAGGCATCGGGATGTTCGGCCCAGGGCAGGATCACCCCGCCCGCCTCGGCGCTCTTCAGCTCGCTGAGGCTCTGCGCGGCGGCACCACGCACGCTCTCGTCGGCATCGGCCAGGGCGGCGCACAGGGCGCTCACCACTTCGGGTTCCTCCCAGGCCTCCAGCAGGCGCGCGGCCTCGCCGCGTACTTCCGGCGCCGGGTCGCTGCGCAAGGCTCGCACCAGCCAGGGCAAGCCGTCGGGGTCTTCCAGGTCGGCCAGCTCGATCAGGGCGATACGCCGCACGCCGGCATCGGGGTCGTCGAGGCGCGATTGCAGGTCGAGGATGTCCGGGTTGTCGCAAGTCAGGTCGGTCATAGGGCGATTCGCAAGGGCGGGTGGTCGGTGGTGGGCAGGCCGAGCGGGGTCAGGCGCGGCAGTTCGCGGCCTTCCTCGTGGCGCAGCAGTTCCAGGCAATGGCGCTTGAGGCGGACGAACTCGGGACGGGTCAGCAACTCGGCGTGGCGCGGACGCGGGAAGTCCAGGCGCAGGTCCTCGATGAAGCGGCCGGGACGCGGGCTCATCACCAGGATGCGGTCGGCGAGGAACAGCGCCTCGTCGATGTCGTGGGTGACGAACACCACGGTGGTGCGGATGCGCGCCCAGATGTCCAGCAGCAGCTCCTGCATGCGCGCGCGGGTCTGCGCGTCGAGGGCGCCGAACGGCTCGTCCATCAGCAACAGGCGCGGCCGGTTGATCAGTACACGAGCGATCTCGGCACGTTGCTGCATGCCGCCGGAAAGCTGGTCGGGCCAGCGTCCGGCGAAGTCGCGCAGGCCGACCAGCCCCAGGAACTCGTCGGCCTGGCGGCGCCGCTCGGCCTTGCCCAGGCCCTGCATCTTCAGGCCGAAGGCGACGTTGTCGAGCACGCTGCGCCAGGGCAGCAGGGTGTGATGCTGGAACACCATGCCGCGCTCCGGCGACGGGCCGTCCACCGCCCGGCCATCGACCCGCAGGCTGCCGGCGCTGGGCTTCAGGTGGCCGGCCAGGGCGCCGAGCAGGGTCGACTTGCCGCAGCCGGAGGGGCCGAGGATGCACACGAACTCGCCCGGCTCGATGGCGAAGCTGAGCTGCTGCACGGCCTCGAAGGCGTGCTCGCCCTCCCCCAGGCGGATGGACAGCCGCTCGATGTCGATGCGGCCGGGCTCGACGCTTCTTTCATAGACGCTCATCAGGCTTTCCCCTTGACGCGATACCAGGGCGTGACCAGGCCACCGAGGTGCCTGACCAGCCCGCTGCTGCCCATGCCGAGCAGGCCGATCAGCAGCATGCCGACGACGATGTCCGGGTAGTTCTGCAAGGTGTAGGACTCCCAGGTGTAGTAGCCGATGCCGAACTGCCCGGAGATCATCTCGGCGGTGACCAGGCAGAACCAGGAGGTGCCCATGCCGATGGCCAGCCCGGTGACGATGCTCGGCGCGGCGCCGGGCAGCACCACTTCGCGGAGGATCGCCAGGCGCCCGGCGCCCAGGCTGCGCGCCGAGGCGACCAGGCGGCGGTCGACGCCCTCCACGCCGTGGATGGTGTTGAGCAGGACCGGGAACAGCGCGCCGGTGAAGGTGATGAAGATCATCGACAGCTCCGACGAGGGGAACATCAGGATGGCCAGCGGAATCCAGGCCACCGCTGGGATCGGCCGCAACACTTCGAGCGGCGGCAGCAGGCTGTCCTCGGCCCATTTCGAGCGGCCGATGGCCAGGCCCAGCAGCACGCCGACCAGGGCGGCGGCGAGGTAGCCGGCGAATACCCGGCCGAGGCTGCTGCCGAGGTGCGGCAACAGCTTGCTGGATTGCAGCAACTGCCAGGCGGCCTCCAGCACCGCGCCGGGCGTCGGCACGTAGGTGAAGGTGAACAGGCCGAAGTCCAGGCGCAGGCTGGCCGCCAGTTGCCAGAACAGCAGGCAGGCGAGCAGCGAGGCGAGGCGCAGGGGCCAGTGGTGTAGTGCGAAGTGGTTCATGAGGCTCTCCAAACCGTAGCCCTCTCCCCCGGCCCCTCTCCCGTAAACGGGAGAGGGGTGACTCGCGCCGGATACGCCGTGCACGGACGGCTCCCTCTCCTATTTATGGAGGCACGCCTAGTGGAGAGGGTTGGGGAGAGGGAAAACCGTCAGCGACTAGCCACCAGCGTCTGGTTGGCACTGACGAAATCCAGCGCCGTTCCACCATTGCGCTGGGCATAGGCCTCGGCCTGCTCCTTGAGCAGGAAGGCGCTCAGTTCGCCCTTGTCATTGCGCACGAACCACGCCTGGTTGGCCAGCAGCTTGATGCCGCTGTCGGCGGCCTGGGCGTAGATGGCGCGGATGTCCTTGCCCTCCTCTTCCAACTGGGCCAGGGCACTCAAGGCCGCCTCGGGCGAGGCGTAGTGGCGCACCTTGTCCTCGCCGCGCACCCAGATCTGCGCCAGGCGCTTGAAGTCGGTGATCGGCTGGCCGGACGCGGCATCGTTGGCTTGCAGCGGCAGTTGCGCATAGTTGGCCAGCGCCTGGTCGTAGTCCTGCCCGGACTGCTGGAAGGCGGCGCGGATGTACTGGTCGTCGATGAACTGGTCGACGTCCAGGCCACGGTCGGTCTTCTTCAGCAGCTTGAGGGTGTCGATGGAGGTGGCCACTGCCTGGCGGTACTCGGGTTTCCAGGTGTGGTCGCGGGTTTGCAGGCCGAGCGGGCCATGGAACAGGTAGTTCACCTCGGCCTCGATGCCGGCGACCTTCTCGATCAGTTCGCTGTACTTCTCGGGCTCGGCGGCGAACAGGCGGTCGGCCTCGATGCTGGCGCGCAGGTAGGCGGTGACGATCTCCGGGTATTTCTTCGCATAGGCGGCATCGACCAGGGCGCCGTGGAAGGTCGGCGCGTTGGCCTGGGAGCCGTCGTAGATCTTGCGGGCGAAGCCACGGTTGGGGAACAGCTCGGCGAACGGCACGAAGTCGGCATGCGCTTCGATGCGGTTGCTGCGCAGCGCGGAGCCGGCGATTTCCGGCGCCTGGGCGATGATCCGCACGTCTTTCTCCGGGTCCCAGCCTTGCGCCGCGATGGCGCGCAGCAGCATGCCGTGGGCGGTGGAGGCGAACGGCACGGAAATGGTCTTGCCCTTGAGCTGTTCCAGCGACTGCACCGGGGAAGACGCCGGCACCACGATGCCGTTGCCGCTGCCCCGGGTGCTGCCCGACAGCACGGTGATGAACAGGCTCTGCTTGCCGGCGTCGCGGAAGGCCACGCCGTTGAACGAGCCGGGGAAGTCGGCCATGGCGCCGAAGTCCAGCTTACCGGCGACCATTTCGTTGGTCAGCGGCGCGCCGCTGGTGAAGTTCTTCCACTCGACCTTGTACTGGGCATCCTTGTACTTGCCGTCCTTCGGCAGGTACTTGTCGAGCAGGCCCAGCTCGCGGATCAGCAGGCCGCCGGTGGCGCAGTTGATGGTGGTGTCCTGGGTGCCGATGGCGATGCGGATGGTCTCGGCCTGGGCATGGATGGAGCCGATGGCCAGCGCGAGGCCGGCAAGTGTCGTGCGCAAGTGCATGGGTATTTCCCCTCGAATCATGAGTATTGGAATCGTCTCCGCCACGCGGTCCGGGTGGTGGGAAACGAGGGGTCTTTCATCAGGCGTCCGGTGGTTGGCCGGATGGCGGTCTTGCTTCTTCGACACCCTCTGTAGCCCGGATGAAATCCGGGAGCATGGGTGCAAGTATTCCCCGGATTGCATCCGGGCTACGGTTGCGATGGAGGCTCAACGCAGCAGGTAGGGAATCTCCACCTTCACCGCGCCGGTCGGGCAGTCCTTTTCGCAGGGCATGCAGTACCAGCATTCGTCGAAGGCCATGTAGGCCTTCTGGGTCGCCGGGTTGATCGCCAGCAGGTCCATCGGGCAGACCTCGACGCACACGGTGCAGCCCTTGTGGGCGATGCACTTGTCCTCGTCGACGGTCACCGGCGCGCTGCTGCGGAAGAAGATTTCCTGGGGCTGGTAGGCCATGTCACGGTTCCTCATGTTTTTTATTGGGTTCCCGCGAACGCGGGAACCCAGAAACGTATCCGCTTACGCCGCCGCCTCGGTCTTCACCCGCAACCGCTCGTAGGCCTGCTGCTCCTCGGCGTCGAGGGCGATCAGGTAGGGCTCGACAGGCTTCTTGAAGCTGGTCATCGCACCGTGCTCGTCTTTCTTCAGATGGCAATGGACGAACCATTCCGCATCGTTGCGCTCAGGGTAATCGACGCGGTGGTGATACAGCCCCCAGCGGCTCTCGGCGCGGAACAGCGAGGCGCGCGCGGCCATCTCGGCGCAGTCGCGGATCACGCTGACTTCCAGGGCGCGCATCAGCTCGTGGGGGTTGTTGGCCTTGAGCTGGTCGAGGTCGCGCTGGATCTCGGCGAAGCGGGCCAGGCCGATCTCCATCTTCCTGGTCACCTTGGGCGGCTGCAGGTAGTCGTTGACCATCCGCCGCAGCTTGTACTCGACCTGCGCCGGCGGCAGGCCGTGCTCGCGCAGCAGCGGTGCCTGGACGCGCGCCTTCTCGCGCTCCACCTGCCCCTCATCCAGCGGCGTGAAGTCGCGCCCGGCGATGTAGTCCGCCGCGTTGTGCCCGGCGAACCAGCCATAGGTGAAGGCGCCGAGCATGTAGTTGTGCGGCACGGCGGCCATGTCGCCCGCAGCGTAAAGCCCACGCACCGAGGTCTCGGCACGCTCGTTGACCCACACCCCCGAGGCGCTGTGCCCGGAGCAGAAGCCGATCTCGGAGATGTGCATCTCGACCATCTGGCTGCGGTAGTCGGTGCCGCGCCCGGCGTGGAACTGGCCACGGCTGGGCCGCTCGTTGCTGTGGAGGATTTCCTCGATGGTCTGGATCGTTTCCTCGGCCAGGTGGTCGAGCTTGAGGAACACCGGGCCGTTGCCGCTCTCCAGTTCCTGGTGGAACTCCCACATCATCTGCCCGGACCAGTAGTCGCACTCGATGAAGCGCTCACCCTTGTTGTTGGCGGTGTAGCCGCCCAGCGGGCCGGTGACGTAGGCGCAGGCCGGGCCGTTGTAGTCCTTGATCAGCGGGTTGATCTGGAAGCACTCCAGGTTCGCCAGCTCCGCCCCGGCGTGATAGGCCATGGCGTAGCCGTCACCGGCATTGGTGGGGTTCTCGTAGGTGCCCATCAGGTAGCCGGAAGACGGCAGGCCGAGGCGCCCGGCCGCGCCGCAGGCGAGGATCACCGCCTTGGCGCGGATCACATGGAAGTCCGCCGTGCGGCAGTCGAAACCCATCACGCCGTTGACCGCGCCCTCGGCGTCGGTCAGCAGGCGCGTGGCGATCACCCGGTTGGTGATCTCCACCCGCGCGCGCTTGAGCTGGCGATAGAGCACCTTCTTGATATCGTGGCCCTCGGGCATCGGCAGCACGTAGGCGCCCATGTGGTGGACCTTCTTCACCGCGTAGTCGCCGGTCTCGTCCTTCTCGAACTTCACGCCCCAGCGGTCCAGTTGCTCGATGGTCTCGAAGCTGTGGGTCGCGTAGGCGTAGACCGCCGCCTGGTTGACGATGCCGTCGTTGGCGATGGTGATTTCCTTGGTGTATTGCTCGGGCGTGGCGTGGCCGGGGATCACCGCGTTGTTGAGGCCGTCCATGCCCATGCTGATCGCCCCGCTGCGCTTGACGTTGGCCTTATCCAGCAGCAGCACGCGCAGCTCACGGTTCTTCTCCTTGGCCTTGATCGCCGCCATCGGCCCGGCCGTGCCGCCGCCGATCACCACGAGGTCGTATTCGCGTTCGAGGGTGTTCATGCCCGGGCTCCTTTCTGCCGGTCGATGCGCAGGCGGTACTGGAAGGCGTCGCCCCGGTAGTAGAGGTATTCGAAATCCAGCGGCGTGCCGTCGGCGCCGTGGGTCAGGCGTTCGATACGCATGATCGGCGCGCCCTCCTCGACTTCCAGCGCGCGGGTCAGGTCGTCGTCGGCGAGCACCGCGTCGATGGCCAGGTCGGCATGGCCGAGGGCAATGCCGCAGTCGTTCTCGATGATCAGGAAGATGTCACGGGCCACCAGGTCGGCCTTCTCCAGCCTCTCGCCGATGGCGCGCGGCACGTAGGTGACCTCCAGCGACACCGGCTCGCGGTTGACCAGGCGCACGCGCTTGATCTCGGTGACCGGCGCGCCCTCCTCCAGTTGCAGCCGCTCGGCGACCCGCGCCGTGGCCGCCAGGTGTTTCAGGCTGCACAGGCGGTTGATTACCTCGTAGCCCATCTGCGACATGGACTCGGCCAGGCCCTGCAAGGTGCTGACGTTCTGGAACGCCTTGGGCTTGGCGACGAAGGTGCCCTTGCCGTGGATCTTGAAGATCAGCCCTTCCTTTTGCAGGTCGCCGAGCGCCTGGCGCACGGTGATGCGGCTGACGTCGTACTTGCGGCCGAGCTCGGCCTCCGAGGGCATGCGGCTGTGCGGTGGATAGGTGCCGTCGAGGATGCGCGTGCGCAGCAGCTCCTTGAGCTGGCTGTACAGCGGCACGGGGGAAAGCGGGAGCAATTGCGCCATGATCGGGTCTCGAATGCCTACTTGTTATAACAAGTTGTGGCGAGACAATACCGAGCATAAGCCACGAACTGGAAATACTTTTATCGAATAAGTTTATGGCGGGCAGAGGTCGGCGGCACCGACTGTAGGAGCGAGGGGAACGCCTAGTTCTCTGCTCGCGAATATCGGCGTCTCAAAAGCTTCGCGAGTAGAGCTCGCTCCTGCAAAACTCCCTTAGGTTCTGTACGAAAAGTGCCTGTGCTCGGTGATGCTGCGTTAAAAAGAGACTCGGAAGCCGCTTGCGGCTAACGCCCTTCAGGGCGGCCCCGAAGGGGCGAGCGAAGCGAGTCATGCTCATTTACAGCCGTAAACTCGATCGCGAGCCCGGTCCGTTCCTCACCTCTTTTTGTCGGGGCCGCCTAGGTTTGCCTGACCTTCGCTCGGCGACTTTTCGTACAGAGCCTAGGGACGCCAGACCGCGCTGGATACATCGACCCGCCTGGGCAGCAGGCGGTTCTCGTAGAACAGGTCGGCGGTACGCTGCTGGGCGGCGACGATGGCGTCGTCGATCGGCAGCACCGGCGATGGCGGGCGGCGGCTGAAGCTGCGTTCGATCACCGCTTCCGGCAGCCCCATGAATTTCGCCAGCAAGCGGATACTGGCGGCCCTCTCGCTGCGGGTCAGTTCCTCGGCGCGGCTCAGTTCGGCGAGCAGGTCGTGGATGAACTGCGGGTCGGCCTCGGCATAGCCGCGTGCCGCCAGGTGGACCGGCCCGCTCAGGCCCAGCCCCTCGCCATTGACCAGCAGGCGCGCCCTGCCCTCCAGCTCGACGGCGGAATAGAACGGGTCCCAGATACCCCAGGCGTCGACGCTGCCGCTTTCGAAGGCGGCGCGGGCATCGGCCGGCGGCAGGTACACCGGCTGGATGTCACGGAAACCCAACCCTTCGCGGGCCAGTGCACGGAGCAGCAGGTTGTGCGCGCTGGAGCCCTTCTGCAGGGCGACGCGCTTGTCTTTCAGCTCGACGACGCTGCGGATCGGGCTGTCCGCCGGCACCAGGATCACCTCGGCCTGCGGCTTGGGCGGCTCGGCGCCGATGTACAGGAGATCGGCGCCGGCGGCCTGGGCGAACAGCGGCGGGATGTCGCCCGTGGAGGCGATGTCCAGGCTGCCGATGTTCAGCGCTTCGAGCATCTGCGGACCGGCCGGGAATTCGATCCACTGCACCTTCGTCTGCGGGAAGCGCTGTTCGAGCAGGCGGTGCTCCTTGGCCAGCACCAGCGCCGCCGAACCTTTCTGGTAGCCGATGCGCAGGCCGGCCGGATCGGCCAGCGCGCCGAAGCTCAACAACGCCAGCACGGCGGCGCCCAAACGGAATCGCTGCATGTTCACTCCTGCCAGTCGGTCGAAGGTTTTTCCCAGAGGTTGATGCCGCCTTCCACCGCGTGGCGGTCGATCTCGGCCAGTTCCTCGGCCGTGAAGGCCAGGTTGTCCAGGGCGGCGATGTTCTCGACCAGTTGCTCGGGCCGGCTGGCGCCGACCAGCGCGGAGGTCACCCGTGGATCGCGCAGGGTCCAGGCCAGCGCCAGTTGCGCCAGGCTCTGGCCACGGCGCAGGGCGATCTCGTTCAGCGCGTGGACGCGCAGGAGATTGGCCTCGGAGAGGTGTTCCGGGCGTAACGAAGCACCACCCGGGCGGTTGACCCGCGCGTCCTCGGGAATGCCGTTCAGGTACTTGCTGGTGAGCAGCCCCTGGGCCAGCGGCGTGAAGGCGATCACCCCGGCACCAAGTTCGTCGGTGGCGGCCAGCAGGTCCTTTTCCACCCAGCGGTTGAACAGGTTGTAGGCCGGCTGGTGGATCAGCAGCGGCACCTTGTGCTCGGCCAGCAACGCAGCGATCTCGCGGGTCTTGCCCGCCGAATAGGAAGAGATGCCGACGTACAGCGCCTTGCCCTGGCGGACGATGTCGGCCAGCGCACCGGCGGTTTCCTCCAGAGGCGTGAGCGGGTCGAAGCGGTGCGAGTAGAAGATGTCCACGTAGTCGAGCCCGAGCCGTTGCAGGCTCTGGTCGAGGCTCGACAGCAGATATTTGCGCGAACTGCCGCCCTGCCCGTATGGTCCCGGCCACATGTCCCAGCCGGCCTTGGTGGAGACGATCAACTCGTCGCGGTGCTGGCGGAGATCCGCGCGCAGCAGGCGGCCGAAGTTGATTTCGGCGCTGCCGTAGGGCGGGCCGTAGTTGTTGGCTAGGTCGAAGTGGGTGATGCCGTGATCGAAGGCGGTACGCAGCAGCGCGCGCTGGGTGTCGATGGGCGTGGCGTCGCCGAAGTTGTGCCACAGGCCGAGGGACAGGGCCGGCAGCACCAGGCCGCTGCGGCCGACGCGGCGATAGGGGATGCGCTCGTAGCGGTTGGGGGCGGCGGTGTAGGTCATGGGTGGGTCCTTGGTGGGAATGTGGGTTTGGTGTTGGTTTTGGGTGATGTGTGGTGCGGCAGGCCGCTACCCTCTCCCCCGGCCCCTCTCCCATGAATGGGAGAGGGGAGCTATCACGGTGCTGCGGTTCAGCTCGGTGCTCACAGGCAGCTCGGACAAGCTCCCTCTCCCGTTTACGGGAGAGGGCGGGGGGAGAGGGCCATTCGTCATCACCCGAAAAATGGACTCCTCCACCATTGCCCCCGTAACCCGGATGCAATCCGGGGAAAGCCCACGACCCCGCCTCCCGGATTGCATCCGGGCTACCAGTGGTAGTCATGCGAAGAACTCATTCCCCGGCCGCTTCAACCCCAGGTGCTCGCGCAACGTGCGCCCCTGGTACTCGGTGCGGAACAATCCGCGTCGCTGCAACTCGGGCACCACCTGCGTGGCGAAATCCTCCAGCCCGCCAGGCAGGTGCGGCACCAGCACGTTGAAGCCATCCGCCGCGCGCTGCTCGAACCAGGCTTGCAGTTCGTCGGCGACCTGCTTCGGCGTGCCGATCAGGCTGTAGTGCCCTCGCCCGCCGGCGATGCGCCGGCCGAGCTGGGCCAGGGTCAGGCTCTCGTTACCGGCCAGCTCGGTGAGCAGCTTCTGGCGGCTCTGCTGGCCGTTCTCGGTCAGCGGCAGGTCGGGCAGCGGGCCGTCCTGCGGGTAGCCGGACAGGTCGAAGTTGCCGAGCATTCGGCCGAGCAAGGCGATGCCCACTTCCGGTTCGACCAACTCCTGGAACTGCTCGAACTTCTCGCGCGCCTCGCCTTCGCTCTGGCCGACCACGACGAACACGCCGGGCATGATCCGCAGGTCGTCCTCGTCGCGCCCGAAGGCCGCCAGGCGGCCCTTGAGGTCGGCATAGAAGGCTTGCGCACTGGCCAGCGAAGTCTGCGCGGTGAACACCACTTCGGCGGTTTCCGCCGCCAGCTCGCGACCGGTCTCCGAGGAGCCGGCCTGCACGACCACCGGGCGACCTTGCGGCGAACACGCCACATTGAGCGGACCGCGCACCTTGAAGTGGTCGCCCACGTGGTCGAGCACGTGCAGCCGGGCCGGGTCGTAGAACTGGCCGGAAGCCTTGTCGCGGACGAAGGCATCGTCGGCCCAACTGTCCCACAGGCCCCGCACCACCCGATGGAACTCGCGGGCGCGGGCATAGCGCTCGGCGTGCGGGATGTGCGCGTCACGGCCGAAGTTGAAGGCTTCGGCGGCCGCATCGGAGGTCACCAGGTTCCAGCCGGCGCGACCGCCGGAGAGGTGGTCCAGCGAGGCGAACTTGCGCGCCACGTGATAGGGCTCGTTGTAGCTGGTGGTGACCGTGCTGATCAGGCCGATGCGTTCGGTCACCGCGCTCAGCGCCGAGAGCAGCGTGAGCGGCTCGAAGTACACCGAACGCGAGGTCTGGCTGGCGATGGCGTCGGTGGGAGCGGCCACGCTGTCGGCGA
This sequence comes from Zestomonas carbonaria, assembly GCF_904061905.1. GTDB lineage: Bacteria > Pseudomonadota > Gammaproteobacteria > Pseudomonadales > Pseudomonadaceae > Aquipseudomonas > Aquipseudomonas carbonaria. Next base: position 47,689 of record NZ_CAJFCI010000076.1, read on the forward strand.
CGAACAAGGCGTCGAACCTGGCCGCCTCGGCGAGCTGGGCGACGCGCTTGTACGCCGGGAAGTCCAGCGGATCGGCCGGCACGTCCGGGTGGCGCCAGGCGGCGATATGGTGCCCGCCGGCCATCAGGAAGGCGCCAAGGCTGAGTTGACGGAATTGGGTCATGGCTGGGTTACCTGAAGATTCATGATGCCTCCCGGCCGCTCTGCGTCGGCTCGGGCAGGTCCTGCACGCAGCTTTACGTAGGGCGCCGTGCCCACCGAAAGGCCGACGCCGTCGATCTCGCGATGCGCGCAGCGCACCCCACGGAAGTCGATCAAAAGTCCTTGCGCACCTGGATGCCGAAGTAGCGCTGGTCATCGCGCGGCACGGCGCGGTAGATGTGGCTGCCGCCGGAAGCCAGCGCCTGGGCGTAGGACTTGTCGGCGAGGTTCTTGCCGAGCAGCGCCACGCGCCAGCCCTGGTTGTAGTCGGCCAGGGCGATGCTGGCGTTCCAGATGCCGTAGGCGCCCTGGACGGTGTTCGGGTTCTGGTCGAGGCTGAACTGCACTTCGTCCTGCCAACTGAAGTCGGTGGCCAGTTCGAGGTCCAGGCCGCCCTCCAGCGGAATCACGTAGTCGGCGCGCACGTAGCTCTTCCAGTCCGGAGTGAACGGCAGCCGGCCGCCGTCGATGTTGCAGTTGGCCGCGGCGCCAGGCGGGCAGTTGAAGTGGTCGACGCGCGCCTTGGTGTAGGCCAGCGCTCCGGACAGCTTGAGCGCGCGTGTCGCCTGCAGGCTCCAGTCCAGCTCGACGCCCTGGGTCTTCACGCTGCCGGCGTTGATCAGGCGGGTCACCACCTGGTTGGCCACGGTGTCGAAGAAGTTCGCCTGGTAGTTGTCGTAGTCCGTATGGAACACCGCCAGGTTGGCGACCAGGCGATTGTCCCAGGCGCTGCTCTTCAGGCCGATCTCGTAGGAGTCGGAAGTTTCCGGCTTGAGCGCATCGGTATCGCGCGGCTGCATGTTGAAGAATACGTTGTAGGCCGGCCCCTTGTAGCCGCGCGAGTAGGTGGCGTAGCCGGTCAGGTTGTCGCTGAAGTCGTACTGCACGCCGGTGCGGCCGCTCCAGCCATCCTCGTCTACCGAGCCGGAACTGGCGGTCGACGGCTGGATGCCAGTGACCGGCGTCGCCGAGGTGGAGACACGGCGGTGGTCGTATTCCAGGTCGTCGTAGGTCCAGCGCAGGCCGAAGATGACGCGGAAATCCTCGGTGAAGTTGAAGGTGTTCTCGCCGAACAGTGCGAAGCTGTCGTTGGTGACGCTGTAGTCGGCGCGGCCGTGATCGAGCGCGCCGGCGTTGGTCGACCAGCGCTGGTAGGTCTCGTCGGACTTGCCATGCATGTAGAAGGCGCCGATCACGTACTCGTTGAACTCGCCCTTCGGCGAGGCCAGGCGGAATTCCTGGGAATACTGGTTGTAGTCCACCTCGCCCTTGTCGTGGGAGCCCACCAGCGGCAGCTTGGCCAGGCGGTCGCCGTCCTGGTACTGAGTGTTGTCCCAGCCTCGCCAGGCGGTGATGGAGGTCAGGGTGAAATCGCCGAGCTTCCAGTCGGCCTGTCCGGACAGCCCGGTATTGCGGTCTTCGACGTGGGTCCGGTAATCGGTGTTGATGTCGCGGTTGTGCTCGCTCGGCACCACAGGGCGCAGCGCTCCGGCGAAGGCCGGGTTGGCGGCCGAGACGATCACCCCGCTGGGCGCGTCGTCGTCCCCGGTGGCGTAGTCGCCGATCAGGGTGAAGCGGAAGTCATCGTTCGGCTCGAACTCCAGCTTGCCGCGCACACCCTTGCGGTTGTAGCCGTTCACCTCGTGGCCGTTGTGGACGTTGTCCACGTTACCGTCGTACTGGCCCCATAGGGCGCTCAGCGAACCTTTCAGCGTGTCGCTCAGGCGCCCGCCGATACCGAAGCGCAGGCGGTTCTCGTTGCCGCCACCGAAGTGCGAGTAGTCGACGTAGCCACTGGTTTCCTCCGGCGCCTCCTTGCTGACGACGTTGAGCACGCCGGCCGAGGCGTTCTTGCCGAACAGGGTGCCCTGCGGTCCGCGCAGCACCTCGATGCGCTGTACGTCGAGCAGGTCGAGGGTCGACTGGCCGGGACGGCCGAGCACCACGCCGTCGATCACCGTCGCGACCGTCGGCTCGACGCCCGGCGAGGTGGAGATGGTGCCGACACCGCGGACGAACAGCGAGGTGTCCTTGTTCGAGGCGCCAGTGCGGAAGTTCAGGGTCGGCACCTGCTGGACGATGCTCGCCACGTTGTTGCGATTGTCGCGCTCCAGTTGCTCGCCATCGACCACCGAGACCGCCACCGGCACTTCCTGCAGCGACGCCTCGCGGCGGGTGGCGGTGACAGTCACGGCGCCCAGGGTCGTCACGGCGGCGTTGCCGCCCTGCTCTTCCTGCGTCGGTTGCGCGGCGCTGGCGGCGCTCCCCAGCGTCGCCAGCAGGATGCCGATGGCCAGCGGGCTGAGACACCCGCCGGAGTGTGTGGTCGGAGCGATCTTCGCTGCGATGTCGTTCATGTTGCTCTGCCCTTGCGTGAGACCGGATTACGCCTGTTCGTGCAGGCTCCTGTGGGAGGGCTGTCGGTGATCCGGTCTCGCTCGTGCGAGTGGCAGACGAAAGTGGACAGCTCGTTTGTTAGCGCTAACATCGCCAGTATCCGAGCCGATCGATTAGAGCGTAAAATACTAAAAAATTATATTTATATTCCTTTAATGAATTTTCACGTCACTTTCTGTTAGCGCTAACATCCGAGACCCCTGCGCCACCACAATCTGCAAGGATTCCCCGCTTGAGCCACAGCAAGGACACTCCCCGCAAACGTCGCGGCGCCGGACGCGTCACCCTCAGCACCGTGGCCAGGCAGGCCGGCGTCTCGGCGATCAGCGTGTCGCGCTACTTCAACCAGCCGGAGCAAGTCTCGCCGGAGTTGCGCGAGCGCATCCAGGCGGCGGTCGCCGAACTGGGCTACGTCCCCAACCTGGTGGCCGGCGGGCTGGCCTCGGCGCGCGGGCGGATCGTCGGCATGGTCATCCCGAACATCTCCGGGCCGATCTTCGCCGCCACCATCCAGGGCTTCAGCGACACCCTCGCCCGCCACGGCTACCAGTTGCTGCTGGCCTCCAGCTACTTCTCCGACGAGCAGGAAGAAAGCGCGGTGCGCGCCTTCCTCGGCTGGTCCCCGGCCGCCCTGGTGGTGACCAGCCACTTCCACAGCGCGGCCACCGAGAAACTGCTCACCGGGGCCGACGTGCCGGTGGTGGAGATCTGGGATTACCGGCCGGAGCGCGAGCCGCTGCAGGTGGGCTTCCTGCATTACGAGGTGGGCGTCACTGCCGCACGCTACCTGCTCGACAAGGGCTACCAGCGCATCGCCTTCGTGCAGAACAGCGCCGCTGGCGACCTCAGCGCCCTGGAGCGCCGCGACGGCTACGCCGACACCCTGCGCGCCGCCGGCCGCGAGCCATGGGTGTTCGTACCCAGCGCCGACCGCGCGCCCTTCGAGGCCGGCAAGCAGGCCATGGAAGCACTGATGAAACGCGACCCACGGCCGGATGCCATCGTCTTCGCCAACGACAACCTGGCCGCCGGCGGCCTGCTCGCCGGGCAACGCGCCGGCCTGCGCATCCCCGAGGACTGCGCGGTGGTCGGCTTCGGTGACTACCCGTTCGCGGAAATGCTGCTGCCCAGCCTGACCACCATCAAGCCGCCGGCCCTGGAAATCGGCGAACTGGCCGCGCGGCGCATCCTCGAAACCCTCGGCGTGCTGCCGGCGGGCGGCGAACCGCAGCGTCTCAACCTGCTCGACTGCCGGCTGATCGAGCGCGAAAGCGCCTGAACGCAATCGCTACCGAATCTTGCACGGCTGTTGATAAGGCGCCGGACGAGGTCTGTAATTTCGCGATATGAACACTCCTTCCGAGTCATGCGCCGAACGGCCAGGCAGCAGCAACACCGACGATGCTGGCGACACCGCCTTGCCCGTCCACTGGCGACACAGCTCCCCTCCACCTCCGCCAGGCACGCATCCAGCGCGCGCCATGGCGGGACCGTTGCCGTAAACCACAGCCAGGTTCCTCCATGGAAATCTTCGTCCTGATCGCCCTCATCCTGCTCAACGGTGTCTTCGCCATGTCCGAGATCGCCCTGGTCACAGCGCGCCGTGGCCGCCTGCTGCGCCTCGCCGAGGATGGCGACGGCTCGGCGGGGATCGCCGTCAAGCTGGGTGAGGACCCGACCCGCTTCCTGTCGACAGTGCAGATCGGCATCACCTCCATCGGCATCCTCAGCGGCATCTTCGGCGAAGCGGCGCTCGCCGGGCCGCTCTCCGACTGGCTGCAGGACCTCGGCGTGGCGCAGCGGGCCAGCGAAATAGGCGCCACCGTGCTGGTGGTGGCGGTGATCACCTACGTGTCGATCGTGGTTGGCGAGTTGGTGCCCAAGCGCATCGGCCAGCTCAACCCGGAAGCCATCGCCCGGCTGGTTGCGCGGCCGATGAACATGCTGGCGGTGGCCTCGCGGCCGTTCGTGCACCTGCTCTCGGCGTCCACCACGCTGCTGCTGGGGCTGCTGGGCCAGCGCGACGCACGGGGGCCGAGCGTCACCGAGGAAGAGATCCAGGCGATGCTCGCCGAAGGTTCGGAGGCCGGCATCATCGAGAAGAGCGAGCAGGAAATGGTGCGCAACGTGTTCCGCCTGGACGAGCGGCCGATCTCCTCGCTGCTGGTGCCGCGCTCGGAGATCGTCTGGCTGGACGTGGAGCATCCGCTGGAGGAAAGCCTGGCGCTGATCGGCCAGTCGCAGCACTCGCGCTTCCCGGTCTGCCGTGGCGGCCTGGACGACATCCTCGGCATCGTCAGCACCAAGCAGTTGCTGGAACAGGCCCTGCGCGGCGAGCCGATGAGCCTGGACACGGGCCTGCAACCCCCGATGTACGTACCCGAAACCCTCACCGGCATGGAGCTGCTGGAACAGTTCCGCGCCGCCAACCCGCACATGGTGCTGGTGGTCGACGAATACGGCGACATCCAGGGCCTGGTGACCCTGCACGACCTGGTCGAGTCGCTGACCGGCGAATTCCAGCACAGCGATATCGAGGAAGGCTGGGCGGTGCGGCGCGAGGATGGCTCCTGGCTGCTGGACGGCCTGATCCCGCTGCTGGAGATGAAGGATCGCCTGGGCCTGAAGTCGGTGCCGGAGGAAGAGCGCGGTCGCTACCACACCCTGTCCGGCATGGTGATGTGCCTGCTCGGCCGCCTGCCCGGCACCGGCGACGTCGTCGAATGGCAGGGCTGGCGCTTCGAAGTGGTCGACCTCGACGGCAAGCGCATCGACAAGGTACTCGCCTCCCCTACGCCGGACCCGGCCGATACGCAGCCCGTCGATACACAGCCCGAGCGCCTGGATGGCGAGTGAACGACTGGGTGGAATGACGAGGGCTCAGGCCACGCGCTCGCTATCCTCCGTCGTCCCCGTGAACGCGGGGAACCAAAAAACAAAAAAGAACGCCGGCGAACATTCGCCGGCGTAAAAGAGGCAAGGACGGAGATCACGTCCTTACCGCCGTGGACAGTTTTTCCTCTGTCGTTCCCGCGCCGCGGGAACCCAATAATCATGCCTCCCAGACACGGGCCGGCGGCTTTAGAAAGCCGGCACCACCGCGCCGGAATAACGCTTCTCGATGAACGCCTTGACCTCCGGGCTGGTCAGCGCGGCGGAAAGCTTCTTCAGCGCCTCGCTGTCCTGGTTGTCCGGGCGCGCCACCAGGTAGTTGACGTAGGGCGAGTCGCGGCCTTCGATCAGCAGCGCATCCTTGCTCGGGTTGAGCTTGGCTTCCAGGGCATAGTTGGTGTTGATCAGCGCCAGGTCGACCTGGTGCAGCACGCGCGGCAGGATCGCCGCTTCCAGTTCGCGGAACTTGAAGTTGTGCGGGTTCTCGGCGATGTCGCGAGGGCTGGCCTGGGCGTTGCTCGGGTCCTTCAGCTTGAGCAGCCCGGCCTTCTGCAACAGGAGCAGGGCGCGACCGCTGTTGCTGCCCTCGTTGGGGATGGCGATGGTGGCGCCGTCCGGCAGTTCGGAGAGGGACTTGTACTTGCTGGAATAGCCGCCGAAGGGCTCGACATGCACGCCCTTGACGATCACCAGTTCGGTGCCGCGCTGGGCGTTGAAGGTGTCCAGGTAGGGCTTGGTCTGGAAGTAGTTGGCATCCAGGTTCTTCTGGCTGACCTGCAGGTTGGGCTGCACATAGTCGGTGAAGACCTTCACCTCCAGGTCGATCCCCTCCTTGGCCAGTTGCGGCTTGATCAGCTCGAGAATCTCGGCGTGCGGCACCGGTGTGGCGGCTACGCTCAGCTTCTCGCCGGCATGGCTCAAGGTGGCGGCAAGGGTCGTCGCCAGGATGGTCAACAGCAAGCTTTTCTTCATCGGTATTGTTCTCGCTTCGTGAGCCCGGGCTGGATCTTCAGCCCTGGGCGGGTCTGGACATACCCGAACCGGATAGGCGGGTTGGCGCTGACGATAGGACCTTCTCTTATTCCAATAAAATACTGTTTTATTATTTTGATATTCCATATTTAAAGATCAGCACTCCCCTCCCTGAAACACCGAAGCCCCTGGATTTCCAGAAACCCAGGGGCTTCGTGTTCGGCGGGCCGGATTACTCGATACGCGCGCCGGACGCCTTGGCCACCTCACCCCAGCGAGCCCGGTCGTTGCGGATGATTTCGGCGAATGCCTCGGGCGTGGTGTATTCGACGGTGATGCCGTTCTGCTCGAAGCGCTCTGCGGTCAAGGGCGAACGGGCGATCTTGCCGATCTCGCCATTCAGCCGCTCGACGATGGCCTCCGGCGTCTTCGCCGGCAGCACGATGCCGAACCAGCCGGAAGTCTCCAAGCCGGGCAGTCCAGCCTCGGCGGCGGTCGGCACGTCCGGCAGCAGTGGCGAGCGCTGCGCGCTGGTCAGCGCCAGGCCCCTCACCTTCCCGGCACTGATCTGCGGCGCGAGGATGGTCAGGGTGTCCACCGAGACGTCCACCTCGCCGCCGAGCAACGCGGTGATCGCCGGGGCGCTGCCCTTGTAGGGCACGTGCAGCAGGTCGACGCCGGCCAGGCTCTTGAACAGCTCACCGGTCAGGTGACAGAGCGTGCCGTTGCCGCAGGACGAATAGCTGATCGCGCCCGGACGGGCCTTCGAATCGGCGATCAACTCCTGCAGGCTGGTCGCCTTCAGGTTGCCATTGACCGCGATGACGTTGGGGATCGAAGCCACCACGGAAACCGGCACGAAGGACTTCTCCGGATCGAAGCGCAGGCCCTCGGCCAGGTTGGGCAGGATGGCGAGCTGTCCGGCGGTGGCCAGCGACAGGGTGTAGCCGTCCGGCGCGGCCTTGGCAGCGGCTTCGGCGGCGATGGCGGTGCCCGCGCCCGGCTTGTTGTCGACCACCACCGGCTGGCCGAGGGTGCCGGAGAGTTGCTCGGCGTAGTAGCGGCCGATGGTGTCGGCCCCGCCGCCCGGCGGGAAAGGAATGATCAGGGTCAGCGGCTTGCTGGGCCAGTCGGCGGACCAGGCCGCACCAGAGACCAGCATCAGTGCGCCGAACGCCAGCCGGCGGGTCAGTTCGCGAAAGGAAAAACTCGGCATGTCGGGCTCCTGGGGCTCAATCGAAGGTGATGTGGGATTTCGCGACGACCTCGCCGTACTTGGCGGAGTCGCTGCGGATCTGCTCGGCGAACGCCTCGGGCGTGGACGGCCAGGCCACCAGGCCCTGGGTCGCGAGCTTTTCCTTCACTGCCGACGAGGCGGCGGCCCTGGCGATCTCGGCATTGAGGCGCTGGATGATCGGTGCGGGCGTGGCGGCGGGCACGTTCAGGCCGAACCAGGAAGTGACCTCGAAGTCCGGGTAACCGGACTCGGCCACGGTCGGCACATCCGGCAGCAGCGGCGAGCGCTCGTGGGAGGCGATGGCCAGGCCACGCAGCTTGCCGCCCTGGATCTGCGGCGCGAGGATGGTCAGGGTGTCCACCGCCAGGTCGACGTTGCCGCCAAGCACCGCGCTCACGGCGGGGGCGCTGCCCTTGAACGGCACGTGCAGCAGGTCGGTGCCGCTGGTCAGGCGGAAATACTCGCCAGCCAGGTGGATGATGGTGCCGCTACCGCTGGAGGAATAGGACAGCTCGCCCGGCTTGGATTTGGCCAGCGCCACCAGTTCGGGCAGGTTCTTCGCCGGCACCTTGTCACTGGCGGCGATCACCACCCCGGTGTAGGCCAGCAGCGAGACCGGAGCGAAGCTCTTGACCGGATCGAACTTGAGGTTCTTGACGATGTGCGGCAGCACCGTGAGTTGCCCGGTGGGTACCAGCGACAGGGTGTAGCCATCGGCCGGGCTATTAGCCACGAACTCCGCGGCGATTGCGGTACCGGCACCCGGACGGTTGTCCACCAGCACGGTCTGGCCCAGCGATTCACCCAGCGCATCGGCATAGATACGCGCCACGGTGTCGGCCGCCCCGCCCGGCGGATAGGGAACGACGATCTTCAATGGCTGGCTCGGCCATTCGGCGGCACCGACGACCAGCGAGGCGGAAAGTGTTGCCAGGCCCAGCAGGCGCCTGATGAAAGATTTCGGGGACATGGTTGGCTTCCTTCTTTGTTCACGAGGGCAGAGAAAACCCTGACAGTCGTGGGGCGGAGCCGTTGGCGGCGCCGTGGTCGACGGACGTCTAGGTCGATGGGGCAGTGGCGTTCAGTCCTCGCTGAACGCCGCCTGCCGGGTGGCGCGCAGGCGCGGCAGGCACATGATCAGGACCAGCACGACGGCCAGCAGCAGCAGGGTCAGGCTCAGCGGTCGGGTGACGAATACGCTGAGATCACCGCGCGACAGCAGCATGGCGCGACGCAGGTTCTCCTCCATCATCGGTCCGAGAATGAACCCCAGCAGCAGCGGTGCGGGCTCGCAGCGCAGCTTGACGAACAGGTAGCCGAGCAGGCCGAACAGAACGGTCAGGAGCACGTCGAACAGGCTGTTGTTGACGCTGTACACACCGATGCAGCAGAACAGCAGGATCGCCGGGTAGAGAATGCGGTACGGTACCGACAGCAGCCTGACCCAGATGCCCACCAGTGGCAGGTTGAGCATCAGCAATAGGACGTTGCCGACCCACATGCTGACGATCACGCCCCAGAACAGCTCCGGCCGCTCACTGATCACCTGGGGGCCGGGCACGATGCCGTGGATCATCATGGCGCCGACCATCAGCGCCATCACCGCGTTGGACGGCAGCCCCATCACCAGCAACGGAATGAACGAAGTCTGTGCGCCTGCGTTGTTGGCCGCCTCAGGGCCGGCCACGCCTTCGATGGCGCCCTGGCCGAAACGGGACGGGTCCTTGGCCAGGCGCTTCTCGATCATGTAGGAGGCGAAGGAGCTGAGCATCGCCCCGCCGCCGGGCAGGATACCAAGCAGCGAGCCGAGGCCGGTGCCGCGCAGCACCGGTTTCCACGAACGCCGGTAGTCGTCGCGGGTCGGCAGTACGCTGCCCACCCTGCTCACCTGCACCGGCCGAGACGACTCGTCGCGCTCCAGGTTGGCGATGATCTCGCCGATGCCGAAAATCCCCATGGAGATCACCACGAAACTGATGCCATCGGCCAGTTCCGGCAGGCCGAAGGTGAAACGCTCCTCGCCGGAGTTCACGTCCACGCCGATCAACCCCAGCAGCAGGCCGAGCAGGGTCATGGCCAGCGCCTTGAACAGGTCGCCCTGGGCCAGCACCACGGCCGCCACCAGGCCGAGCAACATCAGCGAGAAGTATTCGGCTGGACCGAACCTGAGGGCGAACTCGGCGAGCGGCGCAGACGCCGCCGCGACCAGCAGGATCGCCAGGCTGCCAGCCACGAACGAACCGATGGCGGCGATGCCCAGCGCGGCTCCCGCCCTGCCCTTGCGGGCCATGGCGTGGCCATCCAGGCAGGTCACAACCGACGACGACTCGCCAGGCAGGTTGACCAGGATCGCCGTGGTCGAGCCACCGTATTGGGCGCCGTAGTAGATGCCCGAGAGCATGATCAGCGCCGCCGCGGGTGTGAGCCCGTAGGTGATCGGCAGCAGCATGGCGATGGTCGCCACCGGTCCCAGGCCGGGCAGCACGCCGACCAGGGTGCCTAGGGTCACGCCGATCAGGCAGTACAGCAGGTTGTGCCAGGTCAGTGCAGCGTCGACGCCGGTGGCGAGGTTGGCCAGCAGTTCCATGTCCGAGCCTCAGGCCGGCAACACGGGCAATTGCAGACCCAAGCCCCAGGCGAACACCAGCACGCCGAAGCAGGCCAGCACCACGCCCAGCCCGGCCAGTTCGCCAAGCCGCGCCTGGCGCCGCGCGTAGCCACTGAGCAGGGTCATGGCCAGGGTCGCCAGGAGCAATCCCAGGGCCGGTACCAGCAGGGCGAAGGCAACCACCCCAGCGGCGACGAACAGCGCCGGGCGCACGGCAAACAAGGACGCCAGGGCGACCCGCTCGCCAGCACCGAACGCCAGGCTGCGCAGCAGCACCACGACACCGAGCATCACCAGGGTGACGCTGACCAGCAGCGGGAAGTAACCCGCGCCCATGCGCATCGCCGTGCCGAGCGGATAGCCTGAAGCGATCAGGCCACCGGCCAGGCCGAAGGCGACGAACAGGCCGCCGGCCAGGGTGTCGCGCGGATCGCGAATTCGCAGGCCGCCACACGCGGCCGATGAGGTAGAAACAGGTTGCATCACAGTCTCCGTGGCTCCCCGACGGAGCCCACTTGCATGAAATCCGTTCCGCTGGTGCGGTCGCAGACTGTTCCGATCCGAACGGCGGGCAATGCCCGCAACGTTCAAGCGAGCCCGAACGCGGTCTTGCCGGCCAGGACCAGTGCGCTGTCCCGTTGCGGCGTGTGCACCCGTCCACAGAGCACGTTGCGGTAATGGCGCTGCAACGGATGATGCCGGGACAGGCCATGATTGCCGGTCAGCTCCAAGGCTTTCTCCACCACCGCGACGGCGTTCTCGGTCACCGCGACCTTGATCAGCCCGGCCTCCTGGCTGGTCAGCGGCCGCTCGCTCAGGGCATCCAGTTGCAGGCGATTGCTCAGCAGCCAGCCCTCGATCTGTCCGACCGCCTCCTGCCCCCGCCCCAGGCTGGACAGCGGCGCGCCCAGGCTGGCCGGGGCTCGCTGGGCCAGCCACTCGACCAGCCAGTCGCGAGCTGCGCGGGCCACCCCGTCGTAAATAGCGCCGAGCAGGGTCGCCATGGCGCGGTTGAAATCGGCCACCGCCGGGGCATCCAGCGCGGGTGGACGGTCACTCGGATAAACGTCCACCGCGTGATCCAGAGGCAGGCGCACGCTCTCGAAGATCACCTCATGGCTGCCGGTGGCACGCATGCCCAGGTGGTCCCAGCTCTCGACGATGCGGATGCCCGGTGTATCGCGGTGGACCAGCCAGGTGCCAACCAGGGGTACCGGATCGTCGCTGCGAGCCCACACCGCCAGCCAGGTCAGCCCCGGAATACCGGTGGTATAGAGCTTGTGGCCGTCGAGCAGCCAGCCGTCGGCCTGCCGTTTCGCCACGGTCTGCGGCAGGCCGCCGCGCGCTGGTGAACCGAGTTCGGGCTCGACCCGCAAGCTGTTGATCAGCGCGCCCTCTTCCAGCGCCTCGCGCATCACCCGCCGCTTGAGGTGTTCGGGCCAGTTCGGGTTGTCCGCCAGGCGCCGGTGATACAGATACTGCATGCACAGCACCAACGCGGTTGAGGGTTCGCCAACAGCTACCGCGCCGATCACCCGGCGCAATTGCGCCAGGTTCGCCCCACCACCGCCAGCCCGGCCGTCGGTGGCCAGGCCCAGCAAGCCGTAGCGGTGCAACCGCTCCAGATTGGCGTGGGGAAACTCGCTATCGCGGTCGTAGCGCTCGGCGTCCTCGGCCAGCTCCCGGCTCAGCACCGCCAGGAACGCATCGTCGAGCACGTTCTCGATACCGCGCTCGAGCAGATTCACGACGCTCATGCCGATACCGCCTCGCGTTCACGCTCGGCCACCTTGGCACGGGTCAGCGGCAGCAGCTCCCGCCCATACTCGATGGCGTCATCCAGGGGATCGAAACCACGGATCAGGAAGGTGGTGACTCCCAGGTCGTAGTAGTCCAGCAAGGCGTCGGCAACCTGCTCCGGAGTACCCACCAGCGCCGTGGAGTTGTGGGCACCGCCGACCACCTTGGCGATGCCGGTCCACAGCCGCTTGTCCACCCGCTCGCCCTTGGCCACTGTCTCGCGCAAACGCTGGGCGCCGACGCTGTCGGGCTTGCACGGCAAGGCCGTACCGGCACTTTCGAGGCGCTGGCGGGCACGCTGCAGGATGTCTTCGGCCTTGGCCCAGGCGGCCTCTTCGGTCTCCGCGACGATGGGCCGGAAGGACACGCTGAACCTCACCACGCGACCATGTCTCGCCGCTTCCGCACGGACCTTCTCGATGGTCTCGCGGGTCTGCTCCAGGGACTCCCCCCACAGCGCGTAGACATCGGCATGCTCGCCGGCGACGCGATGCGCCACCGCCGAGGAGCCGCCGAAATAGATCGGCAGATGAGGCTTCTGCAGCGGCTTGACCGCCGAGAACGCCCGCTCGGCGCGATAAAGCTCGCCCTGATGGTCGAACGGCGCGTCACTGGTCCAGACCTGCTTGATCACCTGCAGGAACTCCTCGGTGCGCGCATAACGCTGGTCGTGGTCGAGCCAGTCGCCATCCTTGCGCTGCTCGGCATCGCTGCCGCCGCTGATCACGTGCAGGGCCAGGCGGCCGTCGAGCAGATGATCCAGGGTCGCCAACTTGCGCGCCGCCAGGGTCGGTGCAACGAAGCCGGGACGGTGAGCCAGGAGGAAGCCGATCTTCGAGGTGGACAAGCCCGCCAGCGCTGTAACCAGGAAGCCGTCCGGCTGATCCGACCAGTAGCCGACCAGGATGCGGTCGAAGCCGGCCTCCTCGTGGGCCTGGGCGATACGGGCGATGTATTGCTTGTCGAACACCGGACCGCTCGGAGCGATGGTCTCCGAGGACAGGCGGTGGCCGATCATGCCGATGAATTGAACGCTCATGTTTCTGGCTCCCTGGTTCGTCATAGGGGCTTGTGGTTAATGAGAATGCCCGGATACGGCATTCGGGCGATGGTCGCCGGCAGGCGTTTCGCCCAGCCGGAACGGTTGTTCTTCATAAGCCGCGCTACGCACGTACTCACCGAGGCGGATGAAGTCTTCCGGCTGCTGGACGGCACCGCTGTAGCGGGTCAGCAACTGCCCCTCGCCATCGAAGAAGACGAAGGCCGGTGTGCCCTGCACACCCAGGCCACGCGCCCAGAACGCCGGGGCCAGGGAGCGGCCGTCCGGCGTCACCAGCGGAGTGTCGGCATCCAGCTCGACCACCAGGGTGCGGTAGTGCCGCTGGTAATAGGCCTGCACCTCGGGCCGCTGGTAGATGTCACGGCGCATGGCCTCGCAGAAATGGCAGTCGCGCAGCTCGAAGGCCACTACCAGTGCCCTACCCTCGGCGGCGGCCTGGCGGGCTTCGGCAGCCAGGTCGTCGGGCCTGGCGCGGAACGGTTCCTCAGCCTGGGTCGCACCCAGCATCAGGGTGGCCAGCGCGGTAATCAGCAGCCTTCTCATCGGCGGCTCCAGAACAGGACGCGCCGGCGCGACAGGTCGAGCAACGACATGCACAGAAAGGTCACCAACCCGGTGTAGAGAATCCCCGCCACCATCCGTGGGTAGTCGGCGAAGTCCGCGTAGTACTGGATGAATCGCCCCAGGCCGGCGTTGGCGCCGAACAGCTCGGCGACGGTAAGCAGGATGAACGAGAAGCCCAGTCCCACCGCCATGCCCGAGAAGATGTGCGGCAGCGCGGCCGGCAGCAGCACCAGGCGGTAGTAACGCCAGCCGCGCAGGCCCAGGGTGCGGGCGTTGTCCTGGTAGCGCCGGTCGAGGCCGTGAGCGCCGGACACCGCACTCTGGAAGACCGGCCAGAAGGCGCCGATGAACACGATGAAGATCGCCGAGAGCAGGAAGGTCGGCAGGATCGCGATGGCGTAGGGGATGTAGATGGTCGGCGGAATGGGCGCGGCGACCCGGGCGAACGGCAGCCAGATGCGCCCGGCCCGCTCTCGCGAGCCGCCCCACAGGCCCAGCCCGCCGCCCAGCAGTACGGCCAGGGCGAAGCCCGGCAGCAGGATGGCGAAGGACGACAGGGTGCCTTTCCACAGCTCCGGCAGCGACTCGCCGAGCGCCTTGAAGGTCGCCTGCGGCGAAGGAATCAGCGGGTTGTCGCCAAGCGGTGTGTAGCGGCTCGCCAGTTCCCAGAGGGCGAACAGGACAAGCCACAGCAGCAGGCTTTCGCGATAACGCCAGAGCAGCGCCCAGGGACGACGGGGCGAGTGAAGGGCGGACACGGGCAGCCCGATGGACTCGCTCATCGCACGCCCTCCCCGCTTTCCACTCGCTGCAGACCACGCAGGATGTCGGCAGCCAGGGCGTCGTTGATACGTCGGCGCAGCGCCTGGAAGGCTTCGTCATTCAGCAGAGCCTGGCGCTCTCGCGGCCGGGCGAAGGACACATCGAGGTCGGCGATCACCCGCCCCGGCGAGGAGCCGAGAATGATCACCCGGTCCCCCAGGTACAGAGCCTCGTCCACGTCGTGAGTGACGAACAGCACCGTCTTGACCGGCCGCGCCTGGCGCCATACCTCGGCCAGCAGATCTTGCAGACGGGCACGGTTGACCGGATCGAGCGCGCCGAATGGCTCGTCCAGCAGCAACAGCGGCGAACCCAGGGCGAAAGCACGAGCGATGGCGCCACGCTGCTGCATGCCGCCGGACAGCTCGAAGGGATAGCGTTCCACCGTCGCTGCCAGACCAACCCTCGCCAGGTGCTCCTCGGCCTCGCGACGCGCCTCGCGTCGCGGGGTCGAAGGCCGCGCCTGGGTGATGGCCAGGCTGACGTTGTCGCGCATGTTCAGCCAGGGGAACAGAGCGTAGTCCTGGAACACGATGCCACGTTCGGGCGACGGGCCCTCCAGCGCGGCGCCACGCCAGCGCAGGCTGCCGCCATCCGGTACCTGCAAGCCGGCCACCAGGCGCAGCAGGCTGGACTTGCCCGAGCCGCTGGCGCCGAGGATCGAGACCAGTTGCCCTTCGGGAATATCCAGGTCGATGCGCTCCAGCACCGTCTGCCCACCGTAGGCCAGGCTCACGCTTTCGAGGCTCAGTCCGCTCACAGCACGTCCTTCGCCTGGTATTCGGCCTTGAGCTTCTGCCAGAACGGATCCTGCGGGTTCTCGGCCGCCAGTTGGTCGAGCACCTTGGCGTAGAGCTCGACGTTCACCGCCTGGTCGATGTCACCGCCGGCCGGAATGAACTCGCTGGCTTGCATGCTCGACCAGAACGACTGCACACCCTTCAGGTTGGGGTCGCTGCTCTGGTCGATGTGCGGCGAGTAGTAACTGTCCTCCAGCAACTGGCGGTCGAGCTTGATGTACTTGGCGATGGCGTCGATGGTCTGTTCGCGCTGCTCGCTGGCGAACCTCTCGGCACGCAGGATGGCGCGCAGGAACCTGGCCCAGGTATCCGGCTGCTCAGCCAGGCGCCGGTTGGTCACCACCAGCCGGCAGCAGGTATGCCCCGGCTCCAGATCGGCGGAACGGATCACCACCTTCAGGCCCTGGGCCTCGGCGCGCAGATCGTGCGGCCCCCAGACCACCCCGGCATCCACCTGTCCGGACTTGACCGCCTCGATCACTGCCGGCGGATTCTTCAGCTCGAACAGCTCGACATCCTTCTTCCAGCTCAGGCCATTCTTGTACAGGGCGCCACGCAGCACCGCGTCGCCGCTGGCCATACGCACGGTGGCGATCTTCAGGTCCTTCAGATCGGCGACCTGGCGGATGCTCTCGGCGCGGTCGGCACGGGCGATCAGCGCGGCATCTTCGCCCATGATCCCGCCGATGATCTTCAACTGGCTGCCGCGTGCCACGTGCACTAGTGGACCGGTGGTGCCGAAGGCACCGATGTCCAGCTTGTTGGCGATGATCGCGTTGAGGCCGTCGGCGGAGTTGGTGAACTCCACCAGTTGCACGTCCAACCCTTCCTCGGCGAAGAAATTCTGCTCCTTGGCAACGAAGAACTTGGCGTGGCCGGTGGCCGGCAGGTAGCCGACCTTGAGGGCTTCCGCCTGAGCCACCTGGCCGCCGAACAGCAAGGCCGCGCAGAACCCGATCAGTCTGGTGTTCATCACGGGCTCCTCAGTTCCGGAAGGCCTGGCTGAAGGACGTATCGACGATACCGCTGGTGTCGAAGGCCTTGGGCAGCGCGCCGGTCTGCACGAGGAAATCGGCGGTTTCCTGGTAGTCGCGGGCGGCCTGCTCGTCCACCGGGCCGACGGTCATGTTGGCCTGGCCGATCCAGTGGCGGGATACGGTCTGGTCGAGGTTGGCCTTCTTCGCCCACAGGTCGGCATAGGTTTCCTTGTTCGCCTCGACCCAGGCGCGGGCCTTCTGCAGGCGGCCGAGGAAGTCGGCGATGGCCTCGCGCTTGGGCTCGATGGAGTTGGCGTTGGCGGCGATGCTCGACAGCCCCGGCATCAGGTCGCGCGCGGTGATGATCGGCTTGGCCTCGGAGAACACGATCTGCTGGGAAATGTAGGGCTCCCACACCGGGAAGGCGTCGATGCTGCCCTGGGGAAACGCGGCGGCCGCGTCGATGGGCATCAGCTTGACGAACTCCACGTAGTCGCTGGGCAGGCCGGCCTTCTCCAGGGCCCGCAGGGTCAGTTGCTGGCTCCAGGCGCCGGGCCAGTAGGCGACCTTCTTGCCCTTGAGGTCCTCGATGGTCCTGGCCGGCGAGTCCTTGTGCACCAGCAGCGCGATGGTGTCCGGGTTCTGCCGCGAGACACCGATCAGCTTGACCGGCGCGCCCTTGGCGGCAAGGAAGATGAACCCCGAGTCGCCCAGGAAGCCCAGGTCGAGGGCGCCGGCCTCCAGCCCCTCGGCCACCGGCGCGGCGGACTGGAAGTGCTTCCAGTCGACCTTGTAGGGCGCGCCTTCGAGCACGCCGGAGGCTTCCACCGAGGCACGCACGTTGTAGTAGTTCTGGTCGCCGACGCGCAGGGTGAGCTGGTCGGCGGCCTGGCTCAGCGGCGCGGCGATGGCGAGAGCCGCAAGGCTGCGGCGGAACAGGCAGGACAGATTCATGGGGCAGTCTCCAGATGGTCAGCCGGCCTGGCGTCGTTGCAGGGCGGCAATGTGTTCGCGGATCGCCGGGATCAGGCCCCGGCCGTAGAGTTGGGCATCGTCCAGCGGGTCGAAGCCGCGGATCAGGAAGGTCGAGGCGCCGTGCTGCCAGTAGCGGCCGAGGGCGGCGGCCACCTGCTCCGGCGTGCCGACCAGCGCGGTGGAATTCCATTGCGCGCCGGTGAGCCGGGCCACGCCGGTCCACAGGCGCTCGTCCAGCACCTCGCCGCGCTGGGCGGCGGCCAGCAGGCGTTGCGAACCGGCATTGGCCGGCGCGTGGTCGTTCAGCGGCAGGCCGAGGCGCGTGCGGTTCTCGCGCACCCGTTCGAGAATCTCGGCGGCGCGCTTCCAGGCCGCTTCCTCGGTGTCGGCGACGATCGGCCGGAACGACACCGAGAAGCGCGGGCTGCGCCCCTGTGCCCGGGCTGCGGCGCGCACGCGCTGCACGTGCTCGGAAAAATCGGCCAGCGGCTCGCCCCACAGCATGTAGGTGTCGGCGTGCCGGGCGGCCACTTCGATGGCGGCCGGCGAGGAACCGCTGAAGTAGATCGGGATATGTGGCTTCTGGCGGGTGCGCACGTTCGGCAAGGCACCCTTGAAGCGGTAGAAGCGCCCGTCGTGATCGACCGGCGCCTCGGCGGTCCAGATCGCCTTCAGGACCTCGAGGTATTCGTCGGTGCGGGCATAGCGCTGGTCGTGGTCGAGATAGTCGCCGTCGCGCTGCTGGTCGGCATCGCTGCCGCCGCTGATCACGTTGAGGGCCAGGCGGCCATTGCTGAACTGGTCGAGGGTGGCCAGTTGGCGTGCGGCCAGCGGCGGTGCGATCACGCCGGGACGATAGGCCAGCAGGATGCCCAGGCGCTCGGTCGCCGCCGCGATGAAGGAACTGACCACCGCACCTTCGGCCCCGTTGGAGAAGTAACCCACCAGGGCACGGTCGAAACCGGCCTGTTCATGGGCCTGGGCGAAGCGACGGACGAACTGCGCATCCACCGCCTCCCCCAACGGCTGATCGACCTCGGCACTCGGCGTCGCCGTGATCATGCCGATGATTTCCACGCTCATCTCGCGCGCTCCTGTGTCGGTTATGCCAATCGCCAGCACAAGATCGTCTTTTGCTTATAAGAAGACGCCGTTGTCTAACGAACGCTTATAAAGCTATAGGCAACCATGACAGGAGGGAAATTCATTTTAGGCATATACTAATATGCAAATTATGCATGTAATGAATTTCTCATTCTGCGTGATGAGCATTTCGTGGGGGAGGACGGTGTGGGGTCGCGGTGCGCGCGGCGCACCCTACGGTGAGGCGTTGGCGTAATCCGGGCTACGGCGCATCGGCGCTCGCCGGACCAGTCCCCTCTCCCTCCGGAGCGGGGCGCGTAGCCAGGGTTAGGGAAAGGGTGAGGGGCGGAATTTCGGGTAACTACGAACCCACGCGCCCTCTTCCCCAGCCCTCTCCACTAGGCGTGCCCCCATAAATAGGAGAGGGAGCCGTCCGCGTTGGCTGACAGTCTGTGGCTCAAACCAACCCAGGATGCCGGCCAGTCCTTCCCCGGATTTCATCCGGGCTACGCATCTCAAGCAGACTGCGCCGCCGATGCGTTCGCCCCCAGGCGGCTGGCGATCACTTCGCCGAACAGGTCCACGGCGCCCTGCAGGTTGCCGATGAAAGCCGCGCGCACCAGCCACAGGTCGATCACCGGCTTGAAGTCGGTGACGTTGAGCACTTCCAGTCGCTCGCGATGGCGGCTGCTTTCCAGCAGCGGCAAGGGCACCAGACCGAGGCCCATGCCGTTGGCCACCAGGCCGAGTTGCAGGTCGGTGCCGAATATCTCCAGGTTCACCGACAGGTTCAGCCCCTGCTCGACCAGGGCGCGCTGCAGACCGGCGCGGAATCCGCAGCCATCCGGGTTCAGCACCCACCCACGCTCCTGGCATTCGGCCAGCCGGTAGCTGCGCTTGGGCGACGAGCCGCGCGGCGCGACCACCACCAGGTTCATGCGCGCCAGGGACTGGCCGACCAGCCCCTCCGGGAACACCTTGCCCGCCGGGAACAACGCGGCGACGGCATCCAGTTCGCCGTTCTCCAGGCGCTTGAGCAGACCGCTGCCCCAGCCGTTGGACACCTGCACGTGCAGCTCCGGATAGGCCCCTTGCAAGCGCTGCAAGGCTTCGAGCAGCAACGTGTCGCCGACCGTCTGCGGCACGCCGAGGCGCAACGAGCCGGACGGCATCGAGTCGCTCGCCACCAGTTCGCGCAGCGAATCGATCTCGCGCAGCACGGCCCGGCATTGCTCGTATACCCGCAAGCCCATGGGGGTGGGCTTCAGTGGCTTGGTGTTGCGATCCAGCAACTCCACGCCCAGCGCTTCTTCGAAATTCTGCAGGCGACGGGTGATCGCCGACTGGGTCAATTGCAGGGACTCGGCGGCCTGGCTCAACGACTGCAGGCGAATGACCGCGACGAAGGCATCGATGTCATCTATCTTCATTCTTAATTCGCATATTAGCTTATGAACAAATTGCATTTTCGTGATTATAGCCAGATTGCTACCTTAGCGCGGGCCGCTACTGGATACCGATATGAATCCCCAACCGAACCTGAACAGACTACGCACCTTCATCGGCGCACTCGCGGAACTGCTCGACAGCCACCCCGACGAAGCCACGACCCTGGAACACGGCGGCGACTTGCTACGGCAACTGGTCAGCCACGACGACTGGCTGCCGGAAGAGTTCGCTCAGCCGGATCCGCAGCGCTACCAGCAATACCTGCTGCATGCCGACTCGCGCCAGCGTTTTTCCATCGTCAGCTTCGTCTGGGGACCGGGCCAGAGCACCCCCGTGCACGACCATCGCGTCTGGGGCCTGATCGGCATGCTGCGCGGCGCCGAATACTCGCAGGGCTTCGCCCGCGCCGAGGACGGCGTCCTGCACCCGGAGGGCGCCGCCGTGCGTCTCGCCCCCGGCCAGGTCGAAGCGGTATCGCCGCGCATCGGCGACATCCACCGGGTCAGCAACGCCTACGCCGACCGGGTCTCCATCAGCATCCACGTCTACGGCGCCAACATCGGCGCGGTGCGGCGCGCCGTCTACCTCGAAGACGGCAGCGAGAAGCCTTTCATCTCCGGCTATTCCAACCCCTACCTGCCCAACCTCTGGGACCTTTCCAAAGAGAGCCTTGCGTCATGAGCCGAATCACCACCCGCTCCTTCCACGACATCCGCCAAGCCCTGCTCGACCGGCAGGAGGTGGCGCTGATCGACGTCCGCGAGGAGGCGCCGTTCGCCGAGGAGCATCCGCTGTTCGCCGCCAACATCCCGCTGTCCAAGCTGGAACTGGAGATCCATGCCCGCGTGCCGCGCCGCGATACTCCCGTTACCGTCTACGACGACGGCGAGAGCCTGGCCGAGGTGGCCGCCGAACGCCTGCTCGCCCTGGGCTACGTCGACGTGGCCCTGCTCGACGGCGGCCTGGCCGGCTGGCGCACCGCGGGCGGCGAGCTGTTCCGCGACGTCAACGTGCCGAGCAAGGCGTTCGGTGAGTTGGTGGAAAGCCAGCGGCATACCCCTTCCCTCTCGGCCGAGGAGGTCAAGGCGCTGCTCGATGCCAAGGCCGATGTGGTGGTGCTCGATGCACGGCGCTTCGACGAATACCAGACCATGAGCATCCCCACCGGCATCAGCGTGCCGGGGGCGGAACTGGTGCTGCGCGCCCGCGAACTGGCGCCGGATCCCGCGACCCGGGTAATCGTCAATTGCGCCGGGCGCACCCGCAGCCTGATCGGCACCCAGTCGCTGATCAACGCCGGCCTCCCCAACCCGGTGGCCGCCCTGCGCAACGGCACCATCGGTTGGACCCTGGCCGGCCAGCAACTCGAACACGGCCAGTCGCGGCGCTTCGGCGAAGTCACCGAGGCCACCCGGCAACAAGCCGCACAGTCCGCCCGTGCGGTAGCGGACAAGGCCAGTGTCGGCCGAGCCACGCTCGCCGATCTGCAGCGCTGGCAGGCGGAGCCCGCGCGCACCACCTACCTGTTCGACGTGCGCACGCCGGAAGAATACGAAGCCGGCCACCTGCCCGGTTCGCGCCCGACGCCGGGCGGCCAGCTCGTGCAGGAAACCGACCACTACGCCAGCGTGCGTGGCGCGCGCATCGTGCTGGCCGACGACGACGGCGTGCGCGCCAACATGAGCGCCTCCTGGCTCGCGCAGATGGGCTGGGACGTGCACGTGCTGGACGGCCTGGCAGCCAGTGCCTTCTCCGAGCGCGGCGCCTGGCAGGCGCCGCTGCCTCCCCTGCCCCGGCCCGAGGCGATCACGCCGCAGACCCTGAACGACTGGCTGGCCGAAGGCCGCACCCTGGTGCTGGACTTCACCGCCAGCGCCAACCACGTCGCCCGCCACATCCCCGGTGCCTGGTGGGCCCTGCGCTCGCAACTGCCGCAGGCCCTGGAACGCCTGCCGGTGGCGGAGCGCTACGTGCTCACCTGCGGGAGCAGCCTGCTGGCGCGCTTCGTCGTCGATGAACTGAAGGAGCTGACCGGCAAGCCGGTATTCCTGCTCGAAGGCGGCACCGCCGCCTGGGTCGCCGCCGGCCTGCCGACCGAGTCCGGCGAACAGCGCCTGGCCGTTCCCCGCAGCGACCGCTACCGCCGTCCCTACGAGGGCACCGACAACCCGCGCGAAGCCATGCAGGCTTACCTGGACTGGGAGTTCGGCCTGGTCGAACAGCTCGGTCGAGACGGCACCCATGGGTTCTTCGTGATCTAGGAGCCAGGGGGGCTGGTGACCCGTCAACGACGCAACTGGAGCCGCGCCACCAGCCCGCCGCCTTCGCGGTTGGCGAGGGTCAGGGAGCCGCCGATGGCGAGCGCCAGTTGCTGTGCGATCGCCAGGCCGAGGCCGGTGCCGCCGGTGCCCCGGTTGCGTGAGGTCTCCAGCCGGTAGAAGGGTTGCAGCACCGCCGTCAGTTCCTCTTCGGCGATGCCGGGGCCACGGTCCAGCACCTCGATCGACAACGAGCTTTCCGACTCTGCCCGCACCCGCACCTCGGCGGCGCCGGAAAACTTCAGGGCATTGTCGATCAGGTTGCCCAGGATGCGGCGCAGGGCGTGGGGCCGGGTGTTCAGGGGAATGTCCAGGCGGCCCTCCAGGCTGACCTTCTGGCCGGTGTCCTGGTAGTCGTAGACCAGGCTGGCGAGAAAGGCGTCCAGGTCGACCCGTCCGGGCTTCTCCACCGCGCCGTGGACGCTGCGGGCATAGGCAACGCCTTCGTGGACCAGGCGCTCCATCTCGCCCAGGTCCTGCTCCCACTTGTCGCGCCCGGCGGCATCGTCCATGAACTCGACGCGCAGTTTCATGCGAGTGATCGGTGTCTGCAGGTCGTGGGAAATCGCCGCCAGGATCTGCAGGCGCTCCTCCAGATGGGCCGCGATGCGATCCTGCATGGCATTGAACGCCGTCGCCGCATAGGCGACTTCGCTCGGCCCGTCCTCGTCCAGGCGCGGGCCGCGCATGTTGGGGTCCAGCGTGTCCGCCGCCCGGGCCAGGCGCGCCAGCGGGCGGGTCGCGGTGCGCACCGCCAGCCAGGTACAGCCCAGCAGCACGGCCAGTTGCGCCAGCAGGACCACTGGCAGCCAGTCGGCCATGGGCATCACCGACGGCCGCACATCGATGGTCAGCGGGCTGCCATCGGCCAGGAACAAATGGGCCTGCAAGTGCGGCGTCACACCGCCGATATCGCTGAAGCTCGGGCGGTAGTGCTGGCCGATGACACTGTTGATCGCGCGCACCACGTCGTTGTCGTTTCCGGCATCGAGCGGCTCCCCGTCGTCGCCTGGGCCCAGGACGAAACGGTAGGTGCGCCGCTCCAACTGGTCCAGCCACGCCGGGCGCTCCTCGGCGGGCAGGCGGTCGAGGATGGCGACGGCCGTCTGCACATCGCGCTCCAGGTTGCCCAGCATCATCGACTCGGCACTCTGGTAGCGCTCGAAGAACAGCAGGCCGAACGACAGCCCGTGGGCCAGCAGCAGGCCGACCAGGAAGATCAGCGACAGCCGCGAGGCCAGGGTGCGCGGCCAGATGCGCCAGCGGGACGGAGCGCTCATGTCGAGGACTCGGCGAACTCGACGGCCATGCTGAAGACATAGCCCTCGCTGCGCACGGTCTTGATGTAGACGGGCTCGCGGGCGTCGTCCCGCAGGCGCTGGCGCAGGCGGCTGACCAGCAGGTCGATGGAGCGGTCGAACAGGTCGGCGTCGCGGCCCTGGGTCAGGTTGAGCAACTGGTCGCGGCTGAGCACCCGCTGCGGATGATCGAGGAACACCCGCAGCAGGCGGTACTCGGCGCCGCTCAGGGCGACCTGGGTATCGCTGCCGTCGAGCAGGTGGCGGGCCGTGGTGTCCAGCCGCCAGTCGCCGAACGCCAGCAGGCGCCCGGGTTCGGAGACCTGCAGATTGGGCGGCAGCATGCGCGTGCGGCGCAGCACGGCATTGATCCGGGCCAGCAGCTCGCGGGCGGCGAACGGCTTGACCAGGTAGTCGTCCGCGCCCATTTCCAGGCCGACGATGCGGTCGGTTTCATCATCGCGCGCGGTCAGCATCAGCACCGGTGTGGCCTTGTGCTTGCCCGACCGCAACTCGCGGCACAACACCAGGCCATCGTCGCCGGGCATCATGATGTCGAGCACGATCAGGTCCACGCTATTGGCATCGAGCACCGCGCGCATCTGCCGGCCATCGGCGGCAAGCGTGGTGCGCAAGCCATTCTTCCTCAGGTAGTTGCCCACCAGCTCGCGGATTTCCCGGTCGTCATCGACGATCAGGATGTGGTCGACATGTTCCATCAGAGCCTGCCCTCTACGTTCATGGCCCCATTCTAGCGAGCCGCGCCACGCCCGACCGGGGGCTTTGTATTGCAGTGTATCCAGCCCTCCGGGGATACATTGCCGCTACACGACCGGCCTTCCGGCGCGCCCCTGTATCAGACTGTATCCCGTCCGCCTGCCGACACGCTGCGACCACAGAACCCCGCCCGCCCGACACATTCACGATACGCGCCCGCGATCCAATTGCCGGGCCGAAGCGCAACCAGCCTCGGCCCCCATCGGCAACGAGGATTCGAAGATGAAAAGCAAATCGATCATGGCGGCGGCGAGCCTTTTCGCCGTACTGAACCTGTGCACCTTCGCGGCTCGCGCCGAGATAGAAGAGCAGACCTACACCTATGCCACCCGGCTGGACGTGCAGAAAGCGCTGTCGATCCGCGAGGAACCGTCGGACATCTGCAAGGTGGTGGACGCCCGCATGACCTACGAGGACTCCCAGGGCGTCACCAAGGCCATCAGGTACCTCAAGCTTTCGCAAGCATGCGACATAGGCGGCTGACGGCACGCGCCACTCCGCTCGGAAAACACCCCCGCCCATGCGGCCTGCCACAAGGTGACTCACCCTATGATTCTTATCGCCTTCCTGGGCGGGATAATCACTGTCCTCAGCCCCTGCATACTGCCCGTGGTTCCCTTCCTGTTCGCCGGTGCGGCGCTACCCCGGCGATCCATCGCCCTGACCCTGGGCGCAATGGCCCTGACCTTCGCCCTGGTCTCGTCCCTGGCGGTCACCAGCAGCGCCTGGGTCATCCAGGTCAGCTCGGCGGGCCGCCATCTGGCCCTGGCGGCCCTGGGGCTGTTCGCCCTCGCGCTGCTGTCGCCACGGGTCGGCGCCTGGCTGACCCGTCCGCTGGTCGCCCTCGGCAACCGTCTCGAACGCGCCGGCCGAACGCGTAGCGGCGCCACTGCCGCCGTGTTGCTGGGCGTCGCTACCGGCCTGATCTGGACGCCCTGCGCCGGGCCGATCCTCGGGCTGATCATGACCAGCGCCATGCTGCAGGGCGCCAGTGTCGATACCAGCCTGCTGTTGCTGGCCTACGCCCTTGGCAGCGCCGTGGCGCTGGGCGCGGTCCTGCTCGCCGGTGGTCGCCTGCTCGGCCATCTGAAGCGCTGGCTGCCCGTCACCGAATGGCTGCGGCGTGCCGGCGGAGTGGTGATGCTGGTCGCGGTCGCGGTGATCGCCACCGGGCTGGACACCCGCCTGTTGTCGCGCGCGCCGCTGGGCGATACCGGCCGGGTCGAACAGATCCTGCTCGACCGCTTGCCCGGCGCCGCCGCATCGGCCGCCGACTACCTGATCGACAGGGCCGAGGCCGAGCCGGCCATCGAGCTGAAGCAGCTAGGCCCGGTGCCGTCCCTGTCCGGCGCGGTCGAGTGGATCAATTCCCCGCCCCTGACCCGCGAGGACCTGCGCGGCAAGGTCGTGCTGATCGACTTCTGGACCTACGACTGCATCAACTGCCAGCGCACCCTGCCCCACGTCAACCAGTGGGCCAGGAAGTACGCATCCGACGGCCTCGTGGTGATCGGCGTGCACACCCCGGAATATGCCTTCGAGAAGGTCATCGACAACGTGCGGCGCGAGGTGCGCAAGCTGGGTATCGAGTACCCGGTGGCCATCGACAACGACTACCGGATCTGGCGCGCCTTCGACAACCGCTACTGGCCCGCCCATTACTTCGTCGATGCCCGGGGCCAGGTGCGC
This sequence comes from Zestomonas carbonaria, assembly GCF_904061905.1. Lineage (GTDB taxonomy): Bacteria > Pseudomonadota > Gammaproteobacteria > Pseudomonadales > Pseudomonadaceae > Aquipseudomonas > Aquipseudomonas carbonaria. The sequence goes on from NZ_CAJFCI010000076.1 coordinate 73,608, forward strand.
TACAGCCATTTCGGCGAAGGCCGGTACCAGGAGCAGGAGCGGGTCATCCAGCAACTGCTTCGGGAGGCGAACGTCCCGTTCGAGGAAACCATCAGGGTCTCACCCCAACCCTGACTGTGCGCCCCCCGCCGAAGCGAGAGGGACCGGCGGGAAAGCACGGAGCCTGATAGCACGCACGGATACTCCCCCCAGGGAGAGGGGCCGGGGGCGAGGGACCGAAGTGTCGTTGCAAGACACGGCCTGGCTGGAACCAGGACTGTTCACAGTTGATGAAACACCCTGGCCCGGTACATCCGGGGTAAGCCCCACAGCCCTGCCGAGCCGGCACGCGGCACCTTGTCATGAGGCCCCGTGCCGGTTCGGCGTTTCAGCGGCCTTCTGTATCCCAACGTATCTCGGCCGGCGGTTCCGCACTTCGCTTACAAATCCACCGGGTGCCGGACACGTTGCCGATACAACGCGCCCTCGTAATGGCCACACCCGATCAAGACGGCCATACCGAGGAGCGAACCATGCATACCCCCCATCCGATCCCGCTGATGTCCCGAGTCGATGCGGTGGGCCAGTGGCTCGCCCCGCTCGGCCTGCGCCTCCTGCTGGCCTGGGAATTCTTCGAGGCCGGACGCGAGAAGCTGCTGGGCGACAACTGGTTCGCCGACCTGGCCGGCAGGTTCCCGTTCCCCTTCACCTTGCTGGGCCCCGACCTGAACTGGGCGCTGGCGACCTGGCTGGAGCTGGTCGGCAGCCTGGCGCTGCTGCTGGGCCTGGGCACGCGCTACGCCGCCTTCGCCCTGTGGGTCCTGACCATCGTGGCGATCCATGCCGTCCACTGGCCCGCCGAGTGGTCGAGCCTGGCCGACCTGTGGAACGGCTACGCCATCACCGACAAGGGCTTCGGCAACTACAAGCTGCCGCTGCTGTACCTGGCCATGTTGCTGCCGCTGATCCTGACCGGCGGCGGACGCCTGAGCCTGGATGCCCTGATCGGCGCCGGACGGGAACCGGCCACGCCCCGCTCTGACCGCACCATCTGGGGCCTGGCCCTGCTCGCCCTGGGCCTGCCGCTCAGCGTGCTGCTGCCATGGCTGGGCGGCGCCCTGGCCATCGCCGGCACGCTACTGGTGGCGATCCGCTTCCGCCACGCCACCGCCCCGGCTCACTGACTCGTCGTGTCACCGCCGCCTATCGCGGCACCTACCCGCGCGGCACCGCCGCGCTCTTCTGGAGAAAGCAAATGACCCGTACCACCACCCTCAGCAAAACCACCCTCGGGATGATCGGCGTCGCCTTGTCCGGCGGCATGTTCCTGGCCAACACCGCCTTCGCCGTGCAACCGCTGGCCCAGGGTTATCTTTCCGCAGGCATCCAGGTTGCCCAGGCGGGCGAAGGCAAGTGCGGGGAAGGCAAATGCGGCGGCAGCGCCAGCGACGACAAGGCGTCGCAAGCCGAAGGCAAATGTGGCGAAGGTAAATGCGGTGAAGGCAAGTGCGGCGATGCCTCGTTCTCGAGGACCGACACCGACAAGGACGGCCGGGTATCGCGGGCCGAGTTCCTCGCCGTCGCCGCCAAGCGTGCCAGCGCCTTCGACAAGATCGACACCGACCACGACGGCTACATCAGCGAGGCGGAAGCCCACGAGTTCCTGCGCGCCACCTACGAGGCCAACGGCAAGCCGATGCCCAAGGGCCTGTTCAGCAGCATCGCCGACTGACCCGACCTGAGCCATTGCGCGCCCTCCCCTCCATCCCGAGGGGACGGGGCGCCCCTGACGAGACCTTCGCGATGAACATGACCAAACCCCTGGTGTCCGCAGGGCTCGGCCTGCGCCGTGGCCTGCTGCAATCCCTCCTGGCGATGGACGACGACGCGGTGGACTTCCTCGAATGCGCGCCCGACAACTGGATCGGCGCAGGTGGCCGGCTCGGCGAGACGCTGGCGGAGCTTTCGGCGCGCTTCCCGATCAGTTGCCACGGCCTGTCGCTCTCCCTCGGCGGGCCCGAACCGCTGGACATGGAGTTGCTGGCCAACACCCGCAGGTTCCTGGAAACCCATGCCGTGGCGCTGTACAGCGAACACCTCAGCTACTGCTCCGACGACGGCCACCTGTACGACCTGATGCCGCTGCCCTTCACCGAGGAAGCGGTCCTGCATGTCGCCAGCCGGATTCGCCAGGCGCAGGACGTGCTGGGCCGCAGAATCGCGGTCGAGAACATCTCCTACTATGCCGCGCCCTACCAGGCCATGAGCGAGATCGACTTCATCAACGCGGTGCTGGATGAGGCCGATTGCGACCTGCTGCTGGACGTCAACAACGTCTACGTCAACGCCTGTTGCCACGGCTACGACGCCGAACGCTTCCTGGCCCGGCTGCCCGCGCGGAGGATCGCCTCCTACCACATCGCCGGCCACTACGACGAAGCCGACGACCTGAAGATCGACACCCACGGCGCCCCGGTGAAGGATGCCGTGTGGTCGCTGCTCGAAAGCGCCTACGCCCGTTTCGGCGTGCGTCCCACCCTGCTGGAACGCGACTTCAACTTCCCACTGCTGGAAGAACTGCTGGCGGAAGTCGAACGTATCCGCTCGCTGCAGGGCGTCTTCGTCGACGGCCGGATCACAGGCGGGCACGCCCATGCCTGAGTCCCTGCGCGAACAGCAATACACCCTGGCGCGGCACCTGCGCGATCCGGCGAACAACCCGCCACCGCCGGGGATCGAGCCGCGTCGCCTGAAGGTCTACCGGGAACTGTTCTTCAACTCCATCAGCGGATTGCTCGCGGGCAGTTTTCCAGTGATCCGGCAGACGCTGAGCGAGGCCGAGTGGAACTCCCTGGTGCAGGCCTTCTACGCCGGCCACCGCTCCCGGACGCCCCTGTTCACCGAGATCGCCAGCGAGTTCGTCGCCTTCCTGCAAGGCCATTCCGAGCAGGCGGACATCCCGCCATGGCTGGCCGAACTGGCCCACTACGAGTGGGTGGAACTGGCGCTCCAACTGGCCGACGCCAACGCGCCCGCCCACCGCGCCGATGGCGACCTGCTGGAAGGCATTCCCCTGCTATCGCCGCTGGCGCTGCCCCTCGGCTATCGCTGGCCGGTGACCGACCTGGGTCCCGGATTCAAACCGGCCGAGGCAGCGGGGCAACCCACCCTGCTGCTGGTACATCGCGACGAGAACCATCGCGTGCGCTTCGCACAGATCTCGCCGCCGGCCTACCGGCTGCTGCTTTCGCTCTCGACCAACCAGTGGAGCGGCCGCCAGCACCTGGCCGCGCTCGCCGACGAGGCGGGAGACGACGCGGACGGGTTGCAGGCCCAGGGCCTGGCCATGCTGGAACAATTGCGCTCGGACGGGATCGTCCTCGGCACCCTCATCACAGGAGCCTCATCATGAACACCCGGACCAACCACCTCGGAGGCTGGCGACTGTTCAGCCTGCTGGCCGTCTCGATCCTGGCGATGGCCGCGCTCATCCTGGCATTCGCCCCGGATAGCGTGGAAGGAACCAGAAGCGTCATCCGCGCGACCGCGAGAACCTCGTTCGCGCTGTTCTTCACCGCGTTCACCGCATCCGCGTTCGCCGTGCTGGTGCCCTCGCCCTTCAGCCGGTCCCTGCTGCGCGAACGGCGCATCATCGGGCTTTCCTTCGCGTTCTCCCACTTCGTGCATGCCATCGCGATCTTCGCCTACGGGCAACTGGCGCCGGAGTTCTGGCCGAACCGCACGGCGCTCGGCAACCTGCCGGGATCGATCGGCTATGCGTTCATCCTCCTGCTGACGCTGACCTCGTTCAAAGGCCCCGCCCGCCTGCTGGGCGCGAAGGCCTGGAAGCGCCTGCACGTGACCGGCATGTGGGTGATCGCCGCGATCTTCACCTACTCCTACTTCAAGCGCATACCGACGAACCTGCTGTACGCCATCCCGTTCGGCATCGTCGTGGCCGCGGTCGCTGTCCGGCTGGTCGGCAAGCTCGCCCTGGCGGCCAGGCGCAACCAGCGCGCCCCGGCGAACCCCGACGAACGGAAGGCGCTGGTGTCGTGATACGGGCTGCCCCTCGGCAATCAACCCGCGCCGTGCGCCCAGCGGCGGTACAAGCCGCGGGCGGCGGCGTCCAGAATGAAACCCAGCACGCCAATCAGCACCACCATGGCCATCAGTTCGGAATAGGCCAGGCGGTCGCGGGTATCGAGGATGTAGTAGCCGAGCCCGGCGCTGACGCCGAGCATTTCGCAAGGTACCAGGACGATCCAGAGGATACCGATGGCCAGCCGCACGCCGGTGAGCACATGCCCCAGCACGCCCGGCACGATCACCCGTCGCAGCGTCTCCCAGCGCGTCGCGCTCAGGCTGCGCGCCAGTTGCAGCCAGCGCGGATCGAGCTGGCGCACCCCGGCCGCCGTGTTCAGCATGATCGGCCAGACGGCCGCGAATGCCAGCAGGAAGTAGATCGGCTGGTCGCCCACGCCCATCAGCATCACCGCGATGGGCATCCACGACAGCGGCGAGATCATCCGCAGGAACTGGAAGGCCGGCGTGGTCGCCGCCTCCAGCAGCCGCGAACTGCCCACCAGCAGGCCCAGCGGAACACCGACCAGCAGCGCCAGCAACAGCCCCGCCAGCACCCGCTTCAGGCTCACCAGCGCATGCTGGTACAGCTCGGCGCGCCAGAGCAGTTCCTGCAGGCTGGCCAGCGTGGCCTGCGGCGAGAACAGCGCCGACAGGCCATCGGCCTCACCGAACAGACGGACGCCCAGCCACCAGAGCGACAGCAGTACGCCAAGGCCGAAAATGCCCAGCAACCCGTAGCGTTGGCCCCGGCTCAAACGCCGATCTCCTCGGTGCGCTCGAAACCCTCGGCGATCCCGAAGGCCTTGAGCCCACCGACGGCGGCGATGCTGTTCCTGACGAAACGATCGTCCACCAGATCGGCCGCGGCCCGCTGCGGATCGAGGTCGGCGAGGAAGGCGTTGTCGCCCTGGATCAGGGTGCCTTTCAGCCTTTTCACCAGTTCCTCGGTGTAGCTCGGGAAGGGATAGGGCTGGAAGTCGATGCGCTGCTCCTTCCAATCGGCATGGCGAATCGCGCCGCTGGCGAGATAACCCTCGCGCTCGCTCGCGGCCGGAGCCAGGACCCGGTCCAGTACCTCGCGGGCATGGGGGGTATAGCGGTTGGCGCCGTCCTTGGACAGCAGGCTGGCCGCCTCTTCTCGGTGGTCGCGGGTCCAGAGCTGGGCCTTGACGATGGCGTTGACCACCTTCTGCGACCACTCCGGCCGGTTGTTCAGGTCATGCTCATGCATGAACACCACGCAACAGGCGTGGTTGCGCCAGACGTCGCCGGTAAAGCGCTGGATGCGCCCGACCTTGAGATTCTCCGCCAAGGCATTGAAGGGTTCGGCGACGATGTAGCCGTCGATGCGCTTGCTGGCCAGGGCCGGCGGCATGTCGGAAGGCGGCAGCACCACCAGGTTGACCTCGTTGTCCGCCAGGGCGCTGCCGGTGGCTCGGCTGACCGGCTGCAGGCCGTTCTCGCGCAGCAGTTGTTGCAGCACCACGTTGTGGATCGAGTACCAGAACGGAATGGCCACCGACTTGCCTCCCAGTTGGCGCACCTCGGTGATCCCCGGCGAGACCGTGAGCCCCGAGCCGCCGACATGGTTCCAGGCGACGACCTTGGCCGGCACCTTGCTGCCGTAGCGGGCCCACACGGTCATCGGCGACAGCAGGTGGATGACATTGACCTGTCCGGATATGAACGCCTCGATCACCTGTGCCCAGCTACGCAGCAAAACCGGCCGTTCGGCCTTGATGCCCTCGGCCTCGAACAGGCCGTTGTTGTGCGCCACCAACAGCGGCGTGGCATCGGTGATCGGCAGGTAGCCGATGCGCACCGGCGCGTCCGGTTCGGCGGCGGCGCGCGCCTGCAGGCTGCCCAGCAAGGGCAAGGCCCCGGCGGCGGTCAGCAGCGCGCCGAGTCTGAGAAAGTCACGTCGGGAGTGAGTGGGATCGTCCAGGCACATGGCAAGCCTCCAGCGGTTCGATTGAAGTTCCGTTGTTGCGGCTCGCCCGCCGTAGGGTTCTGAGAATGTCGATGCGCAGCGCGCCCAGCTCCTCGACCAGTTCGCCGCGCGGATGCGGCAGGTCGATGTGCCACTCGCCGAGCGTCCGCGCCGGGGTGTCGCCCAGTAGCAGGATGCGTTCAGAAAGCAGCAGGGCCTCATCGATGTCGTGGGTGATCAGTACCGCGGCGGTGCCCTGCCCACGGATGATCCTGAGCAGCAGTTGCTGCATGTCGGCGCGGGTCACCTCGTCCAGCGCGCCAAAGGGTTCGTCCAGCAGCAGCACCTGCGGCTGCCGGGCCAGGCAGCGCGCCAGCGCGGTACGCTGGGCCATGCCGCCGGACAACTGCGCGGGAAACTGCGCGCGCGCGTGCGGCAGACCGACGGCGGCGATCGCCTGGTCGATCCTGGCCTTGCGCTCCGCCTTGTCCAGTTTCGGTTGCCGGGCGAAATCCAGCCCGAAGGCAACGTTGTCTTCCAGGTTCAGCCAGGGCAGCAGGCTCGGGTCCTGGAACGCCACCGCCAGGCGCGGATGCGGCCCGTCCAGCGGCTCGCCGAGCAAGTGGATGCTGCCACCCTGCGGTTCCTGCAGGCCGGCGAGCACACGCAACAGGCTGGACTTGCCGACGCCGCTGGGACCGAGGATGGTGACCAGCTCGCCCGGCGCCAGGCGCAGGTCGAAATGCTCCAGCACGTGGTGCCAGCCCTGGCCACGGGAGTAACCGAGGCTGATGTCGCGCGCCTCCAGCACGCTCACGCCGCCGCTCCTTTCGCCTGCCGGTTCAGCTCCGTGCGCAATTGCACCAGGCTCGGCGTCACGATGGGCACGAACGCCGACTCGCGCCAACGCCGCGCGAAAGCCCCGCCATGGGCCTGGAGATAGGCCTTGCCGCCACTGGCCTGCAACTCCAGTTGCACCGCGCCGGCGGCAGACTCCGCCAGGGCGATGCGCAAGCGGAACAAAGCCGCTGGCTGGGCACTGAACGTGGCGCCGCCGAGACCGCTCTTCAACTCGCCCACCCGGCCCTCCAGGGCCTGCCTGTGCTCCACGAGTTCATCGGCCAGTACCGAACGGCTGCCGCCCAGGTGGGTCTCGACCTCCGCCAGCGCGCGGCGCGCCAGGCCGATCGCCAGGCCACATTGCAGCCCGAGAAAAGCCGGTCGTACCGCCGGGAGAAACTGTCGCGCATCCTCGTGCAGCAACCAGTCGCGCGCCAGTTGCAGCCGAGTCAGGGTGAGTGCCGCGGTATTGCTCGATTGCAGGCCGAGCAAGGCCAGGTCGTCGGAACGCTGCAAGCCGTCCAGGCCATCGGGGATGGCGGCCACGAAAGGTGCTCCGTCCCCGGCATGGGCGATTGCCGCCGCCACAACGAATCCACCCTTGCGCAGGTTGGTCACCCAGGGCAGGCGACCGTCCAGCGTCCAGCCTTCGGCGGTCGATCGCGCATCGACCTGCAACGACTCGATGCCGCTGAGAAACTTCATGGCGTTGGATAGCCCGGTGGCTCCCGCCAGGTGGCCATCGAGCAAGGGTTTCAGCACGCGCTCGCGCAACGCCGCATTGGGGCTCTGCAACAGGTACTCGATGAACGCCCGCTGCCCCCAGAGGACGAAGGCGGCGGTCAGCGAGTGCTCGGCCACCGAAGCGATCGTCTCGACCGCATCCTGCAAGGTACCGCCCGTGCCGCCGAGCGCTGGCGCAACGCCGACTCCCGTCAGGCCCGCCGCCGCGAGTCGCGGCAGCACCTGCTCCGGATCGCAGTGCCCGAGATCGAGCGCTTCGGCGTGGTCGTCGAGCCAGTGGCAGAGTGTCGGGTCCAGCATAGGGGTATCTCCTCGGTACCCGGCGAAGAACATCCGCCGGGAATCGATTGATGGGGCGTTCAGTTATCGGGACGCTGCCAGCGGTACTTGGCCAGCTCGGGGTTGAGGGGCGTCCTGGCGAACACGTTGGTGAAGTTGCACAACGTGGCGAGGCTGACCCCGAGGATCACCTCGATCGCGTTGCCGTCGCTGAAACCGGCGGCCCGGAAGGCAGCGAACTCGTCGTCGCTGACATTGCCGCGAGTGGCGATCACCGCGCGGGTGAAGGCCGCCAGCGCTTCCAGGCGCGGCTCAGGCAGTTCGGCCTGCTCGCGCAGGGCGGACACTACGGGGTCGGGCAACCGGGCCTTGTTGGTCGCCACCACGGTATGCCCGGCCACGCAGAAATCGCAGCCATGGGTAGTCGCGGCGACCAGTTGCACGACTTCCCTTTCGGCGAAACTCAGTTCAGCCTTGGCGTTCAGGCCGGACACCGTGAGATAGGTTTCCAGCGCCGCCGGCGCATTGGCGAGAACACCCAGCAGGTTGGGGATGTAGCCTGAAGCCTTGAGCGCGTTCTGCAGGAACGGCTGCGCCGCTTCGGGCGCGCTTTCCAACGTCAGCAGTGGTACACGGGACATGGAGTAGTCTCCTCATCGGTAGGTACCAGAAGTCTGTTGGTAATAAGAAACTCGCTCAATATTCTAAAGTCGCGATCACTTGCTCTTGAGTCTTTCGATTAGATGATTTCGTCCAGCCCCCTTATCGACTGGTTATTAGAGAGTCTCGAACTCGATGCCAGCCTGTTCCACATCGGTCGTTACTGCGGTGGCTGGCATGCCAGCACTCACGGCCTCGCCAGGGCGAGTTTCCACCTGGTGGTGCAGGGCCATTGCTGGCTGCACGTGGATGGCGAGCCCGAAGCCCGGCGACTGGACAGCGGTGACGCGGTGTTCCTGCTGCGCGACGTACCCTATCGCCTGTCCAGCGACGCCTCGGCTCAGCTCGCCATGGCCCGGTCGCGAGGGGTCATGCAGTCGCTGGAAGTCGATGCCAGCGACGGCGTGGGACTGGTTTGCGGCTTCTTCCACTTCCACTCGGGCCTCTCGGCGCTGATCGTCGAGGCGCTGCCCGACTGGATCATCCTGCGCGCCGGCGACCCGTCGCTCGCCGCCGCCCGCAGCCTGTTCGAGCTGATTCTGGAAGAATGCCGCCGCGCCTCCCCATCGTCCTCGTTGCTCGAACGCCTCAGCCACCTGCTGTTCCTCTACGTGCTGCGCCAGCAGGCAATCGAGAATCCGGGCCTCGGCGGCCTGGTCGCCGTTGCCCGGCAACCCGTCTTCGCTCGTCTGCTGGAAGCCTTGATCGAACACCCGGAACGGCCATGGACGCTGGAAGACATGGCCGCCTGCACGGGGCTGTCGCGCTCGGCATTCTTCAAACGCTTCAATGAGCTGGCGGGACAATCGCCCGGACAGGTGCTCCAGGCCCTGCGCATGCGCCATGCCTGCCGGCTGCTGAAGGCCGACCATACGGTGGCCGAGGTGGCCGATGCCGTGGGCTATCAATCGGTCGCGGCCTTCACCCGTGCCTTCCACAAGCTGATGGGCCAGCAGCCCGGCGCCTATCGCAAATCGCGCCACTAGGGATCAGGGGCGGCCCCCAGGCGATCGCCAGAACCTAATGGCGCCGGGAATGCTGCCGATATCCCCGACGACAGAAACAAAGATGTCAAGACAGCCATGCCCTCAACGCTTGGCTATACTCCCTCACTTTCAGACCGCCTACAGGTACAGGAGTACCCCATGAACAAAGCCGAATTGATCGAAGCCATTTCCATTTCTGCCGATCTGCCGAAAGCCACTGCGGGCCGCACGCTGGACGCCATCACCAGCACCATCTCCTCCGCCCTGCAGAAAGGTGACGACGTCACCCTCGTCGGCTTCGGCACCTTCACCGTGAAGGCCCGCGCCGCCCGCGAAGGCCGCAACCCGCAAACCGGCGCCGCGATCAAGATCGCCGCTGCCAAGCTGCCCAGCTTCCGTGCCGGCAAGACGCTGAAAGACGCCGTCAACTGAGTCACCCCGCCTCATCGAAAGGCCCCTTTCGGGGCCTTTTTCGTCTCGCTGGATTTCCGCCACCGCGCGATGCGCACCAGGCGGGATCAGAGCCCCGTCGAACTTATATTCAGGCGTTTCATCCGCGATGCCAGGGTCGTCGGCTTGATGCCCAGCAACGCCGCCGCTCCGTTCGGGCCGAACAGGCGGCCATTGGCGGCTCTCAAGGCAGCCAGCATGTTCTCGCGCTCGAGCGCCAGCATCTGCTGCTCGGTGAGGATGCCTTCCAGGGGAGCGCGCGCAGCCTCGGCACCGGCCTCTTTCGCGGCCAGGTGCCGCTCCGGCAGGTTCACGGTGATCTCCGGGCCCTGCGACGTGATCAGCGCCCGCTCTATGACGTTCTGCAGTTCGCGGATGTTGCCCGGCCAGGTGTAGTGCTGCATGCGCTCGATATCGATCTTGCGCAGCAGGCGGCCAGGCTTGTTCAGGCGCAGCCCGATCTGCTCGATGAAGTGCACGGCCAGCAACGGGATATCCTCGGGACGCTCGCGCAGGGCCGGCGAGTGGATGGGAAAGACGTTGAGGCGGAAGTACAGGTCTTCGCGGAAGCGCTTGGCATCCACCTCGGCGCGCAGGTCACGGTTGGTGGCGGCGATGATGCGTACATCGACCCGGCGCGTACGCTCCTCGCCGACCCGCTCGAACTGGCCTTCCTGTAGCACGCGCAGCAACTTGCTCTGCAATTCGAGCGGTATTTCGCCGATCTCGTCGAGAAACAGGGTGCCGCCATCGGCCAGCTCGAACCGGCCGATACGATCGCGCAGCGCACCGGTGAAGGCCCCTTTCACATGGCCGAAGAACTCGCTTTCGAACAGTTCCGCCGGGATCGCCGCGCAGTTCACCCGGATCAGCGGCTGCCCGCTGCGCCGGCTGGCCTGGTGGATGGCGCGGGCGATCAGTTCCTTGCCGGTGCCCGACTCGCCGTTGACCAGCACGCTGGCGTCGGTCGGGCCGACCACGTCGATCTGCTTGACGATCTTCAGGATCGAGTCGCTCTGCCCGACGATTTCGCGGTAGCTGTGCTCGATGCGGATTTCTTCCTGCAGGTAGGCGTTCTGCTGTTCCAGGCGGTGCTTGAGTTCCTGCAGTTCCTCCAGGGCATCGTGAAGGCGCTGCTGGGTGCTGAGGCGTTCGGTGATGTCGCGGAACACCACCACCGAGCCGACGATGCGGCCATCGGAAATCACCGGGGTGCTGGTGAACTCCACCGGGAACATGCTGCCGTCGCGGCGCCAGAACACCTCCTGGCGTCCCTCGTGGACCAGCCCATCGTGCACCGCCTTGTAGATCGGGCAATCCTCCACCGGATAATGGCTGCCATCGGCGTGGCTGTGGTGATGGATGCGGTGGATGTTCTTGCCGATCATCTCGCTCTGCTCCCAGCCGAGCATGCGCGCCGCCGCCGGGTTGACGTAGGTGGCCAGACCTTCGCTGTCGATGCTGTAGATACCATCGCCGACAGCACTGAGCAGCAACTGGTTGTCGCGTTCGCTTTCCTGGAACAGGTTGAGGATGTTGCGCCACTCCAGCAGGCCGCCGCGCATGGTGCGCTCGGTCTCCGCCTGGTCGAGCAGGTAGCGCTGCTCGCTGCGCTCGCGCAGCACCAGGATCAGGTAGAGCACGCCACGAAAGCTGAGGGTGGAAGCGGATATCTCCACCGCCAGGCGCTCACCGTCCTTGTGCCTGAAGGTGAATTCGTCGCTCCAGCCGCGCCCGGTCTCCATCACCGACTGGGTGAAAACGATCAGCTTGGGCAGCATGTGGCCGAACAAGCGGGTCACCGTCAGTTGCAGCAACTCCTGGCGCGGGTAGCCGAACAGCGTGCTGGCGGCGATGTTCATGTCGACGATGCGGTTGGCCACCGGGTCGAACTGCACGATGGCCTCGCCGCAGTGTTCGAACACCATGTGACGCGTCGCATAGGCCATGTCAGCCCAGTCGGTGAGGTAATCCGGCTCGCCCGTGCTCATGCTACGAAACCTCGTAATGCGGCTACGACAGTTCGTTGTTATACGAGAATTCGTAATTCGGAGAAAGGATCAGATCGACCAATAAAAATCGGATCAGAAATATAAATAATTGATTTAAATCGACTTTTATCCTGACACTCGAACCTGGCACAGCCTTCGCTCTAGTGCTTGCAACGCGATGACTTCCATCGCGACACAAGCCCAAGACAAGAGAGGAGTAGCAGCATGCCAAGCGTCGATATCGCCCAGTACAAGGATGGCGATTTTCTCGTCAACTACGAAGAAAAGGTCTTCGAGGACGTCAAAGCCGAGCCGGGCGAAAAAGCCCTGATCACCTTCCACACCATCGCCTTCGAAGGCTCCATCGGCCTGGTCAACATGCTCCAGGCCAAGCGCCTGCTGCGCAAAGGCTTCGAAACCAAGGTGCTGCTCTACGGACCGGGTGTGCAACTCGGCGTGCAACGTGGTTTCCCCACCCTTGGCGCGGAAGCCTTCCCCGGCCACCTCGCCGTGAACAACCAGATCAAGGCATTCATGGAAGAAGGCGGCGAAGTCTATGCCTGCCGCTTCGCCCTGCAGGCGCTCTATGGCCAGACCGAGAAGGCGCTGATCGAGGGTATCCGCCCGATCAACCCGCTGGACGTGATGGACCTGCGCCTGCTGATGCGCCGCGAGGGCGCGCTGATCATCGACACCTGGACCGCCTAAGAGCCCCCGCTCCTCTCCCCTCGCCGGGGAGAGGAGACCTGACCTCGCCGATCACCAGGAGTCCGCCATGACCATCATCCGAGCAGCCGCCGTACAACTCAGCCCGGTGCTCTACAGCCGCGAAGGCACCATCGACAAGATCTGCCGAACGATCCTCGAACTCGGCCGGGAAGGTGTGCGGTTCGTCGTCTTCCCGGAAACCGTGGTGCCCTACTACCCGTATTTCTCCTTCGTGCAGCCGCCGTTCCAGATGGGCCGCGAACACCTCAGGCTGATGGAGGAATCGGTGGTGGTTCCTTCCGCCGCGACCGTCGCCATCGCCGATGCCTGCCGCGAGGCCGGCGTGGTTGCCAGCGTCGGCATCAATGAGCGCGACGGCGGTACCCTCTATAACGCCCAGTTGCTGTTCGATGCGGACGGCAGCCTGATCCAGCACCGCCGCAAGATCACCCCGACCTATCACGAGCGCATGGTCTGGGGACAGGGCGACGGCTCCGGCCTGCGCACCGTGGACAGTGCCGTCGGACGCATCGGCTCGCTGGCTTGCTGGGAGCACTACAACCCGCTGGCCCGCTATGCGCTGATGGCCGACGGCGAACAGATCCACGTCGCGATGTTCCCCGGCTCTCTGGTCGGCGAGATCTTCGCCGAACAGATCGAAGTGACCATCCGCCACCACGCCCTGGAGTCCGGCTGTTTCGTGGTCAACGCCACCGCCTGGCTCACCCCGGAGCAACAGCAGCAGATCGTGAATGACACCGGCTGCGCCCTCGGGCCGATCTCCGGCGGCTGCTTCAGCACCATCGTTTCGCCAGAAGGCAGGTTGCTCGGCGAGCCGCTGCGCAGCGGCGAAGGCGTGGTGATCGCCGACCTCGACCTGGCGCTGATCGACAAGCGCAAACGCATGATGGATTCGGTCGGCCACTACAGCCGCCCGGAACTGCTCAGCCTGCTGATCGACCGCACCCCCACCGCGCATGTCCACGAACGCGCCGCCGCGCTGCCCAGGAGCGACGCGACGCTCGCTGAGGAGTTGGATCATGCAAGCCTCTGAACTGATCGCCAGCGACCTGCTCAGCGAGCTGCAATGCCATGGCGTGCGCTGGCTGGACGAAAGCGCCGGGCTATCGCGCAAGGGCGGTGCCGGGCCCTCCGACCACAAGGCGCTGACCCTTGGCGACCATACCGCGATGGTGCCGATGCTCAACCAGGCATCGCTGGATTCGCCCTACGTCGCGCGGCCGTCGGCCACCGGCGAGCTGGCACTGATCTTCCGCGAAGGCCAGCAGGTGGGCCAGGTGCAAATCCCCGGCGTACCGAACTTCTATGCGCGCAGCACCGCCGACGGCATTCCCTACTGGAAGATAGCCACCCTGCACAGCAAGGACGTGCTCGCCACCACCGTCCTCCAGCACTGCATCCGCATGAACGATGCCGAGCGCGCCTGCCAGTTCTGCGCCATCGGCCAGTCGCTGGCGGCGGGCAAGACCATCGCTCGCAAGCGCCCTGCGCAACTGGCCGAAGTGGCCAAGGCCGCAGTCGAACTGGACCGCGTCAAGCACATGGTGATGACCACCGGCACCCCGCAGACACCCGATCGCGGCGCGGCGATCCTCTGCGAATCGGCGGCGGCGGTGACCGCGGCGGTCGACCTGCCGATCCAGGCGCAATGCGAACCGCCGAACGACGATGCCTGGTTCCAGCGTCTGAAGGACAGCGGCGTGGTGTCGCTAGGCATGCACCTGGAAGCGGTCTCCGACGAAATCCGCGCGCGAATCATGCCGGGCAAGGCGGAGGTGCCGATCTCCCGCTACTTCAGCGCCTTCGAAGCGGCGGTCGCGGTATTCGGCCATGGCCAGGTCAGCACCTATATCCTCGCCGGCCTGGGCGACTCCGAAGACGCCATCGCCGCGATGAGCGAGCGCCTGGCGGCAATCGGCGTATATCCCTTCGTAGTGCCCTTCGTGCCCATCGACGGCACTCCGCTGGCCCATCACCCGAAGCCGGACAACGCCTTCATGCAGCGCCTCTACCCACGCGTCGGCGCCAGCCTGCGCCGCCACGGCCTGCGCTCGGAAAACATCAATGCCGGCTGCGCCAAGTGTGGCGCCTGCTCGGCCCTGAAAAAGCACGAGTAACGGAGACAATGCCATGCCGGGATCATCGTTCGCCCTGATCGACGGAGACTTCGCCGACTTCCTGGCCGGCGACCTGCTGGTCAAGCCAGCACGCGAACCCTGGGAAAAGCGCGGCTACTACGCCCTGCGCCGCTCGGTATTTTCCGAGGAGCAGCAACTGCTGGCGCAGGACAAGGACAGCCACGACTTCCAGGCCACGCCCATCGTCGCAGTGGCCGGCAGTTGCGGGGTCGCCGACCGGGTAATCGGCGCGGTGCGCATCTACGAGCAGGAGCCCGGCCTGTGGTACGGCGGCCGGCTCTGCGTGGAGAAGGCCTATCGCCGCCACGGCATGATCGGCAAGGCACTGGTCAACGAAGCAGTGTCGCTGGCCATCGACATCGGCTGCCAGACCTTCCTGGCCACCGTGCAACTGGTCAACGAAAGCTACTTCCACAGCCTGCACTGGCACACCCTGGAACACATCGAGCTGCTCGGCCAGCCACATGTGCTGATGCAGGCCGAACTGTCCAGCTACCCGTTCATGCCGCGCGAAGTCTCGCTGCTGCCGCTCAAGGCGCGCCGTCATGGGTAGCGCCGCGCATCTGTCCCCGGCCGGCGTGCTCGATGCGCTGCTCGACGACCTGCGCAATACCCCGGCGATGCGCGCCAAGCAGGCGATCCAGCATCCCGCGCGGGCACTGTCGCTGTCACCGACCAGAGGCCGCGACTCGCTCTACGCCCTGCCCGGCGACGATACCGCGGCGATCCGCTGCGGCGAGCATTACCAGTTGCTGGCCATCGAAGGCATGTTGCCGGAGTTCGTGGCCGCCGCGCCCTGGTTCGCCGGCTGGTCGGCGGTGATGGCCAATGTCAGCGACATCACCGCCATGGGCGGACGGGCCACCGCCGTGGTCAATGCCTACTGGCATCACGATACCCAGGCCGCCAACGAGGTGCTGGCCGGTATCCGCGCCGCCTGTACTGCCTACGGGCTGATTCTCGCCGGCGGCCACACCAGCCAGAGCCCCGGCAATCCGGCGGCGCTGGCAGTGGCGATCACCGGCATCGCCAATCGCCTGCTGTCGACCCTGCATGTCGCACCCGGCCAGGTACTGGCCATGGCGGTCGACCTGGACGGCCGCTGGCACGCCGATACGCCGTACTGGAAAGCCTTCGAGAACGTGCCCGGCGAGCGCCTGCGCAGCAAGCTCGACGTACTGCCGCGACTGGCCGAGGCCGGACTGCTGCACGCCGCCAAGGACATCAGCAATGCCGGGCTGCTCGGCACCTTGCTGATGCTGCTGGAACCCACCGGCTGCGGCGCCGAACTCGACCTCGACGCCCTGCCGCGTCCTGGCGATGGCGAGTTGTCGCGCTGGTTGCAGGCCTTTCCCAGCTACGGGTTCCTGCTGACGCTCGACGAAACCGCCTGGACCGAGGTTCAGGCCGCCTTCGCCTTCCAGGGACTGAGCTGCGCACGCATCGGCCGGATCGACGCCAGCGCCCGGGTGTGGGTGCGCCTCGCCGACGAGCAGGCCGAGTTCTGGAACCTGGCCAGCACTCCGTTTACCGGATTCGTCCATCCCCAATCATCGAACGAGGAGCACTGAACATGCCCGCCGTGAACTTCAAGGTGCGCTGGCCGGATGGCCAGGAAAGCATCGGCTATTCGCCTTCCACCGTGATCTACGAACACCTGCACAGCGGCACGCCCTATGCGCTGGAGGACTTCATGCAGCGCCTGGAGAACGCTCTCAACGCCGCCTCGGAGCGGGTCAAGGAGGTCAAGGGTTTCTATTGCAGCTCGGCGATGGACACCCTCGCCTCGCTCAAGTACCACGCGCGCCGATACGAAGAGGGCGGCGGCAACGTGCGGGTGATCGACATGCAGACGGCCCATGCGGGGCACGTCAGCGGCGGCTGGAGTTCGTTCTAGCCGGCCAGCCATACCACACGCGGAGCGATCCGCCGATTTCCATCGAGACCGGCCCCCTCCGGACCGGAATATTCAGGAGTTCCCCATGCCCACCGCACTCAAATCCGTCCAGGTTCCTCACTACAGCGTGCTCATCGTCGGTGGTGGCCAGGCCGGACTGTCCGCCAGCCACTACCTGCAACAGAAGAATATCGATCACCTTGTGCTGGAAAAGCACAGCCTCACCCATAGCTGGCGCACCCAGCGCTGGGATGCCTTCTGCCTGGTCACGCCGAATTGGCAATGCGCGCTTCCCGGCTATCCCTACTCCGGCGACGACCCGCACGGCTTCATGAAGCGCGAGGAAATCATCGACTACCTGGACGGCTTCATCCGCAGCGTCAACGCGCCGGTACGCGAAGGCGTCAGCGTCCAGCGCGTCAGCCCCCGCCCCCAGGGTGGCTACGCGGTCCAGACCAGCGCCGGCGAATTCAGCGCCGACCAGGTCATCGTCGCGTCCGGCGGCTACCACACGCCGATCATTCCGCGCCTGGCCGAGCGACTGCCCGCCGGAATAACGCAGATCCATTCCGAGCAATACCGCAACCCGCAGGCGCTGCCGGAAGGCAACGTGCTGGTGATAGGCTCCGGCCAGTCCGGCGCGCAGATCGCCGAGGACCTGCATCTGGCCGGGCGCAAGGTCTACCTGGCGGTCGGCGACGCACCGCGCTGCGCTCGCTTCTACCGGGGCAGGGATGTGGTCGACTGGCTGGCGGAGATGGGCTACTACGACATCGGCGTCGACCAGCATCCCCTGCGCGAAGGCGTGCGTGACAATACCAACCACTACGTCACCGGCCGCGATGGCGGGCGAGACATCGACCTGCGCAAGTTCGCCACCGAGGGCATGGAACTGTTCGGCCTGCTCAAGGACCTGGACGGCGACAAACTGATCTTCTCCACCGACCTGGAAACCAAGCTGGACGCCGCCGACGCGGTCTACAACCGCATCAACGCCAGCATCGACAAGTACATCGAAGAGAACCGCATCGACGCCCCGGCCGGCGAGGTCTACCAGCCGGTCTGGCGCCCGTCGCAGGAGCGCGCGACCCTGGACCTCGGCGCGGCCGGCATCACCAGCATCATCTGGTGCATCGGCTTCACCCCGGACTTCTCCTGGCTCGACGCCGGCGTCTTCAACGGCCGCGGCCAGCCGGTACACAATCGTGGCGTCACCGCCCTCGCCGGCCTGTATTTCCTAGGCCTGCCATGGCTGTACACCTGGGGCTCAGGTCGCTTCTCCGGAGTTGCACGCGACGCCGAGTACCTGGTCGAGCAGATCGCCCAGCGCCAGCACAAGGCGGCCGCAGGCTGAACATCACCGACCGGTTCAGGCTGCTTGCCGGGCATCACGGCGAACAGCCTGCACCGGCCGGCCGAGAACGCACAGGAAGGCTTGGCGCATGCGCTCACTGTCGTCGAAACCGGTTTCCGAGAATCACATCCATCGGCAGGCGGATCCAAGAGGCAGGACAGCCGTCATGCGGAAAACGAACTACTGCTGCAAGAACAGTTGTCTCTGCCCAAGATCCACACCCGCCCAATCGCACAAATAGTGCAGATTCAAAATGTAATCCGCGATTTCATGCTTGTTGATAGTGCCCGTGGCCCTCCTCAGGGAGAACACATGGTCATAGTCGATAGCCCCCGCAACCCTGACGACCTCACCGATATCGGGATCATCGGCACCAAGGAGCGCAGGGTTCTCCGACACCTGCTTAAGAATCGACGCAGACATTTTCGGGAGCGCATAGCTGTTGAACTCCCAGTCCGCACGCCTTATTTCTTGCTGCTCCTCAACCAGCCGCCCCATCTTGGGCACTATGCTCTTGCATTCGCTGGAAAGAACCGCACGAATCCTCGGCACGTAGTCAGAACTCACTCCACCGCCCGCAACTTCGATCTTTTTCTCTATCCGGGCCGCCTGTTCGGAAGCAACCCGGGAGTCATTTTTCGCGTCGATATACTGATAGATTGAAAATGCAAACCCGACAATGCTGAGCAATGCCAACAAGCCAGTCGCAAATGGATGCTTGCCAAGCAACTCGATAAACGACTTCCCAGCCTTTAGCCAAAAACCGACCGAAGCTCGTTTCTCTTCACGAGAGGCATTGCCAGAAGCCTCCTCTGCCCTCTCCAGGCCCGGATCATTTTCCATCCCCTCATCCCCCATCCGAAATGTGGGACAGCCCGACGTGGCCATCCATAAGCCACTATAGCCATCATCCGGGAGGTCCTATGGCAGCTTGTGGCTTCTGGTCTGGTCGAGAGGCCCTATCGGGGGCCCAACTGCAGTGCCGTGGCGCTGCTGCCAGGCGGGAGGACAAACCCTACCCGAACCGACAACCACCGTAGGGTGGGAAACCGCGAAACGTTTCCCGCCAGGAACAACCAGGCCACCTTGCTGAAAAGCGTCCCGCCGGACGAAGAAACTTCTGGATCCCCGCGTGCGCGGGAATGACGGCTTTTCCAGGGCTGTCCTAGATCGAAATAAGCCCATGCTCCAGCGCGTACTTCATCAGCGCGGCGGGTTTGTCGATGTTCAACTTGCGCCTGATGCTCAACCTGTAGGTTTCGACGGTGCGGACGCTGATATCCAGTTCGCGCGCCATTTCCTTGTTGTTGAAGCCCTTGGCGATCATCGACAGGACCTGGATCTCCCTCGGGGTCAGTTCGTTTTCTTCGCGTTTGTTGGTCGCCAGCTTGCGGGCGACCTCGGGGCTGTAGAAGCTTCCGCCGGCGACGATGGCTTCGATGGCGGCGATCAGTTCCTGTGAGGGCGCGTTCTTCAGGACGTAGCCGAAAGCGCCCGCGCTGATGGAGGTGCGCACGTACTCCTGGTTGTCGTACATGCTCAGGATGAGGATCTTGATGCCGGGATAGAGGCTGCAGAGCTTCTTCGTCAGCTCCAGCCCGTTCATGTCGTCCTTCAGGCCGATGTCCACGAGCAGCAGGTCGATTTCCGTCGACTGGAGCAGTTCGAGCGCTTCGGTTCCGGACTCGGCCTGCGCCACCACGTCGAAATGCGGCATGGCCGAAAGCAGCGAATTCACACCATCGCGCACCAGCGCATGGTCATCGATCAGCGCGATTCTTATCGGCTTGGAATCGCTCATGCGGGCCTCTTGCCGTTATTCGTCGCGAGCGCATCAAGCTCTTTGCAGGGGTATTTCAACGTAGAGTTCCGTGCGGCCGGGTGAGGAGGAAACCGTGAATGAACCTCGATGATGGTCCACGCGTTCCCTGATATTCCTGAGGCCTATTCCCTGGCTCTTTTCCATCAGGACAGGGCTGAATCCCACACCGTTGTCTTCTATACGAAGCGCAATGGCGTTCTTCGCGTTCAACATCGAAATTATAACCGTGCTGGCTTTCGAGTGACGCTCGATATTGGCCAGGGCCTCCTGGATGATCCTGAACAGAGTGACGGATACGTTCTTGTCGACCGGGGCGTCGTCGAGGTGGCGTTCATAGTGCGTGGGGATGTCAGTGCGCTGTTCGAACTCGGCAACGAGTTGGTCGATGGCCGGCAGGAGGCCGAGGGTATCGAGCAGCGACGGGCGCAGATCGTGAGAGATGCGCCGGATCTCGCCGATGGCTTCGCCCAGCCGAGAGATGCCCGAACGGAGGTTCTCCAGCCCCTTTTCCTGGCCGTTCTGGAGTTCCAGGCTGGCCAGTTCGAACTGGAACTTGATGGAAACCAGTTGCTGGCTGATGCCATCGTGCAGCTCGCGGGAAACCCGGGATCGCTCCTCTTCCTGGAGGGTCACGATGCGCTGGTTGAGGGCGTAGAGCTTGCGGTCGGCCAGGCGATGCTCGCTGACGTTGAGCATCAGGCCACCGGCGAACACCACCAGCACGGCGATCATCGCGAAGGACGAGATCGCCAGCACCGTGGTCAGCACGCCGGAAGCCACTTCTTCCCGTGACTTCCGCGTCGCCACCTCGACGTCGTCGATGTAGATGCCGGTACCGAACATCCAGTCCCAGCGGTCGAGCATCACCACGTAGGAAAGCTTTTCGGTCACCTGCCGCGTCGAGGGCTTTTCCCAGGTGTAGCGCTGGAACCCATCGCCATGCTGGGCGCTTTCCAGCAGGGCTTGAATGACCGGCAGGCCATTATTGTCGGTCATGCCCAGGAGGTCCTTGCCCACCAGGTGGGCCTGCCTCGGATGCATGAGGTTCTTCCCTTCGCGGGTATACACGAAGAAGTAACCATCCACTCCGAAGTTCGCGCGCGCCAGCATATCGAGCGCCTGGCTCTTGATGGCTTCGTCGTTCCTGCCACTTTCGTACAGGGGGGCGATCAGGCTCGACGCGAGCTCGATATAGTTTTTGAGCTCGGCCTGTTTCGCCGCCATGATGCTGCTTTCGATCAACTTCGCCTGTTCTTCTTCCAGTTTTCG
Source organism: Zestomonas carbonaria (assembly GCF_904061905.1). Taxonomy (GTDB): domain Bacteria; phylum Pseudomonadota; class Gammaproteobacteria; order Pseudomonadales; family Pseudomonadaceae; genus Aquipseudomonas; species Aquipseudomonas carbonaria. The sequence continues at coordinate 94,762 of NZ_CAJFCI010000076.1, forward strand.
GCTTTGCGCGAAAACCAGAACACAGATGAAGAGCACCGAGATAATGAGCGGCAGGACGCTCAGCGTGACGATCTTGTATTTAAGCTGCATGAGTTCTCACCTGATGCCTGCCATGGTTCTGCGCATCGAAGACCGGATCGCCTGACTTCTTCAGCGCTGGGCTTCCTCGAAGCCCGCGCGGATCTTCTCTTCCGGCAGTTGGTCGCCGATGAACACGATCACGCTTTCCCGCGCCTCGCCCTCCTTCCACTCCGCATCCCAGTCGAAGCCATAGAGCCGCAGCACGCCCTGGAACACCATCCGCCGCTCCTCGCCGGCGATGGCCAGCACGCCCTTGTAGCGCAGCAGGGAGTTGCCGTGCTCTTCCAGCAATTGCTCCATGAAGGCACTGAGCCTGTCGATATCCAGCGGTCGCTCGCTCTTCAGCACCAGGGTGCCGATGCGGTCGGGCGTGCCGGCCGGGGTCAGCGGGCTCAGCACGGGACCGACATCGGCGTTGAGGTTGAAGCCACGCACGTCCAGCAGCTCGGCCAGGTCGATGCGGCCGTGGTCGACCATGCGGATCGGCGAGCGTCGGTTGATCCGCTGCAGGCGCGTGTGGAGCGTCTCGAAGGCGGCCTCGTCCACCAGGTCGCGCTTGCTCACCAGGATGCGGTCGGCGAAACCGACCTGGGCCTGGGCAGTGGGTTCGGCCAGGTGGCGCTCGGCGTTGGCGGCGTCCACCAGGGTGATGATGCCGTCCAGCACATAGCGCTCGCAAAGCGCCTCGTCGGCGAAGAAAGTCTGGGCGATGGGCGCCGGGTCGGCCACCCCGGTGCACTCGATCACCAAGCGGTCGAAGGCGATCTCTCCGCTGTCCAGCCTCTCCAGCAGGACGAACAGCGCCTTTTCCAGCTCGACATGGATGGAGCAGCAGACGCAGCCGTTGGCCAGCGTCATCACCTGCACCGGCTCGTCGCCGAGCAACTGGCCGTCGATCGGCGTCTCGCTGAATTCGTTCTCGATCACCGCGATCTTCAGGCCGTGTTCAGCCTTGAGGATGTGTTTCAGCAAAGTGGTCTTGCCGGCACCAAGGAAGCCACTGAGCACGGTGACCGGAATGGGGAAATGGGAAGACATCGGTTATTCCTCGGCATCGGGAGCGGCTACAGGATCGATGTGCCCGCTCCCGGAGGCCTGTCGGCCAAATGAAAAGCGCCACGACGAAGCGTGGCGCTCAGGTTACCGCAACCAACCGGTCAGCAGCAGCGTACGGGGCGTCCCTTGCCACCGCCGTAGCGGGCTTCCTGCCGCTCGCGGAAGAACTCCTCGTAGGCCATGACCGGCTTGTCCGGGTGCTTGCTGCGCATGTGCTCGACGTAGGTGTCGTAGTCGGGCATGCCCACCAGCATGCGGGCAGCCTGGCCCAGATACTTACCCATGCGGCTCAGGTCGTTGAACATGCGCAGCGTCTCCTCAGGCGTCCGGAATCGGCTGGAAAGGCGATTCCTTGTCGGTGCGCTCGGATTTCACCCAGGCGCTGCGCCCGACCTTGATGGCGTAGAACAGGATGCTCAGCACCACGAACAAGAAGAGCACGGTCAGGGTCGCGTTGGTGTAGGCGTTGAAGATCACGTGCTGCATCTGGCCGATATCCTTGGCCGGGGCCAGCACCTGGCCGGCGTCCAGCGCATCGCTGTACTTCTTGGCCAGGGCCAGGAAGCCGACCGCCGGGTTCGGGTCGAACAGCTTGATCAGGCTCGCCGTGGTGGTGCAGATCAGCAGCCAGGTGGCCGGGATCAGGGTGACCCAGACGTAGCGCTGGCGCTTCATCTTGATCAGCACCACGGTGCCGAGCATCAGCGCGATACCGGCCAGCATCTGGTTGGAGATGCCGAACAGCGGCCACAGGGTGTTGATGCCACCCAGCGGATCGATCACGCCCTGGTACAGCAGCCAGCCCCACATGGCCACGCAGCCGGCGGTGGCGATCACGTTGGCTGTCCAGGACTCGGTGCGCTTCAGCGCCGGCACGAAGTTGCCCAGCAGGTCCTGCAACATGAAGCGCCCGGCACGGGTACCGGCGTCCACCGCGGTGAGGATGAACAGCGCCTCGAAGAGGATCGCGAAGTGGTACCAGAACGCCATGGTGTTCTCGCCCGGCAGTACCTGGTGGAGGATGTAGGCGATGCCCACCGCCAGGGTCGGCGCGCCGCCGGCACGGGCGAGGATGGTGTTCTCGCCGATGTCCCGCGCAGTGGCTTCCAGTTGCTCGGGAGTGATCGTGAAGCCCCAGCTACTGACCGTCGCGGCGACGCTGACGGTGTCCGAGCCGACGATCGCCGCCGGGCTGTTCATCGCGAAGTAGATGCCCGGCTCGATCACCGAGGCGGCGACCATCGCCATGATGGCCACGAAGGACTCCATCAGCATGCCGCCGTAACCGATGTAGCGGGCATGGGTCTCGTTGGCCAGCAGCTTCGGCGTAGTGCCGGAAGAGATCAGCGCGTGGAAGCCGGACACCGCGCCACAGGCGATGGTGATGAACAGGAACGGGAACAGGGAGCCCTTCCACACCGGGCCGGTGCCGTCGACGAACTGGGTCAGCGCCGGCATCTTCAGGTCGGGAGCGATGATCAGGATGCCGATGGCCAGCCCGACGATGGTGCCGATCTTCAGGAAGGTCGACAGGTAGTCGCGCGGCGCCAGCACCAGCCACACCGGCAGCACGGCGGCGACGAAGCCGTAGCCGATCAGCATCCAGGTGATCTGGATGCCGGTGAAGGTGAAGGCCGGGCCCCAGACCGGATCGGCGGCGACCTGGCCACCCACCCAGATGGAAGCCAGCAGCAGCACGACACCGATGACCGAGATTTCGCCGATCCGCCCCGGGCGGATATAGCGCATGTAGACACCCATGAACATCGCGATCGGGATGGTCGCCATCACCGTGAACATGCCCCACGGGCTTTCGGCCAGGGCCTTGACCACGATCAGCGAGAGCACCGCGAGGATGATGATCATGATCAGGAAGGCGCCGAACAGCGCGATGGTGCCGGGAATCTGGCCCATCTCCTCGCGCACCAGCTCACCCAGCGAGCGGCCGTTGCGACGGCTGGAAATGAACAGCACCATGAAGTCCTGCACCGCGCCGGCCAGCACCACGCCGGCGATCAGCCACAGGGTGCCGGGCAGGTAGCCCATCTGCGCGGCCAGCACCGGGCCCACCAGCGGGCCTGCGCCGGCGATCGCGGCGAAATGGTGGCCGAAGAGGATGTGCTTGTTGGTCGGAACGTAGTCCAGGCCATCGTTGTTGAGCACCGCGGGCGTCGCGCGGTTCGGGTCGAGCTGCATCACCCGGGTGGCGATGAACAGGCTGTAGTAACGATAGGCGATGAGGTAGATCGCGGTCGCAGCAGTAACGATCCAGAGGGCGTTGATGGCTTCGCCGCGACGCAACGCCACTGTGCCCAACGCGAATGCGCCCAGCACGGCAACGGCGAACCAGGCAATTCGGGTAGCCAATTGAGTCATCTATGGTCTCCTGCCGCTGGCGGTTACCTGCGGCGGCTTTTGTTTTTGTTTAGCCCCTGATGAGGGCCCGGCCACTATCTGCGCCAAGCCGCCGCGAAGACATTCGCATAACTACGAAGCAGGACTGCGTAGAACTACGCAGATTGATTCGGCTGTGCCCGTTTTGGCGGGGCAGTCGATCACACCACCCTGCCCCACGGGAGCCTCCTCGAGCCACAGGGAGAGCTGCGCACTTCCCAGAGGCGCGAGGTCCGATATCCGATCGGTTTACCGTCGGAACCTGCATGCCGTGATGCACTGGATCACACTTCGAGAATGATCATCAGCTTCCAGCACAAAGGCCTGCGCCTGTTCTACGAAACGGGTTCCACCAAGGGCATCCACGCCGATCACGCCAAGCGCCTGGGGATCTCGACCTCCCCGGCTGGCGGCTCCACCCTCTCAAGGGGGAACTGGCCGGCTACTGGTCGCTAACCGTCAGCGGTAACTGGCGGGTGATCTTCCGCTTCGCCAACAGCGATATCGAATTGGTCGACTACTTGGACTACCACTGAAACAGGAGGGCGAAACCATGGTCATGCACAACCCACCACATCCTGGCGAAACCCTGCTCGAGGACGTGCTCCCCGCTCTGGATATCAGCATCGCCGAACTGGCCCGACGCCTCGGCTTCGCGCGCGAAACCCTCTCCCGCGTCTGGCTCGGCGTGCAGGCCGACTACGATCTCTGGCAGGCCCGGCAGCGCGAGCAACCGCACATCGAGCGCTTCGCCGCCATTGCCTGACGGCAGGAACAAGCCCCCGACACTTCAAGCGGGGGCTCTTGTTTCACAGTGCCTTACAAGCGGCCGATCAACGCGTCGACCGAGGCGCCCCAACCTTCAATGCAACTGCAAGCGCCTGATATCACGCTGAGGCGGCTGTACTCACGGCTGAACTGCAAGACGCTTCATAGCCCATGCCCCCCACCTTCTGCTGCACCGGCATTGGCGGCCCGAGTGTTTCCTGAATCACCAGGGCGGCCTGGAAGATCCCGCTTTTGCCCAAAACGCGAACCGCAGAAAGCAAAAACCCCTGACTTCACCAGGAAGATCAGGGGTTTGCTTGAATCGGAAAGTGGCGGTGAGGGAGGGATTCGAATCCTGTTGTCCCCTGCCCTGTTGAGTCGCAATCCGTACCATTTCTGACTTTCAGATTTAGGTTGAATGTTGTTTCGTGGCTTTGTGGCTCAGTGATTTCGACACTTTTTCGACACTCAACCCGTACGCAGCTCCTTGAGTAATTCAGGATGACGGCCCAAGATTTTGAATAGCTGCACCAAGGGTTGCGGTGCCTCCGTACTGCCTCGCTCGTAGCGAGAAAATGCATTAGGTCCACCGCCAAACAGCTCAGCCGCCTCGCGCTGGCTCAAGCGCAATTGCTTGCGCACGCTACGAATCAGCTCCTGATTACCGTCCTGGGCATTCACCTGCTGGCGAAATTCATTCATGGCACGCATAACACGCTCGCTCTCAGCCGGCCCGGTCAGGGACTCGCCGCAAGCATCGCACCAGTCAGCCGTTACCGCAGTAATTTGGGTGGTCTGCCCTTTGTAGGTGAAGGGCATATCGCGGGTGTCGTGAACCAGTTCCGCCCCGCCGCATACTGGACATTTCATGGTCACTTCTCCTTGAAGGAAACGATCAGCAGATCGGCCACCAACGTGAACTTCAGGTAGACCTGCCCGAAATCGGTTTCGGGTCGGTAAACGTCCTGCCAGGTAGTATGATCCGCATAGGTTGTCATGCTCTTGAAAAAGTCGCGGCTGCTCAGGGCACCAATGACGGCCAGCATGTCGGCCACCTCCATGCCCAGCTCAGCGCCCCCTTCAAGGGCCACGCGGGTGAAGCGATAACGCTGCTCAGCTACGGCTTGCTTCACCAGCTCAAGCTTGAAATGGGGTTTGCGCTTTTCCATACGACAAAAATAACCTATTAGGTTAATTTTATCAAGAGTGAATCAAAATGATAGCGGTGGATTGAAAAGACAAGGAACAGCGTAAACTGCGTGACCTGCTCTTAACTAGGGTTGCCACTGAGGTTAGCCTCCCGGCTGATCAGTGTTATTTTTAGTTCCTGTGCTTTCAAATTCGGTTATAACCTCACCTATAAGAGTTACAAGATTCTTATGATAAAGGCTTTTCCACCATTCATTTTTTTTAAAAAATTAGCATGATATCCAATTTGTGTCTTTAATGAAGCCTTCCATAGATCATCATTTAAAACAAGCATCCATATTTCTTCGCAAGAAGTCAGCATTATCGAAACAAACCACTTATATTTCTTTATCAGGTCCTTTTGGTTATTGTCTTCATCTGACAGCATTCTTAAATCAATACCATTTGAAAATTCGGGGTACTTAAAAGCCAAGTGCAGATAGTTTGAGTATATCCCCTTTGCTGTGGCCTCTTGCTGAGCTTCTCTATTGGCTTTGACTTGCCACCATGCATAAGCCCCTGCGAGTACGGCCATTAGAGCCATTACGCTATTAGCTAGAGCGGAAATAACATCAGCTTTAGTACAGATATAGTCAAACATATACCCCCCTTTGTTTTGATTTCAGGGGATTAGGTGATTACCTGCATAGCAGGCCCCTTCATGCTTGCCACACATTTTCTTGAGCGCAACCTTTGCACCTTTCCGGCAATCACGATAAATCAGTGATCCATATTTGTAGTTCTGACAGACACTAGAATGGTCGACTTTTCCGTCAATCTCTACCCACTCGAAGTGACCAGCTACTCTTTTCTTCTGGTGCCCACTCTCCCATTCCCAATAGCTGGAGTGAGTACGGCGGATGGTCTGACTTCTTTGCGACGAACTATTTGAAGCGTAGTGCCGTGCCGGTGGCGGCTGAACCGTATTTATGTCAGTCCGAGGCGTGTAGTTCTGGTCGTTGTAGGTCGTCTGCCGGGTTTGAGTCTGATGCCCTTGCCCGTTTGACCATGTGATTTCAGCACGTGGCTGTGGGGCAGCATATGTTGGATTGGCGGCTGCTTGGTATTGGTAGCTTGGCTGTTCTGTTTCGAAAGCCTGTTTGAACTGGTTGACGTTGATCGATACAGGCTTAAGCAGCGGCCATATGATGGTGTAGACAGCAGCACCTGTGATGCCGAAGGCAATTAAAGCTGGCAGGTGGCTTTTTTTCTTTTTATGCAAGCGTGACGGTGCGTCGCTGCGGTTTGCTTTCATTCCTTTCCCCTCCCCCCTCCTTCATTTCCGGGCGTACCAGCGCCTAGCTACTTCCTTGGTGATCGCTATCCCGCGTTTTGATTGGGCAAGTTTGAATCGGCCTTCTCGTAATCGGGGCTGATCTGTCCTGCTTCTGGTGCAATTTTACCGCTGACAATCCATAAGGCGAATTGTGGGTATAGCGCTACTACAGCCTCAATCTCCTCGGCCTTGATCTCCCGGCTTTTCGCAGGGTTCTTCAGGTTGCTCCAGGTGTATCGGCTGATGCCTGTCTGCTCTTCTAGCTGCGGTAGCTTCAAGCCGCTGTGCTTGAGCACGGTTATTACCCGCTCTTTTATCATTCCATTTCCATCTAAATTAGCTCTATCCATTTTGACTCAATCCAAATATGATTCACTTCGACTCTAGTCAAAATGGATTGGGTCAGAATTTACACGATACGTGTTAATTGCCACGAATAGTGACGGAACGAGCATGGAACTGGAAGAGCTGGAACCTTCGAAGCTGATAGGCCCGCAACAGGACGTGGAAACCGTCGAGTCCTGGGCCGACCGCAACGGCCTGACCTACGGCACCGCGCGTGCCTGGGCAATGAAAGGCGTTCTCCCCACCGTAAAGCTAGGCAAGCGCCGCATGGTCAACAGTGCCCTGCTCCGCTCCTGGCTGCTGGAGCAGGACTGGACGGCATGAATGACCAATTCAGTAAGTTTCTTAGCTCAATCCTAGCGGCACTGACTGAGCTTCGCTGTGTAGGGGCTGATCGTTACAACTGGGGCATCGACGCTAGAGCTCAAATCTATCTGGCGCATTCTTTGGGGATTATCAGTTTCGATCAGTTGGAATTGCTTAGCGGCCTTATTACCAATGCGCGGATGCATGCCGGGCGTCATTTTCCCAGTGAGCGCAATGCGGGGCCCGTCATTACGTGGTTTGAGTTGCATAAGCGTGAGCGTGCTGCTCGGGCCGTCGAGGTAAAGCCCCAGGCGCAGGTGCCGGCCAATGAGCAGCCTGAATCGGTATCTGCGCCAACCACATGCGGAGAACTGCGGCTGCTCTGTCTGCTGGTCAAGGCGCGAAGTGGCGAAACCCGCGCACTCCCAGTCCACACCGTGCACCCAGTGCCGCCCCGTGTCCGTCTCCAAGGTCGATGGCCGCTGGAAGGTGATACCGGCTTCACTCTGCGACCGGCACCAACCCGCCGACCGTCCGCCGAAGTGGTGGTTCGTTGTCTACGACAGCGGCAAGCCAACGCCTTTCGTGCCGATTCGCGAGCCGTTCGAGGACTGAGCCATGCCTGACATCGCTCTTGAGTGGGTTGGCGTCTGGCTCCTGTTCGTGGGCTGTGCCCTCGTCATCGGGCGAGATTGGGGTCTGCCAGCCGCCCGCGCCTGGGTCGATCCGGTCAAGGGCACGCCAGAAAGCCGTACCCTGAACGGTGCCGCATCGCCTCCGGCGTCCGTGACTGGCCAACTCGGTCTGATCAGTCATCCACCTCAAGCCCCGCCAGTCACGGGCGACGGTGGCGAAACGGGATGACAAGGGCCGTGGCCCTTGGTGTTTGACGCGATAACGGCCCGCGTACAGGCCGAGTTGTAACCCCGGCAATCCGAGAAACCCCTCGGGCGAAAACTTCACAAGTTCGCCCGTGTGGACCCGCTCGGCCTGCTGAAAGGCAAACCCGCGCAATAACGCGCAACCAAGCGAGGAAACACACATGGCACGTTCGATTATGGAAGTTGCATTCCTGGGCACCCAAAAGACTGAGATGGAGGGCGCCAAATACGTGAAGGTCTTCTACGGCGATGAGCCGGACGGCAAGACCGAGCACGGCCTTTCGGTCATCGGCATGGCGGCGGCTGACGAAGTGGCGGATGAGATTTTCTTCGCTGGTTCTCAGTTCGAGCCGCTGCAACTGGTCCGCATTACTTTCGACGTGTCTCGGGGCGGCCAGAACAAGGGCAAGAATCTGGCCTTGCATATCGAAGCTGTGGACACTCGGAAGGGCGCCCAACCTTCCGCTGCCAAACCCAGCCCGTCCACTCCGGCCGACGCTCCCAAGGCATAACCCAGGGTCGGGCCGTGCTGATCCGTGACCGCGTCTATTGCGACCTGTGCCTTGCCCCGATGGGGCAGGTGTACGGCCAGCCCGCTGATGGCAGCGGCTGGGCGGCCGCGTTTGGCATGGCTCCCGACTATGCCGTCTGCCCGGACTGTCTCGAAGCCGAGTGCGAACCGGCTTCCGAGGCGGCTCCGGAGCACAACTGAGGGGAGCGCTATGGGCTCGCTCGAAAGCTATCTGGCCAACGTCACCTTGGGCGACCTGTGGGCCCTCCAGTTCATTCAAGGGATGGTCTATCTGGCCGCCCTTGGCCTCATTCACGGGCATCAGAGGTAACGGGCAATGGCTTTCACCTGGGGGCAATACCTCGTTATCGCTGGGCTCTTCATCGGTTCTCTGGGAATAGGCGTCGCCTGGGGGAATTTCCGGCTCGGCTGGAAAGAAGTAATCGACGCATCAACCAACTGAGGAAACTCACCATGCAAGTGAAAAACCTGCCGGCCGCTGTCGGCCAAGATGTGGTCCAGAAAGGTACCAGTGTCGGTAAAGCACTGGGTGGCAAAACGGCCTCCGTTCTGACTGTCGCCGCTGCTTCGATGACGGCGGGCATGGCCAATGCGGCCATTACCGTGCCGACCGAACTGACCGATGTCTTCACCGATCTGGCTACCGCCTTCGGTGTTTTGATGGCGGCCGGTGCCGTGCTGTTCGGCGTCATCCGTGGCGGCATTGCGCTGTTCAAGATCGCCGGTCGCGTGTTCTCGGCGGCTGGAGCCTAAGCCAATGGCGGTCAAAGTTCCGGGCTTTGCCCGCCTGCTGGTTGCCCTCACCCTTTTGGGGTGGGGGCAGTTTGGTTTTGCTGAGGATTACTATTGGCAGTACGGCACTTCGCCTAAGTACCCAACTGCTCTTGCGGCGTGTGAGGCTTGGTTTGCTCCTCATGCGGCCAACTATAGTTTTCGAACTTGGCGGGAGAGTGCCACGACTATTCATTGTTATGCGGACTATAAGAATCAGCCGGGTAACTGGTGGCAAAAACAGATCGTTCATCGCTCGGGGACGACATGCCCTCCGGGCACGGAATATGATTCATCGATTCAGGAGTGTGTCACTCCCAAGAATTGTTGGGACCTACCGAACGTAGATCGAGCCGTAAAGTGCCCGTTCGTCATGCAGGACGGCAAGCAGGTCGTTCAATGCCCGGAGTCCATCTCTTTTGACGGTTGCTCCTTCGGCCTAAATCAAACCGAACTAACCAAAAAATGCTGGAAAGAGCCGATCCAGGGTTCTTCCACCGGCCTTGAGAATTGGTGCGTCGCTAACTACTTCGCGAACGGCCCTGAAAAGCCCTCGGATGATCCATGTCCCTCCGATGGCTCCTGTTCGCCGTGGGACCAGCCTACTCCGGGTGCCAACTGCGTGATGGTCAACGGTCGCGAGGTTTGCCGCGACCCTAACGACAATGAGTGCATCAAGGTCGATGGCTCCAATAAATGCATCATGGACGAGATGCAGTGCAACTACGTGAACCTCGTTCTCCAGTGCACCGTCGGCGACAAGCCGCAACGCAACTGCGCCTACCACAACGGTAAACAGGTCTGCACCGACCCGAATGACCCCAACAAGCTGATCGACGAGAACTCTCCCGACCATCCCAAGAACGGCGGCAACGCCGATGGCGACGAAACCAATGATCCCAAAGAGCCGGGCTCCGAAGGCGGCACCGCCCAAGATGGTGATGCGGCCGCGACCAATGAGGCGATCAAGGATTTACAGGACGGCCTGGGCGGGAAGATCGACAAGACCAATTCGTTGCTCGAGCAGATCAAGAAGGGGCTGCTGGGGGATGACTACAGCTCTGATGCCGAATGGACCGACGAAGGGGCCAAGGCATCGGGGGAAGGTGCGGGTGGCCAGATCGCCTCGGCACTCGATACGGCAGTCGATGAGGCGCTGGAAGGCTCGGAAGCCGAACTCAAGGATGCCCTCGACGCCTTGCCGGGCACTGTCGAGGGCTGGTTTGGGGTAGGTGGTGAACGGCTAGCCGGGGTGGGTGTGTTGGACAACCTGTTCCCCTCGGCGGTGGGCTGTTCCGACTACAGGGTCAATGTCGGCATCCCGCGCTATAGCTTCACCCTGGTGGTGCCCACCTGCGAACTGAGCCGCGTCAAGCCGCTACTGGAGTGGTTGCTGTGGTGCCTGACGGCGGTGGGCGTCTGGAACATCTACATGTCTGGCCTGCGGCTTGAAAACGCCAAGGCGATTCGAGGGGGCTTCTGATGCCATTCATCATCGGCTTCCTGCGGACTATCGTCTCGGTCGTCTTCAAGCGCCTCTCGGCGTGGCTCGTCGGCCTGTTCACGGCACTGGCCGGGCCGCTGATCTCCGCCTTCCTCAAGCTGTTCTCCAGGCTCGGGAAGGTCGCCCTGGTGATTGCCGCGATTACTCTGGCTGTTGGCCTGTTCACTGGCGCGGTGGATTTGGTCTTCGGCCAGATTGCTTCCAACGCTCCTGATGATCTGGTTGCCATTGGTCGCATGCTGCTGCCGGGCAACCTCTCCATCTGCATCGGCATTCTGGTTCTGGTGCGGGTTAAGGCGCTGATCTTCTTCTGGGTCGTGCGCCTCTCCGAGAAGTTCGAGAACGCCTAGCCATGGCCGTCTATATCGTCACCGGCAAGCTGGGCGCCGGCAAAACCCTGCTGCTGATCTTGCGGATACTTCACTACCTGAAGAGCGGTCGGCGGGTCGCAGTGAATGTCGATGTGCGCATGGACAAGCTGTGCAAGCCGCACAACCGATACTCCCGGCTCGTGCGGCTGCCCGACCTGCCATCCGCTGATGACCTGATCGGCCTGGGCGTGGGTTGCGAGGAATACAACGAAGAACAGTTCGGCGGCATCTTCCTCGATGAGGCGGGCGTCTGGCTGAACTCCCGCGACTGGAACCAAGGCGGCCGTTCCGACCTGCTCAAGTTCTTCCTGTTCCTGCGTAAACGCCGCTGGGACCTGTGGTTGTGCGTGCAAAACGTCAACGTGATCGACAAGCAGGTGCGCGAGTCCATCGCCGAGCATGTCGTCTACATCAACCGTTGGGACCGCCTCAAGGTGCCGTTCCCCTTCCGCCATATCGGTCGCCTGTTGACCCTTGGCATCTGGAAAGGCCGGCTCCCCAAGATGCACCAAGCCATCGTCAAGTACGGCGCCAAGTTCAACAGCCCGAAGGTCGATGACTGGTTCTACCGGGGCGAAGAGTTCTACTCCTTCTACGACACCACCCAGGAATACAACAAGGACTACGACAAGGGCGCCTATTCCATGCTGCCGCCCGGCTACTGGCGGCGCGTTCTCCCGGCTGCACCGCGCAATGTGGGGTTTTACATGCGAGCCACGAAAATTTTCTTCCGCCGCACGCGGATCCTCAACGCCTTCTTCCTCGGCGGCTTGGTGGCGCTGCTGATCTGCCTGCCGGTGTTCTCCGGCATTGCGGTTTCTCGCCAGTACGCGCAATCGGCTCCCGCCGGTGTTGCCGCGTCTGCTTCTGGCTCGACTGCATCGGCATCGACTAAAGCGTTGGCCGAGGAATTCCCCGACCTGCGCATTGCCACCTATGGCCGCCTCTCGGGGCAATCGCACTACGTCTTCCGTGATGCCTCGGGGCAACGCATCAACGCCGACGATCTGCTGGTCCGCGATGTGACCGTCAAGGATCGCGGCCCCCGTGAAGCCCTGCTGGTCCGGGGCGATGACTTCCTCTCCGTTTACAGGTAACGAACCATGAGCGATAGGGAACAAACCTGGACGTGCGTTTACTTCGCCGCCCTGATAGCGATCCTGATGGCGGTCACCACGCTGTTTTCTCCGGCTGCCCGGTGTGCGGAGCGCGTGGAGCTCTACGATGCCACTCTGCAAGACTTCGTCGAGTGGGCTTCGCTCAAGCTCAACAAGTCGGTGGTGGTGGGCTCCGACATCAGTGGCGCACCGATTAGCATCTTTGCCACCTTCGAAGGGGCCGAGCAGCTTCAGGCGCTGATTGAAAACGCGGTGACCTCTGCCGGTTACCGCTTCGCGGCGCGTGGCGACACCTTACTGATCAGCAGCCAGCCGATTCCCGAACCGCTGGACCTCAAGACGCGGGTTTTCCAGCTTCAGCACCTGCAGTCCGATTTCGCCTACCAGTCGATTGTCGACGTACTGCGCTCCCGCCAGGACGAAACCGAACGGGGCTCCACGTCCATCATGGCCACGCCGTCGCCGACCTCCAACGCTGTGATCGTCACGGCCACTGAACAGCAGCTCGACATCGTCGATAGCATCCTCGGCGAGATCGATAAGCCACGTCGCCAAGTGGTGATCACCGCGGTGGTGGCGGAACTGGCCGATTCCGATTTCGATGCGTTGGGTCTCAACGTCGGCCTCGATGACAAACGTATCGAACTGGGCGGCATCAGCCTGCGCGGTTCCGATGTATCCGACCTGGGGTTCAGCCTGACCTTCTCCGGTCCGACGCTCTCGGCCTTCCTGCAAGCCGTCAAGGTCACTGGTAACAACCGCATCCTCTCCACGCCCCAACTACTGACCCTGAACCGCGAACCGGCCTCCATCGTCGTCGGTCAGAACGTGCCTTTCATCACCGGGCAAACCACCAGCGGCTCTACACCGGCCTCCGATCCGTTCCAGACCATCGTCCGCCAGGATGTGGGCGTCTCGCTCGACGTAACGCCGTTCATCACGCCTTCCGGGGCTATCGAATTGCTGGTCGATCAATCGGCTTCCAGCGTCTCCGACGACAAGAGCGCCGCCGACATCATTACCAATACGCGGCGTATCTCCACCAAGGTCCAGCTACCGGATGGCGGCGGGCTGCTCCTGGGTGGGTTGCGGTCGGAACAGACCGACCGTTCCGAATCCAGGGTGCCTTTTCTCTCCGATATCCCCCTGATCGGCCCGGTGTTCCGCTCGACCTCTGAGCGCAGGCGGGGAACCAACCTCGTCGTGTTGCTGACCGCCTCGATCCACAAACCGAGTGATGGGGTGGCTGTGCCGGATGCAGTGCGCTCGCTTGTGCCGCAAGCGGCCGAGCAGGTGCGCGGACACTTCGGCGCAGCCGGTGGGGCCGCGCACCTGGCCGGCCGCGCGGCCCCGTGACGTCCCTGTAACACGTCAGATAAACCAGAAAACACAGTTTCGATTCGTCGCAATTTGGAGCAGTAGACATGAAGGCAAAAGATCAGATTCGGGTAGATCGTCAGTTCAATGAAGACCCGAAAGGTCGGGTGTTTTTTGATGATACGACGGCGAAGATTACTGACCTGAGCAACGTTCGGTTGCTTCGTTGCGGTGTCGATACGGTTCGCCAGTTGTACCGGGGTTTGATCCGCCCTGAGATTCTGGTCCTGTTTGAGAAACCGGGCGAGATCGTCAACTTCGCAGGGGAGCGCTGGCACGCAGGACGAGTGGGACGTGACTCGGGCTATCAGTACAAGCTCCAGAACGCCGATTTGGGCTTCATCCTGTTGGTGAAGAATTTCAACTTCAAGCTGGATAGAGTTGGCCCTCACCTCAAGATCGAAGTGTCGCCTCATGCTATCGACGCACTGAGTCCGGAGCGGCTTCAGGCCCGCATGGATCACTATGCCGACCAGCTAATGACTCACGTCGAGGTCAACCAGTGTGCCGTCCATCTGGCCTTGGACCTTCAAGGCTGGAAGCCTTCGGCCGATCTGGTCGCCCATATGCACTGTCGGGCCAGGACGCATCGGGACATTTCTGGCATCAATGAACTGCACTGGACCACCAAGGCGGCCGTTTATGGGCGTGGTGAAACTCATATGTTTGGTTCGGCCAACGGCATCCAGCTCGCCATTTACAATAAGACCGAGCAGGCCAGGGCCACCGACAAGCTGGATTTTTGGGAAGCGATCTGGAAGCGCCGAGACAGCTTCGACGACAACGATCCGGAGAACTACAACTCGGACGAAGACGTGTGGCGTATCGAGCTGCGCTATCACCATTCCATCGTTCAGCAGTTCGCCAGCGGCTCCCTGGACGTGAATACCGGCCTGCCCATTGATACCCGCACTTATGCGGCTTTTTCGGCACATCTGGACGGCCTGTGGCGCTATGGGTTGGGGCAGTTCAAGCTGCTGGCCCGCCCTGGCCGATTTGAGCCGATCTGGACCTTGATCCGTGATGACGTGACGGTCGATGTACCAGTCGATTCGTTGCTCGATGAAACCGAATACAAGCGCTATCACAAGACCAGCAAGGGGTTCTCGGGAAAGAACGTCGAGCTCTTCCTGGGTAACTTCGTCAGTCTGCTGGCGAGGGAAAGGGTGGGTGCAAAAAAGGCGTTTGACCGGCTGCAAACCTGGGAGTGTTGGCCGGTTATTCGTGACCATTACGCCGCCAAGGAAATGAGCGAGCACGACATCTACAAGCACATCAAGAATCTGCTTGAAGAGCGGCATGTGCGTTGGGGGCGGGCTGTATAGATGGCAATCGAGCCGCTACCGGATGGCCGCTGGAAAGTCGATGTTGAGCCTATCAAGGGCAAGCGATTTCGCAAGACGCTCAAGACCAAGGCTGAAGCGCTGCGCTTCGAAGCGACCTGCCGCGCTAAAGTAATCGACAATCCGGAATGGTCACCCAAGCCAAAGGATCGTCGCCGACTCTCCGAGCTGATTGCGCTTTGGTATGACCTTCATGGTATGTCTCTTTCCGATGGCAAACGTCGCTGTGCCATCTTGAAAGAAGCGGCTAGCGCCATGGGTGATCCTGTCGCCTTCAAGCTCACTGGTGCCAACGTTGCGAACGTTCGAGCTCAGTGGATGGCCGAGGGGGTTGCCGGGAAGACGCTGAATAACCGGCTGGCCTATCTCAAGGCGGTCTATAGCACCCTGCGCAAACTCGATGTCATTGACTACGAATGCCCATTCCACCAGCTACAACCGATCAAGTTGCAAGAAAGGCCATTGTCCTTTCTCTCTCTGGAGCAGATCGACGAATTGCTCAAAGCCCTGGATGAGCGTGAAACCTCCCCTCACCCGCCGATGATTGCTCGCCTTTGTCTGGCAACGGGTGCACGTTGGGGTGAAGCTGAAGCGATAGGCCCGGACAGGCTCAAGGGGCATGCGGTGGTGTTCGCCAATACCAAATCGAAACGGGTCAGAGTGGTGCCCATATCGGCCAGTCTGGCTAAGAGCCTAAAATCCCATTGGGCTAAGCATGGCCAGTTCACGCACTGCATGGAAACCTTCCGCCGTGTGCTGAACACAACTGCGATCAAGCTACCGGATGGACAAGCCAGTCATGTACTGCGCCATACCTTCGCCAGCCACTTCGTCATGCGCGGGGGAAACATCCTGGTCTTGCAGCGCATCCTCGGCCATTCGTCGCTGACAATGACCATGCGCTATGCGCATTTGGCACCGGACCATTTGCAGGAAGCCGTCCAGCTTAATCCTTTCGACGGTTCTTCGACACCTGTCAGGGGCGGAAAATAAAAAGCCCCGAAAACTTCTTGGTTTTCAGGGCTTTATATATCTGAAAGTGGCGGTGAGGGAGGGATTCGAACCCTCGATACAGTTTCCTGTATACACACTTTCCAGGCGTGCTCCTTCAACCGCTCGGACACCTCACCGGATCTCGCTGGACCATCAGGTCCGTCGAGGCGCGCTAATCTAGCCGAACGGATCGCTAAAGGCAAAGTTTTTTTTCAGGAGATTCATGCGCTTAAGGGAAAGCGCGGAGATTCGCCGCTTCGCCCCCACCTGGCGCCCTTGGGGCTGGTGAATGACCGACCAGTCCGACGGCCTGCTTTACCCGGTGAGGAGGGATGGGTAACGTCTGCCCACCGCATCAATCACCGCCCAACCTTAAGGATTCCCCCATGAGCGACCTGATCAGCTACCAGTTGGAAGATGGCATCGCCACCCTCACCCTGAGCAACGGCAAGGTCAATGCCATCTCGCCGGACGTGATCGCGGCCTTCAACGCGGCGCTGGACCGCGCCGAGCAGGACCGCGCGGTAGTGATCATCACCGGCCAGCCGGGCATCCTTTCCGGCGGCTACGACCTCAAGGTGATGACTTCCGGCCCACAGAACGCCATCGACCTGGTCGCCGCCGGCTCCGCCCTGGCGCGTCGCATGCTCGCCCATCCGTTCCCGGTGATCGTCGCCTGCCCCGGCCACGCGGTGGCCAAGGGTGCCTTCATCCTGCTCTCGGCCGACTACCGGATCGGAGTCGAGGGGCCGTTCAGCATCGGCCTGAACGAAGTGCAGATCGGCATGACCATGCACCACGTCGGCATCGAGCTGGCCCGTGACCGCCTGCGCAAGTCGGCCTTCCACCGCTCGGTGATCAATGGCGAGATGTTCGACCCGCAAAGCGCGGTGGACGCCGGCTTCCTCGACAAGGTGGTGCCCGCCGAGCAGTTGCAGGCCACTGCGCTCGCCGCCGCGCAGCAACTGAAGAAGATCAACATGACCGCTCACCGCAACACCAAGCTGAAGGTGCGCAAGGCCCTGCTGGAAACCCTCGACAAGGCCATCGAGCTGGATCGCCAGCACATCGCCTGATCGCGACAGCGGCCCCGTCCTCTCCAGGGCGGGGCTTTCCATTCAGAGTCTCCGAAATGAGAACTGGCTGGAACTTTCCATGCTTGTACGGTAACCGGGTCTACCGCAGACTGCCTCCTCTCGTCCTCGCGCTCCATGTCCGAGGCCGCATTCCAATCCAAAACCAGCCGTCTCTTTGCTCGCACAATGCGAGTTCCGCCCTCACCGTCCGCTGAGGAAAGCGGCGGCTGCTCGCATTTCCGGAGGGACCCAATGCTCAGATCGTGCGCCGCGGCGCTTGCCGCGCTATCCATTCTGTTTTCCTCGACCGCCCTGGGCGCGGACGGCCCCATCGTCATCAAGTTCTCGCACGTGGTGGCGGACGACACGCCCAAGGGCAAGGGAGCGTTGCTGTTCAAGAAACTGGCCGAGGAACGCCTGGCCGGCCAGGTGCAAGTCGAGGTCTACTCGAACTCCAAGCTGTACGGCGATGCGGACGAGATGCAGGCATTGCTGGATAACAAGGTGCAGATGCTGGCGCCGTCGCTGTCCAAGTTCGATCCCTACACCAAGCAATTGCAGGTGTTCGACCTGCCGTTCCTGTTCGACGACGCCGAGGCGGTCAAGCGCTTTCAGAAGCGCGAAGCGAGCAACAAGCTGCTGAACTCGATGTCCGGCCACGGCATCTACGGCCTGGCCTACTGGAACAACGGCCTCAAGCAACTGTCCGCCACCCACGCACTGCACCAACCGGAGGACGCCGCCGGCCTGTCGTTCCGGGTCCAGCCGTCCAAGGTGCTCGAGTCGCAATTCGAGGCGCTGAACGCCAAGACCGTGCGCCTGTCCTTCAGCGAGGTCTTCAAGGCGCTGCAGGATGGAACGGTGCAAGGCGCCGAAAACCCCTGGTCGAACATCGCCAGCCAGAAGCTGCATACCGTGCAGCCCTACATCACCGAGAGCAACCACGGGATGCTCAACTACATGCTGATCACCAACTCCAAGTTCTGGCTCGGCATCCCCTTCGCCGTGCGCAGCGAACTGGAGGGCATCATCCAGGAGGTCACCCAGGCCGTGAACAACGAGGCCGAGGCGCTCAACCGGCGCGACCGCGAGCGGATCCTGGCTAGCGGCACACAGGTGCTCAGTCTTACCCCGGAAGAGCGCCAGCGCTGGCGCGAGAAGATGCGGCCGGTGTGGGAAGCCTACGAGGCGGAGATCGGCGCGGACGTGATCCGCGCGGCCCAGGCGGTCAATCGCCAGCGCTGAAAGGCATCGTCCCCGCAATCACGACCTCGGCTCCAAGGAACCGCCCAGCCAGTCACGGCAATTCCAGTTGCCCCGCTGGCCGTGGCGGGCGCCCCCGCTACCTGGCCGCCACGTGCACGAAGTCGACAACCTACGGGACCATCACGGCGCCGCGATCAGGCCGCGCTGTAAAATTAAGTAAATCGATATTTACCATTGAGATTGCGCGCTAATTAATTCGAAACAATCAATATAAATTTGTGCTCACCGATCAACCACGGTCCTGGAGAGCACAGCAATGAACAGTCCCGCCCGCTACGTCCGCAACGGTGCCTTCGCCGGCATCGGCCTGTATTCGATCATCGTCCTCGTCCTTCTCGCCCAGAGCCTCGTCCAGACGGCTCCGAGCGCCGACTTCCAGTTCGGTCAGCCCATCGCGAGCGACCGTGGGGGTGCCAGATGAGAAGACAAAGACGCAAGTTACTGTTCATGGCCGGACTGGCGGTGATGACCAATATGTTCACGTTGCTCGGCATCAACCATGGCTCGGCTGGCGCGATCGCCCGCACCATCGAGAACGCCCACAACCTGTCGCGCGACCTGACCGTTTCCGAAGCCTTCAAATACCTGCCTGGCGATCCGCCCAAGCGCAGCCAGCCGCGCCTCGACGTCACGGCCTTCATCTGCAACGACTCGATCTGCGCGGCGAGCTGATCAGGCCGTCCGCGTCAACCAGCCAGCAACCCGTTCTGTCACCATCTGCGGTGCCTTCAACCAGGCGCTGTGCGGGTTCTCGCTCGGCGGACGTGGCGATGGCAAAAGCTCGACGTGCGGGCTCACCTGGATCAACCCGGCCAGACCGCTGGTAGATGCCGGCGGCGCGAAGGTATCGCCTTCGATGGCCAGGTACAGCGAAGCGATCGGATTGTCCCGGCTTTCCACCTGGACCAGGCCGGTATGCCGGAAGTGCCCGCTCCAGGCCACCCTCCCCCAGTCACGCATCAGGCTGCGCGCCTCGTGACCGCCGAAGCCGATACGCTTGCCCGGCAGGTAGCCGAGCAGCGCGGTGAGCGTGTTGAAGGCCAGCGCGGCGCTCGGCGTCATCAACCGTCGCCAGCCATCCCAGTAGCGGTAATGGATGTTGCCGCAGGCCACCCCGATCACCGTCACTCCGCTGTGCGGTTGCGCGGCAGCGTACAGCGTGGCGACCTGGCCACCCAGGCTGTGCCCGAGCAGAGTCTGCGGGCTGTCGGGAAAGTGCCGCTCGGCGGCGGCGCGCAACTGCGGTACGAAGTCCTCGACCAACTGTCGATAGCCGTAGTCGAAGCGCCGGGACGGACGTGGCCGGCTCTCACCCTGGCCGGGCCAGTCGGCCGTCAATACGTTCAGGCCGGCCTGCGCCAGGTTCTGCGCCAGCGTCTCGTACTTGCGCGCAGCAACCCCGAGCGCCGGCAGGACGATAACCACCGGCGCGCCGGGCGCGGCGGAATACGGATGGATCGGACACTGGCAACGTCCATCGGCGAACGGCACGGCATCGGGCATGGCAATCAGTCCTTGTTCTTGTCGGCGACAATGGTGCGAATCTAGAGCAATTGCTCCAGCCCCACCATAACCCCTCAGGTAAAGACATCTGCCATGCTGGATAGCTGGATAGAATGGCCCGATCGCCGTACTTCAGGAGAACGAGAACGACATGGCCCAGGTCGTAGCCGCAGCGGTTTATTCCAAAGGCAGGAAAGTCACCGACATCACCCTAGAACAAGGCGCCGAGTGGGCTTCCAGGGAAGGTCACTTCGTCTGGATCGGCCTGCACGACCCCGGCACCGAAGAACTGCTCAGCCTGCAGCGGCAGTTCCAGTTGCACCCGCTGGCCGTGGAGGACGCCCTGCTCCAGCACACCCGGCCGAAGCTGGAGACCTTCGGCGACGCGCTGTTCATGGTGGTCTATTCGCCGGTGCTGAGGGATGACGAACTGGTATTCATCGAGACCCAGTTGTTCGCCGGCAAGGGGTACGTGATCAGCGCCCGCTACGGCGACTCGCCCTCCTACGCGGCGGTCCGCCAGCGCTGCGAGGCGCAGCCCCACATGCTGGAGCATGGCGAGGACTTCGTCCTCTATTCGCTGCTGAGCTTCGTGATCGAGAACTACCGACCCGTGCTGGATATCTTCCACAGCCACCTCGAGGACATGGAGCAGCGGGTGCTCAACCATCCATTGACCCAGGCCGACGTCGAGGGCATCCAGTCGATGCGCCGCGACCTGCTGCGCCTGCGCCGCTATCTCGCGCCGCAGGGGGAAATCTGCCAGGAGCTCCAGCACCTGGACTTCCCCTTCATCGACAAGCACATGCGCCCGTATTTCCGCGACGTGGCGATCCACGTCCAGCGCCTGCTGGAAGACCTCACCAGCATGCGCGAGATGGCCGACCACGCCATCGAGATCGGCCTGCTCCTGGAGGCTTCGCGACAGAGCATCACCCAACGCAAGTTCGCCGCCTGGGCGGCTATCCTCGCCTTCCCGACGGCCATCGCCGGCATTTACGGGATGAACTTCCACAACATGCCGGAGCTGGACTGGCAGTATGGTTACTTCGGGGTTCTGGGGATCATCGCCGTGGGTTGCGGTGGGTTGTATGCCAACTTCAAGCGGATGAATTGGCTTTGAGCGCGTGGCCCGGATGCAATTCGGCCGGGGGTATTTCCCGGATTGCATCCGGGCTGCGTGGTTTTAGGGGCGGGGGAAGAATATGAGGTTCCGAGCGCTATAAAGCCCTCCCTCTCCAAGCCCTCTCCACTAGGCGTGCCCCCATAAATAAGAGAGGGGGCAGGCCGTGCGGGCTGGCAGGTTATGTGGCTTGGAGTGAGGCCGAGGGGCTAGCCAGGTCGTTTCCGGATTGCACGGACAGTTGGCATTCGCAGGACCAGTCCCCTCCCCCTCCGGGAGAGGGTTAGGGTGAGGGACGGAGTTCCGGTACACCACGAAGCCATGCCCCCCAGACTGCATCCAGCACCCCATCAGGCCGACCGCTTCTCTTTCTCCCGACCATTGGCAACGAAACGCATCATCCACTCGGCCACCACATGGCCGTCATGGTCGCGCTCCAGGCTGGCGATGCCCTGCTGGTAGATCTGCTCGCCAAGATGCTGCTGGCGGATTTCCAGCAGCGAGCGCGAATAGTCGTGGACGAATTCCGGGTGGCCCTGGAAGCACAGCACCTGGTCCTCGATGGCGTAGGCGGCGTGCGGGCAGAAGTCGCTGGAGGCGATCAAGCGGGCATTCTCCGGCAGGGCGGTGACCTGATCCTGGTGGCTGATCAGCAGGGTCAGGTCGTCCACCGTCGGGCTCATCCAGGCCGGCTGGTCGGCGATGCGGTACTGGTGGGTGCCGACGCCCCAGCCCTGCGCGGCGCGCTCGGCCTTGCCGCCCAGCAGCAGGGCGAGCAACTGGTGGCCGAAGCAAATACCCAGCAACTTGTCACCGCGCTCGTAACGCTCCAGCAGGTAGGTCTTGAGGGTCTGGATCCATGGATCGCTGCCGAAGGAGTCGGCCTTGCTGCCGGTCACCAGATAGGCGTCGAAGTGCTCGTCATCCGCCGGGTACTGGCCCTCCACCACGTTGTAGGTGATGAACTCCGCGGGAATCGGCTGGCGGCTGAAGAGCTGCTCGAACATCCGCCCGTAGCCCTGGTACTGGTCGATCAGTTCAGGGCGGAGGATATCGGTTTCCAGAATGCAGATGCGAAGCGTCATGAAGATGTCCTGATACCGGTGGGGATTGCCAAATGTGCAATTTATTTAACACAAGCCGCCTTACAAGAGAACAGCCCGCCGATGCAAATCCCCGAACATTTCTGGAGCGATCCCATCCCTGGCCGCCTCAGGCGTCAATAAAACACAACAGCCCCAAAACCATCATCCACCTCGATAGTCACCATGAAGGGCATTCACTTCTGGCTCGGCGGGGCTTGGGCAATTATCCCTCTCACGGGGCCCGCCCCTCCCAACCGACGAGGACATCGCCATGAGCAAATACGCCGCCATCGCCAGCCTGATCGCCGCTTCCGCCTTCACCTCCAGCAGCGCACCGCACCACTACCAGGTCAAGTCGCAAAGCAACGAGAAGCGCGAGAAGAAATCGCAGTAATCCCCCTGGCGCCGCCCGGCGGCGCAGGCATTACGGAGCATCCGCCATGACCATTGCCGAACCGCTTTCCAGCCGGCAAGCCTATGGGGTGACCTACGCCAGCCTCGAGGACGGCCAGTTGCTTTTCGAATCGGAACTCGCCTTCCAACTGGAAGACGGCAGCCTGCTGACCCTGCACCTGCCGACCCCGCCCGGTGAGCGCCAGGCGATCCAGCGGGCGGTCTTGAGGCAGATCGACAGCGTCCCTCCGGGCTGAATGCCCTCGGTCATCCCCCGCACTCCCCAATGAAAAACCGGCCACGAAGGCCGGTTTTTCATTGCCGGAAGCGCCTCAGAAAGCCTCCCCCTTGGCGGCCTTGTCCAGCAGCAGCGCCGGCGGTTCGAAGCGCTCGCCGTACTGCTCGGCGAGGTACTGGGCGCGGGCGATGAAGTCCTTCAGGCCGTACTGGTTGATGAACTGCAACGCGCCGCCGGTCCAGGCGGCGAAGCCGATGCCGAAGATCGAGCCGATGTTGGCGTCGGCGGTGGACAGCAGCACGCCCTCCTCCACGCAACGCACGGTCTCGATGGCCTGGATGAACAGGATGCGGTCGCGCACGTCGACGGCCGGGATCTGCCGGTCGGCCTTTTCGAAGCGCGCCTTCAGCTCGGGCCAGAGGTACTTCTTGCCGCCCTGCGGGTACTCGTAGAAGCCGCCGCCGGCCGCCTTGCCCGGACGCTTGTACTCGTTGACCATCAGGTCGACCACCGCGAACGCCGGGTGCTCGGGCATCGTCTTGCCTTCGGCGGCGAGGTCCTTGCGGGTCTGCTCGCGGATGTGGGTCATCAGGCTCATGGAGACTTCATCGGAAACCGCCAGCGGGCCGACCGGCATGCCGGCCTTGCGCGTCTCGGTCTCGATCATCGCGGCGCTGACGCCCTCGCCGAGCATGGCCAGGCCCTCGTTGGTGAAGGTGCCGAACACCCGCGAGGTGAAGAAGCCGCGGCTGTCGTTGACCACGATGGGCGTCTTCTTGATCTGCAGCACGTAGTCGAAGGCGCGGGCCAGGGTTTCGTCGTTGGTCTTGGCGCCACGGATGATTTCCACCAGCGGCATCTTGTCCACCGGGCTGAAGAAGTGCAGGCCGATGAACTTCTCGGGCTTCTGCACGGCGCAGGCCAGGCCACTGATCGGCAGGGTCGAGGTGTTCGAGGCGATCACCGCATCCGGCAGCGCGGCGGCTTCGGCGGCGGCGGTGACCTTGCCCTTCAGCGCGCGATCCTCGAACACGGCCTCGATGACCAGGTCGCAACCCTCGAAGTCGGCTTCCTTGTCGGTGGGCTTGATGCGCGCCAGGATGGCGTCGCGCTGCTCGGCGGACAGCCGGCCACGGGACACCCGCTTGTCGAGCAGGCCGGCGGAATAGGCCTTGCCCTTCTCCGCCGCCTCGACGGAGACATCCTTGAGCACCACCTCGATGCCGGCCTGCGCCGACACGTAGGCGATGCCCGCGCCCATCATGCCGGCGCCGAGCACGCCGAGCTTCCTGGTCACGTACTGCGGCTGGCCCTGGGGACGGGACTTGCCGGCGTTGATCTCATTGAGCTGGAACCAGAAGGTTCCGATCATGTTCTTCGCCACCTGGCCGGTCACCAGCTCGGTGAAGTAGCGCGCCTCGATGAGCTGCGCGGTGTCGAAGTCGACCTGCGCGCCTTCGACGGCGGCGCAGAGGATCTTCTCCGGCGCCGGGAAGCAGCCTTTGGTCTTGTCGCGCAGCACCGACGGGGCGATGGCCAGCATCTGCGCCACGTTGGGGCTGGACGGCGTGCCGCCGGGGATCTTGTAGCCCTTCACGTCCCAGGGCTGCACGGCGGCCGGGTTGGCGGCGATCCAGGCGCGGGCCTGGGCCAGCATGTCGTCGCGGTCGCTGGCGATGGCGTGGATCAGGCCGGCCCGGAGGGCATCCTGCGGGCTGACCCGCTTGCCTTCCAGCAGATACGGCAGGGCCTTCTCGATGCCCAGCAGGCGCACCATGCGCACTACCCCGCCACCGCCCGGCAGCAGGCCGAGGGTGACTTCCGGCAGGCCGAGCTGCACGCCCTTGTCGCCCAGGGCGATGCGGTGCTGGCAGGCCAGGCAGATTTCCCAGCCGCCGCCCAGCGCGGCGCCGTTGATCGCGGCGACCACCGGCTTGCCGAGGGTTTCCAGGGTGCGCAGTTGCGCCTTGAGGCCCAGCACGTGCCGGTAGAACTCGGCGGCCTCGGCCTTGGTGACCTTGACCAGGTCGTTGAGATCGCCGCCGGCGAAGAAGGTCTTCTTGGCGGAGGTGATGATCACCCCGGCGATGGCGTCCTTTTCCGCCTCCAGGCGGGCGATGGTCTTGCCCATGGCCTCCACGTAGGCGGCGTTCATGGTGTTGGCGCTCTGGCCGGGCATGTCGATGGTCAGGACGACGATATTGTCCTGGCCCTTTTCGTAACGGATGGCGTCAGTCATTGTCTTGTTCTCATCCCAAGGTGGGGACGTAGGATGGGTGGAGCGCAGCGATACCCATCCCACGGTTCAGATACGTTCGATGATCGTTGCGATACCCATGCCGCCACCCACGCAGAGGGTGGCCAGGCCGTAGCGCTTGTTGCGCTTCTCGAGCTCGTCGAGCAGGGTGCCGAGGATGGCGCAGCCGGTGGCGCCGAGCGGGTGGCCCATGGCGATGGAGCCGCCGTTGACGTTGACCTTGTCCTCCGGGACGCCCATGTCCTTCATGAACTTCATCACCACCGAGGCGAAGGCTTCGTTGACCTCGAACAGGTCGATGTCGTCGACCTTCAGGCCGGCCTTGGCCAGCGCCTTGCGGGTGGCCGGCGCCGGGCCGGTGAGCATGATGGTCGGGTCGGTGCTGGTCACCGCGGTGGCGACGATGCGCGCGCGCGGCTTGAGGCCGAGTTCCTTGCCCTTGGCGGCGGAGCCGATCAGCATGGCGGCCGCGCCGTCGACGATGCCCGAGCTGTTGCCCGGGGTATGCACGTGGTTGATGCGCTCGACGTGGCTGTACTGGCGGATCGCGGTGGCGTCGAAGCCCATCGCGCCCATCATCTCGAAGCTCGGCTTGAGCTGGCCGAGGCCTTCCAGCGTCGAGTCGCCACGGATGAATTCGTCACGGTCGAGCAGGACGATGCCGTTCTGATCCACCACCGGCACCAGGGACTTGCTGAACGAGCCGTCGGCGCTGGCGCGCGCGGCCTTCTGCTGGGAGCGCAGGGCGAACGAATCGACATCCTCGCGGCTGAAGCCTTCCAGGGTGGCGATCAGGTCGGCGCCGACGCCCTGGGGCACGAAGCTGGTGTGCAGGTTGGTCGCCGGGTCCATCGCCCAGGCGCCTCCGTCGGAGCCCATCGGCACGCGCGACATGGACTCCACGCCGCCGACCACCACCAGGTCCTCGAAGCCGGAGCGGACCTTCATCGCACCGAGGTTCACGGCCTCCAGGCCCGAAGCGCAGAAACGGTTGAGCTGCACGCCGGCGACGCTGATGTCCCAGTCGGCCACCATCGCGGCGGTCTTGGCGATGTCGCCGCCCTGGTCGCCGACCGGGCTGACGCAGCCGAGCACCACGTCGTCGACCTGGCTGGTGTCCAGGTTGTTGCGTACCTGCAAGGCCTTGAGCAGCCCGGCGATCAGGTCGACCGGCTTGACGCTGTACAGCGAGCCGTCCTTCTTGCCCTTGCCGCGGGGCGTGCGCACCGCATCGAAAATGAAAGCTTCGGTAGTCATGGTGTCCTCTCGCCTCCGTTGGGGAGGAGTCGGTGGCAGTGCGAAATCGGGCCCGCGCCCGAAGACCACTCGTTATTGTTTTAGAGCGATTACACCTTACGCGCAGGCCGGGGATGCTCAATGACCTAAGCGCTCAGCGCCATTGACTACAGCGCTCAGACGAACGGTCAAAGATGGCCATCTGCCCAGGAATCTGGAAAAACATGTCTGGCCTGCGGGTCAGGTCGCGCCGGCGCGCAAAGGCCATAACCCGACGGCGCTAGAACGCCTGGGCTTGAAACCAAGACTTCTAAAGAAAGTGTGATCCTGCCCCTAGATTTGTCAGGGCAAGGTGCCGCCGCCGGGTTTTGCCGGGGCGGTTTTTTTGTCCACGCCTCGGCGTGACGCTATTGCCCGACAGGCCGTTAGTGCGGGCTGAGGACGCCACCGAACAACAACAAAAGGCATTCGGCCATGGCTAGAAAAACCAAGTTCCGCCAAGCGGGCCTGATCCTGCTCACCACCGCCGTGGTGCTGATCCTGCCCAACCTGACCCGTCTCTTCACCTGATCCCACCACCGCTCGCGGCACCGGATAACACCCGAGTCGTGTTATCTGGCCGCGGGCAACAGCCACAGCAACAACAGCGGCAGAAAGATGAAGGCCAGCAAGGTCGAGCACAGCACCAGGCTGGCTACCTGCTCCGGCGAGCGTCCCGCGCGCACCGCGAACAGGTAGTTGAACACCGCCACCGGCATCGACGACTGGAGGATCAGCACGCCCTGCTCCAGCGGCGTCAGGCCGAGCGCGGCGCCGATCCCCCAGCCGACCGCCGCGCCACAGAGGATGCGCAGCGCGCCGAGCAGCATGCCGTCGCCGATGTGATGGACGCGGATGCTCGCCAGCGACACGCCGAGGGTGAGCAGCATCAGCGGAATGGTCATGCCGCCCAGCAGGCCGATGGTGTTGTCCAGCCAGCGCGGCAGCTCCAGGTCGAAATACACCAGCGGCACGGCCAGCGCCAGGCTGATCAGGATCGGGTGGGTGAACAGCTTGCGCGGCGAGCGCTCGGCCCCCGAGAGGATCAGGCCGAGGCTGAAGTGCGCGACCGACAGTACCAGGAAGAACGCCACCGCCAGCGCCAGCCCCTGCTCGCCGAAGGCGTACAGGCTCATCGGCAGGCCCATGTTGCCGGAGTTGGGGAACAGGTAGGCCGGCATCAGCACTTTCCAGTCGTGCTTGAACAATCGGCTCAGGGCCAGGCCGATCGCCCCCATCACCAGGGTCACCAGGGCGCAGGCCAGGGCGACCTGGCCGAACGCCTGGCGGTCGATCTGCGCCTGGCTGAGGGTCGAGAGCACCAGGCATGGCGTGCCGACGTAGAGGACCAGGCGAGCGATGAACTCGGTCGGATAGGACTGCCCCGAGCGCGCCCATGCGTACCCGATGCCGGCGGCGATCATCACCGGCGCCATGACTGCGAACAACTCGGCCAGCATGAGCCTTCCCCCAGGCAAAAGCCGCATGCTAGCGAAGCGTGATCGTCCCGGGCAATGTGTTAGGGTTCCGCAATTCTGACTTTCGGAGCCATCCCTGGATGCGTTTTCTCGTCGCCTGCCTGGGCCTGTTGGCCAGCTCTCTGCTTGCGGCCGCCGAACTGAACCTGGAACTGCCGACAGGCACACGGACCTGGGACAGCGGCGCCCTGCTCGCCCATCCCCAGGCACGGGACATCGAGATTCCCGCCGACGTCGCCTACAAGCGCGCCATGCACTACCGCGCCGTGCCGCTGGCCAGCCTGCTGGACGGCGTGCAGGCGGGCGATCACCTGCAGGTCGTGGCATTGGACGGCTTCGCCGCCGAACTGCCGGCCGCGCCGTTGCTGGCGCAGAGCGGCGCGCGAGCCTGGCTGGCGGTGGAAGACCCGGCCCGGCCATGGCCGGCCCTGGGCACGGGCAAGCCGAGCGCCGGGCCCTTCTACCTGGTGTGGAGCGATCCGCAACAAGGCGACATCGGCCCCGAGCAGTGGCCGTTCCAGGTCGCCCGGATCCGCCTGCTGGAACCGGTCGCCACACGCTTCCCCGTGCTGCTGCCGGCCAGCGATGCCAGCGCGGACGTGCGGGCCGGCTTCGCCCAGTTCCAGAAGAACTGCCTGGCCTGCCACCGACTCAACGGCGCCGGCGACTCGGCCTTCGGCCCGGACCTGAACCTGCCGCACAACCCCACCGAATATTTCAGCGGCGACTTCCTCGCCCGCTACATCCGCGCCCCGCAGAGCCTGCGGAACTGGCCGCAGGGGCGGATGCCGGGGTTCTCCCGGGAGGCGTTGAGTGACCGACAGTTGGGCCAGTTGCTGGCCTATCTGCGGCACATGGCGGGAAGGAAGGTCGAACCCGGACGGTAGCCGTAGGAGCCGGCTTGCTGGCGATCATGACGCCTCGGGATCGCCAGCAAGCTGGCTCCTACGCATGAGGCGCATGGGGGGCAGGCTCTATACGTTATACCCCGCCGGCGGCGCCGGCAGCGCGGTGAGCAGTTCCTGCAGGCCGGCGGCCCAGCGCTTGCGGATGTCGCTATAGTACTCGTCGTCCTCTTCGACCCGGTAGCCCATCGGGAGGATCAGGCTGTCCTTGTGATAGACCAGCAGGTCCAGCGGCAGGCCGACCGACAGGTTACTGCGCACGGTCGAGTCGAAGGACACCAGCGCGCAGCGCAGGGCCTCCTCCAGCGGCGTGTCGAAATGCAGGTTGCGGTCGAGGATCGGCTTGCCGTACTTGCTCTCGCCCAGTTGCAGGAACGGCGTGTCCGGCGTGGCCTGGATGAAGTTGCCCTGCGGATAGATGCTGTAGAGCTCCGGCGGGTTGCCGGCGACCTGCCCGCCGACCAGCAGCGAGCAGGTCAGGTCGGTGTTGCCGGCCAGCGGCGCGCGGTCACGGTCCACCACCTCGCGGATGGTCTCGGCCACCAGCGCGGTGGCGTCGTAGATGGTCGGCACGCTTTGCAGGTTGGGCTGGTTCGGGTCGTCCAGGCGCTGCTTGAGCAGGTTGATCACCGACTGCGAGGTGGCCAGGTTGCCGGCAGTCTGCAGGACGATGATGCGCTCGCCCGGCACGCCGAAGGTGAACAGCTTGCGAAAGGTGGCGATGTGGTCGATCCCCGCGTTGGTGCGCGAGTCGGAGACGAATACCAGGCCATCGGCCAGGTTCATGGCAACGCAGTAGGTCATGGACGTGCATTCCTGTGCGGTTGGTCGGGAGGACTATATCCCGTCCTCCGTTTCGACCCTGTGGCAGCCACCGGCGTTCCGGGACGCCGCGTCGCCCGTTTCCCCGGATTACATCCGGGCTACTGCTCCTGGACCAGCATCAGCGGCGCCACCAGCACCTTGGCATGCATCTGCTCGCCCCCGCCGCCACGACGCATGCCGCGCACCGGGCAGGCGTCGAGGTAGTCGAGGCCGACCGCCAGCTTGAGGTGGCGCTCCGGGCGGGCCAGGCCGTTGGTCACGTCGAAGCTGTACCAGGCGCCGTCCAGCCAGGCTTCGGCCCAGGCGTGGCTGGCCAGGTGGCTGTCGTTCTCGGTGTACAGGTAGCCGGACACGTAGCGCGCCGGGATGCCCAGGCTGCGCGCGCAGGCCAGGAAGGCATGGGTGTGGTCCTGGCAGACCCCGGCGCGCGCGGCGAAGGCTTCGGCGGCCGTGGTGTCGACCTTGGTGGCACCCGGCTTGTAGACGATCTCGGCGTTGAGCGCTTCCATCAGGTCGATCAGCGCGGCGCGATCGCGGCGGCTGTCGCACTGTTCCAGGGCGAACTCGCTGAGCGCTTCGTCGGCGACGGTCAGCCGGGTATGGCGGAGGAACGGCAGCGGCGACCCCGGCTCATGCTCGGCTTCGCGCTTCGGGTCGATCTCCACCTGGCCACGCGCGCCGATGACGATGGACTCGTGCGGCTCGTCGAGGGTCAGCACGTGGAGGATGTTGCCGTAGGGATCGAGTTGCGCGCGCACCGGACGCGGCAGGCTGAGCTGCCAACTGATCACTTGCTGGCGCTCGCTGTCGTGGGGCGTGAGGCGCAAATACTGGATGCTCGCACGCACCTGGTCATCGTAGCGGTAGGTGGTGTCGTGACGGATGGACAGTCTCATACGACCTCCAGATAGGAGCTGTGGATGGCACGGGCCAACTGGCGGACCAGCAGGATGAAGTCGGTGAGCCAGGCATGCAGGCCCTCGTCGAGGATCTCGGTGATGCCGGTGTAGCGCAGCCGCGCGTCCAGTTCGGCGGCCAGGCGCTGGGCCGGACGGCCGTTCTCGCCGGGCAGCGCGGCAAGGATCAGGTGCAGCTCTTCCACGCAGGAACGCAGCGAGCGCGGCACGTCCGGGCGCAGCAGGAGCATCTCGGAGACCTTGCGGGCGTTCGGCGAGCCCCGGTAGATCTCGGCGAAGGCTTCGAAGGACGACAGCGCGCGCAGCAAGGCGCTCCACTGGTAGTAGCTGTGCGCGGTGCGGTCGCTCATTTCGTCGGCTTCCTCGCCGAGCATCTCGTAGCGGGCGTCGAGCAGGCGCAGGGTGTTGTCGGCGCGCTCGATGAAGGTGCCCAGGCGGATGAAGCGGTAGGCGTCGCTGCGCATGATGGTGCCGAAGGTGGCGCCCCGGAACAGGTGCGAGCGCTCCTTGACCCACTCGCAGAAGCGGCTGATGCCGTAGCGGCCCAGGCCCTGCTCGGCGATGCCGCGGATGTCCAGCCAGGTGGCGTTGATGTTCTCCCACATGTCGGCGGTGATCCGCCCGCGCACCGCGTGGGCGTTGGTGCGCGCGGCTTGCAGGCAGCGGTAGATGCTGGCCTGGTTGTCCTCGTCGAGGGCGAAGAAGAACAGCATGCGCTCGGCGTGCAGTTGGCCGTGGCGGCTCAGGTATTCGTCCAGGGTGCCGGTGATCAGCAGCGGCATGGCCAGTTCGTCGAGGCCGTCGCCACGGCCGGCCTGCGGCATCAGCGACAGCGAATAGCTGACGTCGAGCATGCGCGCCAGGTTCTCGGCACGCTCCAGGTAGCGCGACATCCAGTACAGGTCGGAGGCAGTTCTCGAAAGCATGGTCAGTCCTCTACCACCCAGGTGTCCTTGGTACCGCCGCCCTGCGACGAGTTGACCACCAGCGAGCCCTCGCGCAGCGCCACGCGGGTCAGGCCGCCGGGCACCAGGCGGGTTTCCCGGCCGGAGAGCACGAACGGGCGCAGGTCGATGTGGCGCGGCGCGATGCCGTTCTCGACGAAGGTCGGACAGGTCGACAGGCACAGGGTCGGCTGGGCGATGTAGGCCTCCGGCCTGGCCTTGAGGCGCTCGCGGAAGGCTTCGATCTCCTTGGCGCTGGCGGCCGGGCCGACCAGCATCCCGTAGCCGCCGGAGCCCTGGGTCTCCTTGACCACCAGCTCCGGCAGGTTGGCCAGCACGTGGGACAGCTCCTCCGGCTTGCGGCACTGCCAGGTCGGCACGTTCTGCAGGATCGGCTCCTCGTCCAGGTAGAAGCGGATCATGTCGGTGACGAAGGGGTACACCGACTTGTCGTCCGCCACCCCGGTGCCGATGGCGTTGGCCAGTACCACGTTGCCGGAGCGGTAGGCGGCCAGCAGGCCGGGCACGCCGAGCATCGAATCGGGGTTGAAGGCCAGCGGGTCGAGGAAGGCGTCGTCGAGGCGCCGGTAGATCACGTCCACCTGGCGGGCGCCGGCGGTGGTGCGCATGAACACCTTGTCGTCGCGGACGAACAGGTCGGCGCCCTCCACCAGCTCGACGCCCATCTCGCGGGCCAGGAAGGCGTGCTCGAAATAGGCGCTGTTGAAGCGCCCCGGGGTGAGCACCACCACGCTGGGGTTGTCCAGCGGGCTGGAACTCTTCAGCGCGTCGAGCAGCAGGTTCGGGTAGTGGTTGATCGGCGCGATACGCTGGGCGGCGAACAGCTCGGGGAACAGCCGCATCATCATCTTGCGGTCCTCGAGCATGTAGCTGACGCCACTCGGGGTGCGCAGGTTGTCTTCCAGCACGTAGTAGGTGCCGTCGCCGTCACGCACCAGGTCGACGCCGGCGATGTGCGCGTAGATGTCGCGGTGCAGGTCGAGGCCCTGCATGGCCAGTTGGTAGCCGTCGTTGACCAGCACCTGCTCGGCGGGAATGATCCCGGCCTTGATGATGCGCTGGTCGTGGTAGAGGTCGGCGAGGAACATGTTCAGCGCCTTGACGCGCTGGATGCAGCCCTGCTCCACCATGCGCCACTCGCTGGCGGGAATGGCGCGGGGGATCATGTCGAACGGGATCAGGCGCTCGGTGCCCTGGTCGTCGCCATACAAAGTGAAGGTGATACCCGCCCGGTGGAACAGCAGGTCGGCTTCGCGACGGCGCTGGGCCAGGAGCTCGTCCGGTGTTTCTTCGAGCCAGCGGGCAAATTCCCGATAGTGCGGACGGCATTCGCCATCGGCTGCAAACATCTCATCATAAAAAATACGGGTCATGCCGAACTCCTTGTCACGCGAGCACAGTGCTCATCGCAAGCCCCGTGCCAGCAGATCAAGCCCTTTATTTTCAATAGCTTGGGCAGAACCCACGGCATGTACGCACCATTTTCGTGCGCACCATGAACCCACAGGATGGATCGCGCCCTATTCCACGGCAACTCCCATCCGACGAACCTCGACCGGCCGGTCACTTTTCATCGGAGTCAACGGCGGGGCAAAGGTTCGCCCGGAGCGGGGAACGAGCATGGGGCTGGCTAAAGCCCAGGCCGGGTCGACACCCGGCTCCAACGGAATCGGCGGCATTCCCGGACTGCCTCCGGGATATGCCTCAGACGAGCCGGGCCAGGCCCAGCCAGTGGCGGTAGAAATGTTCGGCGACACTGTTCAGCGCGGCGACCTTCTCCGGCAGGCCGCTCAGCATCTGCCGCCGGCCCTGCTGGCTCGACTGGGTTTCGTCGAGCAGGTGCGCCCAGTCGCTGAGCCAGTGACGCACCAGTTCCTCGGTCATTTCGGGATGCCCCTGCAACGCCAGCACCTTGTCGCCCCAGGAGAAGGCCTGGTTCGGGCACCAGGGGCTGGAGAGCAGGCGTTCGGCGCCCTCGGGCAGGTCGAAGGTATCGCTGTGCCACTGGTAGACGACGAACTCCTCGGGCAATTGCCCGAGCCAGGGGTTGTCGGCCACCCCGGAGCGGCGCAACGGCTGCCAGCCCACTTCGGTGTAGGGCATGCGATGCACCCGCGCGCCCAGGGCCTTGGCCAGCAGTTGACCGCCCAGGCAATGACCGATCATCGGGATGTCGCGGCGGATGAAGTGCCGCAAAGCGTCGATTTCCGTCGCAATCCACGGCAGCGGGTCATTGACGCTCATCGGCCCGCCCATCACCGCCACCGCCTTGGGGCGGTCGAGGTCGCAGCCGTCCAGCTCGCCGAGATCGACGCGCAGGACCCGGAAATCCACCTGGTGTTCGTCGAGCACCCGCGCCAGGTGGCCGGCCGGGCAATAGTCGATGTGCGTGAGAATCAGAACATCTGTCATATCTGAACTACCTCCGTGGGCACAGTCCAAGGCAAAGCGCGTGCCGGAATCGAGGTAGCGGAAATGCCGTCGAGGCGACCACCACTCCACTTCAACGGAATGGCGGCGCGCCTCCCTGGCGACGGATCAGGCCCTTGGACCCCGTATCTCCTGGGTCACGCCCCAACCGTCGAGCACCCCGCCCAAGGGGGTGACCAGTGTTTCCATGTTCTGCGCGAAGTCGCCGATGTCCTCGTAGGTGGCATACATCACCTTGCTCACCGACAGTTGCCAGTCGCCGTTCTCGCCGGCGCAGACCTGGGTATTCAGCGATTCGCCTTGCCGGAACTTGCCTGCCGCCATCCGGGCCCGCTCCTCATCGGGGAAGATGGCGTAGAACTCGATTGGATGGAACCGGGTGAAATCGAAGCCACCCTCTTTCATGCGGCGCAGCACTTTACCGCTGACATCATCGTGGAAGGCTGTGCTCATAACATGACCTCCTTTCAAGCGATGTGATGAAGGGTTCCGCATTTCACTACTGATGGCCGGCCTCTGTGACCGGCACGGCGACACAGGAAGGACGTGCCGCGACCCTGCAGGCGTCAGACCCGGAACGGCTGGGTCCGTGCGGGGTGGCCGTCACGCAAGTGGCTGGCCAGAGCCCTTCCTGGAGCTTAGCGCCCGAAAACGGGGTTTGCCGCTATCGACCGGAGATGGCGGACAGGCGGCTAGCCTTCCTGTGTCTGCGGCGCCGCCTCGCGCCCGGCCAGCGAGCCGAGCGCGATGGCCCCCAGGACCAGCGCCATGCCGAGCACCTGCCCCGGCGCCAACGCCTCGCCCAGCAGGCCGATGCCCACCAGGGCGGCGCCGACCGGCATCAGGCCGGTGAACAGTCCGGCGATATTGGCCGGCACCGCGCTGATCCCGCGATACCAGAGCAGGAACGACAGCACGCTGGCGCTGATCGCGTAGAACACCGTCCAGCCCCAGGTGCCGGCGCTCGGCCCCGTCCAGTCGAACGCCAGCGCTTGCGGCACGGCCAGCGGCAGGAACAGAAGCAGCCCGGCGAGGTTGACGCCGAAGGCCATGCACCAGGGATGCAGCGACAGCGCCAATCGCCGCGAATAGATGGCGAACAGCGCCTCGGCGAGCACCGCGCCACCCACCAGGGCGTTGCCGAGCAGGCTATCCGCCCCGCCCGCCCCGCCCGTCCCGCCGCCCAGCAGGTTGAGCACGGCGATACCTCCCACCGCCAGGGCGATGGCCAGCAGGCTGTGCGCCCCTACCCGCTCGCGCAGCCATAGCCAGGCGAGCAAGGCGATCACGCTCGGCGTGGCGCTGGTGATGATGCCGGCGCTGGTGGCGCTGGTATGCAGCACGCCGTAGAGCATGAACAGGCTGAACAGGAAGCAGCCGAAGAACGCCTGGAGGAACAACCCCCGCGCCGCCTGCACGTCCAGCCCGCGACGCACGCGCGGGCGCAGCATGCCTGGCAGCAGCACCAGGGTGGCGATGAGAAAGCGCAGGAAGGCGAACAGGAACACCGGCACTTCGGCCAGCACCAGCTTGCCGACGGCGATGTTTCCGCCGACCAGCAACATCGACAGGGCGAGACAGAAATAGGCGAATCCGAGCGGCATACCGGCAGCATCCTTGCGTGAGCCCCATGGCGGGACATCGGGCAAGGCTAGGCTATTCCGCCGCAATCTCAAGAACTCGCAGGATGCGCCGCGTGCACCGTTTCCCGCGTCTCGCCGGAAACAGCGGGGCTGCCGTCCTATCGGTGCGCGCGGCGCCCCCTACCAGAACGCCCCGGCGGCAGAGTTCACCCTTCGCGGCTCAACCAGCCCATCACCGCCCTGTTCAACCAGCTCGGCGAAAGCTGCCCCGACCAATACATCAGCTTGAACGACCAGCTCACCGGGCGATGCACCGCCGGGCCCCGGGCCTGCCTCCAGACCGCTTCAGCGATGTCCCCGGCCTTCAGCCTGACGCCCAGGCGGCGCAGGGTCGGCGGTTCGAAGCGCTGGTTGTCGACCATCGGCGTGCGCACGAACGGCGGCATCAGGTCGCCGACCCGGATGCCATGCCGGCGCCACTCCAGATCCAGCGCCTCGGTCAACCCGCGCACGGCGAACTTGGAAGCCGAGTAGCTGGCCATGTGCGGCGTGCCGTACAGGCCGGAAGCCGAGCCCATGTTGATCACCTGCGCGCCCGGCGTGGCCTTGAGGTAGGCGAAGGCCGCATGGGTCGTCTGCAACAGGCCGCGCACGTTGATGTCGAGGATGCGCGCATGCTCGTCCAGGCCGATCTCCTCGAAATGGCCGAAGCGCAGCACGCCGGCGCAGTTGAACAGCAGGCGCAAGCGGCCGTCGTGACGGGCACAGAACCCGGCCAGCGCCTGGCGCACGGCCTCCGCATCGGTGACGTCCACCGCCACGTACCAGGCGCCGTCCAGCTCGCCGGCCAGCCCGGCCAGCGCGTCCCGGTCGACGTCCAGCAGGCCGACCGCCCAGCCTCGCGAGTGGAACAGCCGTGCGGTCTCCGCCCCGATGCCCGAGGCGGCGCCGGTGATCAGGATGTTAGGCATCGGCGCGCCTCCGTTGCTGGTCGATGAACGCGGCGATCCGCGCCAGGGCCAGGTCGGCGCTGCGCAGCATGCCCGCGTGCGCCTGGAACACGTGCCAGAGCCCCGGATAGCGTTCCAGCGTCACCCTGACGCCAGCCGCCCGCGCCCGTTCGGCCAGACGCAGGCTGTCGTTGAGCAGCACCTCGTCCTCGGCGACCTGGATCAGCAGCGGCGGCAGCCCGGCCAGCTCGCCATACAGCGGCGACAGGCCGGGATCGCGGCGATCCAGATCCGGCGGGCAATACAAGGCGATGGCCTGGTCCATCCAGGACCGGTGCAGCAGCGGATCGCCAGCCGGCGGCTGGTGCAGGTGCTCGCCGGTGGCGTCGGTCAACGGCGACAGGCAGACCAGCCCGGCGGGCGGCGGCAGGCCCTCCTGGAGCAGGCGCAGCGTGGTGACCAGGGTCAGGTTGCCGCCGGCCGAGTCGCCGCCGATGAAGATCCGCTCCGGCCGGTGGCCGTTGTCCAGCAGCGCCCGGTACGCGGCCAACGCATCATCGCGGGCGGCCGGAAAGGGATGTTCCGGCGCCAGCCGGTAGTCCAGCGCGCACACCGCCAGGCGCCCACGTTTGGCCAGGCTGGCGCAGATGGAGCGGTGGGTGGACGGCCCGCCGATCAGGTAGGCGCCGCCGTGCAGGTAGAGCAGCACGCCGTCCTCGCCCTGCTCGGGCCGGTGCCACTCGCAGGGCCGTCCGGCCAGTTCGCCGGCCGTGCGGGTCACGCCGCGCGTCATCACTGGCGTCGCGGTCAGCATGCGGAGCACCAGGCGCTGCCCGGCGATCGGCATGGGCGGCCGTACCAGGCCACGGAACAGCAGGCGCAAGGCGCCCCGCAGGATGGCGCGCAGCAGCGGCTGGTCCGGAGCGGGTGCGGTGAATTCAGCGGACGCATTCATAGTCGGCAAGCTCCGGGTGACGGGTCAGTTTGCGATAGGCGAAGGTGAAGCCGGGCCAGTTGTTGGTGTTCTTGCCGTCGGCGGTCTTGTACCAACTGGTGCAGCCCTGCTCCCACACGGTGTGGCGTACCTGATGCTGCAAGCGCCGGTTGAACTGCCGCTGCACCTCCGGCTTGACGTCGAGGTAGCGCAGGCCACGCTCGTCCAGCGCGCGCAGGCAACCAAGAACGTAGCTGAACTGGCTCTCCAGCATGTAGAGGATCGAGTTGTGGCCGAGGTTGGTGTTCGGCCCGTAGAGCACGAACAGGTTGGGGAAGCCGTTGACGCTGATGCCGAGGTAAGCCTCCGCGCCGTCCCGCCAGGCCTGGTTCAGCTCCAGGCCACCGCGCCCGGTGATGTGCATCGGCGCGAGGAAATCGGTGGCGGCGAAACCGGTGCCATAGATGATCGCGTCGACCTCCCGCTCCCGGCCATCGGCGCTGACCAGCCCGCGCTCGGTCACCTCGCGGATCGCGGTGTCGACCACTTCCACGTTGTCCCGCGCCAGCGCCGGGTAGTAGTCGTTGGAGATCAGGATGCGCTTGCAGCCCAGCGGATAGTCCGGCTCCAGGCGCCGGCGCAGCTCGCGGTCGGGAATGCCGCGCGCGAGGTGCTTGTGGAAGCTCAGGCGCATCATCTTCATCAACGGCGGGAACACGCTGAACGCCAACACCCGCGACTCGTGCTGGATGTACTTGAGCAGCCGGTCGACCTTCTGCAACGCGGGGAAACGCTGCATCAACGCCAGCTCCCAGGGCCGGTAGGCGCGGTCCGGCTTGGGGATCACGTAGGCCGCCGAGCGCTGGAACAGGTGCAACCGCGCGACCTGCGGGGCGATCTGCGGCACGAACTGGATGGCACTGGCACCAGTGCCGACCACCGCCACACGCTTGCCGGCCAGGTCGTAGTCGTGGTTCCAGCGCGCCGAATGGAACACCTCGCCCTGGAAGCGCTCGATGCCCGGCAGGCGCGGATAGAGCGGCCGGTTGAGCTGGCCGCAGGCGCTCACCAGCGCCCGTGCGGCGAAGGTCTCGCCAGCGGTGCTGGTCACCCGCCACAGCCCCTCGGCTTCGTCGAACGCGGCACCGGCCACTTCGATGCCGAAGCGGATATGCCTGCGCAGCCCGTAGTCGTCGGCCAGTTGCCGCTGGTAGGCGTGGATTTCCGCCTGCGGCGCGTACTTGCGCGACCAGTCGGTCTTCGGCGCAAAGGAAAAGGAATACAGGTGCGAAGGCACGTCGCAGGCCGCGCCCGGATAGCTGTTGTCGCGCCAGGTGCCACCGACCTCGCCGGCCTTTTCCAGGATCAGGAAATCGTCGATGCCGGACTGCCGGAGCCGGATGGCCAGGCCTAGTCCACCGAAGCCGGCGCCGATGATCAGCACCCGCACGGGCGATGGGGAATTGTTGTGCATTGTTGTCTCCCAGGTTCTACGTGCCCCGAATCGATGTCCCGAGGCTGGAACCGATGCTAAGGAGTTGCCCCCCGGGTTGTTTATGGCATAGTCGGCCAAAAATTG
Organism: Zestomonas carbonaria; assembly: GCF_904061905.1. Taxonomy (GTDB): domain Bacteria; phylum Pseudomonadota; class Gammaproteobacteria; order Pseudomonadales; family Pseudomonadaceae; genus Aquipseudomonas; species Aquipseudomonas carbonaria. Next base: position 133,848 of record NZ_CAJFCI010000076.1, read on the forward strand.
TGAGTTCCGGACAAAGCCATGCCTTGCCCTCGCCGTAGTGCCATCAGCGTGCAATTGCTCACCCAGTTCGGCCTCGACCACGGCCTGTCCATCGATGCCTGCCTGGCCGGCACCGGCCTGGACTGGCGCCTGCTGGCCGATCCCGGCGCCGAGGTCGATACCGAGCAGGAGTTGCAGTTGCTGCGCAACCTGGACCGACACCTGGGTCCGCAACCCGGCATCGGCCTGGCGGCCGGGCGTCGCTATCAGCTCAACAGCTACGGCATCTGGGGTTTCGCCCTGCTCAGCAGCCCGACCTACAGGGACGCCGCCCGCCTCGGCCTGCGCTACCTGGACCTGACCTATGCCTTCCATGGCATGCGCCTGGAGGAGCATGGCGAAGAAGCGCACCTGCTGCTGGACGACGACGGTGTGCCCGAGGACCTGCGCACCTTCCTCCTCGAACGCGACCTGGCCGGGATGCTGCAAGTGCAGCGCGAACTGTTCAATCGCGACCCGCCGGTCCTGCGCGTGGAACTGCGCCTGCCGGCTCCGCCGGATCCCCGCCCCTATGTCGAGGAGATCGGCGTGCTGCCGCTGTTCGACCGGCCGCACAACCGCTTCGTCTTCCCCCGCCATCTGCTCGACCTGCCGTTGGCCGGCGCCAGCCCGCAGACCGCGCAGTTGTGCGAGATGCAATGCCAGCAGTTGCTGGCCAAGCGCCAGCAGCGCGACGGCCTCGCCGGGCGGGTTCGCGGCCGGCTGCTGGAACGCCCCGGCCGCCTGCCGGACATGGAGCAGGTAGCAGCCAGCCTGCACATGACCTCGCGCACCCTGCGCCGCCGCCTGGACGATGAAGGCACCAGCTTTCGCCTGCTACAGGAGGAAGTGCGCCAGGCACTGGCGGAGGAACTGCTGGCGCTCGGCAGCCTGACCCTGGAGGAGATCGCCGAGCGCCTGGGCTACAGCGAGGTGTCCAACTTCATCCACGCCTTCAAGCGCTGGAAGGGCGTGACGCCGCGGCGCTATCGGCCCTAGCGTGTGGGTTGTTTGGTTTAGTGGATCCCCGCGTGCGCGGGGATCCAATGAATAGCCAGGACCACGATCCGGGCCCTCTCGCTGCACCGGGATCGCCAGCAAGCTGGCTCCTACAGAGCGGAGCCCCGACGCTGTCGCCGATCCGCGGCGTCTTGATTGGATCCCCGCGTTCGCGGGGACCCAATGAACAGCCCGGGAACCGCTCCGTGCATTCCACCGCCCTGGACAGGACGGCGGGCGGGTCTCACTTGCTGTCCTTCACCCCGGCGGTGTTGTCCAGCAGGCTCGTCGTGGCCGTTTGCAGGAAGGCTTCGAGATACTGCTTCAGCTTCGGATCGATCGCGCCGGTCTCGCGCTCGGCCTTCGGCTCGGCGCCAAGGCGATAGCGGTACTGGCTCGGCTCGAAGTCCTTGGGCTGCACCAGGATGCGCTCGGCGGTAACGATGGCCACGGTCTGGTCGCTGCCGGACGGCTTGATCACGCCGATGCCGGTATCGCCTTCCGGCAGGTTCAGCAGGTCGCGTCCCCAGCACTGGTGGCGCGTCTCGCCGCCCAGGCGGCCCATGATGGTGGGCACCACGTCGACCTGGGTACCGACGGTGTGGTTGACGCTGCCGAACTTCTCCTGCACGCCCGGCCCGATCAGCAGCAGCGGCACGTTGAAGCGGAACAGGTCCATCTCGGTGAGCTGCTGGTGGCCGCCGAAGCCGTGGTCGCCGACCAGCACGAACAGGGTGTCCTTGTAGTACGGCTCCTTCTTCACCTTGTCGAAGAACTGGCCGAGCGCCCAGTCGGCGTAGCGCATGGCGGTCAGGTGATCGTTGAGCCCGCCCTGGTCGGTGACCGGCTCCACCGGCAGGTTCTCGGGCAGCGCGTAGGGCGTGTGGTTGGAGAGGGTCTGCAGCAGCGCGTAGAACGGCTTGTCGGCGGGCATCCTGGCCAGCTCGGCGGCGCCACGGTCGAACATGTCCTGGTCGGAAACGCCCCAGGTCGGGTCCATGAACACCGGGTCGATGAAATCCTCGCGGCCGATGAAGCGGGTCATGCCCTGGTTGCTGAAGAAGCCGGACTGGTTGTCCCACTGGAAATTGCCGTTGTAGACGTACAGGTCGTCGAAGCCCCGCGCGCTGAGCTGCTGCGGCAGGCCGGAAAACTGGTGGGCGCCCTCGGGCATGCGCATCAGGTACTCGAAGCCCGGCAGGTTGGGGAAGCAGGCCATGGTGGCGAACATGCCCTGGTGGGTATGGGTGCCGTTGGAGAAGAAGCGGTCGAACAGCAACCCCTCCTTGGCCAGGCGATCGAAGTTCGGCGTGATGCCCTCGATCGGGCTGCCCAGCGCGCCGACGGAGTGGCCGGCGAAGCTTTCCATGAGGATCACCACCACGTTGCGGATCGGCAGCGTGCCTTCGGCCGGCGGGGTGGAGTCACGACGGATCACCGCGCTGTCGGCGTCGACCAGCTTGTCGTGGGGCGTCAGCAGCATCTCGCGGGTCAGCGCGCGGGCCTGCTCGTCGGGCATGGTCGCCTTCCAGGCGTTGTCGCGATGGGCGCCGAAGTGGTGCTTGGCGGCGTCCGCCAGCGACAGGCTGGCGTTGAGGCCGAGGTGGTTGGCGAAGATCGAGTCGGTGGTGTAGGCATCGCCCCAACGCAGCGGCGGGCCCTGGCGCACATGGCCACGGGCGGCGATCACCGCTACCACCAGGCAGAGGAAGAACACCGTGCCGCGCATGTACCAGGGCGCGCCGTGGTGATGCGCGGCAACGACCCTGGGCCGGCTCGCCAGGTCGATACGCGCGAACAGCCAGTACAGCAGCCAGGTCGCCAGCGCCCAGGCCAGGAGGTAGCGGCCGACCGGGAAGCCGTTCCACAGCATGCTCGCCACGGTGCGCAGGTCTTCCTGGAAGTACTGGAACACCAGGCTGTTCAGGCGCTGGTGGAACTCGCGGTAGAAGTCCAGCTCGGTGATGCCGAGGAACAGGGTGAGGCTGGCGAAACCGGTCAGCCACAGCCGGTGGAAGCCACGCGCGACCATCGCCCGGTGGCTGAGCAGCGAGAGCAGCAGCGGAATGCAGGCGAACACCACCAGCCGCAGGTCGAAGCGCAGGCCGTTGAAGAACGCCTCGGCGAACACCGCCGCCGGGCTGTCGCCGATCAGGTCGCGGTTATAGGCCAGCAGCGCCACCCGCAGCAGCGTGTAGAGCACCAGCAGGGCCAGGCCGCTGTACAGGGTGAAGGTGAGATGGCTCTTGAGGGTGACGACGGTGGGCTGACGGTTCGGGACATCCGGTGAGGTCATTGCAGAGCGTGATCCATGAGGTGGCGGTGAACGATGGGACCGGCCTGGGGCCGATGAAATTCCGCGATTGTCCCTTCCGCGCCGTGAAAAATTCGTCATGCCCGGAAACCCTGGGCGGCAGCCGTCTCCGTGCACCGAAGTCCCCACCACGACTTGACCGAACCGACAACGACGTCCAGACCTATTGGGCCGTCGCGCCATTCGCGACATTTCCCGGAACAGGAGCCCCCCATGAAAGTCAGCGCCCGCAACGTCTTCAAGGGCACTATCAGCCGCCTGGTGACCGGAGCGGTCAACGCCGAAGTGGTCATCGGCCTGGCCGGCGGCGACAGCCTGGTCGCCATCGTCACCCTCGAGAGCGTGAAGAGCCTCGGCCTGGCCGTGGGCAAGGAGGCCGTGGCGCTGGTCAAGGCCCCCTGGGTGATGCTGATGACCGACGGCAGCGACATCCGCCTGTCCGCCCGCAACTGCCTGGCGGGCACGGTGGCCTCGGTGGAAGACGGCGCGGTGAACGCGGAAGTGGTGGTCACCCTGCCCGGCGGCAACCAGGTGACCGCCATGGTGACCCGCGACGCGGTGAAGGAACTGGGGCTGGCGCCAGGCGTGGCCGCGACTGCGGTGATCAAGGCCTCCCACGTGATCGTCGGCGTGCCGGCCTGAGACTTCCTCCCTGTCGCGGTTTTCCGGCCCGGCACAGGTCACAAACGCGGCGGCTGGTTCGTCGAGTGGATGTCATCCCCTCGACCAGGAGTACACCATGACCACCACGACCGCCGTGAACTACCAGCAAGTCATCCCCGACGTCCTCCAGGCCATGGGCCAGGTCCACGTTCATCTGGACGCCCACGGCCTGGACCGTCCCCTGCATCACCTCGTGCAGTTGCGCGCCTCGCAGCTCAACCAGTGCGCCTACTGCGTGAAGATGCACACCCGCGAGGCACGCGAGGATGGCGAGACCAGCCAGCGCCTGGACCGCCTGGTGGTCTGGGCGCATTGCGATGACTTCAGCCCGCGCGAGAAAGCCGCGCTGGCCTGGACCGAAGCCCTCACCCGGCTCGACGCCGCCACCGACTACGCCACGCTGCGCACCACCCTGCGCGAGCACTTCAGCGAAGTGGAGATCGGCGCCTTGACCGCCACCGTGGCGATGATCAACCTGTGGAACCGCATCCAGGTATCGAGGCATTGAAGATGACCGCAATCGACAGCGCGGCGTTCTTCGAGGAGCAGCGTCGCTACCTGCTCAACCTCGCCTACCGCCTCCTCGGCTCGCGCGCCGAAGCCGAGGACGCGGTGCAGGACTGTTTCCTCAAGTGGCGGGAAGCCGACCACGCCAGCCTCGACAACCCGCAGGCCTGGCTGACCACCCTGTGCACCCGGCGCTGCATCGACCTGCTCAGGTCGGCGCGGCGGGCGCGGGTCGACTACGTCGGCACCTGGCTGCCGGAGCCGCTGCCCACCGGGGACGAGGGTTCGCCCGAACAGGCGCTGGAACTGGCCTCCTCGCTGTCCACCGCCTTCCTGCTGCTGCTCGAACGGCTCACCCCGAAAGAACGCGCGGCCTACCTGTTGTTCGAGATATTCGACCACGACTACCCGGCCATCGCCGAAGTACTGGGCGTGCAGGAAACCGCCTGCCGCAAGCTGGTATCCCGCGCGCGTAGCGGGCTCGCCCAGGACAAGGTTCGTCACCTGGCGCCGCGCGACCGCCAGGAACAACTGCTCGACGCCTTCCACGCCGCACTCGCCAGCGGTGCCACCGGACAACTGGTGACCCTGCTCGCCGAGGACGTCGAACTGTGCGCCGACGGCGGCGGCAAGGTGCCCACCCTCGCCCGCATCCTGCACGGCAAACCGGCGGTGCTGGAATTCATCCTCGGTTCGCTGCGCGGCTACTGGGCCGACTACGCCTGGCAGCCGAGCGAACTCAACGGCGGTCGCGGGGTGCTCCTGCTGTCCGGCGAACGGGTCGTCGCCAGCGTCACCTTCGCCTACGACGAAGCCGGCCGGGTCAGCAACATCTACATCCTGCGCAACCCGGACAAGCTCGAAATGCTCCCTACGTAGAACGATTCCCTGGCGCGAACTGCACCAAGGCTCGGGCTCAGTCGTTGCTCGGCTTGCCGATGGCCTGCAGCACGTACTGCGGCAGGGCGAAGGCGCCCAGGTGGATTTCCGGGTTGTAGTAGCGGGTGACGATGCCGCTGCCGGCGAAGCGCTGGCGCAGGGTTTCCAGCGGCAGCTTGCGGTGTTCGGGGTCGATGCTGCCCCAGGCGAAGGTCATGCTGCCGCCGATGTAGGTCGGCACCGCGGCCATGTAGAAGTGCCAGTCGGGGAACAGGCCGTCCATGCGTCCGGCGGTGGTCTGCACCTCGCCGAGCTGCATGAACGGGGTGCCGTTCTGGGTGACCAGGATGCCGCCGTCGTTCAGGCAGCGGCGGCAGGCCTGGTAGAAGTTCTCGGAGAACAGCACCTCGCCCGGGCCGATCGGGTCGGTGGAGTCGGAGATGATCACATCGAACTTCTCGCGGGTGTTGGCGACGAAGTTCATGCCGTCGTCGATCACTAGGTTCAGGCGCGGGTCCTCGAAGGCACCGCAGGAGTGGTTGGGCAGGAACTCCTTGCACATGTCCACCACGGTGCCGTCGATCTCGACCATGGTGATGCTCTCGACGCTGCGGTGCCGGCGCACTTCGCGCAGGATGCCGCCGTCGCCGCCGCCGATGATCAGCACGCGCTTGGCCGCGCCGTGGGCGAGGATCGGCACGTGGGTGAGCATCTCGTGGTAGATGAACTCGTCGGCCTCGGTGGTCTGGATCACTCCGTCCAGGGCCATCACCCGGCCCATCCGGGCGTTCTCGAAGATCACCAGGTGCTGGTGCTCGGTACGCACTTCATGGAGCAGCTTGTCCATGCTGAAACGCTGGCCGTAGCCTTCGTAGAGAGTTTCCAGATAATCGCTCATGGGTCGATCCCCCTGATGGCTGAAGGTGGTGGCGCGCGGCCCAAGGAAACGGAACGCGGCGTTCCGGGAAAAAGGGGCGCATTCTACGATGGCCGGGATGACAGGTCGAACCGCGCGATGGAATTCGATGGCCGGATTCGGAGCGACAAGCCGACGTGGCGGGGTTATCGTCTGGGCATGAACGAAACCCTGACCTCCGCCCCGCTGCGCCTGGCCTATCGCGAACCCTGGAGCTGGCGGCAGTTCCACGACCATTTCGCCCTGCGCCGCCTGGCCGGTGTCGAGCGCCTGGAGACGCAACGCTACACCCGCAGCTTCCGCCTCGGCGCGCGAAGCGGCTGGTTCAGCGTGCGCCCGTTGGCCGGCGAGGCGGCGCTGGAGCTGAGCCTGGCGCCGTCCTGCAGCGACCTCGTCGATGTTTTGACCCCCAGGGTGCGGCGGATGTTCGACCTGGACCGCGATCCCGCCGCCATCGCCGCGCACCTCGGCCGCGATCCGCAGCTCGCCGCCCTGCTCGCCCGCGCGCCGGGGCTGCGCCTGCCGGCCGCGTTCGATCCGTTCGAGCAGGCGGTGCGCGCCATCGTCGGCCAGCAGGTGGCGGTCAAGGCCGCGGTGACCATCACCGGCCGCCTGGTGCAGCGCCTCGGCGAGCCGCTGGCGGAGCCGCCAGACGCCGAGCCGATGCGGCTGTTCCCCACGCCACAAGCATTGGCCGCCGACCCGCTGGACAACATCGGCATGCCCGGCAAGCGGGTGCAGACCCTGCGCCACTTCGCCGAAGCAGTGGCCAGCGGCGAACTGGAGCTGAGCGTCTCGGACGGCGTCGAGACGCTGGTCGAACGCCTCTGCGCACTGCCCGGCATCGGTCCCTGGACCGCCGAATACATCGCCCTGCGCGCCTTCGGCGAAGCGGACGCCTTCCCCACCGCCGACCTCGGCCTGCTCAAGGCGCCGCTGTGGGGCGCGGGCGGCATCGATCCACGCTCACTGGCCGCTCGTGCCGAGGCCTGGCGGCCATGGCGCGCCTATGCGGCGGTCTATCTCTGGCACGACTACGCGAGTGAATGAACATGCATTACCGCTACCACGACAGCCCGCTCGGGCCCCTGTTGATCGCCGGAGACGAAGAAGGACTGCGCCTGCTGCACATGGACGCCGCCCAGCCCTGGGAACTGGCCTCCGACTGGTATCCGGACGCCGGCGAACTGGACGAGGCCTGCCGGCAACTGGACGAATACTTCGCCGGCCAGCGCGAACACTTCGAGCTGCGACTGGCCCCTGCCGGCACCACCTTCCAGCGCCGGGTCTGGCAGGCCTTGCAGGAAATCCCCTACGGCCGCACCTGGAGCTACAGCGAGCTGGCCCGCTACATCGACAAGCCCGAAGCGGTGCGCGCGGTGGGCACCGCCAATGGCGCCAATCCGATCGCCATCGTGATCCCCTGCCACCGGGTGATCGGCAGCAACGGCACCCTCACCGGCTACGCCGGCGGGCTGGAGCGCAAGCAACAACTGCTGCAACTGGAGGGCGCCTGGCTGCTCTGAAAGCGGCGACACCTGTCGGCAGGCTTTCCTGACCGCTCTGTCAGGACTAGACTAGCGCTTCCCCCTGCAAGTCCTGCCGCCATGCGGCACGAGTGCCCGGAACGCACTGCCGTCATAGTGCCATTCGAACCAGGATGGTCCCGTGTCCTCCGCCCCCTCCCGCTTCGCCCGTCTCCGGCGCGAGCTGCGCGCGCTATTGACCCTCGCCGCGCCGATCATGATCGCCCAACTGGCCGTCACCTCCATGGGCTTCGTCGATGCCGTGATGGCCGGCCGCGTCAGCCCCCGCGACCTGGCCGCCGTGGCCCTCGGCAACTCGATCTGGGTTCCGGTGTTCCTGTTGATGACCGGCACCCTGCTGGCCACCACCGCCAAGGTCGCCCAGCGCTTCGGCGCCGGCCAGCCGGAACGGATCGGCCCGCTGGTACGCCAGGCCCTGTGGCTGGCGCTGGCGGTCGGCCTGATCGCCGCGGCGCTGCTGGCCCTGGGCGCCGAGCCGGTGTTGCACCTGATGAAGGTCGACGCCGAGCTGATCGCGCCGAGCATGGGTTACCTGTACGGCATCGCCATGGGCTTCCCGGCGGTGGCGCTCTATCACGTGCTGCGCTGTTTCAGCGACGGCCTCGGCCGCACCCGGCCGAGCATGCTGCTGGCCGTCGCCGGCCTGCTGCTGAACATCCCCCTGAACTACGTGCTGATCTACGGCCACCTGGGCTTCCCGGCCCTCGGCGGGGTCGGCTGCGGCTGGGCCAGCGGCGCGGTGATGTGGTTCATGTTCCTCGGCATGCTGGGCTGGGTCCGCCGCGCTCCGGCCTACCGGAGCAGCCGGCTGTTCGAACGCTTCGACTGGCCGCAGCGCGAACCGATCCAGCGCCTGCTGGGCATCGGCGTGCCGATCGGCATCGCGGTGTTCGCCGAATCGAGCATCTTCGCGGTGATCGCCCTGCTGATCGGCAGCCTCGGCGCCACCGTGGTCGCCGGCCACCAGATCGCCCTGAACGTCAGCTCGATGGTGTTCATGATCCCCTACGCGCTGAGCATGGCGATCACCGTGCGGGTCGGCCAGGCCCTCGGCCGCCACGAACCGCGCGAGGCGCGCTTCGCCGCCGGGGTGGGCATCGCCACGGCGCTGACCTACGCCTGCCTGTCGGCCAGCCTGATGCTGCTGGGCCGGCACGCCATCGCCGGCATCTACACCCCCGACCCGCAGGTGATCTCGGTGGCGGCGACGTTGCTGGTGTATGCGGCGCTGTTCCAGTTCTCCGACGCCGTCCAGGTCAGCGCCGCCGGCGCCCTGCGTGGCTACCAGGACACCCGCATCACCATGCTGCTGACCCTGTTCGCCTACTGGGGCATCGGCCTGCCGGTGGGCTACGCGCTGGGGCTGGCCGACTGGCTCGGCGAACCGCGCGGACCGAGCGGCCTGTGGCAGGGATTGGTGGCCGGCCTGACGGTAGCCGCGGCGATGCTCATGCTGCGCCTGGCCAGCAGCGCGAAGCGGCACATCCGCCTCGCCAAGACGTAGGGTGGGCTTCAGCCCACCAGCCATGGTTTTGACGTGAGTCGGTGGGCTGAAGCCCACCCTACGGTCAGGCTTCGATCTTCTTGCGGATCCAGTACAGGTAGGTGCCGGCCTCTTCCTGCTGGTCGAGCAGTTCGTGGCCGAGGAACAGGCAGAACTTGGGAATATCGCGGCGGGTCGAGGGATCGGTGGCGATCACCTTGAGCAGGCCGCCGGCAGCCAGGTCGCGCACTTTGTTGTGCAGCATCATCACCGGCTCGGGGCAGTTGAGGCCGCTGGCGTCGAGCACGGCATCGACCGGCAGATCATCGGTTCGGGACATCGGGGCACTCCGGAAACAGGCGCTCATTGTCGCGCAAAGCTGACCTTCAGGTCACCTTCCCGTCGGAAAATGCTCCATCAGCGCCTCGCAGGCCTTGTCGGCGCGCACCTCGGCCTCCGCCAGGGCGGCCTGCCAGCCGGGCATCAGGGGCGCGAGATCGGCTTGCTCGCCGGCGCGGGCCAGCCATTGCAGATGGTCGTGCCAATCGCCGAGAGCCGACTGCGCGGCCTTCAGGGCCGTCCAGCCGTCGTCGGCCACCGGCGACAGCGCCGGATAGGCTTCGTCGCCATAGCGCACCCGCTTGATCAGCAGGCGCAGGCGATGACGGTCGTGGGCCGGGTCGACCAGGGCTTCGGCCAGCCGCGCGGACTGTCGCCGCAACACCTTGCGGGCCCGCTTGCGCAACCCTTTCAGCCCGCCATCGGAATCCGCCCGGCGCACCAGCCCCGGCCAGTTGTCGAGCACCCGGAACAGGTGCCGCAACTCGGCACTGCGCAGCAGGGTTTCGTAGCCTTGCTCCAGGGCAACGCGCCGCGCGCCGAGCAGTTCGCCGTGCCCCTGGCGCTCCAGCTCGGCGAGCAGCACTTCGAGATCACGCAACGGCCCGCTGAGCACGCCGAGCGCGGCGGCGGCCTCCTCCAGCGGCATGACGACCGGTTGCTCGCGCAGTGGCCGCAACAGGCTGCGCAACTTGCGCAGGTTGATGCGCAAGTCGTGCAGAGCCTCCGTGTCGGTGCGCGCAGCGAGACGTTCACGGCAGGCGCGCAGGGCGATGTCCAGACTCAGCACCTGGGCGACCAGATCGTCTACGAAACGAGACATGGAGCAATCCTTGGACGAACGTTCGATCAGCTTAGTGGAGCGCCCCGGGGCGGCAAGTGACGGATTGTCACAGATGCTCGAACCCTACTCCCCTGTAGGAGCCAGCTTGCTGGCGATCCCCGATTCATTCCCCCGCAGACGGGAACCGGTAGTCATTGGATCCCCGTGTACACGGGGATGACGGATGGTTCCCCGCTGGAGCCTTGCCTAGCTGACCAGCCAGGGCAAGGCCCGGCGCAGATGACGCAGGTGGCGGCGCAGTTCACTCGCCGAGTGCGGCCGGCCGCCATAGCGTTGCGCTTCGTAGGCCTCGGCGAAAGCGCGGATCGCCTCCGCCTGCGCCGGCAACACCTGGCAGGCGCGCTCGGCGAAGGCGCGCGGCCCCTCGCCCACCCCGCGACGCAAGCCATGGCGGACGAGTAGTTGTTCGAAGCGTCGGAACTGGCGTTGCCGGGCATCCTGCTGGCGACGCCAGGGCTTGAACAGCCAGAGCGCCAGGACGCCGAGCAGCAGGCCGCCGCCACCGACCAGCGCCAGGGCGAGATCGCGGCCGTCGATGCGGCCGAACCAGCCTTGCAGGACCTCCAGTTGGCGCTCGCCCTGGTAGCCGAGCACCCAGCGCTGCCAATCGTAGTTGAGCTCGTCCCAGGTCAGGCGCAGGCGGTTCAGCCAGCCGATCTGCCGATAGCGCAGCAGCGACATCGGCGACCCTTCGAGGAAGCTCTGCTCGTCGGCGATGGCCTCCTCCAGCCCCTGCTCGATGCGTTCGGGCGCGACCTGGAAGGTCGGGTCGACGCTGGTCCAGCCCTGCTCCGGCAGCCAGTATTCCACCCAGGCGTGGGCGTCGAACTGGCGCACCTGCAGGTAACGCCCGGTCGCGTTCCACTCGCCGCCCTGGTAGCCGGCCACCACCCGCGCGGGAATCCCCGCCGCGCGCAGGACGAAGACCATGGCCCCGGCATAGTGGGCGCAGAAACCGCTGCGGGTATCGAACAGGAAGCTGTCGACGGTATCGCTCCCCAGGGCCGGCGGCCGCAGGGTGTAGCGATAGGGCTCGCGATTGAAGTGATCGAGCAGCGCCTTCACCAGCTCCTCCGGACGTGCATGCCGCTCGCGGAGCTCCAGCGCCCAGGCCCGGCTGCGCGGGTCGCCCTGTTCCGGCAGTTGCAGGGCGCGCCGCAGTATCGGCGGCGACGCCTGCGGTTCGCGCACGGCCTGCGGCCAGGAGGTCACCCGGTATTGCAGGGGACGCTGCACCGGCCGGCTGCGTTGCAGGCGGAAGTCGCCCATCAGGCGGGCGTCCGGCAGGTCGGTGTCGGCCACGTCGAGGGCGAACAGCCAGCGCTGCGCGCTGGGCTGCATGATCACGTCGTAGGTGTAGGTCGGGCCGCGCCGGGTCCACTGCGGCACCGGCGCGAAGGCGATGGCCTCGGATTGCGACCAGCGCCGGCCGTCGAAACGGTCCAGGGTCAGCGCCCGCCAGTAGAGTTGCGAGCGCGGCGGTGGCTGCCCTTCGAAACCGGCGCGGAAGGCCAGTTCGGCGGAGCGGCTGAGCTCGGCGATATCCGCCGGTGCCATGCTGTCGGCCAGGCCGGTGATGCCCTTGTCGCTGGGCAGCGGCAGCGCCCACAGCGGCCCCATGCGCGGGAAGAACACGAACAGCAGGATCATCAGCGGCAGCGCCTGCAACAGCATGCCGGCCGCCAGCCGCAGGGTCGGCCAGGGCCGTTCGGCGAAGGCGCTCTGTTGCAAACCGATCAGCGCGGCGAGCAGCACCGTCACCGGCAGCAGGCTGTACAGCGCGGCGAAGATGCCGTCCTGGAACAGATACGAAGTCACCACCGCGAAGAAGCCGAGCAGGATCAGCACCAGGGCGTCGCGCCGGGTGCGCAATTCCACCAGTTTGATGATGAAGGTGGCGATCAGCAGCACCACGCCGGCGTCCAGGCCGACCAGGCCGCCACGGGAGAGGAAGACGCCGCCGAGCACGGCCAGCATCAGCCCCAGCTTGACCCAGCCACTGGGGAACTGCGCGCGCATGAGGAAGATCTGGATACGCCAGGCGGCACAGCCGAGCCACAGGCCGATGATCCACAACGGCAGGTGGCCGAGATGGGGGATGATCACCAGTGCCTGGGCGACCAGCAGCCAGGTCAGGCCGATGCGCGGGATCGGCTGCGCGGCGCTCACGGGCGCTCCCCGTACAGCGCCAGGGCGCGCAGGCAGGCCTCGCGGTGGTTGTCGCCGATGTCCGCGGCCAATTGCACGCCGGGCAGGCGCAGGGCGAACGGCTGCTGGCGTTCGGAGAGTTTCAGCACCCAGTGGCAGAGCAGCGACAGGCGCTCTTCCACGTCACCTTCCAGCGCCTCGAAATCCAGCCACAGGTCGCGGCCGCTGAGCGCCACGAAGTCCTTGACCAGCAAGCCCTGGCCACGCGAATAGGCCTTCCAGTGCAGGCGCCGCTTGGAGTCGCCGGGCTGGTAGTCCTTCAGCCCCTGGAAGTCGTCGGCACCGGAGCCCGCGCGGCGCGCGCCCTCCTCGTCGGGATCGACATCGACGCCGGCGGACAGCGGCAGCTCGCCCTCCTGTGGGTGCGGATAGACCAGCAGCGCCTGGTTCAGGTCGACCCAGCTCCAGGCCACCAGCAGGCCCAGCGGGAAGCGGCTTTCCACCCGCAGCCGCCCCGGACGCAGCCAGCCACGGCGCGGCGCCGGCCGGTCCAGCTCGCACTCGACCACGCCTCGCTCCGGTACGTCCAACGCCTGCAAGGGAGCCGGCGGCCAGCCAAGGGCGATGGCCTGGTGGGCGCGCTCGTCGCTTTCCAGGCGCACGCGGAAGCGCGCCTGTTCGCCGACGAACACCGCCGGACCGCCCGCGGCGCTAAGACTCAGGCCAGCCAGGTTACGGTAGGTGTGCAGGATGGCGACGATGAACAGCGCGCCGAGCAGGAAGGTCAGGCCGTAGGCCAGGCTGTTCTGGTAGTTGATCGCCGCCAGCAGCATCAGCATCAGCGCCAGCCCGAAGGCCGCGCCGACCCGGGTGGGGACGATGAAGATGCGCCGCTGGGTCAGTTGCACCCGGGCCGCCGCCGGCAGGCGCCTGGCCTGCCAGCGTTCCCAATGTGTCCGTAGCGCGGCGATCAAAGCGCCGGCACCTCGCGCAGCAGCCACTGCACCAGCGCGCCGCCACCATGCCCGGCCGGATCGGCGCGCTCGCGCAGGCGATGGCCGACCACCGGCGGCAGCACCGCTTGCACGTCCTCGGGGATCACGTAGTCGCGCCCGGCGAGGAACGCCCAGGCCCGCGCCGCCGCCAGCAGCGCCAGGCTGGCGCGCGGCGACAGCCCCCAGGCGAACTGCGGCTGGGTGCGGGTGGCCTCGACCAGGCGCAGCACGTAGTCCACCAGCGCGTCGCTGGCGCGCACCTGCGGCACCTGGGCCTGCAGCGCGGCAAGCTGCTCGTGGCTGAAGATCGGCTCCAGCCTGGGCAGCAGTTCGCGACGCGCCTCGCCGAGCAGCAGCGCCTTCTCCGCCGCCTTGGCCGGGTAACCGAGCGACAGGCGCATGAGGAAACGGTCGAGCTGCGATTCGGGCAGCGCGAAGGTGCCGCCCTGGCTCACCGGGTTCTGGGTGGCGATCACGAAGAACGGCTCCGGCAGCGGCCGGGTCGCGCCCTCGATGGTCACCTGGCCCTCTTCCATGGCCTCGAGCAGCGCGCTCTGGCTCTTCGGCGTGGCGCGGTTGATCTCGTCGGCGAGCACCAGCTCGGCGAAGATCGGCCCGGGATGGAACACGAACTGGCCGCTGTCCTTGTCGAACACCGAGGTACCGAGGATGTCGCCGGGCAGCAGGTCGGAGGTGAACTGGATGCGCTGGAAGCTCAGCCCCAGCACCCTGGCCAGGGCATGGCTGAGGGTGGTCTTGCCCATCCCCGGCAGGTCCTCGATCAGCAGGTGACCACGGGCCAGCAGACAGGTCATGGCCAGGCGCACCTGCGCCTCCTTGCCGAGCAATACCTGATTCACCGCGTGCAGACAGGCGTCCAGTGGGTTCGACATGCAGCCTCCTCGTTCGTCGGAAGGCCGATGCTACTGGGCGCCAGCCCCGTGGCAAAGGGCTGGCAACCTTTAGTCACCAAAGCCGGGAACTGGTACTCACCGCTTCCGCATGAGGAAAGGTCCTACGGGCGGATCATCGAGAAGCGGTCGCGGGTGGTGCAGTAGTTGCTGCCACCGAGGCGGCCGACCAGGTCGAGCGCCTGCGGGTCGATATGCCGGCCGTCGTTGATCAGCACCTCGTCGGCGATATGCGCCAGCAGCACGCGGGCGAACACCAGGTGGCAGTTGGGCGTCTCGCGCGGATAGGGCTGGACCTCCGCCACCACGCACTCGAAGGCCACCGGCGCGCCGGCCACCCGGGGCACGCCGACACGCTCGCCGGGCAGGCTGGGGATGTCGCAGTGCGCGAACTCGCTGACCCCGTGCGGAAGCACCGCCGCCGAGGCGTTCATCGCCTCGGCCTGGGTGGCGCCGACCAACTGGATGACCAGTTCACCGGTCTCGCGCACGTTGCGCAGGGTGTCCTTGAGGCTGCCGTCGTCGCGCGTGGAGATATTGACCATCAGAGTCGGCGGCTCGTCGCTGATCACCTGGAAGAAGCTGAACGGCGCCAGGTTGCAGCTACCGTCGGCCGCGCGGGAGGACACCCAGGCGATGGGCCGGGGCGTGACCGTGGAGGCCAGCCAGCGGTAGGCCTCCGATGGAGTCAGGGCGTTGAAGTCGATTTGCATGCAGGTACCGGCTTGAGCGGAACGATCGGCGCAGTATGCCAGCAAGTCGCCGTTTCCGCGTATCACCTGCGAACCACGAAGGATCACGAGATGGACCGACGATCGGTAGCGGTCAAAGGCCGAATTTCTCTTCCCTTTAACAGTTTCGCCACTAAACTGACACAAAAGAAAATGTCAAGAGATAAAAGACATTTTTTTGGCGGCAAGATCCACGTTTTAGCGGTAAATGGAGGGGCATTACATGGCCGTACACCTCCCCGAGGCGAAGCCGAACGCATACAACAAGAGCAGGGACGACATCGCCCGCCTCCTGCTCCGTTACCAGATGCCGGCTTTCCAGTACGTAGAGATACAGAAACTGCAGGATGTGGCCACCGCCGTCGCGGAGTGGCCACTGCTACAGGAGACCCTGCTCCCTCTCGTCGAACTGCTCGAGTCCCGATCTCTCGGCCAGGACGAATGAAATGCACATCGTTGCCGTGCAGGGAATCCGCGGCGGCTGTGGACCGACCTCCATAGTCGCCGGGCTGGCTTCCGCGCTGGAGCGCCTGGGCAAGCCGGTGCTGGCCATCGACCTGTGCCCCAGCAACCTCCTCGGCCTGCATTTCGGCCTGCCCTTCGATGAGCCGTCCGGCTGGACGCGACGGACGCAGCAGGCCGCGTTCCGGCACAAGGAGCTGATTTCCGTCCTGCCCTATGGCCGCGACGCGTCCCCCTCCAGCGAGCCCACGCTGGAACACCTGGCCCAGGTCCTCCAGCAACTGCAGCCGGCCGACGACACCTACGTGCTGCTGGACGCCCCGACCGACCTGGATATCCGCAACCAGTTGGAGCACAACCGGCAGGTTCACCTTCTGGAAGTGGTCGAGGCCGATCCCTGCTGCCACGTCCTGCTCAACTACCAGCTCAATGACACTCCGCGACTGCCGAAACGCCAGCACTTCCTGATCAACCGTTTCCAGCCGGCCCGCCGGCTGTCCCACGACCTGCTGCAACTCTGGCGACTGATCCTCGGCAACGAGCTGCTGGTCCCTTGCGTCATCCACGAGGACGAAGCGATACGCGAAGCCCTCGCCCGCAAACAGTTGCTGGGAGAAAGCGCGCCGCAGTCCCTGGCCATGCAGGACTTCCTGGCCCTGGCGCACTGGTGCGTCAGAACGGTAGAAGCGTCATGAACCAGGACGGCGAGCATGGGGCGGCGCAGCCCCTGCTGGCAAGGCGCTGGCGTCAGCAGCGACGTCGACGCTCGCCTCTTGGGGTTGCCATGGCCACCTGTGCCTGGCTCCTCGGCTGGACCCTGTTCCGCCTCGAATCCCCCGGCTGGCGCTGGCTGCGCAGTCAGCGACAGCAGCTCTATCCGCAGGCCTCCGACGCGGGCCTGCGCCCCGGCGACCCGCTGCGCATGCTGGTGCAGAGCCTCTGGCTGCTGGCGGTCAGGCCGGCCGCTCCCCGTCGCGCGCGCGGGCCACGCCCGGGCGGCTCGCTCCTCTCCCCGCTGCATCGCCGGTTCCTGCGCGCGCGGCTGTCGCTCCAGCGCCTGGCAGCGCATCTGGCGGAGCGGAAGCCAAGCTTTCCGCCTCCCGAGCCAGACCGGCGGGCCGAGGGATGGCGCAACGCCCTGCTGCTGGTCGTCGGCCTGCCGCTGCTCGCCCTGTGCGTCACCCAGCCCCTGGAACTCCACCAGCAGGCCCTGTTCGCCGGCCTTCTCTGGCTGATCGCGCTGGGCCTGGGGAAACTGCCGGGACGCCACGTGACCCTGATGCTGATCCTGCTGTCGGTCCTGGCCTCCAGCCGCTACTTCTGGTGGCGCTACACCGCCACCCTCAACTGGGACGACCCGCTCGACCTCGGCTGCGGACTGCTGCTGCTCGCCGCGGAAAGCTACTCCTGGCTGGCCCTGCTGCTCGGCTACCTGCAGACCGCCTGGCCGCTCAACCGCCCGCCCTGCCCGCTGCCGGACGACAGCGACCTCTGGCCCAGCGTCGATATCTACATACCGACCTACAACGAGGACCTGTCGGTGGTGCGGCCAACGGTCTTCGCCGCCACGGCGCTCGACTGGCCGCAGGACAAGCTGCGGGTATGGATTCTCGATGACGGCCGGCGCGACGAATTCCGCCGGTTCGCCGAGGAGGTCGGTGTCGGCTACCTCAGCCGCGCGGACAACCGGCACGCCAAGGCCGGCAACCTCAACGCGGCGATGCGGCAGACCCACGGGGAATTCATTGCCGTCTTCGACTGCGACCACATCCCGACCTGCTCCTTCCTGCAGATGACCATGGGCTGGTTCCTGCGCAACCCGAAGCTCGGGGTGCTGCAAACGCCCCACCATTTCCTTTCCGCCGACCCGTTCGAGCGCAACCTCGACAACTTCCGCCGCACGCCGAACGAGAACACCCTGTTCTACGGCCTGACCCAGAACGGCAACGACATGTGGGATGCCGCCTTCTTCTGCGGCTCCTGCGCCATCCTGCGGCGCAGCGCGCTGGAGAGCATCGGTGGCTTCGCGGTGGAAACCGTCACCGAGGACGCCCATACCTCGCTGCGCCTGCACCGGCAGGGCTGGACGTCGGCCTACATCCGCATCCCCCAGGCGGCCGGCCTGGCCACCGAAAGCCTGTCGGCGCACATCGGCCAGCGCATCCGCTGGGCTCGCGGCATGGTGCAGATCTTCCGCCTCGACAACCCGCTGTTCGGCAAGGGCCTCTCGCTGGGCCAGCGCCTTTGCTACTTCAACGCCATGCTGCACTTCCTCTCCGGAGTGCCGCGCCTGATCTATCTCACCGCGCCGCTGGCCTTCCTGATCCTGCACGCCTACATCATCCACGCATCGGCCCTGCTCATCCTGCTGTTCGTGACGCCCCACATCGCCCACAGCATCCTGGCCAACTCGCGCATCCAGGGCCGATACCGCTACTCGTTCTGGAGCGAGATCTACGAAACCGTACTGGCCTGGTACATCGCCCGCCCCACCTGCGTCGCGCTGCTCAACCCGCGCAAGGGCAAGTTCAACGTCACCGCCAAGGGCGGCCTGATCGAAAGCGACCTGTTCGACTGGAGGATGGCGAAGCCCTTCCTCATCCTCGCCGCGCTCAACTTCACCGGCCTGCTCTTCGGCCTCTATCGGCTGGGCTGGGGAGCCGCCGACGAACGCGCGACCGTGCTCATCAGCCTGTGCTGGGTGCTGTACAACCTGGTCATCCTCGGCGGCGCCCTGGCGGTGGCCACGGAGGCCCGGCAGATCCGCCACTCGCACCGGGTGGACCTGAGCCTCCCCGCGGCGATCCGCCTGCCCAGCGGGCACGCCTATCCCTGCACGCTGCTGAACTACTCGACCAGCGGCGTCAGCGTCCGCGTGCCCGAAGACCTCGACCTCGCCATTCCGGGGACCTCGCCGCTCGCCCTGGTGCTCAGGATCGGACACGATGAATTCGAATTCCCCGCCCGCGTGCGCAGCACCCGCGACAGGACCATCGGCCTGGAGCTGGAACCGATGGACGTGCGCAGCCAGTCACGCTTCGTGCAATGCACCTTCGCCCGGGCCAACACCTGGGCCGACTGGCACGACGGCTTTGCCCAGGACCGTCCCCTGGGCAACCTGCTGACCATCGTCCGTATCGGACTCGGCGGTTACCGGAGCGCGCTGCACGCCATACCGCCCCATGCCCACCCGGCGCTGCGCCTCGGCCTGAACACTTTCCAATGGCTCGCCTCCTTCCGGCCGGTCACGCCGGTCTTCAGCAGTCACCCTGGAACATCGCCATGAACACTCCGCACCTGATCCGCTCCGCCCTCCTCGGCGTCGCGGCGGCCTTTGCGCCACTCGCCGTCCTGGCCTCGCCCGCTCCCACTGTCGATGCCACGGAGGTCGTCCTCGAGCGCAGCATCGGCCTGGCGGAACTGTCCTCTCCCGGGGCACTGGTGGTGCGCAACGTGCTGCGCAACCTCTACGCCGAATTCGGGGTGCGCAGCGACGAGTTGATCAGCGCCGCCGAACTCCAGTTGATCTACACCCCTTCGCCGTCGATGAACACCGAGCTTTCGCACATCAAGGTGTACCTCAACGACGAACTCATGGGGGTGCTGCCGGTCCTGCGCCCGGACCCGGGGCGGGAGATCGAGCAGCAGGTCCGGCTGGATACCGACTTCGTCCGCGACTTCAACCACCTGCGCCTCGAACTGGTCGGCAGCCATGACCGGGGCAGCGCGGAAGACCCGCTGCACGCCGGCCTGTGGGTGGACTTCAGCGCCAACAGCCGGTTGCGCCTGGAGGTTCAGCGGCTGCGCCTGAAGAACGACCTGGCCATCCTGCCGGAACCCTTCTTCGATCACCGAGACAATTCCCGCCTGGACCTGCCCTTCGTCTTCGCCAGCGCCCCCGGCCCCAGCGCGCAGACCGCCGCCGCGATCCTCGCCTCGTGGTTCGGCATCCACAGCAGTTGGCGCGGCGCGTCCTTTCCCGTTGCCTTCGACGCGCTCCCGGACAATCGCTCCGCCGTGGTCTTCGCCAGCAATGACCGGCGGCCGGCCTTCCTGCGCGACTACCCCGGCGTCGACGCGCCCACGGTGGCCATCATCGACCACCCCGCCAACCCCTACGCCAAGCTCCTGCTGGTGCTGGGCCAGGACGACCAGGCGCTGATCACCGCCGCTCGCGCCATTGCCCTCGGCGGCTTCGGGCTGAAGGGCCAGAGCATCGAGGTGCGCGAGCCGATCGAGACACCCCGCCAGCCCTACGATGCCCCGAACTGGGTCAGAAGCGATCGCCCCACCACCTTCCAGGAGTTGCTGGACAACCCGCAGCAACTGGAGACCACCGGGCTGATCCCGCGTCCGCTGACCCTCAACCTGAACGTTCCCCCGGACCTGTTCGTCTGGCACAGCCGTGGCGTGCCCATGGAGTTGAGGTACCGCTATACGCCGCCCCTGCAGAAGGAGTCGTCCCTGCTCAGCATCAGCCTCAACGACCACTTCATCCAGGCATTCCCGCTCGACGACCGCGAGCCCAGCCTGGCCGCCGGCCTCGCGCAATCCAGCCTGCCGCTGTTCACGTCCGGTCCGGGAGGCCGCAAGGTGCTGATTCCGCCCCTGCGCATCGCGCCGCGCAACGAGCTGCGCCTGGACTTCACCTTCAACGCCCTGCCCGGCTGCCGGGACACCAGCAACTGCGCCACCAGCCTGCCGATGCAGATCCAGGCGGCCGTCGACCCGGAGTCCAGCATCGACTTCTCCGGCTTCCATCACTACAAGGCCATGCCCGACCTGCAGGCCTTCGCCGCCGCCGGCTACCCGTTCAGCCGCCTGGCCGACCTGTCGCAAACCCAGGTGCTGATGCCGGCGCAGGCCAGCCCGCCCCAGTTGGCGCTGCTCCTCGCCCTCCTCGCGCGCATAGGCGCCTACACCGGCTACCCGGCGACCGGCCTGCACATCGCCGACGACTGGCAGCAGGCCCGGCAGTCGCTCGACCTGCTGCTGATCGGCACGCTCCCGGAGGCGTTCGTCAATGAACTGCCCACGGAGCAGAACGCCCTGCTCGAACGCACGGCCGGGGCCGCGCCGGTCGGCCTGGTCGGCTTCCAGTCGCCATTCGACGACCAGCGCAGCGTGGTCGCGGTGCTGGCCGGGGAAGACGAGGGGTATCGGCTGCTCGAACAGAGCCTGCGCTCCCCGGAACGCCTGGCACGGATCGGCGGCGCCACGACGCTGGTCAGTTCCGGGCGCATCGAATCCCTCGCGGCGGCCGATCCCTACTACGTCGGCAGCCTGCCCTGGTGGCTGCTGATCTGGTTCCACCTGGCCGACCACACCCTGTTTCTCCTGCTGCTTGCCGTGCTGGGCACGCTGCTCCTGGCCAGCGCGATATTCAGCGCCCTCAGCCTGCTGGCCAGGCGGCGCCTGCAAGAGTCCGACTGAGGTGCCGCATGAGGTCCGTCACGGCCGCCCTGCTCTGCCTGACACTCGCCGGCACGGCGGATGCCGGCTGTGCCTGGCCGTTGTGGGAGCAGTTCCGGCACGGCTTCGTCGATGCGGGCGGGCGGGTGATCGATCACTCCGATCCCCGCACGATCACCACCTCGGAGGGCCAGTCCTACGCGCTGTTCTTCGCCCTGGTCGCCGGAGACCGGCCAGGCTTCGAACGCCTGCTGCGCTGGACCGAGAACAACCTCGCCCAGGGCGACCTGCAACGCCACCTGCCGGCCTGGCTGTGGGGGCGGACGGAAGACGGTCGCTGGCAGGTGCTGGACGACAACTCGGCCGCCGACGCGGACCTCTGGATCGCCTACAGCCTGCAGGAAGCCGGCAGGCTATGGCGGCGGGACGATTACGCCGAGCTTTCGACGCGGCTGCTGGCACTCGTCCGCCAACACGAGGTGGCCGTCCTGCCCCAACTCGGTCCGTTGCTGTTGCCGGGAGCGCACGGCTTCGCCAGTGACGGGCGCTGGACCCTGAACCCCAGCTACTCGCCCCTGCCGCTGCTGCGCAGCTTCGCGAAGCGCCATCCGCGCGGCGACTGGCCCGAAGTGCTCGCCGCCACGCAACGCATGCTCGCCGAGACCACCGCAAGCGGCTTCGCCCCCGACTGGGTCGATCGCCAGGACGACCGCTGGCAGCCTTCGCAGCGCAGCGGCTGGCTGGGCGACTACGACGCCATCCGCGTCTACCTCTGGGCCGGCATGCAGGCGGACGCCGACCTCCAGCGCTACCGGCCCATGCTCCGCTATCTCGAAGAACACGGATACCCGCCGCTGCGCACCGACAGCCAGGCCGGCACGGCCGAAGGGCAAGGGCCGCCGGGCTTCTCCGCCGCGCTGCTGCCGCTGCTCGGCAACACCCCGGACAGGCAGTCGCTCGAACGGCAACTGGAGCGCCTGGCCAATACCTCACTCGCGCCACAAGCCTACTACGACCACGTGCTGAGCCTGTTCGGGCTGGGCTGGCACGAGGGCCGCTATCGCTTCACGGCGGATGGATTCCTGCTGTTGCCGAACGCGGAGGAATGCCCATGAATCGCGCATCCTGCTGGCTGCTGCTCGCGCTCCTGAGCCTGGGCACCCTGGCCGACGACCTCGACAGCAACCGGCAACGCCTGCTGGAGCAGATTCGCACCGGCGAAGCCCGCAACAAGGTGGAGCTGATCGAGGACAGCCTGAACCGCCTGTTCAAGCTCAACGAGAACGACCCCGACGGCCTGGTCGCCCTGCTCCGGCTACAGGTCCGGCGCGGCCAGCTCGACGAGGCCGAGGCCACCCTCGAACGCCTGCGCGGCAGCGCTCCCGACAGCGAGAACCTGGCGCTGGCGACCCTGTACCTGCGACTGCACCAGCCGGAAGCCCGGGCCCGCCTGCAACAGGCTCGTCTCCTGGCCCGCGCCGGCCGCCCCGAGGAAGCGCTGGCGATCTATGACGAGCTGTTCCAGCCAGGCTTCCCCAGCGCCGACCACGCGCTGGAGTACTGGCAGACGCTGGGCAATACCGAGCAAGGCCAGACCAGGGCATTGAAGGGCCTGGAAGAACTGGTCAGGGACTATCCGCACAGCAGCACCTACCGCCTGGCTCTCGCCCGCCAGCGTCTGTCCCTCGACCCCTACAGCGAAGCCGGGCACGCCGACCTGGAGCGCCTGGCCGGCGATCCCTATGCCCGCCAGGGCGTCGCCGGCGTCTGGCTGGACCGCCTCGAACGGCTCCCGATCGACCCGCGCAGCGCCGCACTGTGGCGCCGCTACCTGCAGCAGTACCCGGACGACGAGCGCGCCAGGCAGGCCCTGGCCGAGCAGGAACGGCTGCTCGCCAACCCCGCCTTCCAGGCCAGGCAGCGCGCCCTGACGGCGCTCGAACAGAGCTCACGGGACTACCCGCGCATCGAGCGGGACCTGCGCGCGGCGCTCAAGGGCTTCCCGGAAGACTCGCAGACCCTCGGTGCCCTGGGCCTGCTGCACCAGCGCCAGGGACGCCAGGCGGAAGCGCTGGCGCTGTACCAGCAGGCGCTGGAGCACGAAGAGAACATCGACCAGCGGAGCAAGTGGCAGACGCTGATCGCCGAGGCGCGTTTCTGGAGCACGCTCAAGAGTGCCGATGCCGCCCTTCAGCAAGGCAACCTCGAACTCGCCGAGCGGCACTACCGGCAAGCGGCGGCGCAGAGACCCGACGCGACCGCGCCGCTCAACGGCCTGGCCGCCGTGCAGGTCCGGCGCAACGACAACGCCGGCGCCGAGCGCCACTACAAGGCCGCGCTGAGCCGCGACCGCAATGATTCCACCGCCAAGCGCGGCCTGATCGACCTCTACAGTGCCGAGCAACCCGAGCGGGCGCGGGCGCTTGCCGCCACCCTGCCCGCCGAGCAGCGGCAACGCGTCGTTTCCGAACTGGACCGCCAGGAGGCTGCCCGCCTGGTAGCCAGCGCGGAACAGCATGCCGACCAGCAGCGCTGGGCCACCGCCAGGCACCAGTTGGAACAGGCCCAGCGCCTGCAACCGGACAATCCCTGGATCGCCTACGAACTGGCCAAGGCCCGCGCCGGCCTCGGCGACCGCAACGCCGCGCAGAGCTTCGACGCCCTGCTGCAACGATCGCCGCACGACCGGACGGCCCGCTATGCCCATGCCCTGTTCCTCGCCAGCCAGGACCAGCCCCGACAGGCGCTGGACAGCCTGGACAAGGTTCCCGCCGAGGCCCGGGACGACAGCGTCCGCGCCCTGGACAAGCGGCTGCGGCTCGACCTGGCCATGCGCCACGCCCGCCAGTTGTACGCGACCGACCGCCGTACGGAAGCCGCCGCCTACCTCGAACAACGGCAGCGGGAGTTTCCCGGCGAGGCCGCCATCGCGCTGACCCTCGGCGAGTGGGCCGAAGCAGCGGGCAACCGCCAGGATGCCGAGCTCCACTACCAGCAGGCCCTGCGGCTCGACCCGGAGAACAGCGAAGCCAGGCTCAGCCTGATCGAACTGACGGCGCAGCGGGGGGACGGAGACGTCCGCGAACGCCTCGCCGCTTTCGCGCCGGACGCCCCTTCGCCAGGGCAGCAGCGCCGTATCGCCAACCTCTGGCTGAACCTCGGCGAAACGAAACGGGCCGAGCGGAACATGACCGCCGCCCGCCAGGCCGCCCCGCAGGATCCCTGGATCTGGCGCGACAGCGGCCGCCTGGCCCGGGCCAGCGGGCAGCCGCGCGCGGCGCTGGACGCCTACCGCGAAGCCATGCGCAACAGTGGCCTCGACACCCCGGACGGTGCCCTGGCGTTCACCCGCAACACCCGCGAGGAAAACGCCGACGACTGGCTCCTGCGCAGCATCCGCAGCGACGCGGCGGCGCTGTACCAGCAGCAGTCACCCACCGCGACCCTTCAGTACAGCTACCTGGAAAGCAGCGGCACGCCCGGATACTCCGACCTGCGGGCCGACTACCTGCAATTCGAGGCGGCCCACCCACTGGGCAGCGGCCAGGGCTTTTTCCGCGCCGAGCAGGTGATCCTCGACAACGGCAGTTTCCGGGATGCCGACGCGGCCCTGGAGTTCGGCAGCTCGGAGCTCTGCCAGCCACGTGGCGAAGCCTGCGACCAGGGTCACCGGCAGCAGCGCCAGGAAGGCACCTCGGTGGCCCTGGGCTGGCGCGGCGAGCGGCTGGAATGGGATATCGGCAGCACGCCGCTGGGGTTCCCCGTGGAGAACCTGGTGGGCGGGGTGAGGGTCAAGGGCGACCTCGCCGACCTGGGCTGGCGCCTGGACCTGTCGCGCCGGCCACTGAACAACTCGCTGCTGTCGTTCGCCGGCAGCGAAGACCCGCGCACCGGAACGACCTGGGGCGGAGTGCTGGCCAACGGCGTGCGCCTGGGGCTCGGCTATGACCAGGGCGGCCCGTTCGGCATCTGGTCGAGCCTGCAAGCGCACCGGCTGACCGGCCGGCACGTCGAAGACAACGACCGCTACCGCCTGATGGCCGGGGTCTACTTCCGCCTGATCGACAGCGCCGAGCGCCGCCTGCGCCTCGGCGCCAACGCCATGTACTGGCACTACGACAAGGACCTGAGCGGCTACACCTTCGGCCACGGCGGCTACTACAGCCCACAGCGGTACCGTTCGCTGTCCGTGCCGATCAATTACGCCCAGCGCCGAGGGGACTGGTCGTTCTACGCGGAGGCCGCGACGGGCTATGCCTGGGCGCGCAGCGACGACTCGCCCTACTTCCCGACCCGCCCCGACTGGCAGGCCGAGGCCGGCAACCCGATGTTCCGTGGCGGCGAAAGCGACGGTTTCAGCTATCGCTTCAGCTTCAGCGCGGAACGCCGGCTCACGCCGAACTGGTTCGTCGGCGCCAGGCTCGGCATGGAACAATCGGTCGGCAGCGACTACGAGCCCCGTGGCGCCCTGCTCTACCTGCGCTACAGCTTCGACCCGTGGGACGGTGACCTGAAGATGCCGGTGGAACCGCTGGAGGAATACGCCGAGTTCAACTGAGGTGGCTCAACGCTGCGGGTACTTGATCCAACTGCGATCCTCCATCCGCAGGTAGTGCTCCCCCTGGACCTGCATCATCACGCTGCCCTCGTTCTCCGCCACGACCATGTCCAGTTTCGGCAGGTCGCGGAACGCGGCGGCCAGGTCGAAGTCGGCGGAGGCATAGGCCTTGCCGTCGACCAGCCGGGCGATCAACTCGGACAGGGCCTGATAGCTGCTGGGGGCGTCGATGCGCAGCGGCGTCTCGGGCAGGCGCGCCTTGGCGTTGATCAGCTTGACCCCAGCGGGAATCCGCGTCACCGACGGACTGGGTATCTCGCGCATGCCGCGCACCTGCATCCGGTCGCCGCGCAGGGCCGCGCCATGCTCGGAGACGATGACCAGCAGCACCGGCCGGCCGGAGGCCTGCAACAGGTCGATGAAGCGTTCGAGATCGTCGAGCAACTGCTCCAGGGAAGTCCGGTAATCGGCGCTGACCGTCTTGCCCGTGGCCTTGTCCACCAGGCGGTTGCCGTCGTGCAGGGTGATGGAGTTGTAGAACAGCGCCTCACGCGGCGATGCATCGGCGAGCCGCTGCTTCCACCAGTGGTCAAGCACTTCCAGGTCGCGATAGATGGGCGAGCCGTCGAACCCGGTCAGGGTCGGCCGCAGGCTCCTGGACAGGCTGTTCGGGGCCTGCACGCCAGCGTCGCGCAACAGCCCCAGCAGGTTGTCGAACTGCCCGGTGTGGTTCAGCAGCAGCGCCTCCTCGAACCCCAGCCGCTTGAGGTTCTCGAACAACAGGCATTCCTTGGCGACGGAGTTGTAGAGATCGGCGTTGGACGACTGCCCGCAACTGGCCCGCAACACACGCAGCACGGCCGGGCCGCTGTAGGTGGCGGCGGAGTTGAAGTTGTCGAACAGGACATCCATCCGCCCCCACAGGGGATGCTGGGTCAGCCCCACTTCCTCCAGGTCGTCCCAGGCCATGGAACAGATGTTCAGCAGCAGCACATCCACCGGCGGCACATCCGCCCCGAGGCTCTGCGGGAATACCGTGACCTGCCGCCGCTGCCCGCCATAGAAATCCTCCAGGCGGTCGTTCAGGAAGGCATCGGAAATCTCCACCGGAGTAGCGCCCGGCGTTTCCTGGCGCACCACCGCGGCCGCTTCCGGCGCCACGGCCTGGGGCCGCGAAAACAGTTGCTGGTCGCCGATCACCAGCACGGCGACCAGGGCTGCCACGGTGAAGCTGGTGATCCGCAGCCACTGGCTGAGGAACAGGTAGCCGACCAGCAGGATCAGCCCGACGGCGACCCAGGTCGGGTTGATGAACCGCCCCACCAGCTCCAGCAGGTAATGCGCGCTGAACTGCGACACCAGGGACGATTGGTCGAGCAGCCGACTGAACGGCGGCAACCAACTGTCGTAGTAGTAGAGAGCAATCCCAAGCGGAATCGCGACCACATGGCGCAGGCGATGCAGCCACAGCGGTGGCAGGGGCATGAGCAGGAATGCGGCGAACGCCAGGTTTTCCAGCGCATGGAAATCGAGCTGGCCGTACCACAGCAGGACGAACTTGGTGATGAAATAGAAATTCCACAAGCCAAGGCCCCGCCAGATGCTCAATGCTCTTGGCGGGCTCAGAGCATCACTCTCCCGCATGCTCCCTCCCCGGCCCGTCATCGGGCTCTATCCCAGGCATGGCCCCGCGCGGCCATCGCTCCAAGCATTGCCCATCAGGAGGAAAATACAACCGGCTCTTGTAGGGTGCGCCACGGCACACCCTACAAGAGCGTCAGTGCCGGCATAGGCTAGCGCCCGGCGCGCGACTCGCGGATATAGAAACGCGCCCGCTCGGACTTCGCCGTGCAACCTTCGTAGCTCTCGAACTGCTGCTGGGTCTTCGCCGCGGTGAGCAGCGACAGTGCTTTGGAATAACTGACCGTACCGGCGAAGCCCTCGGCCTTGGCAATATCCAGCTCCTTCCAGGCGGCGTCCAACTGGTTGGCACAGGTTTCGCGGTAGGCGGTCTTGCCTGCGCAACCGGCCAGCAGAAGAGCGAAAACAGGCAGGTAGATCAGGGCTTTCATGGGGGTATTGCTCCTTGGATGAGAGAACCGTTGCCAGTTAGGACAACGCGCCAACGAAAACGATTCCACGACGACTGGCCGGATTTTAGCCGCCCTGCGCCTTGGCGTGCCGCGAACGCGCGCGTATGTTCGAACAATGGCTGTGCTGGAAGGGGGAAGTGCCATGACAAGCAAGCGAGTAGCCCTGGTGCTGGGGTCGGGTGGCGCACGCGGTTACGCGCACATCGGCGTGATCGCCGAGCTGGAGGCACGCGGCTACGAGATCGGCTGCATCGCCGGGTGCTCGATGGGCGCGGTGGTCGGTGGCATCTACGCCGCCGGCAAGCTCGACGAATACCGCGCCTGGATCGAGAGCCTGGACTACCTCGACGTGCTGCGCCTGCTCGATGTCAGCTTCCGCCTCGGAGCCATCCGCGGCGAGAAGGTGTTCGGGCGGATTCGCGACATCGTCGGCGAGATCGATATCGAAGACCTCAACATCCCCTACACCGCGGTCGCCACCGACCTCACCAACCAGCAGGAAATCTGGTTCCAGGAAGGCTGCCTGCACCAGGCCATGCGCGCCTCGGCAGCCATCCCCAGCCTGTTCACCCCGGTGATCCAGGGCAACCGCATGCTGATCGACGGCGGCCTGCTCAACCCCCTGCCGATCGTGCCGGTGGTGTCCAGCCACTGCGACCTGATCGTCGCCGTCAACCTCAATGCCACCAACCAGAAGCAGTACCACCTGCCGGTAATCGAGCGCTCGCCGGCCCTCAAGGGACGCATCGACCAGTTGATGGCCTCGCTCAGCGCGCGCCTGCCCTTCCGCGCGCGCGGCAACGATCAGGAACAGGATGTGCTACTGCTCGAACGCAGCGCCGAGCTGCAGCCGCCAGAACCCAATCCCTGGCTCGAGGAATCGGCCTCGCCCCAGGCCCAGCAGCCCGCCGCCGCGCCGGAAAGCGAGGGCGCCCCGAAGTCGGCCGAAGGCTCGGTGGTGGTCAGCAGCATCGGGCCCGCCTCGCTGCTGGACCTGATCAACCAGAGCTTCGAGGTCATGCAGACCTCCCTCGCGCAATACAAGATCGCCGGCTACCCGCCGGACCTGGTGATCAACGTGCCGAAGAAGGTCTGTCGCTTCTTCGAGTTCTACAAGGCGCCGGAGCTGATCCAGTTGGGCCGGCAGATCGCCAGCGACACGCTGGACCGCTACGAGCAGGAGAACGGCTGAGGGCACTCCCCGCGCTGTTCATTGGTTCCCCGCGAACGCGGGAATCCAAAAAGAACGAAAGGATTCCTCCGCCGTCAGACCGGCGGCTTCTCCGTCACCCGCTCGCCCACCGTCTCCACGTTCTGTTGCTGCGCCGGATCGTGGGCGATCCAGTCGCCGACCAGGCTATAGGCCACCGCCAGCAGGGTCGGGCCGAGGAACAGGCCCATGAAGCCGAAGGCCACCAGGCCGCCGAACACCCCGAGCAGCACCACCACCAGCGGCAGGTTGCCGCCACGGCTGATCAGGTAGGGCTTCAGCACGTTGTCCACGCCACTGATGATGAACGTGCCCCAGATGGCGAGGAACACCGCGTAGCCATACTCACCCTGCCAGACCAGCCAGGCGGTGGCGGGAATCCAGATCAGCGGCGGGCCCATGGGGATCAGGCTCAGGGCGAAGGTCAGCAGGCCGAGCACCAGCGCCCCCGGCACGCCGGCGATCCAGAAACCGATCAGCGCCAGCAGCGCCTGCGCGGCGGCGGTGCCGATCACGCCGTTGACCACCCGCTGCACGGTGCCGGCCACCAGTTCCAGGTAATGGTCGGCGCGGTCGCCGATCAGCCGGTGCAGGCCGCTGTGCACCAGGGTCGCCATGCGCGGGCCGTCGCGATAGAAGAAGAACACCAGCACCAGGCTCAGGGCCAGTTCGAGCACTCCGGCGCCGATCTGCGCACTGCGCGCCAGCAACCAATTGCCGACCTGCCCCATGTAGGGCTTGAGGCTGTCGAAGAACTCCGCGCCCTGCTGGTCGATGGTGGCCCACAGCGCGACCAGCCGCTCGCCCACCAGGGGGATGTCGTCCAGCCAGGATGGCGCCGCTGGCAAGCCGCGCAATTGCAGGTCCTTGACCAGGTCCATGGCGTCGCGGATATGGTCGGCCAGGTTGAAGCCGAGCATCACCAGCGGCACCGCCACCAGCAGCATCCAGCCCAGGGTGAGGATAGTCGCCGCCGCCGTGACGTGGCCTTTCAGCGCGCGGGTCAACAACGGCATCAGCGGCCAACTGGCGAACGACAGCACGGCGGCCCAGAACAGCGCCGACCAGAACGGCGCCAGCACCCACAGGCTGGCGCCCAGCAACGCCAGCACCAGAATCTGCAGCAACAGGCGGTCGTTATTGGGCATGGGGGCACTCCTGGGATAGCGAAGAATTCGGTGAGACCGGGTCAGTGGCGCACAAGATGACCGACCCGGGTCTCGCTATCAAGGAGTGGAATGCTCTAGCGCAACAATTTGAGGCTCAGTCCCGGTGTCTCCTGACCGGCGTCCAGTTCCAGGCGCGCGGCGCGTACCCGGAGTTGCACCAAAGCCTCGCGCCAGGCCTCGGCATGGGCTCCGGACAAGCTGACCCGCAAGGTGCTGTCGAGGTTCAGGCTGCGCGCCAGCAGCTCGCTCCAGGCCGGCTGCGGCTCGCCATCGAGACGCGGCAAGGCCAGCTCGCCGGTGGCGCGCAACTGACGCAGCAGGGTTCCCGGGGTCGGCAGCAGATCGCCCAGCGGCTGCGCGGCCCGGACCTGCTCGACATGCAGGTAGGCGCGGCGATTGCCACGGGTGATGCCGTACAGCGCCAGCAGGCTGTCCTCGTCCAGGCGCATCAGCAGGTAGTCCTGCTGATCGTCCGGCCCGTACAGCGTGGCATTGCCGAACACCGCATTGGCCCACAGGCTGCTGGAGCCGCAGTCGCGCCCGTCGCACCAGTAGAGCAGCTCGGCGCCCTGCTCCTGCAAGGCCTTGCGGGTCGCCTCGAAGGCCTGCTCGCCCAGGTGCTCGCGAGGCAGTTGGTAGGTCACCGCGGTGAGCTGGCCCTGCACCTCGACCTGCTCCTCGTAGCGCACCTGGTTGCTGATCCGGCGAACCGGTCCCTGGGGATAGACGCGCTGCACATCGCCGACCTCGCGGAAGCCGACGATCCCCGCATTCGGGAAGCGCGGCACCTCGGGCAGATCCCTGCTACCCGGCAGATCGGCCGCCAGCGCGCTCATCATGCCGAAACAACCGGCCAGACATAGAGTCCATCGCATCGGCCGCTTCACTTCATCAGCATCGATTGGGCGGACGCGACAGCTTTCTCGTCCGGTTCGCGGCGTTCGGGCACCCGCAGGCCACGCTGCACCGCCGGGCGCGACTCGATGGCCGCCAGCCAGCGCTGCAAGTGTTCGAGACCGTCGATCGGCACCCCCGCCCACTCGTACAGGCGCACCCAGGGGAAGGTGGCGATGTCGGCGATGCTGTAGTCGCCGGCCAGGTATTCCGCCTCGCCCAGGCGGCCGTCGAGCACTTCGTAGAGGCGCCGGGTCTCGTGCTGGTAGCGGTCGATGGCCGGCTGCAGCTTCTCCGGGAAGTAGCGATAGAACACGTTGGCCTGGCCCTGCATCGGGCCGATGCCGCCCATCTGGAACATCAGCCACTGGATCACCCGCGAACGTCCCTTGACGTCCTGGGGCATCAGTTGGCCGGTCTTCTCGGCGAGGTAGATGAGGATGGCACCGGACTCGAACACGGCGAAGCCATCATTGTCGCGATCGACGATGGCCGGAATGCGGCCGTTGGGATTGATCCTGAGGAATGCCGGGGCTTTCTGCTCCTTCTTGTCGAAGCTCAGCGCGTGCACTTCGTAGGGCAGGCCTAGCTCCTCGAGGGCGATGGATACCTTGTGCCCGTTCGGCGTGGCGGCGGTGTACAGCTCGATCATCGTGATCTCCTTGGCAGTCCGTGTGCAGACTTGCCGTTCAGCCGCCCTGCGTCAAGTCGCCTGGAAGAAGCGATTGAAACAGTCTGCAACCGCCTGCGCGCCCTCCTCGTCTTCGAGGTGCAGATGATGACAGCCGGGAATCTCGGTGATCTCGATGGGCAAGTCCTTGAGCAACTCCTGGGCACCGGGAGTCTTCTTCATGATGCCCTGGCTGGCCAGCACCAGGCTCACCGGGCAGGTGATGCGGTGCACGAAAGCCAGCGCCTGCGGCAATGTCAGGCGGATCGGCGTGGGCAGCGTCAGGCGGTTGTCGGTGCGCCAGATGTAGCCTCCCGGCACCGGCATCACGCCGCGCTGGGCGAGCAGTTCGGAAGCCTCGCGGTTGACCGGGACCTTGCCCTTCATGCGCGCCTCGATGGCCTTCTCGAAGCTGTCGTGGACGCGCTTGCGCTTGCCGGCCAGGGCCCTTTGCGCCTCCAGCGCCTTGGCCAGCTCCAGCGGCGTGTCCTCGGGCTGGGCGGTCGGCGGGACGATCGCATCGATCAACGCCAGGCGCTCGACGCGCTGCGGCATGGTGCCGGCCAGCAGGGTCGAGACGATGGCGCCCATGGAGTGGCCGAGCAGCGAGAAGCGCTCCCAGCCGAACTGGTCGGCAACCTGGAGCAGGTCGTGGACGTTGTCCCAGATGGTATAGGCGGCGCCCGGCGGACGGTGATCGGAATAGCCGTGGCCGGCCAGGTCGACGGCGACGATGCGCAACTCGTGCAGCTTGGGGATCAGCCGCGCGAAGCTCATCGCGTTGTCCATCCAGCCGTGCACCGCCAGCACCGGCAGGCCATCCTCGGGACCGTGGATATGCGCCGCCAGTTCGATGTGCGGCAGGCTCAGGCGTACCTCCTCGACCGGCAGGGTCATGCCTGGCCCTGCCAGCGGGCGAACAGCCGCTTGAGCGTCTCGGCGGTGTCCTGCGGCCGCTCCAGCGGGAACATGTGGCCGCCCGGCAGGGTCAGGCATTCGCCGCGTGGCACCCGATTCACCAGGCGCACGTCCTGATTGCGCACCACCCGGCTGCGGTCGCCACGCACCACCGCCAGCGGCACCCGCAACTGCTGCGGCCGTCCGGGATTGTTGTGCGGCACGGTGCGATAGATGCTGATCTCGGTGGCCGGATCGAAGCGCAGGCGCAGTCCATCCCCGCTCGGCTGCAACGCATGGTGGACGTAGGCGTCCAGGCAGTCCGGGTCGAAATGGCGGAACAGCGTCTTGCCGGCGAAGTATTCGCGCGCCTCGGCCGGATCGTTGAAGGTCTCGCGGCGCCCCAGGGTCCGTCCGGCCGGGGTGAGCCGGTCGATGAGGCCGAAGCGCTTGGCAGTGCGGATCGCCAGCCGGGCGGCCAACGGCAGCATCGGCGAATCCAGCATCACCACGCCCCGGTACAGCTCCGGGCGACGCAACGCGGCGCGGTAATGCAGCACGCCGCCAAGCGAATGACCGACGCCCCACACCGGCGCATCCAGCCGTTCCAGGTGGTGGATCAGTTCCTCGACCAGCGCCTCCCAGTTATCGCCGACCGGAAAGCGCGGGTCGTGGCCGTGCCGGTCCAGATGGCGCACCTGGTAGTGCGGCGCGAGTGCGTCGAACAGCTTGCCGTAGGTGGCCGAGGGAAAGCCGTTGGCGTGGGCGAAGAAAACCGGTTGCGGCATGATCATGGTCTGCGGACGGGACATCGGGGGATTGTCCGGCAGGCAACGCCCGCCGGGCAATGACGCAACTGACGGCACTATGGCCAAAGACTATGGCTGGCGGCTCAGGCCTTGGGCGGTTCCTCCCCGAGCGGCACGATGGCCATGGTCAGCCGCGAGATGCAACTGGACTTGCCATCCTCGCCGCTCAGGCGAATATCCCAGACATGGGTGGTGCGCCCCAGGTGCACGGGCCGCGCCACCGCGGTGACCCGCCCGCTGCGCAGACCGCGCAGGTGATTGGCGTTCACCTCCAGGCCCACGCAGTAGTACTTGCGGCTGTCGATGCACAGGAAGCTGGCGGTGGAACCGAGGGTTTCCGCCAGCACCACGGACGCGCCGCCGTGCAGCAGGCCGTAGGGCTGGTGGGTGCGCCGGTCGACCACCATGCTGGCGGTGAGCGATTCGTCGTCGAACGACTCGAAGCGGATGTCCAACTGTTCGCCGATGGTATTGCGCAACGTGGCGTTGAGCTGCTCCAGGTCGGGTGTGGTGCGCCACAAGCTCATGATTTCTCCTCAATCGTGCCAGAGCACCGTCTCGCGACGGTCCAGCCAGGTCTGGAAATGCCCCTGGTAGGCGCTTTCCACCACGTTGCGCTTGATCTTCAGGGTCGGCGTCAGGAAGCCGTTCTCCACCGCCCAGATCTCCTTGAGCAACACCAGGGTGAGCAATCGCTCGTGCTTGTCGAGCGCCTTGTTCACCTCATCGAACAGGGTGCGGAAGCTGTTTTCCAGTTCCGAGGTGGTACCGTTCGCCGCCTCGCGACGACCGACCTCGGACAGCACGCACAGCGCCATCGGCTGCGGCAGGCTGTCGCCGACCACGCAAACCTGCTCGATCAGCGGATGCACCGCCAGGCGGTTCTCGATCGGCGCCGGCGCCACGTACTTGCCCTTGCTGGTCTTGAAGATCTCCTTGAGCCGTCCGGTCAGGCGCAGGTAGTTCTCGCTGTCCACCTCGCCCTTGTCGCCGGTGCGCAGGAAACCGTCGGCGGTGATGGCTTCGGCGGTCCGCTCCGGGTCCTTGTAGTAGCCCTGCATGGTCGCGCCGCTGCGCACCTGCACCTCGCCCTCCTCGCTGATGCGCACCTCCACGCCCGGGCTCGCCTGGCCGATCCAGCCGGTCTTGATCTTGCCCCGCCGGCAGAGGTGCGAATAGCCGCAATTCTCGGTCATGCCGTAGACCTCGAGCACGTCCAGACCCAGGCGCTGATACCAGCGCAGCAACGCCTCGGGCACCGGAGCGGCGCCGCACAGGGCCATGCGCAGCGCATCCAGGCCGAGCCCGGCGAGCACCTTGCGGCCAACGATGCGGCCGATGATCGGCAGCTTGAGGAGGAAATCCAGCTTCGCCGCCGGCATCTTCGCATACACGCCCATCTGGAACTTGGTCCAGATGCGTGGCACCCCGAACATCAGGGTCGGCCGCGCGCGCTTGAGGTCTTCCAGGAAGGTGTCCAGGCTCTCGGCGAAGAACACCGTCTGCCCGCCGTACAGCGAGCCCATCTCGACGAAGGCGCGCTCGGCCACGTGGCACAGCGGCAGATAGGAAATCAGCCGGTCGTCGTCGGTGGTCTCGAACAGTTTCAGGCCGTTCTCGGCGGCGAACGCGAAGTTGCCGAAGTTGTGCATCACGCCTTTCGGCGTGCCGGTGGTGCCGGAGGTGTAGATGATGGTGGCGAGCTGGTCCGCGGCGCCTGTCGGGGTGTCGCGGATCGGCGAGCAGGCCTGCAGGTCGCTCCACTGGTAGTCGAACCGTCCTTCGGGATGCAGCGGCAGCGCCACGGTCGGCACGCCGTCGGGCATGCCGGGCGCCATGGCCGGCCAGTCGTCCAGCTTGCCGACGAACACCAGCGCCGCCTCGGAGTGCTCGAGCACCTGGCGGGCGGATTCGGCGGTGAGATTGGGATACAGGGGCACCGAGACGTACCCGGCCATCCAGATCGCCAGGTCGGCGATGATCCAGTGCGCGCAGTTCTTGGAAATGATCGCGATACGGCTGCCCTGGGGCAGTTCGCGGGAACGCAGCCAGTTGGCGGCGCGCCGTGCCTGTTCGCCTACCTCGGCCCAGGTCAGTTCCTCGATACGGCCGCCACCCAGCGGCTGGACCATGTAGCGCTTATCGGGATGACGAGCTTCACGCTCGTAGAACACCTCAAGCGGCAAACGCATTGCATCAGCCACGACACCCTCCTAATTATTGTTATGGAGACAGTCAACCAAGCACTTGCTTGGGCGAATATTCCATGCACAAAACGGAGGTGCAAGCCGAGAAATGTTTCCGTGTGTAGTCGCACGGCGGGCTTCGGCGCCAGACGCCTGGCCCGCCCGGCGGTCAGCTCGGATGGACCAGCGCCAGCAGTTCCATCGCGCCGGCGGCGAACAGTTCGCCGTCGAACTCGGCGAGGCTGGCGGTACGCATCGGCAGCGGCTGGTCGCGGTGGCCGTGGAGCAGCATGCCGGCAAGATCGCCGATGAAAGGCTGGTGGCTGACCAGCAGCACTTCGCGGCCTTCATAGGCGTCGAGCTGGCGCAGCGCTTCGCGCGGGTCGCTGTCCGGGGTCAACCAGGGCACGGTGGTGATCGGCAGGTGCAGGCCGAGCACTTCACGCACCTGTTCGGCGGTCTGCTGGGCCCGCACATAGGGGCTTGCGAGGATCGCCTCCAGCGGGCGGCCGTCCAGTTGCGCGGCCGCCTGGCGGACTTCCTTGCGGCCGTGGCCAGTCAACTGGCGCACCGCGTCGGTGCGCGCCTGCGGCTCCGCTTCGCCGTGGCGCAGCAACCATAGCCTCATAGCTTGGGCTCTTCGTCGCGCACCGGGTGCTCGGCCGGCGGAATCGCGTGCGGCGCCTCGCCTTCCGGCTCACGCGGCACAGGCCAGTCGGAGAACGGCCAGGGCTTTTCCTCTGTGTTGAAGGTGCCGAAACGGCCGATCTGCGCCAGGTACTGACTGAGGCTGTCGCCAAACCCCAGCAACGTGGCGTTCGGCGCGCCATAGAACAGCCGGTAGCCCAGTTGCAGCAGCACCACGACGCCCAGCACCAGCTCGGCGACCTGCCAGACGATGACGAAGACCGCCATCCACAGGATGCGCAGCAGGATGGATTCGCGCTGCAGATCGTTGCTTTCGCTCATGAGAACTCTCCTAGAACCCCTGCGGGGAAATGAAATCCACGTCGGTCTTCGGCTCGCCACGCATCAACGCTTCGATCACCTGGGCCAACGTACGACCCTCGAACAGAATGGCATGCAAACCGGCGACCAACGGCATGTAGATCTGCAGCTCCTCGGCCTTGGCCTTGAGCACCTTGAGGGTGTTCACCCCTTCCGCCGTCTCGCCCAGGCGCGTCACCGCCTCCTCCAGGCTGCGGCCCTCGCCGAGGGCGAAGCCGACCTGGAAGTTACGGCTCTTCGGCGACGAACAGGTGACGATCAGGTCGCCGACGCCGGCAAGGCCCAGGAATGTCATCGGGTTGGCGCCGAGCTTGACGGCGAAGCGGGTCATCTCCGCCAGCGCCCGGGTGATCAGCATGCTCTTGGTGTTCTCGCCCATGCCCAGCGCGGCGGCCATGCCGGCGATGATCGCGTAGACGTTCTTCAGCGCACCGCCCAGTTCCACGCCGAAACGGTCGCCGCTGGCATAGACGCGGAAGGTGCGGCCGTGCAACACGGCCTGCACGTGGCGGCACAGTGCCTCATCCTCGCTGGCCACCACGGTGGCGGTCAGCGCGTGCTCGGCGATCTCGCGAGCCAGGTTGGGGCCGGACAGCACGCCGATGTGCGCCTGCGGGGCGATATCCTCGAGAATCTGGCTCATCAGCTTGAAGCTCTGCGCCTCGATGCCCTTGGTCAGGCTGACCAGTCGCTTGCCGGCCAGTTGCCCGGCGTAGGGCTGCAGCGCCGCGCGCAGGGCGCTGGACGGCAGGGCGACGAAGATCAGCTCGCTGCCCGCCAGGGTCTCGGCCAGGTCGGTGACCGGCTCGACGCCGGCATGCACCTTCACGCCCTTGAGATAGCGCGGGCTCTCCCGGGTCGTCCGTATCGCCTCGGCCTGCTCGGCATCGCGCATCCACAGGCGCACCTGCTGTCCGTTCTCCGCCAGCAGGTTGGAGATCGCCGTGCCGAAACTGCCGCCGCCGAGGACGGCAATGGGTTGCTGCTCTGTCATAAGAAATCCGTCGTGAGCCATCCGCATGGCGATTGCCGGCATTATACGGAGCGGTCGGTGACCGGCCAGTGTTTGCCCGCACGTACAGAAGCTATTGATAATCTTGCACAATTCACGCCGGGCGGCGCTGACGATAGAGTATGACCGACATGGCGGGGCGACTCGCCGCCAATCCTCGACACTGCATTTCCCCGAGCCCGGAACTAGAGTTCTAGCATGTCAGCACTCCCCACGGACGATTTGTCACGAGGCCACAGGATGCGCCGCTCCCTGCCGCCGCGCCGACCGACACGAGAATCCCGGCCATGAAGCTGCGCCATGGCTGGGACATCCACACCCGTACCCAACTGGTCAGCCTCGGCCCGGCGCTGCTGCTGACCCTGCTGCTGACCGCCTTCTTCATCTTCGCCCGCCTCCAGGACTTGCGCCAGGAGCTGAACCACACCGGCCAGTTGATCGCCAACCAGCTCGCCCCCGCCACCGAATACGGGGTGATCAACGGCAACCAGCAGGTGCTCAACAACCTGCTCAAGGCCACGCAGGACACGCCGCACGTGCGTTTCCTGGAGGTGCGCGACCGGGAGGACAGCATCCTCGCCTACGTCGAGCGCCCCACCGACCAGCCCGCCACCCAGGTGGAAATCTTCCATGCGCCCATCTACCGGCAGCGCGTCGGGCCGCTGCCATACAACCTCGAGCGCCTGGACAGCCCCGAGGACTACCTCGGCCGCGTAGTGGTCGGCATGTCCAACGACGCGTTCAGCAGCCGCCAGCAGGAAATCCTCCTGAAGGCCGCCCTGCTCGTCATGCTCGCCCTGGTGATCACCTTCCTGGTCGCACGCCGCCTGGCGCGCCGCCTTTCGCAACCGATCAGCGCCATGGGCAAGGCGGTGGAAGCAATCCAGTCGGGCGACTACAGCAGCCGGCTGCCGACCAGCGACGAAGGTGAACTGGGCGACCTCGCGCGGCACATCAACAACCTCGCCAGCGCCCTGGACCAGGCCAGTCGCGAACAGCATCAGGCGATGACCCAACTGATCAACGCCCGCGAAGAGGCCGAGCAGGCCAACCGCATCAAGTCGGAGTTCCTGGCGATGATGAGTCACGAACTACGTACGCCCATGAACGGCGTGCTCGGCATGCTGCAACTGCTGGAAACTACCGAGATGACCCAGGAGCAGGCGGAATACGCGGCCCTGGCCACCGAGTCCACCGAGCACCTGCTCAAGGTGATCAACGACATCCTCGACTTCTCGCGCATCGAGCGCGGCGCCCTGGAGCTGGAGCAGATCCCCTTCAACCTGCTGGACCTGCTGCAGAGCTCGGTCCAGGTCTTCCAGCACAGCGCCCAGCAACGCGGCCTGGAACTACGCCTGGAAGCCCAGCCGGGCCTCGAACGGCTCGAAGTGCGCGGCGACCCGACGCGCATCCGGCAGATACTGGTCAACCTGCTCGGCAATGCGCTGAAGTTCACCGAAGAAGGCGGCATCCGCCTGGAAGCGCGCTGGCAGGTGCTGGACCACGAGGTGCTCTGGTTCAACTGCGCGGTGCACGACAGCGGCATCGGTATCCCGGCGGAACGCCTGGAAGGCATGTTCGACGCCTTCCAGCAGGCCGACAGCTCGATCTCCCGGCGCTACGGCGGCACCGGCCTCGGCCTGGCCATCGCCCGGACCCTGGCCGAACGCATGGGCGGCACCCTGCGCGCGGAAAGCCGCGAAGGTCATGGCTCGGTATTCGCCCTCGAAATACCCATGCCCTTCCGCGAGAAGAGTGCCGAGGTGAAACAGCGCCAGACCGAGACCAGCGCCCCGAGCAGCGGCCAGGAGGTGCTCCTGGTGGAAGACAACCCGGTCAACCAGACCGTCATCGAAGCAATGCTGCGCAGCCTCGGCTACCAGGTCAGCCTGGTGACCGACGGCGCCCAGGCGGTGCACAGCGCCTCCCAGAAACATTTTGCCGCGATTCTCATGGACTGCCGCCTGCCGGTCATGGACGGCTACGAAGCGACCCGGAAAATCCGCGAACTGGACGAACAGGCCGGG
Organism: Zestomonas carbonaria; assembly: GCF_904061905.1. Taxonomy (GTDB): domain Bacteria; phylum Pseudomonadota; class Gammaproteobacteria; order Pseudomonadales; family Pseudomonadaceae; genus Aquipseudomonas; species Aquipseudomonas carbonaria. The sequence continues at coordinate 173,549 of NZ_CAJFCI010000076.1, forward strand.
CCGCCGATCATCGCCCTGACCGCCAACGCCTTGCAGGGAGACCGCGAGGCCTGCCTGCAAGCCGGCATGAACGACTACCTGGCCAAACCCTTCAAGCGCGCCGACCTGCAACGCGTCCTGCAACGCTGGCTGCCCCCGGCATGAAGTTGGGAATTGTCGCCGCGATACGCCGCCCTTCGGCAGATGCTCCCCCATCCTGCCGCTCCATGGTGTACAACTGTGCTCGGTGCACTGTGACTTTCACCAACAGGCAACAGTCTATGACTAGGCTGACGAAGCGCCGTGGGTGCGTCGCAGCCCTGGGATCCGCCCCCCTGTGACATGGACAGGGATCATTGAGGAGTTCGCATGACCAAACAAACCGCCTTTACCCGGGAAGACCTGTTGCGCTGCAGCCGCGGCGAACTCTTTGGTCCGGGAAACGCGCAACTGCCGGCCCCCAACATGCTGATGGTGGATCGCATCACTCACATCAGCGAAGTCGGCGGCAAGTACGGCAAAGGTGAGTTGGTCGCCGAGCTGGATATCAATCCCGACCTGTGGTTCTTCGCCTGCCACTTCGAAGGCGACCCGGTGATGCCGGGCTGCCTCGGCCTCGACGCCATGTGGCAACTGGTCGGCTTCTTCCTCGGCTGGCAGGGCAATCCCGGCCGCGGCCGCGCCCTGGGCTCCGGCGAAGTGAAATTCTTCGGCCAGGTCCTGCCGACCGCCAAGAAAGTCACCTACAACATTCATATCAAGCGCACCATCAACCGCTCGCTGATCCTCGCCATCGCCGACGGCAGCGTCAGCGTCGATGGCCGCGAAATCTACAGTGCCGAGGGCTTGCGCGTCGGCCTGTTCACCTCCACTGACAATTTCTAAGGGTTATCCGCATGCGTCGCGTCGTGATTACCGGCCTGGGTATCGTCTCCTGCCTGGGCAATGACAAAGACACCGTCTCCGCCAACCTGCGCGCCGGGCGCGCCGGTATCCGCTTCAACCCGTCCTATGCCGAGATGGGCCTGCGCAGCCAGGTCTCCGGCTCGGTCGACCTGAATCTGGAAGAGCTGATCGACCGCAAGGTCTACCGCTTCATGGGTGACGCGGCGGCCTACGCCTACCTGGCCATGGAACAGGCGATCAAGGATTCCGGTCTGAGCGAGGAGCAAGTCTCCAACCCGCGCACCGGCCTGATCGCTGGTTCCGGCGGCGCCTCCACCGTCAACCAGATGGAAGCTATCGACACCCTGCGCGAAAAAGGCGTCAAGCGTATCGGCCCATACCGCGTGACCCGCACCATGGGCAGCACCGTGTCGGCCTGCCTGGCCACGCCGTTCCGGATCAAGGGCGTCAACTTCTCCATTTCCTCGGCCTGTGCTACCAGCGCGCACTGCATCGGCCAAGCCATGGAGCAGATCCAGCTCGGCAAGCAGGACGTGGTGTTCGCCGGCGGCGGCGAAGAAGAACACTGGAGCCAGAGCTGCCTGTTCGATGCCATGGGCGCCCTCTCCACCCAGTACAACGAAACCCCGGAAAAGGCCTCGCGCGCCTACGACGCCAAGCGTGACGGCTTCGTCATCGCCGGCGGTGGCGGCATGGTGGTGGTCGAGGAACTGGAGCACGCCCTCAAGCGCGGCGCCAAGATCTATGCCGAAATCATCGGTTATGGCGCCACCTCCGATGGCTACGACATGGTCGCCCCGAGCGGCGAAGGCGCGATCCGCTGCATGCAGCAGGCGCTGTCCACCGTCGACACGCCGATCGACTACCTGAACACCCACGGCACCTCCACTCCGGTGGGTGATGTGGCGGAAATCGGCGCCGTTCGAGAAGTATTCGGCGACAAAGCACCGAAGATCAGCTCGACCAAGAGTCTGTCCGGCCACTCCCTGGGCGCCGCCGGCGTGCAGGAAGCCATCTACTGCCTGCTGATGCAGGAAGGCAACTTCCTCGCCGGCTCGGCCAACATCGACGAGTTGGATCCGGAGGTCGCCGATCTGCCGATCCTGCGCGCCACCGAGGAAAACGCCAAGGTCGACGTGGTGATGAGCAACAGCTTCGGCTTCGGTGGTACCAACGCCACCCTGGTCCTGAAGCGCTGGACCGGCCAGTAAGCTGATCCGGACAGGAAAAGGGCGTCTTCGGGCGCCTTTTTCGTTTGCGGCCTCAGGCCGCCGTCTCGTCGTTTCGCAGCGACTTGTCGCTCCGGCCGAAACGCGGCGCCAGCATCGGTACCTCGCGGCGATAATCGGCATACTCCGGGTGCATGACCTGCAAATCGCGCTCCTCCAACTGGATGGCGGAGAGGATATAGGTCGTCATCAGCAGCGCGAACAGCGCGTGGGTCATGGTCATGTCGGGGGTCGCCCAGAAGGCGATGAACCAGCCGACATACAAGGGATGACGCACGATGCGATAGGCCCCCGGGGTCTTGAACGGCAACGGCCGATAAGGCCGGCCAAGCAGTTGCAGCCACACCTGGCGCAGCCCGAACAGGTCGAAGTGGTTGATCAGGAAGGTGCTGTACAGCACCAGCAACCAGCCACTGGCGAACACCGCGTACAGCAACCCACGAATGAGGGGATGCTCCGCCGACCAGAACACGCCCCCTACCGGTTGCCAGAAGACCATCAGCAGGAGCAGGGCCAGGCTGGAAAACAGCACATAGGTGCTGCGCTCGGCCTCTACCGGAACCCAGCGGGTCCACCAGCGCTTGAACGCCGGCCGTGCCATCAGGCTGTGCTGCACGGCGAACATCGCCAGCAGCAGGATATCGATGCCCAGCGCCTCCAGTGGCAGCAGGCGGGGAACTCCATCGAGGCTGGCCGGCAGGAGCGGGAAATTGCCGACGAAGGCGATGAGGCACAGGAAGGTGGCCAGGAAGATCGCATAGCTGGTCAGGCCGTAGAGGAAGATGGAAATTCGCTTGAACATGTTCGGCTCCTCGGCAAACAGGCGACCGTATGACCCGGCCCGGCCGGCCGCCGCGCGAATCAGGCAGAGTGAGGGGGCTATTGGCGCGGCTTTCCGCTGCCAGGGGCAGGTTATGGCCGGCATGTATCGCCGGCATGTCCGCAAACGCGCAGATTGTTTCAGGAGTGCATCATGACTCTGGCCTGGCCAGGTGCCGGCGCAGCAGGCGATGCAACTGAGCCTGGTCCAGTGGCTTGCGCAGCATGGCCTTGAGCCCTTCCGCCTGGACCTGGGCCTCGCTGAGCTGATCGCTGAAGCCGCTGTACAGCACGATCGGCAGGTCGGCACGCAGGGCCAGTAAACGGCGAGCCAGTTGCAGCCCGGTCAGGCGCGGCATGCACTGGTCGAGAATGACGAAATCCCAGGCGAAGGGATCGGCGCAGAGCACCCCGCCGGCCTGTTCGGCATCGTCGAAGCAGCGAACCTGCAAGCCCCAGCCAGACAGGCGATCGGCCATGAACTCAGAGACCAGCCCCTCGTCGTCGACCACCGCCACCCTCCCCTGCAGGCGCACCGACTGCGCAGCCGCCTCCTGCTCGGCCGGGTTGTCCGGACAGGGCGTGTCCTCCGCCAGCGCCGGAAGGAAGACCTGGAAGGTGCTGCCCATGCCCTCTCGCGAATCGACCAGGATATGCCCGGCATATTCGTGCACGATACCGTGCACCAGCGACAGCCCCATCCCGCTGCCCTGCCTGCTGGCCTTGGTCGTGAAGAATGGCTCGAACATGTGCTCGCGCACCGCCGCCGCGATGCCCGGACCGCTGTCGCTGACGCTGAGCACCAGGTAGCGCCCGGAGAACACCTGCTGGCAGGACGCACAGCGGCATTGGCTCGGCTGCTGGGCCTGCAGCGTCACCCGCAGGCGACCGACGCCGGACATGGCATCGCGGGCGTTGATGCACAGGTTCATCAGCACCTGCTCCAACTGCACCGGGTCGACCAGCGCGGGCGGCAGGTCGGGTGCCAGGCGGGTCTCGATCTCCACGCTGGCCGGCAGACTGGATTCCACCAGGCGGATGAACCCGCCGACCCGCTCGCTCAGATTGACGGCCCGGGGCTGGACACGGCTGCCCCGGCTGAAGGTGAGCATCTGCTGGATCAGGTCCCGGGCCTTTTCCGCCGCCCGTTGCACGCGGGTCAGATAGTGGCCCAGGCGCTCGTCGGGCAACTGCTCGGCCAGCTCCTCAGCCATGACCGTGTAGCCGAGCATACCGGTGAGCAGGTTGTTGAAGTCATGGGCGATCCCTCCGCTGAGGTGCCCGATCGCCTCCATCCGCTGCGCCTGGCGCAACTGCTGGGCCAGCGCCGCGCGCTGTGCCTCGGCTTCCTTGAGTTCGGTGATATCGCGCAGGTAGCCGATGAACTGCGGTCCTTGCGGTCCCTCCACCGCGGTCACCGCCAGCTCGGCGGGAAATTCCTGGCCATTCGCCCGGCAGGCCTCGATCTCCACTCGCCGACCGAGGAACGGCCCTCCATGCAGGTAGCGCTGAAAGCCGAGCTGATGGGCCTCCTGGTTGCGCGCCGGGATGATCAGCTCGACCAGCGACCGGCCGATGGCCTGCTCCCGCGTGTAGCCGAAACAGTGCTCGGCCGCCGGGTTGAAGGCCTGGATACGCCCCTCGCCGTCCATGCTGATGATGCAGTCCAGCGCCGTGCTGACGATCGCCCGGTACTGCTGCTCGCTGGCGCGCAGCGCCTGCTCCGCCTCCTTGCGCTGGGTGATTTCACGGGTGATGGCGAGAATCCGCTCCACCCCGCCGATGGTCGCGCGCTTGAGCACCACTTCGTCCCAGTGCAGGCTGCCGTCGCGGTTGCGCCGGTGCCATTCGAAACGCTGCGGCCCCAGGTCTCGCGCCCGGGCCAGCCAACCGGCGGCATCCTCGCCGGTATAGGGCCGGTAGCCCGCACTGAGGTCGTCGATGGTCAGACCGAGCATCTCCGCATAGCTGTAGCCATAGGCCTGGCAGGCCTTGGGATTGACGTCCACCAGCACACCGCTGTGCAGGTCCTGGACGAAGATGGCGTCCTCGGAACTGTCGAAGATTTCCCGGTAGCTGACTTCCGCGTCGGAGCGTTCGATCTCGGCCGCCGCGCGCACGGAAAACACCTTGAGCAGCGCCTCGGTCAGCCCGTAGTCGTCCAGCATGCCGCGACTGGCTGCCGCGATCAGTCCTATCGGCCGGCCATCGCTGGCGAACAGCGGGTAGCCGGCATAGCTGTCGAGCCCGAACTCGTTGAGAAAACGGTCCTCGGGGAACCGCTCGCAAGCGCCTTCCGGGATCAGGTGGAAACCCTTGCCGACCACCTTCTCACAAGGCGTACCGTCCAGCTCGTAGCTGATATTCTCGCGCAACCGGCCATGGGCATACACCGCGAGGGTGTCCAGGCATTGCCGGACGGGGTCCTGCAAGCGGGCGACGAAAGTGATGTCGGCATTCAGCGAATAGGCCAGGTAGCGGGCGATCTCCTCGAACACCGCCGCCCCGCTGGCGGCGGAAACGCCCAGGGCGATGTGCTGCAACGCCTCCTCCAGGCGCTTGCGCGCGCTGATATCGGTGGACATCCCGCACACCGCGACGACCCGCCCGGCGCTATCGAACAGCGGGAACTTGTTCGACAGGTAGGTACGCGTGCCGCTCCCCAGTTGCACCTGCTCCTCGAACTCTAGCGCCTTCCCGAGCTCCACGACGCGCAGGTCGTTGGCCCGCAGGGCATCGGCCACCTCCGGCGGGAACAGTTCGTAGTCGGTGCGCCCGAGCGCTTCGTCAGCACTCAGTCCGAACAATGCCTCGAACGCCGGGTTGACCAGTTGCAGGCGTCCATCGAGGTCCTTCACGTAGATCACCGCGCTACTGCCGTCGACGATCTGCCGCAGTTGGTGCTCCACTGCGCTGGCGACCACGGCTCGTGGCATAGGCTGGCTCATGCTGGGGCCTCCGCAGGGGTCCGGAATCCACGCTGAGTATAGAGACGTGCCCAGCGTGCCCCGAGGCCGGACAACAGGACTGAAACAATTGAAACAAAAGTGCCGTTCAGGACGGCACGAACATGTAGCCGACGCCCCGCACGGTGCGGATCAGTTGCGGCTTGTCCGGATCAGGCTCGAGCTTGCGGCGCAGCCGCGCGATGCGGATGTCGATGGAACGGTCGAAGGGATTCCAGTCGCGCTGCTGGGTGAGGTTGAGCAACTGGTCGCGCGACAGCGGGCGGTTCGGCCGCTGCACGAACACCTGCAACAGTTCGAACTCCATCGCGGTCAAGGGAATCTCGACGCCATCGGCATCGAACAACTGGTGGCGCTGCAGGTCGAGGCGGCATCGACCAAGCATCTGTTGCTGCTCGTCCCCATCGCCGGTGGCGCCCTCCCCCCCCTGTCGCTGGTAACGGCGCAGCACCGTCTTCAGCCGGGCCAGCAGTTCGCGGGGGTCGAAGGGTTTGGCCAGATAGTCGTCGGCACCCACTTCCAGGCCGACGATACGGTCCAGCGGCGTGCCCGCACCGGAAATCATGATCACCGGCAGGTCGTGATGCTCACGCAGGAAACGCGCGAGACTCAGGCCATCCTCGCCCGGCAGGCCGACATCCAGCAGCACGACATCCGGCACCTGCTGCGCCAGTTGCGCACGCATCTGCTGGCTGTCGGCAGCCACGGTCACCTGATAGCCATGACCGCCGAGATAATCCTGCAGCAACTGGCGGACCTCGGCATCGTCGTCGACGGCCAGGATCCTGATCGGAGCGGGCATGCCCTCATCTCTCCATCCACCCGGATTGAGGGACTATACCGCCGGGCCAGCCCGGCCGGTACCACCTGTCGCTGCCAGACGACGGGATCAGCGCCCGGCGCCCAAACGGCCCTGCTCGTCGGAAAAGACGATCTCGACACGGCGGTTCTGTGCACGGCCACGATTGGACGCGTTGTCCGCGATCGGGAAGTCCTGGCCGTAGCCTTCGACCTGGATGCGCTTGCCATCGATGCCGAGATCGGTCAGCGCATCGGCCACGGCCTGCGCCCGCGCACGCGACAACGCCAGGTTGTCCTGCCGGTCGCCCGTGCTGTCGGTGTAGCCCTCGATGCGCACGATGCGCTGGGGATTGAGCTGGAGGAACTGGACCAGCTTGAGGACGGTCCGGTTGGCCGCTGGCTTCAGGTCCGCTTCTCCGGCATCGAACAGCACGTCGCCCAGGGTCATCACCAGCCCACGGTTGCCGTCGCTGGTGGCCAGGCTGACGATCTGCTCCTCCAGCCACTTGCCCTGCTGCTGCACGCTGAGCAGCTTGGCTTCGCGCAGCGCCAGTTGCAGGCGGTCGCGCTCCAGGTCCAGCTTGGCGCGCCGCTCCTCGTTGAGCTTGAGTTCGGTGTGCTGGATGGCGATCTCGCTGTAGCGCTGGCTCAGGTAGGCGTAGTGATCGACGTCACTGCCGCTGCCCCAGTAGCTGGACAGGCGGTCGGCGCGGGCCAGCGACTCGCCGGCACGGATGACATCCTTGGGCGCCACGCGCAGCACGTCCGGGTCCTCCTTGACCTTCTGGAAGGTCGTGCGGGCCGCCTCCAGCGCTTCGCCATTGTTCGACTGGCTGGCACAGCCACCCAGCAGTCCCAGGGTCAGCAAAAGACCGACGAGGCCGATATCCCTCCTCACTGCATATCCCCCAGTTGCTTGCGCAGGCGCGTGATCCGCGCATTCAGCTCGGCGAGCTGTTCCTCGCTTTTCCGGGTCAGCACCCGTGCCTCGGCCAGGCGCGCATCCAGTTCCGCCTGTTCGGCCAGGACGCGCGCCCGCTTGTAGTCTTCTTCGCCCATGTTCTTCTGGGCCCTGGCCAGCTTCTGCTCGGCCAGTTGCATTTCCCCGATCTCGTCGGTCGCACCGATCGCCCTGGCCTGCTCCACAGCCTGCTCGGTCAGGCGCATCTGCTCGTTCGGCACGGGATCGTTGGCGCAGCCGACCAGGGCCAGCAAGGCCAGGCCGGTTACCAATATGCGTTTGTCGCTCACCTGAGAATTCCTACTGATTCGGTACCGTGGAGGGCTGCAACTGCTGTTGCTTCCAGCGCTCTAGGTTGCGCTGCAGGATGGCTTCAGGCACCCCTGCGGCGTCCAATTCTGTCATTTTTTTCGCCAACTGTCCGCGCAGCCACGGGTCATTGCAGGCGGAGTTGTGGGACAGGGTGAGGTACAACCCCTCGCTGGAAATCGGCGGTTCGAGCGCCTCGATATCGCCGAGCAGACCCAGACTGTCGGCCAAGGCCACCCCGGGATAGCGCTCGTAGAGCACGTAGTCGGTGCGTCCGAGCATGAGCTTCTGGAATGCCTGGGTCAGGGTCGGCACCGACTCCAGGGTCAGGTTGGCCTTGGCGAAGGCGTCGAACTGCTGGCCATGGCTGTTGTTCACCAGGTTGCCGCCAAGGCGGCCCCGCAGGTCGTCCCACCCCGCATAGTGGAAGACCCTGTCCTTGTGCACCCAGACCACGCTGGGCGTGTCGAAGAACGCCGGATGGACGTAGTCCATGTGCTCCAGGCGCGACAGCGTCAGGAAAGCCCCTGCGATCAGGTCGACGCGCCCGGTGCGCACTTCGTCCTGGGCCCGCGACCAGGGGCCGGTGTAGATCACATCGATCTGCAGCTTGAGCGCCTTGCCGATCTCCTGGAGCAGGTCGGTATTCGCGCCGATCAGTTTGTCCGGGCTCAGCGGATCGCGCCAGAGATATGGCGGGTACTCCGGATTGCCGGTGGCCACCAGCCGCTCGCATTTACCGGCCGCTCCCGCCAGGGCTGGCAGCAGCCCCAGGCCAATCAGTAACCAACGCAGGAAAGAACGATCTCGCATCAGTGTTTCTCTGCTGAATATGTCGATGAGCCAGCATGCGTTCATTCGCAGGGCACAGACTTCATGCTAGGTTAACGGAATCATAATAACTATTAACGATAAAGGCCTGCCCCGCATGAAGAAGCTGCTTTCCTCCCTGGTAGCCATCATAGTCCTGGCGGCCTCGGCACTGTATTTCTCCCCTGCCACCCTGCTGGCCAGCATCCGCTTCATCGATCGCCAGGCGGCCGGCCTCTCCGAACAACGCCAGGAAGTGGCCGGACTCAGCATCCACTACTACGAAGGCGGCCCGCGCGACGGGCAGACCATCATGCTCGTGCATGGCTTCGGCGCCAACAAGGACAACTGGCCGCGCTTCGCCAAGCACCTGACCGACCGCTATCGCGTCATCGCCGTGGACCTCCCCGGCTTCGGAGACAGCAGCAAACCCAATGCCAGCTACGATGTCGGCAGCCAGGTGGAGCGGCTCGCCGCGTTCACCAAATCGCTCGGCATCGACAGGCTGCACCTGGTCGGCAACTCCATGGGTGGGCATATCAGCGCCCTTTACGCCGCCCGCTATCCCGATCAGGTGCTGACGGTGGCGCTCTTCGACAATGCCGGCGTCACCTCTCCCAGGCCAAGCGAACTGATACAACGCCTGGAACGCGGCGAGCCGAACCCTCTGATCGTGGACGAACCCGGGGATTTCGATCAGCTCCTGGAGTTCGTCTTCGTCGATCCGCCGGCCCTGCCGGAAAAAGCCAAGGAGTACCTCGCCGAGCGTGCCATCACCAGCAGTTCGAACAACCGCAGGATCTTCCAGCAACTGCTCGACCGCTACATCCCCCTGGAACCGGAGCTGCCGAAGATCCAGGCGCCCACGCTGCTGCTGTGGGGCGACCGGGACCGCCTGCTGGACGTATCCAGCATCGAGGTGATGAAGCCGCTCCTGCAGAAGCCGACCGTCGTGATCATGAAGAACTGTGGCCATGCCCCCATGCTCGAGCGCCCGCAGGAAACCGCCGAGCACTATCTCGCCTTCCTCGCCAGCCAGGCCACGCAATGAGGGGCAAAAAGAAACCCGCTCACTGAGCGGGTTTCTTCTGGATGGGAAAGCGAAGGTCTCAGACCAGCTTTTCCAGCTCCGGCACGACTTCGAACAGGTCGCCAACCAGGCCGTAGTCGGCCACCTGGAAGATCGGCGCCTCTTCGTCCTTGTTGATCGCGACGATCACCTTGGAGTCCTTCATGCCTGCCAGGTGCTGGATGGCACCGGAGATACCGACGGCGATGTACAGTTGCGGCGCGACGATCTTGCCGGTCTGGCCGACCTGCATGTCGTTCGGCACGAAGCCGGCGTCGACGGCGGCACGGGAAGCACCCACCGCGGCACCCAGCTTGTCGGCCAGGCTGTACAGCAGCTTGAAGTTGTCGCCGTTCTGCATGCCACGGCCACCGGACACCACGATCTTCGCGGCGGTCAGTTCCGGACGGTCGGACTTGGCCAGTTCTTCGCCCACGAAAGCGGACTTGCCGGCGTCGCCACCGACGCTGACCGCTTCAACGGCGGCCGAACCGCCTTCCGCCGCCACCGGGTCGAAACCGGTGGTCCGCACGGTGATCACCTTCACCGGCGCGCTGGACTGCACGGTGGCGATGGCGTTGCCGGCGTAGATCGGACGCTTGAAGGTATCGGCGCTCTCGACAGCGATGATCTCGGAGATCTGGTCGACGTCCAGCAGGGCAGCCACGCGCGGCAGGTAGTTCTTGCCGTTGGTGGTGGCCGGAGCCAGCACGTGGCTGTAACCACCCTTGGCCAGCTCCGCGATCAGCGGCGCGACGTTTTCCGGCAGTTGGTGGGCAAAGGCGGCGTTGTCGGCGACCAGCACCTTGTTCACACCGGAGACCTTGGCGGCGGCTTCAGCCACGGCGCCAACGCCTTGGCCAGCGACCAGCACGGCGATCTCACCGCCGATCTTCTGGGCGGCGGCAACAGTGTTGAGGGTGGCACCGGCCAGGACGCCGTTGTTGTGCTCAGCGATTACCAGGATTGCCATCTCAGATCACCTTCGCTTCGTTCTTCAGTTTCTCGACCAGTTCGGCCACCGACTTGACCTTGATGCCGGCGCTGCGGGCGGCCGGGGCCTCGACCTTGAGGGTCTTGACGCTGGAGGCGGTGGATACGCCCAGGGCGTCCGGGGTGACCACGTCGAGCGGCTTCTTCTTGGCCTTCATGATGTTCGGCAGCGAAGCGTAGCGCGGCTCGTTCAGGCGCAGGTCGGTGGTGACGATCGCCGGCAGGTTCAGCGCGACGGTCTGCAGGCCGCCGTCGATCTCGCGGGTGACGTTGACCTTGTCACCGGCCACTTCCACCTTGGAGGCGAAGGTACCCTGGGCGTAGCCGGTCAGCGCGGCGAGCATCTGGCCGGTCTGGTTGTTGTCGCTGTCGATCGCCTGCTTGCCAAGGATCACCAGTTGCGGCTGCTCCTTGTCGACCACGGCTTTCAGCAACTTGGCCACGGCCAGGGAGTTCAGCTCCTCGGCGCTTTCCACCAGGATCGCGCGATCGGCACCCAATGCCAGAGCGGTACGCAGCTGCTCCTGGGCGGCGTTCGGACCGACGGACACCACGACGATCTCGCTGGCGACACCCTTTTCCTTCAGACGCACCGCTTCTTCCACGGCAATTTCGCAGAAGGGGTTCATCGACATTTTTACGTTGGCCAGGTCAACGCCCGAGTTGTCCGCCTTGACGCGAACCTTGACGTTGTAGTCGACCACTCGCTTGACAGCTACAAGAACCTTCATGGATTCCTCGTTACTCTCCGGTGAATAAGAATGTCGCCAAGGGGGAGCCTGGCGGGTGATGCACGCCGGCCGGAACCGACGGTCAGCCCATGGAATGGCAAGCGCAAAACCGCCCGTATCTTGACCGCATCCCCCACCTCGGTCAATACGACAGAACCGCCACTCATGAGGCGTGGACGTCCGATTCTAGCAAGGCCCGGGGAAATTCAAACAAACGTTTGTATTGGAGCCGGCAAAGGCTGTGGATATAATGCCCGCGCATCGCTCCTGGAATGAGCCATCCCTCCAAATAGAAAGAAGCCTGAGTAGGAGATTGTCTGTGGAACGCGAATTTATGGAATTCGACGTCGTCATCGTCGGCGCCGGCCCGTCCGGCCTGTCCGCCGCCTGCCGACTGAAGCAGAAAGCCGCTGAAGCCGGCCAGGAG